>JAHUUM010000015.1 GCA_019218445.1 Weeksellaceae bacterium TAE3-ERU29 | reverse complement strand
ATTAGTTTTTCTAAATAGTTTAAACACAAAGATGCCGTAATCTTTTCAACGGCAAGGAACTCGACAGTGAAACAGGGTTGTATTATTACGGTGCAAGGTATTATGATAGTAAAGTGAGTTTGTGGCTTGGCACAGACCCATTGAGTGGGTATAATCCGATTTTTGAGCATGAGCATTATATAGACGGGCAACATAACGGAGGGATTTATAACCCAATGAATATGGCAACCTATTCTTATACTTATCAAAACCCTGTTATTTTTGTTGACCCGAACGGTAAGCAGAATTTTTTCCAAGATTTTTGGAATGGAATGAAAGGTATATATATGTTAGCGAATGGAGAAGGTAAAATAGTTAGTAAATTTGAAAACCAACCACCAATTAATGTAGTTTCTAATGGAAATGGTACATTTACAGTTCAGAATAATAGAGCTAGTTTCTTTGGAATACCATATCAGTCAACATCAGTTGCAGAGAATGCTTCACAAATAGGTTCAGAAATAGGAAGATTAGAGGCTTTGGATGTAGGTAGCTTAGCTTTTGAGTATGGAATAGGAATAGATGGAGGTGCAGTAATAGGAAATTCTGTAAAATCTGCAAGAAGAGAATTTAAAGGAATAGTTCCAAGAAGAATAGATAGGTTTTCAAAATTTTCGTTAGATAACCCTAATTCTTTTGAAGGAGGTAATCCAGAACTTATAAAAGAATTTTTTATAAAAGAGGGATGGGATATAAAACCAGCAATAAAAGGTAAACCTGGATTTAGAGCATATAATCCAAATAATGAATTTGATGTAGTGCATGTAATACAAGGAAATGCAGATAAAATAAAAAAAAATAGTAATATTATGAAAGTAAAGCAAGGAGACTATTTAAAAAGACCTGCAGAAGGATGGGACAGAGTCGCTTTAGAGGGAAATTCAAGTTTAAAATAATTAATATGAAAAATTATATTATAGAGGAAATAGATGAAGTAGGAGAAATATGTTTTGTATTCTTAATACCATATTATTTGAAGATTGTATACGGACAAGGTTTTAAGGGGTTTGCAGGCAATGTAGAAAATTATAATATTTCGGATAAAGATTTTGAAATATTGTATAAAATTGTAGATGATTTATTGGAAAGTGGAAAATATGGTTTATTTATATTTAGAGATAGGCCGGAAAAAAAAGCATGGGAAGATTATTTTGATTTATTAACTTATAATGAAGCTAAAAATATTATTTCAGATAAAAAAAATTGGGTGTACAATAAAGACAGTCCTGCTTATTATTTAAGTGATATAATAAAATAAAAATATTGAAAGGGTCTTCATCTACAGGTTAGAGCTTTTAATGAGTGTTAGTAAAGAACTTAAAACAATTAGTCAAAGTATAATTTTAAATTCTGTGATAATAAAAGAAATAAATGAATTATTAGATTTTTGTACGGAGAGTGGATTATATATTAAAAAATATTGGATGCCCGTATTACGTCATAGGACAGTTTTTTGATATATTATTTTTCTTTATAACTATATAATTGCCTTATTATCAAAATACACATAATAAACCAAAAATAAGATTAAAAAATCATTATTACATAACGGACATACAGATAAATAATTGTATTTTACCGATTAAAAAATATTTATTTTATAGATAAAGCGTATATTACAGCCAAATTAGAATTAAACAATTCATTGAAAAGAACAAAGAATTACTCATAAAATACTAATTTATTTAACCCGTTGTGCATTTTGTTAAAAAAAAGAATTAAAATGTTGTTTTCTGTATTAAAACACCCCCTTTGTCCCCCTCAAGGGGGAAATGAGGAACGCAAGCAAAGGCTAAATTACTTCCAAAATTATCCCCTTGAGGGGATTATAGGGGTGTTTACCCTTAAAAAATATCATAATGCACAACGGGTTAATTTATTTAGTGTTAATGCACGTTATTTATAGAAGGAAAAACTAATTTTTTATGAAAAAGATGTTTCTACCAATCATAAATTCTTATATTTGTGGGCTAAAATAATAATTGACACAACATTAATGAAATTAAGTCGTTAAGTAATAAATAATTTAGCGCATAATTTATGAGAAAAATAATAGCAATCTTTTTTTTATCACTTAGTAGTAGTGTCATATTTGCACAAAAGCATGAATTGGGAGTTTTCTTAGGGGGAGCAAACCTTATATCAGATATAGGTAAGTCTGATTATGTGAGTCCTGTCCCTAATATATTAGAAGGGGATAATGACATACCATTAGCAGTGGGGGTAATTTATAGATATAATTTAAACCCACAGCAATCTTTAAGAGTAAATTTAAATTACGCGTCTGTATTTGGTAGTAATGAATATGCAAATAATGAATATAGGAAGTTATTAAATAAGAGTTACTCAAATACAATTTTAGAACTGTCCGCTATATTTGAATATAACTTCTTTCCTATAAATGGAGAACAAGAAAGTGCTCATTCACCTTATATATTTGCAGGACTGGGGCTATTTGGGACATATAAAGATATATACAACTTCTCTAAAGAAAATAACATCTTGAAAATAGATAAGGATGAAGAGTTTAAACTGAACTATAGTATTCCTTTTGGAGCAGGGTATAAATATAAGTTTAATTGGAATTGGATTGCAGGAATTGAGGTAGGTTTTCGACCGACATTTATAGATTATCTGGATAAAGGAATTGTAGAGGAAGGAGATTTATATTTTACTAAAGGGTTTGACAATGAAGAGAAATTAAATATTATCAAAAAATATAAAGCAGAAATAGGAGATAATAGAAAAAATGACTGGTATGTTTTTACCGGATTAACCCTTACTTATACATTTGGGAGACCTGCGTGTTTTTGTGATTAAGAATATGAAAGAAGATTTATTAAAAAATATAAACTTAAATAAAGTTCCTCAGCATGTTGCTGTCATTATGGATGGTAATGGTCGGTGGGCTCAGAAGAAAGGAATGATGCGTACTTTTGGTCATCAAAACGCTATAAAAGCAGTGAGAAGTGCTATGGAAGCATGTGAAGACTTAGGCATTCCTTATCTTACTTTATATGCCTTTTCTTCCGAAAACTGGAATAGACCAAAAGAAGAAGTAGGTTTTTTAATGAATTTACTTTTTAAAACATTGGTAAAAGAATTAAAAACATTCCAAGAAAATAATATTAGACTTAAAACAATCGGTGATTTATCTAAAATTCCGGATAAAGCCAAAAAAGAATTAGACATTGTAGTTAAGGAAACAGAAAATAACACAAAAGCTACATTAACACTCGCAATAAGCTATGGCTCACGAGATGAAATTATAGATGCTGTAGTGAAAATTGCAGAAGATGTTAAAAATAATTCTTTAGATATAGAAAGTATAAACGATAAAACATTTAAAAAATACTTATATTCGCCTGATATTCCTGATGTGGATCTTATGATCCGCACCAGTGGAGAGTGTAGAATAAGTAATTTCTTGTTATGGCAAATAGCCTATGCAGAGCTATATTTTACAGATGTTTTATGGCCGGATTTTAGAAAAGAAAATTTCTATGAAGCCGTTTTAGATTATCAAAAAAGAGAAAGAAGGTTTGGAAAAACCGGAGAACAAGTTAAGCAATGATTGATTATATGAAGAAAATAGTTTATTTAATATTCGCACTGATTTTTATACAAACTCAGGCTCAGATAGACTCTACAGAACAAAATGTACAAGAAAATCCGAGTGGAGATTTTAATTTAAATGTACCTAAAAAATACAAATTAGGAGGTTTAGAAATAACCGGAGGAGTACCTTACACCACGAACCAAATATTAAGATTTGTAGGCTTAAGAATAGGAGATGAGGTAGAAGTACCCGGTCCTATTTTAAATAACTCAATAAAGAAATTATGGAGACAAAATTTATTTTCTGATGTAGAATTATATCAAGAGAAAGTAAAGGGAGATTCTGTATTTTTAAGATTTCATTTAGTAGGTTTACCTTCTATTAATGAAGTTAATTTTGAGGGGGTTAAGAAGAGTAAAAGAAAAGATTTTACTAAAGAGAATAAACTTGAGAAAGGTAAAAAAATTACACAAGACTTAATCAATCAAACAAAAATTAATATAAAAAAGCATTATACTGAAAAAGGATATCCTGATGCTAAAATTGATTTTATAACAACCCCTGCTAAAAATGTAAATTTTGCAGAAGATGTACTGATAAAAGTAGACCGAGGGAATCGAGTAAAAGTAAAAAATATTCTCTTTGAAGGGAATGAAAATATAAGTTCTTCTAAATTAAGAAGGAAAGCCTTTGATAATACGGTAAGAAAAAACTTTTTACGTAGAAATATTTTGAAAATATTTAAAACTTCTAAATATATTCCGGAAAAATATCAAGAAGATTTAAAATCGCTTAAAGATTTATATAAAAGTCAAGGATATAGAGATATTAAAATTATATCTGATACCGTTGAGCGAATAGACCCTAAGGATTATTTAATAAAAGTAAAATTAGACGAAGGGAATAAATATTATTTAGGAGATGTAACCTTTGTAGGAAATTCAGTTTACCCTACCGAAACATTAAAAAGAATTTTCTCCTATAAAAAAGGCGATCCTTATGATGCGGTGGGAGTAGGAAAAAGATTGAATGATCCACAAAAAGATGACAACTTATTAACTTTATACCAAGATAACGGATATTTATTTTCTCGAGTAGTTCCTATTGAGAAATCAGTAAAAAATGATACAGTTGATTTAGAAATTAGAATCACAGAAGGGGAGCAAGCTACTTGGGACAGAGTAACGTTTAGTGGAAATACACAAACTCACGATCACGTAATTACAAGAGAACTTTCTACCGTTCCGGGAGAGCTTTTCAGTAAAACAGATATAAAACGTACTTATATGAAGTTAGGAGCTTTAGGATTTTTTGATCCTCAGCAAATAACTCAAGACATTCAGCCTAATCCGGAAACTAATACAGTAGATATTAATTGGGGATTAGCACCAAAATCAAGTAGCCAAATAGAATTACAAGGAGGTTACGGTGGAGGAAGGTTTATAGGGACTGTAGGTCTAACTTTTGGTAACTTCTCCATAGGTAATTTATTTAATAAAAAAGCATGGAAACCTGTACCATTGGGAGATGGACAATCTTTATCTTTAAGAGCTCAAGCAGGTAGCTATTACTCAAACTTTAGTTTGTCGTTCACAGAACCATGGATAGGGGGAAGCAGACCAACTGCACTTTCTATGTCTATTTATAATTCAAATTATAGTAATTTTTATAGTAGAGATGATTCAAGATTAACTATTTGGGGAGCTTCAGTAGGTTTGAATAAATTACTTTCTTGGCCGGATGATTACTTTAGATTAAGTCAGTCTATTTCTTATCAGAGATATGATTTTAAAAACTATGCTTATAACGTAAGCACCATTAGATATGAGAATGGAGATGCGAATAACTTAGCTTATAAAATAGGTTTAAGTAGATTATCTGCCGGTCCGGATCCTATTTTCCCACAAGAAGGTTCTAACTTTAGTGTAAGTTTAAAATTAACACCGCCATACTCATTATTTTCCAAAAATAAAGATTATCAAAAACTAAAAGAAGAAGGAGACTTTCAGGGGCTTTACAAATGGTTAGAGTACTATAAAGTTCAGTTTGAAGGAAACTTCTACAAAGAAATAGTAGGTAAATTAGTATTAAGAACCGGAGCAGAATTTGGATTATTAGGTGCTTATAATAAGGAAATCGGAATATCACCATTCGAGAGATTCTTTATGGGAGGAACAGGATTACAAGCCAATCGATTTGATGGTAGAGAAATTGTACCTTTAAGAGGATATGAAGATTTTACTGATGGGGGAGGTTCTTCTACAGACATCACTCCGGTAGGAGGTGGAGTGATCTATAATAAATTCTTGATGGAATTAAGATACCCGATTACAATGAACCAACAAGCTAAAATATTTGGTTTAGGTTTCGCAGAAGCAGGAAATACATGGGGAACAAGTCAAGAATTTAAACCGTTTGAATTGAAAAGATCAGCCGGAGTTGGGGTTAGAATTTTTATGTCAGCTTTTGGAATGTTAGGATTTGACTTTGGTTACGGATTTGATAAAGCAAACCAATTTTCAGCAGAGCCATCAGGATGGCAAACACATTTTATTTTTGGACAACAATTATAAAACAAGAAACTATGTTAAAATATAAAATAATTCCTATTTTCGCGTTGATTAGTATTTTTTCATTTGCTCAGCGTTTTGGGTATGTAGATACAGATTATGTATTAGAAAATTTACCATCATATAGAACTGCTCAGCAACAGTTGCAAACACAAGCAGAAAATTGGGCAAAAGAGATTGAAAATCATCAAACTCAATTAGAAAAAATGCAACAAGAGTTAGAAGCAGAAAGAATTTTATTAACTAAAGAAAAAATTCAGGAAAGAGAAGAAAAAATAGTTGAGAAAAAAGAAGAAATAAAAAAACTGCAAGATAAACGATATGGCCCTAAAGGAGATATGATTTCCAGTAGAATGAATTTAGTGAAACCTATTCAAGACCAAGTGTTTAATGCAGTGAATAAAGTAGCTAAAAAAAGAAACTACAGCTTTATCTTTGATAAGGCAAATGGTGACTTAATAATGCTTTATTCCGACCCTAAATATGATATTAGCGAAGAGGTGCTACGGACTTTGGCACCAGATTTGAAAACAAGTAAGGGTCAAAGACAAAATAATTATAATAAAAATCAACAAAACGAAAAAATTAATTTAAAACAGTAAAAAGTATGAAAAAGTTTACACTAATGGCATTATTTTCAGTTCTATTATTTGGATTTAGTGCAATTAACGCTCAATCAGTAGCTCATGTGAATTCTCAAGAAATTTTAGAAGGGATGCCTGCATTCAAAGAAGCTCAAACTAAAATTCAAAGTGAAAATGACAGACACAAAGCTGAAATAGAAAGACAACAAAAAGAAATTCAAGATATCTACGCAAAAGCTCAAAAACAAATAGAGGCTGTAAAAGGGAAAAGCGAAGCAGAACAAAGAAAAGTAATGCAATCTTTAGCACCTGTAGAGCAAGATTTACAGAAAAAACAACAGGCTTTAAACGAATATCAACAAAAAGCAGTTCAGTCAATATCTAAAATGCAAGCAGAGTTGTTAGAGCCTATTTACAAAAAAGTTCAAAACGCAATAGAAATAGTAGGAGGAAAAGAAAATATAGGATATATATTTGATTTAGCTGTTATGGCTCCATCAGGTTCTTTAGTATATTACGGAGGAGGAAAAGATGTTTCTGCTCTTGTTAAAAAACAATTAGGACTTTAAGATTAAATAAATAATTTAATATAAATCCGTTTCATAATCTGAAACGGATTTTTTTATTAATAAGAATTATAAAAAACTAAAAATAAACTAACTTTGTGCAATTATGACAATACAAGAAATTCAAAACGAAATAATAGAAGATTTTTCTTTTTTTGACGATTGGCAAGATCGCTATGAGCATTTAATTGAGATAGGAAAATCCTTGAAACCTTTAAGCGAAGAGCAAAAACAAGATAGTAACTTAGTAAAAGGTTGTCAGTCCAATGTGTGGCTAACAGCAAAAGAAGAAGACGGAAAGATAATTTATGAAGCAGACAGTGATGCTATTTTGCCTAAAGGAATTGCGGGACTTTTAGTTAAAATCTATTCGGGACAAACGCCGGAAGCCATTTTAAAAAGTGATGAAGGTTTTATAGAAAAAATAGGATTACAAGAGTTTTTATCTCCAACCAGAGCAAACGGACTTTTAGCGATGATGAAACAGATTAAATTCTACGCAATTGCGTTCGAGGCAAAATCTAAATAAGCGTGGCAAAACAAAATATTCTTGCTTTTCGATTATCGGCGATTGGAGATATAGCGATGACGGTTCCCGTGATTATAGAAACGTTGGAACAGAATCCTCAGTGCAAAATCACAATGGTTGCACCCGCTTTTTCGCATAGTTTTTTTCCTTATCATGAGCGATTAGCACTCATAGATTTCGATAAGAAAAATAAGTATAAAGGATTAAAAGGAATTTACCGATTTTATAAAGAAATAAAACCTTTAAAATTTAATGCTTTTGCCGATTTGCATAATGTTTTAAGAAGTATTGTTTTAGGAATGTTTTTTAGATTTTCGGGGACAAAAGTTTCGATATTGGACAAAGGAAGACGAGAGAAAAAAGCATTAACTCGAAAACGGAATAAAGTTTTAAAACAATTAAAACATACCACAGAACGTTATGCCGATGTGTTTAGGGATTTAGGTTTAAAGGTTGAATTAAATCACGAATTAAAAAATTATTTACACCCTAATCCTGAGAAGAAAGAAAATACAATAGGGATAGCACCTTTTGCTAAGCATAAAGGTAAGATGTATCCGTTAAACAAAATGCTTGAGGTCGCCACTGAATTAGCAAATAAAGGCTATAAATTATATATTTTCGGGAGTAAACAGGAATCCGAATTATTGAAAGGCCTCTCACATAAAAACATAGAAGTAGTTGCCGGGAAATTCAGGTTTAAAGAAGAATTGGAACTGATGAGTACATTAAATTTAATGATTAGTATGGATAGCAGTAATATGCATTTAGCGTCATTAGTTGGTGTTCCCGTGGTTTCGGTTTGGGGTGATACGCACCCGTTTGCAGGTTTTTTAGGATATGGTCAGTCAATGGAGAATGTGGTTCAAGACAATAATTTAACTTGCCGACCAATTTCTATTTTTGGAGATAAAAAATCGGATATTGATTCTTTTGCTCAAATAACCGTGAATGATATTTTAGAAAAAGTAGAAAACGCTTTAAACAAAAAGAATCCGTCTTGATATTATCAAGACAATTTTTGATTTAGAAAAAACACAAAGTAGAGCCTTTATTAAGCAATCATTTTTTATTATATGCTAAAGCATGTAATCCGCGAACATTAATCCTACTTTTTCAAGCTCTTTAAGGTAAGTTGCTTAAAGTTTAGGTTGTGTTTGAGATGAGCAAATCAACTTTTATATTAGCCATATACTCTTTTCTTTTTAAGAGAAAGAATAAGTTTCTCAATGAAAGGATACAGTCAATTTTGTTGTTGGTTATATTTTTACAGCTCATATTAAAATATTGTAAAAACGGTATTAAATATATTAAAACATCTTATTGTAAACAACTGTTAATCAATATTTTAATAATAAAACCACCTCAAAACTGAGGTGGCTTCTTTGTAATTTATTTAATATAGTAATTAAACCATTTTTAAGAATTCAATTTCTTTTTTATCAAGAATACGCCAAGTTCCACGTTTTACGTTTTTCTTGGTAAGTCCGGCAAAAGAAACTCTGTCTAAAGCTACAATTTTGTAACCTAAACGCTCGAATATTCTTCTAACCACTCGATTCCAACCGATATGAATTTCTACGCCTACTTCGTTTCTACTTTTACCTTCGATATAAGAAACTTTATCTACACGAGCAATTCCTTCAGTCATAGGAATTCCTTTTCTTACTTTTTCCATATCATCGCCATGTAAAGGTTTATCTAATATAACGTGATAAATCTTTCTTACATCATGGCTTGGGTGCGTTAATTTTTTAGTTAAATCACCATCATTGGTAAACAGTAAAACACCGGTAGTTTGTCTGTCTAATCGTCCCACAGGGAATACTCTGGAAGTTGTAGCTGTTTTAACCAAATCCATTACTGTTTTTCTATCTCTTTCGTCGTTAGTTGTAGTAATGAATCCTTTTGGTTTATTTAATAAAATATAAATTTTATTTTCCGGTGTGAGGATTTTTCCATCAAGTCTTACATCATCAGTAGGATCTACTTTATAGCCCATTTCTGTAATCATTGTACCGTTTACCTCTACCATTCCGTTTTTTATGTATTCGTCAGCTTCACGGCGACTGCATAAACCGGACTTTGCAATGTATTTATTAAGACGGATTTTAGAATCTTCTTTTGCTACTTCTGAGACCTCTCTATTTTTTGTTCTTCTTCTAAAAGGTTTATTTCCGAATTTATTTCCCGGACGTCTAAATCCTTCTTTTTTCTCAAAATTTGGTTTTCTTCTTTCTTCTCTATCACCACCTTGTCTTTCGTCTCTGTTATCAGATTTTCTGAATTTGTTTGGAGTTCCTCCTCTACGGTTTCCTCCTTTTCCAAAATTTGGTTTTCTTCTTTCTTCTCTATCACCACCTTGTCTTTCCTCTCTATTATCAGATTTTCTGAATTTACTTGGGGCTCCACCTCTACGGTTTCCTCCTTTTCCGAAACTTGGCGTTCTTCTTTCTTCTCTATCACCGCCTTGCCTTTCCTCCCTGTTATCAGGTTTTCTGAATTTGTTTGGAGCACCGCCTCTACGATTTCCTCCTTTTCCGAAACTTGGCGTTCTTCTTTCCTCTCTTCCTTCTCCGCGCTTGTTTTCTCTGTTGTTTGATTTGTTAAACTTATTGGGTGTGCCACCTCTACGGTTTCCTCCTCTTTTATTAGTTTCCATAATTTATATTTCAAAAAATTTATGCAAATCTAAGGGATTTATTCGTATCCATGCTAAACTTATGACACCTAAACCTAAAAGAATTTTGAAAATCACTAATAAAACTCTCCATTGCCATTGCTCTTTTATGAAGAATATGAGTATTGCCAACAGTAAAAAAATAATTGATACAGTCTTGAAATATAAGCTCATATAGCCTATTTCAGGGTGCTTTGTCAATATAAAACCGAAAAGAGTAGTAAAAATTAAGCAAAGACTGAGTACTATTTTTGATTTTTTTATTCCTAAACTTACCGGTAATGTATTATAATTATAAATTGCATCTGCCTTTACAGTTAATAAATCTTTGGTTAAGTCTAAACAAAGAAGATTCAGTCCTAAAAAACCGGCATGAATAAAAATAGACTTTGAGTAATTATTGTAATAAAGTAATATTGCTAAAAAAGGTAATAAAGAGAGAATGGTAGAAGTTAAATTGTTTATAAATATAATCCTATTGAGTTTGTGACTGTAAAACCAAGTAGCAAATTGGAAAAATATAAAAAACAAAGCAACTCGCCAAGAAGCAAGACAAGCAAATATAAGTGCGATTACATTAAAAATAACATAAATAGTAAGTTTAAAATTCTGACTTACAAATTTTGCCATATAAGCAAAAACCGGTCGCCCGATTCTATCTTTGTCTAAATCATAAAAATTATTGATAATATATCCGGCTGAAACTGTGAATGCAGATGCCAAAATAATGAAATGCAAATGCCAGTGACTAAGGAATTTAATTAAAGAAGTATTCTTAGAAAAAATGAAATAAGCCGTAAAATACATTGCGAGTACCAGCATAGCTACATTGTAGCCACGAACTACGGTAAATAATGCCAAAAACTTCACAAAATAATGATTGGTAGTTTTAGGCTTCATAATTTAAAATCTATAAACCGGCTCTAATTGGAATTCAGAAAGGGCTTTTTGCGCTTTTTCAAAATCTTGAGTAAATCCTAAAATATAGCCTCCGCCTCCGCTACCGCAAAGTTTTAAATAGTAATCGTTTGTTTTTATTCCGTTTTCCCAAGCCTTAATTATCTTTTTAGGAATCATAGGTTTAAAATGAACAAATGCCCAAGTAGATAAGTTTTTTAAATTTCGGAATAAAGAATCTTTTTTTCCCTTTACTACTGCATCTATACACGCATCGTTATATTTTGTAAACTCTTTTTGTAAAGTTTTGCGGAATCCTTCTTGTTTAAGTTTCTCGAAAAATATCTGAACCATTGGTCCTGTTTCCCCCGGTGTCCCGGAATTAATTAAGAAAACAGCCCCTTTTCCGTTTGCTGTTTGGGGAATTCCAATGGTATCTATATTGTCTTTGGAGTGAATTAATAAAGGGATATTCATGTAGCAAATTAGAGGATCTATTCCGGAACTAGTCCCATGAAAATAAGACTCCATTTCACCAAATATCTTTTTTAACTCCGTTAATTTGTCTTTAGATAAATTATTTTTTTCTAATTTATTTACCGCATACTCATCATAGATAGCAGCCACTAATGCTCCTGAACTCCCCACACCATACCCTTGCGGAATATTAGAATCGAAAAACATTCCTTTTTCCAGATCATTTTTAAGTCTTGCCACATCAAATGCTCCGGGCATATTTTTTTCTAAATAATCCGAGTATTTTTTTAAAGCATTTCGAGATTCTGTTTGTTCATCCTTGTCAGAAAACTTTAAAGCTCCTTTGTAGAAATTATAAGGAATAGTAAGTCCCTTGGCATTTTCTATAATACCATACTCACCAAATAAGAGTATTTTAGCAAAAAAAGAAGGGTAATTCATCTAAAAAAATTTATGAGGCAAATTTAGTTAAATTATTTAATGTTTTGTATTAATTGTTTATAAAGTTGAATATCTTTTTAAAAAGTAATCATTCTAAAAGTAGAAAATAATAAGTTTCCGACAATTAGGTTAGAAAGTGTATTTGTTTATTGGTAAAGTAAATAAAATCTTTACTTTATCTTTTTTATTAAAAAACTTTTTGTTAACTAAAAATTAGTACTTACATTTGTAGTGTTATTATTAATACACACAGCACACAATTAATAACACACAGATGAAACACACACAAATAAACAAGAATTTTATTGGTAAGGTACATCGTGCCTTTTTATTGAGAGATAAGAGTATTTCAATTTAAAAGTTATGCTTTTAAGCACTTTCTTTTAATATAATTTTAATTATACTTATTAGAGGATGGGGCTTTTATATTCTTTTTGTAAGGATATGAAGTTTCCCAATATAATATTATACTCAATAATGTTTTTCACTGTTGAATTATAGTGTAAAATTTTAAATTAAAATTAATTATACACAACTAAAATTTCAGAATTATGAAAAAACAGATTTACAAATTAAGCACAGTATTCTTTTTAGGCTTGGGAGCAATGGTTTCCGCTCAAGTAGGCATAAATGAATTGGAGCCAAAGGCAACTTTGGATATCAATGTAAAACAAGAAAATAAAGGGAATGAGCATTTAGAAGGTTTGCTTATCCCGCGAGTGACGAAAGAGAAAGCCTTTAAAATGACACAAAATGCTACAAAGGCATTACAAGAATCCACATTGATTTATGTAAATGATTTTACCTATACCAGTTCGGATACAGAAGTAGAAGATATTACTGAAAAAGGTTTCTATTTTTGGAATGGAACTAAATGGGTAAAGAGTAATGGTATAGATGGACAGGAGTGGGTATATGATTCATCCAAAGGCCAGATTAATCTTAGACGAAGCGGGCAAAGCAACTTTAAAAATAAAGTGTTTTATACAAAAGAAGGTGGCTTTAAATCTATAGATTTTGACGGTTATACAAGTCTGTTAGGTGTAGAAGAGAATCAGAGTAATTATTATTCAGCAGATTTTAAGAAATCAAGTAATATTCTGTCAGTTTGGACTGATCCTTTTGGCAAAGGAGATTATAAAACTAATTTAAGAAGTATCTTTCTGGTTGATGGAGATGAGGCTAAGAAAGACTTTCTTGTAAATAATTATGCTATAGGTTCTATTATAGATAAAAATTATACAGGGAGTATAACAGATATTTCAGGATTTAAAGGATATGTACGTTTAGATGGTGCTATTGATATAAAACATTCAAAAGGTATAGAGTCTTATAATCTTCTCAATGCAGGAAATGTTTTAGAAAGAATGTCGGGTATATTTTCATCTAATCATGTGGTAAGTAATGGAAATGCTAATAAAGTGAATGCAGTTTATGGTTATAATACTATTAAGTCAGAAGGAGGAACAATAAACTCACTGGATATATTTAGTGGGGTAACTTCTTATCAAAAGTCGAAGAATATAACAGAAAGTACAGGTGTTAATGTAGGCCATTTCTTGGAAAGTGATATAGCAAATATTACTATAGATAAACTTTACGGTTTTAAGTATAGAGGGATCAAAGGAAGTTTAACTAATCATACCATAGCAGATCACTACGGTATTTATTTAGATGACATTGATAAAGCAACCAATAACTATGCAATCTATGCCAATGCCGGTAAAGTTCGTTTTGGGGATTTAGCCAATGCAAGTGCTACCGCAAATAGAGTTGTGACTGTAAATAATGATGGAGTTTTATCTACGCAAGGAGTAACAGACTTTGCTAATTCAAATAATGAATGGGTATATGATTCGGTTAGTGAACGAATCAATCTAAAACGTAGCGGACAGGAAGATTTTAAAAATAAAGTATTCTATACAAAAAATGGGGGATTGAAATCTTATGACTTTGAGCAGTATACAAATATAATAGGACGAACAAGTGATATTTCTGCTACTTATCGAGGTGACTTTAAAAGGACTAGTAATATACCAAATGAATATTTTCATTCATACTACACTAATAATTATTATAAAGACTATATAAATACACTTCTTATTGCAGATGAAGATAACCCTGATCGCTTAATTACGGGGGCAACCCATTCCTTATTATCTGATAAAGCGAAATCAACTAATTATCATCACCTTGTACAATCAATTTTTTCTACTGAGCATGAAGGAAGCGGAGATGCTAAATACATAATTGGAGGGAGCTTTTTCTCTCGATTGAGAAATGGGAAATCTACGGGGTATATATCAGCACTTAGAGCGAGTGGGATAGTAGAAGAGCAGGCAGGATTTATAGAAAAATTAAATTCTTTCGAAGGTGTGACTATCGTAAGGAATAATGCTTCTATAGAGCTTCTTGAAGGCTTGTCTTCAAAAATAACTTTTGATGGGGCAACAGGTGCTCAAGTAGCTAAAAGTACGGGGGTTAATGTAGGTTATAACTTTTTAATGAATACAGATGCCCATATTAAAAAGTTGATAGGCTTTCAGTATAGTGGTGTTTTAAGTAATGCTAATCAGACATATGATGAACATTATGGACTTTTAATTAATGATGTAATAAAAGGAAACAGTAATTATGCTATTTATACAAATAAAGGAATAAATTCTTTTGGAGATAAAGTGGTGATTAGAAAATCAGGAGACGGAGAAGACTTATTAAAGTTTGAAACAGAACGTCCATGGGCATTTAAATCAGTAGGAACAGGAGAAAATACGGTACTGACTTTACAATCTGATATTGCAGATAAAAAATTCAAAATAGTCAATCTTAATGGGGAAGCTGTTGCTGTTTTTAGAGCCGGTCAAGATATGGCAGGAAACAGAGTAGGAATAGGTGTAGATGATCCAACCGAGAAGTTAGAAGTAAATGGTAAAATTAAAACATCTAGTCTAGCAGGTCCCGATACTCGTATGGTGGTAGCTAACGAAGATGGAGTATTGTCTACGCAAACAATTCCAAGTAATTTGTCAGCTAAATGGGTAGAGGACCCAAGCAATAATACAGTTAACTTAACTGTAAATTCAGAAGGAAATCCACGTACAAGTAATATAGTAAGCATAGATGATAATGGTAAAGTATTAGCTACTGCATTTAGAGGAACCAACGGAGCAACTATTTTCCCTGATTATGTATTTGATAATTATTATACAGGAACATCTACTACGAAAGCAGATTATAGCTTTAAAAACTTAAACCAAGTAGAAGACTATGTAAAAGCTAATGGTCATTTACCTGGGTATGTTTCTGCAAAAGAAATCAAAGCACAGGGTTATATAGATATCATGGATACGCAATTAACCAATGTAGAGAAAATTGAGGAGTTGTATTTACATACCATAGAACAAGAGAAAGCTTTAAAAGCAAAAGATGCTAAGATTGAGAAATTAGAAGCGGAATTGGAAAATCAAAAATCAAGATTGGATCGATTAGAACAATTATTGAAGTAAAACTGTGATAACAAAAGAGCCTGCCTCAAAAAACGGAGAGACAGGCTTTATTTTGATAAAAAATTTAAATATGAAGAAATTAATAACAAGTTTAGGATTGCTATTTATAAGCGTAGGTTATGCACAAATAGGAATTAATAAACAAAACCCACAAGCAACTTTAGATATTAGTGCAAAAACAGATAATACAAGCGATGCGTTAGAAGGATTGCTTATTCCACGCGTAACTAAAAACAAGGCTTATTTAATGAGCCAAAACACAACACCTCCCCAATAATCTACCTTGATATATGTAAATGATCTTTCGGATTTCACTAATCCTGCAAACGGAACAGAAGCTAAAGTAGCCACCATTACTGAAAACGGATATTATTTTTGGAATGGAACAGAATGGATACAAACAACCAGCGAACAAGGAACCATATGGAAATACGAAGGTAACAAAGTCTTTATAGACAGAAATGCTATAGTAGACGAAGTAGAATACCTAAAAGAAGGCGGATACAGACATTTACCTAAAGAAAGACGTTCTCTCACCTCCTACAATGTAGAATCAGGTTCTCAACAAACAGAGCCATTAAGTATAGAAAACTCTAATTTAAATAACAGCTATAATTTAAATTTGTCTTACTCTGATTTAGTAAAATCAGACTATACAGAAGGTTTATATCCGGATAAAGCGTTAAATAGGAATGAGATGATTATAGATAATAATGAGCCTTTAACATTAAACAGGCTATTTACAACTATCAATCATTTAGATATTAAAGCCCAAGCCGGACAAAACTTTTCAGCATTGTATGCTACTATTAATAATACAGATTATAATGGGAGTGGTAAAGTTCATAACTTAATGGGAGCGTTTAATATTGCAAATCATTATAATGGTACAGCAGATTACATAAGAGGATCTTATAACCAAGCTTCTTCTTTTGGTGGTAATGATATAAATACGATGGAGGGGACCTTCAGTTTCTTAACTCCTCGAGGAAATGCTAATATAAATTATGCTAATGGTGTAAGAGCTCATTTATTAATGGGGTATGGATATGGCTCTAATAATTTTCGTATTCAAAGACTTAGAGGAATTCATAGTAGCTTAGAGTTTAGAGATAATTATCAAGGACAAATAGAGAATATGTATTTTTTCTCTAATGGTACCATCATAAAAAACAATGTTAGTCCCAATGTCAAAAACATATATGGATTATATCTTGAAAATATAAATATAGGAACAGAAGCTAATTATGCAATTTATACGAATGGAGGACAATCTTCCTTAGGTGATGTATTAGAAATCAGAAATGATAGTTGGGTGTCTAATCAAGAAACAGTATTTCAGTTTGCTAACGGAAAAAGTAGAAAAAACGTTGCAACTTCTCAAATCATTGATAAAATGAATGGAGGAGGAGATGGAGGTTCAAATTTAATATTTAAAACACAATCGCCTACACTCGGAACAAATCCTAATCTTACGGGACCAACAGAAAAATTAGTAATTGGAGCAGACGGAAAAGTAAAAGTAAATGATTTAGCCGGAACTGATACTCGTATGGTAGTTGCTAACGGAGATGGTGTCTTATCTACTCAAGCCTTACCGAGTAATTTGTCTGCAAAATGGGTAGAGGATCCAAGTAATAATACAGTTAATTTAACTGTAAATTCAGAAGGGAATCCACGTACAAGTAATGTGGTAAGTGTATATGATAATGGAGATATTTTAGCTAGTGGGTTTAAAGGGACTAATGGGGTTTCTGTGTTTCCGGACTATGTCTTTGAGAATTATTATACAGGAACTTCTACTACTAAAGCAGGTTACAGCTTTAAAAATTTAGATCAAGTAGAGAACTTTGTAAAAGAAAACGGACATTTACCTGGTTATACTTCTGCGAAAGAAATCAAAGCACAAGGTTACATAGACATTATGGATACACAATTAATCAACGTAGAGAAAATAGAGGAATTATATTTACATACGATAGAACAAGAGAAAAAAATTCAACAACAATCGAAAGAGATTGAAGAGCTGAAATCTTTGGTAAAAGAATTATTAAATAAGTAAGGCACTCTTGTTTTGCCTTGTCCGGAAAACTGTTATAGGTTTGTTGGATATGAATATTTAAAGTAACCGTCTTGACACCTATCAAGGCGGTTTTTTAGGATGTGACATTAATAAGAAAAACCGCCTCAGTTTTGAGACGGTTTCTTCTTTTATTTTATTCTAAATGAATAATTCTTAATCTTGAGGAATGTATAAAACTTGCCCCGGATAAATTTTATCAGGATCACTTAACATAGGTTTATTAGCCTCAAATATTTTTTGGTATTTGTTAGGGTCTCCATAAACTTCTTTAGAAATTTTAGATAAAGTATCACCAGACTGTACAGTATACATAGTTTTTTGGATATCCGGAATCTCAATTTTAAGAGCTTCTTTTAATGTAAGTTTATCTTCTACATTAGTAATACCTTCAACATTTCCTGCAGTTGCAAGAATTTTTTGTTTCTCATCAATGTTCTTAGCCTCACCGGAAACAGTTACAGTATCACCATTTACAGAAACCTTAACATTAGATAAATCAAAGTTATATTTATTTAAATGATTTTGTACTTTAGTTGCTTTTTCTTCAGCAGATTCACTACCGCCGAATAACTTAGCACCGGCATCTTTAATAAATGAAAATAATCCCATAATTTTTGTTTTTTTTATTTAATTGTTTGATATCTTAAATGAAAATACCATGCCAAAGAAATGCTTTCAAATTTTCAATTATAGAATTAAATATTATATTTGGAGAGATAAAATAAATTTTTGAACTCGATACTATTAATATATACAGGCGGAACGATTGGAATGGTTAGAGATTATAAAACAAAATCTTTAAAACCATTTAATTTCTCCAATCTATTAGAAAAGATACCGGAACTTAACTTAATAGAAGCAGATTTGCACACAATAAGTTTTGAGGAGCCTATAGACTCTTCGGATATGTCTATTCCACATTGGCAAAAATTAATTAATATAATTGATGAAAATTATACTAAGTATGATGGCTTTGTTGTTTTACATGGGACAGATACAATGGCATATACCGCATCGGCACTTAGTTTTGCTTTTCAAGGATTGCAAAAACCCATTATATTCACAGGTTCACAATTACCAATAGGGGATTTAAGAACAGACGCCAAAGAAAATTTAATAAGCTCTATTCATTTTGCTGCACTAAAGAAAAATGGAGAATCCCAAATAAAAGAAGTTTGTATTTATTTTGAATATAAACTTTATAGAGCTAATAGAACTACCAAAATAAGTGCAAGCCATTTCGATGCTTTTGCCTCCCCTAATTATCCACCATTAGGAGAATCGGGAGTAGACATAGAGTTAAATGATAATTTATTATTAAAAGGAGAGAAAAAGTATGAAGTTTATCCTAAATTTTCGGATAAAGTAGGATTATTGAAGATTTTTCCTGGAATGAATAAAGATTTTTTGTATAATTGTACTCGCAATTTAAAAATAGAAGTTTTGATTTTAGAAACTTTTGGGAGTGGTAATATTTTTAATGATTTAGAATTCAATAGAATTCTATCTGAAAGAATAAAAAAAGGCTTAAATTTAGTTGTTACCACACAATGTTTTGGAGGGGGAGTAAGTTTAGGTAAATACTCCGCCAGTAAAGAGTTATTAGACTTAGGAGCGATAAGTGGAAGAGATATAACAACAGAGGCTGCCATAACCAAATCAATGTCATTATTATCAAAAGGGTTTGATAAAGAGAGATTTAAGGTTTTTTTTGAGAAAAATATACGAGGAGAAATAAAATAGATAGGCAAAAAATTTTTCATAGTAAAAAAAAATGGTTAATTTGGCAGAGCGAAATCGCCTGTTTGTTAAAATTAGGAGGTGGTTGAAAAAGGAAAAGGAGAGGTGGCCGAGTGGTTTAAGGCGCACGCCTGGAAAGCGTGTTTTCGCGGAAGCGGATCGAGGGTTCGAATCCCTTCTTCTCCGCAAGAATAGTAAAAACAAACATTAAAAATAGAAATAAAAAGTATTTTAAATTTTAGCATATGAAAAAACGATTTTCACTTTTAGCTATGGCCGGAGTTGCTTTAGTATCAATTCAAGCAAACGCAGCGGTATTTGCAACTATTGCTCAAGAAAATGCAGACGTTGTTGCTGCGGAAGAGAGCCAAAGTCCAATTTATGTATTAAAAGAGTTCTTTGTAATGGGAGGACCTTTTTGGATGACTCTACCATTAATCTGTTTTATTTTAGGTTTAGCTTTCGCTATTGAAAGAATGTTCTATTTAAATTCAGCAGATGTTAATACAACAAAACTTTTAACAGAAGTAGAAGACGCTTTAAATTCAGGAGGGATAGAAAGTGCAAAAGACGTAGCAAGAGACAAAAAAGGACCGGTAGCGTCTATCGCTTACCAAGCTTTATTGAGAGTAGGAGACGGACAGCCGTTTGATGATGTAGAGAGATCTGTAGTAGGTTATGGAGGGGTAGAAGTAGGTAAATTAGAAAGAAACTTATCATGGATAGGATTATTTATCGCAATTGCTCCGATGTTAGGTTTCATGGGAACAGTAGTAGGTATGGTAATGGCATTCCAAGATATTGCAAAAAGTGGTTCTGTACAAGCACAGGATATGGCAGGTAACATTCAGGTAGCCTTATTAACAACCTTATCAGGTTTGGTTGTAGCTATCGTATTACAAGTTTTCTATAACTACCTAACTGCTAAAGTAGATAGCATCGTAAACAAAATGGAAGATGCATCTATTACCATCATGGATATGTTAGTTCGTTACAGAAAATAATAAAAGATTATAAAATATGAAATCGATAGGAAATATATTATTGTATGTCTTTGCAGCTTTAGCGGTAATTAGCGGTGCTTACGTTATCTTTTCGCAAGGTGCATTGTCTACAGAAAATGATTGGAATCCCGATAAAGGACCTGTTACATTTATAATTTGGGTAGCATTAATTGCTTTTATAATATCTGTATTGATGTTTTTAATCTATAAAGTAGTAGATGTAATAAAACACCCCGCACATACAAGAGAGTTTTTATTTGTTGTCGGAGCTGTAGTAATAGCCTTAGTAGTAGGATTCATTTTCTCCGGAAGCGAAGATATCGTTTATGGAAACGGAGAAATATTTAAAGGTGGAACCACCTCAAAAATGATAGGTACAGGTCTTATAGCCACAGTTGTATTATTATTAGCAGCAGTTGTTTATATGATCTTTGACACAGTGAAAGGATTATTAAAATCATAAGATAATAAAACCTTATGGCAAAGAAAAAATTACCGGAAATCAATGCGAGTTCTATGGCAGACATTGCTTTCTTACTCTTAACTTTCTTCTTGATTGCTTCGTCTATGGAGAAATCAGAAGGGATTCAGAGACAATTACCGGATAAAAACAAAGACGTAGAAGATGTTACTGTTACGGTAGAAGAAAGAAATGCGATAGAATTTATAGCAAATGCTTATGGACAAATTCTTTACAAAGAAAATCCGTCTGATGTAAGACAGATTAATCTAAAAGAAGTAAAAGATTTAGTTAAAAGGCATGTAGATAATGGAGGAGGTGTAAATAAAGATGGAGAAACTTGTAATTATTGCCAAGGAGCAAGAAGTGCAGTTTTATCAGCTCACCCGGAATTAGCAATTATTTCCGTTAAGTTTGATAAAGGAACTTCATGGAATGATTATATAGCTTTACAGGGAGAAATAGAGGCAGCTTACGAAGAATTGAAAGATGCTTACGTACAGAGAGCTTATAATAAAGATTGGGCTTCTCTTTCCCCTAACCCAACAAAAGGAGATGATGAAGGAGATAACGCTATAATAAAAGATGCGAACAGTAAGTATCCTAAAATTATTGCAGAACCTGCACCATCAGATGCTTCCCAATAAAAAAATAGAATTATGAGTAAATTTAAAGATAATAGTAATAAAGATTTACCGCAACCTTCAACGGCTGCTTTACCTGATATTATTTTTATGTTATTATTCTTCTTTATGATTGCAACTTCAATTAGGCAATCTAACTATGATGAATATATAAAAATAGAGGTGCCTAAAGCATCTGCAATGAGTAAGATTTTGAAGAAGGATATGGTCGCTTATCTTTATTTGGGAGTACCTAAAAATAAAAGTAAGTATCCACAAGATTTTCTTCTATTATTGAACGATAAACCTGCTCAAATAGGAGATATCAGAGGTTGGGTTGGTGATGAAAACAGTAAAAGAAACGGAGAAGACCTTTTAGAATATGGTTTAACTACACAGTTAACTATAGATAAAAATGCAAGAGTAGGATATGTTCAAGCAATAAAAGAGCAACTTTCTTATTCACAGGCATTTAATGTGAGTTATGCTGGTGTGAAAGGAGATCCTACAGTTCAATAGAGAATGAACTAAAAATTAATAGAAAGAGGCTTTTCGTTGGAGAGGTCTCTTTTTTTGTAAAATTAAAAAAAATGAAAAAATATTTAAAAAAGATAGCTTTAATAGCAGTTTTAGGAGGTTTAGTATTAAATACCTCATGCGACAAAAAAATAGATAATATGACTGAAGGGACTACTGATGTGGCAAATAATCCATTATTAAATAAATCAGATCTGCCTTTTGGAGCACCGGATTTTTCTAAAATCAAAGATTCTGATTTTAAACCAGCTTTAGAAGAAGCTATGCGACTACAAAATAATCGTATAAATGAAATTGTAGAGAGTAGAGAAGAACCTACTTTTGAGAATACAATTGTTGCATTACAAAATAGTGGAAGAGAATTAGATTTTGTTTCTAATGTTTTTGGTGGATTAGCAGGTGCTGATACAAATGAAACTATAAAAAAATTACAGGAAGAAATGGCTCCTATTATGGCAGCTCATTCAGATGAGATTTATCTTAATGACAAATTATTCGCTAAGGTAAAAAAAGTATATGATAACCGAGCAGACTTACAAGGAGAAGATTTAAAATTAGTGGAGGAGTATTATAATGACTTCACTCACGCAGGTGCCGCTTTGGATAATGAATCAAAAGAGAAACTTAAGAAATTAAATAAAGAATTAGCTTCTCTTCAAAATGAGTTCAATCAAAAATTATTGAATGTAGTAAATAACAGAAAGTTATTAATTACTAATAAACAAGATTTAGATGGTTTAAGTGAGGAGCAAATAAAAACTTTAGAGAAAGGAGATGGAAGTGGTTGGGAAATAACTTTATTGAACACTACGCAACAGCCTTTAATGTCTTCTTTGAAAAATAGAGAAATAAGAAAAAAATTATTTGAGCTTTCTTGGAATAGAACAAATGGGAACGAATTTAATACAAACGACATAATTATTGAAATTGCTAAAAAAAGAGCTAAAAAAGTAAAGATTTTAGGCTTTGATAATTATACTGATTGGTCATTGAATAGTACGATGGTAGGAGATGTTGCTACGATAAAAAGTTTCTTTTCCGGAATAACTCCCGATTTGAGAAAAAAAGGCAGAGTTGAAGCTGAAGATATTAAAGCAATGATGGCAAAAGATGGAATCAAAAATGATTTACAGCCATGGGATTGGGAATATTATGCAGAAAAGGTAAGAAAAGAAAAATATGATTTAAATGAAGATGAAATAAAACCTTATTTTAATGCTTATGAAGTATTAGAAAACGGAGTGTTTTACGCAGCAAATAAATTATATGGCTTACAATTTAAAAGAAATAAAGACATTCCTGCTTATCACCCTGACGTAAGAGTTTATGAAGTGTTAGAAGAAGATGGAACTCCTTTTGCCTTATTTTATGCAGATTATTTTGCCAGAGATTCTAAAAGAGGAGGAGCTTGGATGAGTAATTTTGTAACTCAGTCTAAAGAATGGGGGCAGAAGCCAGTTATATATAATGTATGTAATTTCACTAAACCTGTAGGCAACGCACCTGCATTAATTTCTTTTGATGAAGTTACTACTATATTCCATGAGTTTGGACATGCTCTACACGGATTATTTGCAGACCAAAAGTATGCTAAATTATCAGGCACTTCTGTTGCTAGAGATTTTGTAGAATATCCGTCTCAAGCAAATGAGCATTGGGCTTTAAATAATGAAGTATTGAAAAACTATGCTAAACATTATAAAACAGGAGAAGTAATTCCTGATAGTTTAATTATTAAAATTAAAAATGCATCAACCTTTAATCAAGGCTTTGGGTTAACAGAAGTTTTAGCCGCAGCGGATTTAGATTTAAATTGGCATAATAAAAATTTAAAAGAAATTAATGATATAAAAGATCCTAATGTATTTGAAAAAGAGTCATTAGAGAAAGATAATCTTTGGGATCCTTATATTCCACCAAGATATAGAAGTAGTTATTTCGCTCATATTTTTGGAGGAGGATATGCGTCAGGTTATTATGCTTATTTATGGACTGAAATGTTGGCTCATGATACCGGGGCTTGGTTTGATGAGAACGGAGGGCTTAACCGGGCTAACGGTCAGCGTTACCGAGATATGATTTTGTCTAAAGGAAATACTATTGATTATAAAAAAGCCTATAAAGACTTTACGGGAAGAGATCCACAAGTAAAACATATGCTAAAAGCACGAGGCTTAAATTAAACCATTTTTAAAAGCATAAAAATTATTTTTGTACAGAATTTTAATAATTAGTTATTATATTCTGTACAATGATTTTATTATTAATAATTAATTATTACTTTTGCAAATCAGAAACGAATAAAAATGGCACGAAAAGAAAATAAAAAATACACTACACAAGAGGCATTTGAAACTTTAGAAAGTACTGCAAAAAATTCAGAACGCTTTGTAGAAAAAAACGCAAAACTTTTAAGTATAATATTTGGTGTAATAGTATTAGCTGCAATAGGTTATTTTGCATATCTTAACTTTATAATAGAGCCAAAGAATAAAGAAGCTATACAAGAAGTAGTAACAGCAGACAGAATGTATCGTCAGGATTCTATGCAGTTAGCACTAAACGGAAGTGCAGGAGCTTATTTAGGGTTTAATCAAATCATAGATGAGTACGGAGGAACAGATGTAGCTAATTTAGCTAAATTCAAAGCAGGGGTAGCTAATTACAAGTTAGGTAACTATCAAGAAGCCATAGATAACTTTAAATCATTCAGTACCTCAGAAAAAGTAATGAGTGCTGTAAAAGAAGGTTCTATCGGAGATGCATTGGTACAATTAGGTAAAAAAGAAGAAGGACTTTCTTCTTATGTTAAAGCTGCTAAAGCTACAGACGTACAGACTATACAAAGAATCTATACTATAAAAGCTGCAATGCT
The DNA here is from genome assembly GCA_019218445.1 of Weeksellaceae bacterium TAE3-ERU29. Classification (GTDB taxonomy): domain Bacteria; phylum Bacteroidota; class Bacteroidia; order Flavobacteriales; family Weeksellaceae; genus Ornithobacterium. The sequence goes on along the minus strand of JAHUUM010000015.1, from coordinate 30,905 downwards.
GGGTTATGAAATAAAAAAGTATGATGAAGCTATTTCTTTATTAGAAAAGTATAATTCAGAATATACAGAAGGATTAAGTTCTGAACCTGAAAAATTATATGTTTTATTAACAAATGCTAAACAATAATGGCAACTGAAAATAAAAATCTATCTAATTACGATAAAGAAACATTACCAAATGCCAAACCTTATAAGTTTGGCATTGTTTTTTCCGAATGGAACAGTAATATAACACATGCCCTTAGAGATGGAGCAATAGAAGCTTTAGTAGATTTAGGAGCATTACCTGATCATATAAAAACAATCCAAGTTCCGGGTAGTTTTGAGCTTACTTATGGCTGCAAATTACTTATGGAGGATTGTGATGCAGTAATTGCAATTGGTTCTGTAATACGTGGAGAAACTGCTCATTTTGATTTTGTATGTCACGGTGTAACACAAGGAATCACACAATTGAATATTCAACAAGAAACCCCTATTATTTTCTGTGTTTTAACTGATGATAATATTGAGCAATCTCTTGCACGTTCAGGAGGGAAACATGGGAATAAAGGAGTAGAAGCTGCAGTAGCAGCTGTGCAAATGGCTGATTTGAAAAATAAAGAAATTCATTAATGCAGATTATTGCCTATACAGATGGCTCTTCACGAGGAAACCCGGGAAGAGGAGGCTATGGTGTGGTGTTATTAGCTCCGGATATAAAACTAAAGAAAGAATTTTCTATGGGGTTTAGAAGAACTACAAATAATAGAATGGAGCTTTTAGCAGCGATTATTGCATTAGAAAAATTAAAAGGCAAACAGAATATAACTATTGTTACAGACTCTAAATATGTTTGTGATGCGGTGACTAAAAAATGGGTTTTTAGTTGGGAGAAAAAACAATTTTCCGGTAAAAAAAATCCTGATTTATGGGTTCGGTTTTTAAGAAATTTCAGGAAGCATAATGTAACCTTTCAGTGGGTGAAAGGACATGCCGGGCATCATTGGAATGAATTGGCAGATAAGCTTGCAACAGAGGCAGCTGACGGAAAAGATTTAAAAATAGACTTAGGTTTTGAGCGTAGCGAAAAACCCTTATTCTAATTTATAAGTATTTTAGAAAGCTCCAAAACTTTCTATTTTTGAGATAATTCAAATTATATTCATTGGCATACGCCTCTCTCTCAAATGAAATAGAGCGATAAGCCATATCTTTATTTTTAGTTTTTAGCCAACGGAAAAGAAACTCGCTTCCATACCAAATATAAAATGGAATTATAAGCATTTCTATTTGTTGTCTTAGGTGAATTTTTTCATGATTTATAATTCTTTTATTTGTTTTAAGATAAGCCTCTTTTACAAGAATAAAGGGGAATAATGCCATGCCCATAATATCTTTGCCTAAAAGCTTAGTAACAATAATCATTTAATCAAATTTTTATTGTAAGGACAATTTCTGTTCCAAATAAAATTCAAAAGTAGAGTAGTAATATTTACTTTCTAAAATACTTTTTCTTCAGCCAAAACGAAACTCTTACTAATAAAATCAAAGCCGGGACTTCTACTAAAGGACCGATAACACCGGCAAAGGCTTGTCCTGAATTTAGTCCAAAAACAGCAATCGCAACAGCAATTGCCAATTCAAAATTATTTCCTGCAGCAGTAAAAGCTACAGATGCTGTTTTGTCGTAATTCGCACCCATAGATTTGGTTACAAAGAATCCAATAATAAACATAATAAGAAAATAAATCAATAGAGGAACAGCGATAACCAGCACGTCCATAGGGATTTGTACAATTAATTCGCCTTTTAACGAGAACATCACCATAATCGTAAATAAAAGAGCAATTAAAGTAATAGGAGAAATCGCCGGAATAAATGTTTGCGAATACCATTCTTCTCCTTTTAACTTAACTAAAATCACACGGCTTAAAATGCCCAACAGAAATGGAATACCTAAATAAATAGCGACGCTTTCTGCAATCGTTTCAATGGAAATATCTACAATTGCTCCTTCAAAACCAAAATAGGGTGGGAGAACAGTGATAAAAATCCAAGCATAAAAACTATAAGCAAATACTTGAAAAATACTGTTTAAAGCCACTAAACCTGCACCGTATTCGCTACTGCCTTCAGCAAGGTCGTTCCAAACTAAAACCATAGCGATACAACGGGCTAAACCAATTAAAATTAATCCTACCATGTATTCAGGATAATCCCGAAGAAAAGTAATAGCTAAAATAAACATTAAAACAGGACCGATAATCCAGTTTAAAATTAATGAAATAGAAAGGACTTTTGTGTTTTGAAAAACTTTAGGGAGTAAGGCGTAATTTACCTTTGCCAAAGGTGGATACATCATTAAAATCAGCCCAATGGCGATAGGAATATTGGTAGTTCCACTATTAAAAGTATTGATGAGTTTAGGGAAATTCGGGAAAAAATATCCGAGTGCTATACCGATTGCCATTGCTACGAAAATCCATAAAGTTAGATTTCTATCAATGAAGTTTAGTTTTTTAGTTTGAGCCATTTTTTAAGTTTTATTAGAGGATGGTATGTTTTTGATATAATAGAAAATTAATGATAATAAAAAAGCCGTCTCAAATGAAACGGCTTTTATTATTATAACAGAGTATAGATTATAGTGCGTTAACGCTAACTTCTACTCTTCTGTTACATGCTCTTCCTTCAGGAGTTTCGTTAGTACATTTAGGATTATCTTGTCCAAATCCTCTTGCAGTTAATACACCAGGAGCAATTCCTCTTTGCTCTAATGCATTTACAACTGATTGAGCACGTCTTTCAGATAATTTCTGGTTATATGTTGCACTTCCTGTATTAGAAGTATATCCGTCGATGTAAAGAGTTAAGCTAGGGTATTGAGCTAAAACTTCTTTTATTTCATTAGCTTTCTCATCTAATTTGCTTGCAGACTCAGGTTTTATAACTGCTTTATTAACATCAAACTCAATAGTAAAGTCTACGTTTATATTTTGTACAGTTTCTTTAACCACTTCAATAGTTTTAACAACTACAGGACATCCGTCCGGAGCTACACCCGGTTCGTTAGGACATTTGTCAACATTATCGTTAAATCCGTCCCCATCAGTATCAGGCCAAGGACATCCGTTGTTTTCTCTTGGTCCTGCTTGGTTAGGGCATTTATCAATATTGTCATTTAATCCATCTCCATCAGTATCAGGCCAAGGACATCCGTTATTTTCTTTTGGTCCAGCTTCTCTAGGGCAGCTATCAATATTATCCGGTAAACCGTCACCGTCAGTGTCAGGACATCCATCGAATTCAGGTAATCCTGCTACGTCAGGACAAGCATCTTTGCTGTCTATTATTCCATCTTTATCTCTATCTTGTTTTCCAAACTTAAATGTAACTCCCGCTGTATGCTGGAAGAAATCGATATAGTTAGAAGTTTCTGTTGGGGCAAAGTTATAGTCAGAAGCAATATTAATTCCGAAATTATCACTAATCCAGAAGTTAATACCTACACCTCCTTGAGCGATGAAGTGGTCTTTTCCTCCTTCAAACTTCTCATTTACAGTTTCTCCTGTTCCAAATGTGCGAGGATTATTTTCATCAATCATTATGCTTGAGTAGTCATAATTGAGATAAGAAGCTCCTATTCTTAAATATGGATCAAACCAAGGAGTAGATACCTCAGTTCCTAATAAACGGTAACGTAAACCTAAACCTGCATTTAAGAAGAATTTATCATCTACATTCATTCTTTTATTACTTACCTCTCCGATAGATGCTGAAAGATCCGCAGAGAATTTGTGTCCTAAGTGTCTTGTTACAGATAATTTTGATAATGGAGGAGTGATTTGATAATCATTTGTATCAAAGAAACCATCAAAGACACCATTACCTGCAGATGTGAAATCTACAGCATGTGCTCCTATAGTCAATCCCCATGGATTACTCGCGTCTTGTGCAAATGCATTAGTGCCTAAGAAAATTGAGGCAACCAGTCCAAGTGCTAAATTAAATTTTTTCATACTCAAATATTTATTTTAAATTTTTATGTTATTAACATAGATTAAGCAAAGTTAAAAATTTTTTTGAATTCTGCTTATATCTCTTTTTATATCTTTCTCTTTGATAGAATGTCTTTTATCATATAGCTTTTTCCCTTTGGCTAAATAAATCTTTAATTTAGCAAGTCCTCTATCGTTTATATACAATAAAGTAGGTATAATCGTGAGTCCTGTTTCCTTTGTTTTTCTATCAAGTTTTGCTATTTCTCGTTTATTCAAAAGTAGTTTTCGGTCTCTTTTTATTTTATGATTATAGTGTGTTCCCCAATCATATTCGTCGATATGCATATTTACAACAAAAACTTCACCATTTTTGATTTCGCAAAAACTTTCTGCAATACTGGCCTTTCCTAACCGTATAGATTTTATCTCAGTTCCTTGTAGCTGTATTCCTGCATCGAAGCCTTCTATCAGCTCATAATTAAACCGAGCTTTTCTGTTTTTTATATTTACTTGTTTTTGTATCACGTAAAAACCTTAAACTTTTATATATTTGCAAATATAACAAAAGTTATTCTAAAAAAATATGTTAACAGTATCAAATGTATCTTTACAATTCGGAAAACGTGTATTGTTTGATGAGGTAAATATAAAGTTTACGAAAGGAAATTGCTACGGAATCATCGGGGCAAACGGGGCAGGGAAATCAACATTTCTTAAGATATTATCAGGAGAACAAGATCCTACAAGCGGTCACGTAAGTTTAGAATCGGATAAAAGGATGTCTGTCTTAGAACAGGATCACTTTAAATTTGATTCTGTAACTGTATTAGAAACAGTGCTTAGAGGGAATGAAAAAATGTTTGAAGTAAAAGCTAGAATGGATGAGCTTTATGCTAAACCTGATTTTTCTGAAGAGGATGGAGTAAAAGCCGGTGAGTTAGGGGTAGTTTTCGAAGAAATGGGTGGTTGGAATGCAGAATCTGATGCCGCAACTCTATTATCTAATTTAGGAATTACTGAGGAAGATCATTATAAATTAATGGGGGATTTGGATCCGAAAGCAAAAGTAAGGGTTTTATTAGCACAAGCATTATTCGGAAATCCTGATTTATTAATAATGGATGAGCCTACCAACGATTTAGATGTAAATGCAATTTCTTGGTTAGAGGATTTCTTGGCAGATTATGAAAATACCGTAATTGTCGTTTCTCACGACCGTCACTTTTTAGACACTGTTTGTACTCACACAGTAGATTTAGATTATAGTAAATTAAACTTATATTCAGGGAATTACTCATTCTGGTATCAAGCATCTCAGTTGGCTTCAAGACAAAGAGCTCAGGCTAATAAAAAGGCTGAGGATAAAAAGAAGGAATTACAAGAATTTATTCAGAGATTTAGTTCTAACGTGGCTAAAGCAAAGCAAGCGACAGCACGCAAGAAAATGATTGATAAATTAGACTTACAAGAGATTAAACCTTCATCCAGAAGATATCCTGCAATTATTTTTGAACAAGAGAGGGAAGCAGGAGATCAAATATTAGAAACTCAAAATTTAAAAGGAGTTTTAGAAGGAGAAGTTTTATTTGATAATATTTCTATCAATTTACAGAAAGGTGATAAAGTTGCTATTATCTCAAAAGATTCATTAGCACAGACAAGATTTTTTGAAATAATTAGCGGAAATCTTCCTGCCGATAGTGGTGAATATAAATGGGGGATTACTACAACTCAAACTTATTTACCGTTAGATCATAATAAATTCTTTGAGAAAGAAATTAATTTGGTTGATTGGTTAAGACAATATGTAGACACAGATGAGGAAAGACATGAGGAATATATTAGAGGTTTCTTAGGTAGAATGTTATTCAGTGGAGAACAGGCTCTAAAAATGTCTACGGTATTATCCGGAGGAGAAAAGATGCGTTGTATGTTCTCTCGAATGATGCTATTAAAAGGAAATGTTTTAATGTTTGATGAACCTACGAACCACTTAGATTTGGAATCTATTTCTGCATTAAACAATTCATTAGAGAACTTTAAAGGAACAATTTTAATGTCATCTCATGACCACGAATTAGTACAAACTGTTTGTAATCGAGTAATAGAGCTTACGCCAAAAGGAGCAATAGATAGATATATGTCTTATGATGAGTATTTAAACGATCCTAAAGTAAAAGAACTTAGAGAAAAATATTATAATTAATATTGAATAAAAACAAAGAAGCCGTTTCAATTAGCTTTGAAACGGCTTCTTTTGATTTTTGCTCGTGTGTTCTCCTACAATGGATAGTATTCAAATATTGAACCTTTAAAGAGCTTTTGTTGAGTGTTGGGATACCTCTTTTATGAATAAATAAGATTTAAGCCTTTTTTATTCTTTTAATTTTATAACCAATTGCTGCAACCAAAAGTGTAACAAACGGACTTAAATAATTGAAAATAGCATAAGGTATATAACTAACCATTCCTGATTGTCCTAATAAAACTTTAGAATGATAAGCTCCACAAGTGTTCCAAGGGATAAGAACGGAAGTTACTGTTGCAGAATCTTCTAAAGTTCTACTTAAATTTTCAGGAGCAAGTCCTTTTTCGTGGTAGGCTTCTTTAAACATTTTCCCCGGAATAACGATTGCTAAATATTGATCCGATGAGGTTAAATTTACAGCTAAACAGCTGGCTACGGTACTTGCAAATAATCCGAATATAGATTTGAACATACTCAAGAAAAAAGCTGAAAGTCTTTTTAATGCTCCAATAGCATCCATTACTCCGCCAAAAACCATTGCAGAAATAATAAGCCATACAGTATTTAACATTCCAAACATTCCACCTTGCTCAAAAAGAGCTGATAAATTGACGGATTCTCCATTTTCTAAAACAATATTTCCTATGTTAAAGCTTGTGTTTCCCACAATAGAAGTCATTACCAATTTGTAAATTTCCTTGGTATCTAAAGGGTTTTCAGTTAAGGAAGAAAGAGCCTCTTGTTGGAAGATGATAGCAAATAAAGCCCCTAATAAAGTTCCGGCTAAAAGTGATGGTAATGGAGAAACTTTAAAAATAATTAATAAAATTACACATAAAGGAACCATGAAAAGCCAGGGAGTGACATTAAAGTTAGAGCTAATAGCCAGCATTACAGCATTAGGATCAATTGAATTATCGGATGATATTTTGAAAAAACTTAAAATTGAAAAAAACACAATAGATATCAGAATAGTAGGCACTGTAGTAATCATCATGTATTTTATATGTGTATAAACATCTGTTCCCGCCATTGCCGGAGCAAGGTTGGTAGTTTCTGATAAAACAGACATTTTATCTCCAAAATAAGCTCCGGATATTACCGCTCCTGCAGTGATACCACTGTTGATTCCCATACTTTCACCAATTCCCATAAGAGCAATCCCAATAGTTGCACTTGTTGTCCATGAACTTCCGGTTGCCATAGAAACTATAATACAGATAATTATACATGCAACTAAGAATATTTTGGGACTTAAAACAAATAGTCCATAATAAACCATAGTTGGTATTATTCCACTTATAAGCCATGTTCCGGCTAAAGCTCCCACCAAGAAAAGAGTGAGTATTGCCGGAGTAACAGACTTTATGTTCTCACTAATACTTTCTGTCATGCAATTTAAATCAAAGCCTTTTTTAAAACCTATAATCATAGCTAAAGCCCCTGCAAGAATTAATGCAAACTGATTAGGACCAGAGGTAGCTTCATCTTTGAAAACAATAATGTTTAAGGTTAATACAATAATTAAAAAAACAACAGGAATTAAAGATTCTAATAGATTAATTTTTTGTTTCATGCCACAAAGGTAGTTTTTTATTTTATAAATAAAGAAAATTGTAGCATAAAAAAGTATAAAATTTGATAATGTGTAAAATCATGCCCCTATATTAAATAAATTAGTATTTTAATGATTATATTTGTAGGAGATAATAAAAAACACTAAATATTATGAGTAGAAAATTTCCTGCCGGAGTAGCCACCGGCGAATTAGTATCAGAAATCTTTGCAGACGCAAAAAAGAATGGTTATGCACTACCGGCAGTAAATGTTATAGGATCTAATACAATTAATGCTGTTATGGAAACAGCCGCAGAACTTCATTCTCCTGTAATTATTCAATTCTCTAATGGAGGTGCCATATTTAATGCAGGTAAAAGTTTATCTAATGAAAATCAACAAGCAGCCATTTTAGGTGCTGTTGCCGGAGCAAAACATGTTCATGATTTAGCAGAGGCTTATGGCGTAACTGTTATTTTACATACAGACCATTGTGCAAAAAAACTATTGCCTTGGATAGATGGTTTAATTACTGAAAGTGAAAAGTATTTTGAGCAAACAGGAAAACCATTATTCAGTTCACATATGCTTGATTTCTCAGAAGAGCCAATCGAAGAAAACTTAGATTTATCTGTAGAAAGATTTAAGAGAATGGCAAAAATGGGAATGACATTAGAAATAGAATTAGGAATTACCGGAGGGGAAGAGGACGGTGTCGATAATTCTGATGTAGATGATTCTAAATTATATACTCAACCTGAAGAAGTATTATATGCATATGATAGATTAAGCGAAGTTTCTGACAGATTTACAATTGCAGCAGCTTTTGGTAATGTACACGGAGTTTACAAACCGGGTAACGTGAAATTAATGCCGAAAATCTTAGACAACTCTCAAAAATTCATACAAAAAGAGAGAAATACAGATGATAAGCCGGTAAATTTCGTATTCCATGGAGGATCAGGTTCTGCACTGAGTGATATTAAAGAAGCTTTAGGATATGGAGTTGTGAAAATGAATATTGATACAGATCAGCAATATGCATTTATGGTAGGTATTAGAGATTACTTTACCGGAAGTGCAGATTATTTAAAAACTCAAATAGGAAATCCTGAAGGCCCTGATTTCCCTAATAAGAAAAAATATGACCCAAGAGTTTGGTTAAGAGAAGGAGAAAAAACATTTATTATTAGACTTAAACAAGCATTTGAGGATTTAAACAATGTAAATACATTATATAAATAATAATAATTTTACATTTAATAAAGCCGAGTATTATAAATAGTACTCGGCTTTTTGATTTTAAATATTAATTTTTGTAGTTTTACCAAACAAATAAACTTGATTTATGGCATGGTTTAGACGAACTAAAAAAAATATTCAGACAACAACAGAGGAGAAAAAAGATACCCCCAAAGGCTTATGGTATAAAACACCTACAGGAAAAGTAATTGAGACGGAAGACTTAGAAAAGAATGACTATGTAAGCCCTGAGGATGACTTCCATGTAAGAATAGGCTCTCAACAGTATTTTGAAATATTGTTTGATGATAAAAAGTTTAAAGAATTAGATAAAAACCTTTCCAGTAAAGATCCGTTAGGATGGGAGGATACTAAGAAATATGTTGATAGATTAAGGATTACAAAGAAAAACACAGGTTTAACCGATTCACTTAGAACTGCAGTTGGGGAGATAAACCAAAGAAAAGTGGTGATAAGTTGTATGGATTTTGTTTTTATTGGAGGTTCTTTAGGCTCTGTAATGGGTGAAAAAATAGTCCGAGCAATAGATTATGCGATTAAACATAATTTGGCATTTGTTTTAATTTGTAAATCCGGAGGAGCAAGAATGATGGAAGCCGCACATTCACTAATGCAAATGGCAAAAGTAGAAGCTAAATTAGTAGAGCTTTCAGAGGCTGAGCTACCTTATATTACGATTTTGACAGATCCTACTTTTGGAGGAATTACAGCGTCTTTTGGGATGATGGGGGATATTACTATTGCAGAGCCGGGTGCTTTAATTGGTTTTGCAGGTCCTCGAGTTATAAAAGAGACAATTGGTAGAGATTTACCGGAAGGCTTCCAAACAGCTGAGTTTCTTTTAGAAAAAGGTTTTATAGATGTTATTGTTCATAGACAAAGTTTAAAAAGAAGACTTTCTCAGTTATTGGATTTTATAGTTGATGAGAAAAAGGAAAAATAATAAGTAACATATTAATAGAGAGAGTCATAATTTAAATATGGCTCTTTTTTTTATAAAGAAAAAGTCGGCCTCATTATGAAACCGACTTCAACCACTAACCTAAAAACACTTATTATGAAAAAACTATTTACTTTCAATTTTATTAGAAATGTTAGCTCTAATAGATTCCATTTCTTCTTCGCTAAAAGAAGGTCTTTCTTTAGTAAAATCCATATCGCTTAAACTATTCATTGGTACTAAATGTACATGTGCATGAGGAACTTCTAACCCCATAACAGCAATACCTACTCTATTACAAGGGATAGCTTTCTCTAATCCTGCAGCAATATCATAAGCATAAGCCATTAATTCTGTGTAAGTTTCTTTATCTAAATCCCAAATACGATCTACTTCTTTTTTAGGGATTACTAAAGTATGTCCTTTTGCTACGGGAGAAACATCTAAAAAAGCTAAAAACTTATCATTCTCTGCTATTTTATAAGCAGGAATTTCTCCATTAACGATTTTTGTGAATACACTAGCCATATTATTCTTCTTCTAAACTTAATTCAGTGATTTCGAAATTAAGAACATTTCCATTAGGTAATTTAATCTCAGCTTTTTCACCTAAAGATTTTCCTAATAAACCTTTGGCAATTGGAGTACTAACAGCAATTTTTCCGGCTTTTAAATCCGCTTCAGTTTCAGGAACTAAAGTGTATTTAACCTCCTGTCCGTTTGCTAAATTCTTAATTTTTACGGTAGATAAAATAGAAACCTTAGAAGCATCTAACTGAGATTTATTGATTACTCTCGCATTTGCTACTTGATCTTTCAATCGGGAAATTTTAGCCTCCAAATGCCCTTGAGCTTCTTTAGCAGCATCATATTCGGCGTTTTCAGATAAATCTCCTTTATCTCTGGCTTCCGCAATTTGTTGAGAAATTTTTGGACGCTCAATGCTTTCTAATTGCTTAAGCTCCTCTCTCATTTTATCTAAACCTTCTTTCGTTACATATTGTATATTTGCCATATCTTTACTGCTTATAAAATAAAAACATAATCCCGCACGGAATCGTGGGGACTATATTAAGACTGCAAAGATATAAAAATTTAGAATATGAACAAGTTAAAAAACGTTACAAAATATTTAAACTTAATTGTAATTCTGCTAATTATAATTAGTTGTGGAGCTTGTGACAGTGATCAAGGGAGAATAAATTGTTCTCCTAAATCTTATGTAAATGCTCATTATAACCTTAATTTAGGTCAGTTTGTACCATTATCCGGCGTGGGCTATGTTGTATTAGAGCGAGATGGGACAAATGGAACAAGTGGATTGATAATTGTAAATACAGGATTAAAAATTTTGGCTTACGATAGAAATGCACCTCATATTTGCCCCGAAGCTAATACGATTTTACAAGTGGTGGATGATATTAAGGTAGTTTGCCCGAAAGATGGTGCAGAATGGTCGTTAAATTCAGGAGTACCTTTAAATGATGCGACAAATGGAATCCCATTATATCAATATAGAGTTATGAGAAAGGGTAATTTTATTTCAATATTTAATTAAAAATTATGGCTAAACAGAAAACGGTTTTTTATTGTCAGAATTGTGGGACGCAGCATTCACAATGGATGGGAAAATGCTCTAACTGTGGCGAGTGGAACACAATTGCAGAGGAAGTTGTAGAAAAGAATGAAAAGCCAACGCCTTGGAAAGAAGATAAAACTAAAACACCTGTTTTATTTAACATTCATGAAATTCCGAAAACTAATGAGTCCAGAATAATTACTAAAAATGAAGAACTCGACCGAGTTTTAGGTGGTGGAATTGTTTTAGGTTCAGTTGTACTTTTAGGAGGAGAGCCGGGAATCGGGAAATCTACTTTATTGTTACAAGTAGCATTAAGTTTAAGTCATTTAAAAGTTTTATATGTTTCGGGTGAAGAAAGTGCTACGCAAATTAAACTACGTGCCGAAAGAATTGGTATCAAAACCGATTCATGTTTTGTGCTTACTGAAACTCAAACACACAAAATCTTTAAACAAGCTAAAAATATAAATCCTGATATATTAGTAATAGATTCTATTCAAACATTGCAAACGCCTTTGGTGGAATCTTCTCCGGGAAGTGTTTCACAAATAAGAGAATGTACATCAGAGCTTATTCGGTTTGCAAAGCAGACGAATACTCCTGTGATTTTAGTGGGGCACATAACCAAAGAAGGGAATATTGCCGGACCAAAAATTTTGGAACATATGGTAGATGTTGTACTTCAATTTGAGGGAGAAAGAAACCATATTTATAGATTATTGCGTGCACAGAAAAATCGATTTGGTTCTACAGCGGAATTAGGAATTTACGAAATGCAAGGTTCAGGGTTGAGAGAAGTTACGAATCCGAGTGAAGTTCTAATTTCGGCAAAAGATGAATCGCTCAGTGGAAATGCGGTTGCTTCTACAATGGAAGGAATGCGTCCCATGTTAATCGAAATTCAGGCATTGGTAAGTTCAGCAGTGTACGGAACGCCACAACGTTCTACAACCGGTTACGATATTAAAAGATTAAATATGTTACTTGCTGTTTTAGAAAAGCGAGCAGGGTTTCAATTAGGGCAAAAAGATGTATTTTTAAACATTACGGGCGGTATTCGAGTGGATGACCCTGCAATAGATTTAGCCGTAATTTGTGCGATTCTTTCCTCTTATGAAAATCAGCCATTGCCCGATAATTGTTGCTTTTCGGCAGAGGTTGGTCTGAGTGGAGAAATTCGCCCCGTTAGTAGAATTGAACAAAGAATTTTAGAAGCGGAAAAATTAGGGTATGATGTAATCTTTGTTTCTAAATACAATAAACTGAATACAGGTAATTACGATATTCGTGTGGAAACTCTGGGAACTGTGGGTGATTTGTATAGAATTTTATTTTAATTGAAAAAACCGATATTTATAAAATTGATTTTATAAATATCGGTTTTCTATTTTTTAATAAAAGAGTTCTATCAGAAATCCTTTTGTTTTGTATCAATTATAATGGTTACGGGACCGTCGTTTAGTAATGAAACTTGCATATCTGCTCCAAATTCACCTGTTTGAACTTTTTTACCTAATTTCTGAGATAAAATTTCAATAGATTTTTGATAATAAGGAATAGATAAATCAGGCTTTGCGGCTCTAATATAAGATGGACGATTTCCTTTTTTGGTACTCGCGTGCAAGGTAAACTGACTAACCAATAATATTTCTCCATCACAATCTAAAACGGATTTATTCATCACGTCATTTTCATCGGGGAAAATTCGCATATTTACGATTTTATTGCTCAGCCACTCAAATTCTTCATCGGTTTCTTCTTCCTCAAAACCAATTAAAATCAATAAACCTTTGGTAATTTCTCCAATGGTTTTATTTTCTACTTCTACCTTTGCATGTTTAACCCTTTGTATAACTACTCTCATCAGTTTCTTCTATAAAATTTAAATAACTATCAAATCTACTTTCAGCGATTTTGCCTGAGGCTACAGCTTCTTTTACCGCACATTTTGGTTCATTAAGGTGCTGACAATTGTAAAATTTACATTCTTCTTTATGTTTAACAATATCGGGGAAATAATTCTGAATTTCCTCTTTTTCAAAATCAACTAAACCAAACTCTTTAATCCCCGGTGTGTCTATAATGTATCCGCCAAAAGGCCAAGCGTACATTTGAGCAAAAGTCGTGGTATGTTGTCCTTTTTTATTAAAAGTGGAAACGGTTTTGGTTTTAAGGTTAAGGTTTGAATCTAAAGCATTTACCAAGGTAGATTTCCCCACTCCCGAATGCCCCATAAACACACTAATTTTGTCTTTCAATAAATCTTGAATTTCTTGCAAACCAATTCCCTCCGTAGCAGAAGTTTCAATAATTCGATAACCGATTGAAGTATAAATGCTTTTTAAGTATTCGTACTCCTCTTTTTCGGTTTCTGCAATCTCATCTATTTTATTGAATACAATTACGGGCTGAATATGATAAGCCTCTGCCGTAACCAAAAACCTATCGATAAAACCTGTGGAAGTTCGTGGGTTTTTAAGCGTTGCCAAAACAACGGCAACATCTATATTAGAGGCAATTATATGCGTCTTCTTAGATAGATTTACAGACCTACGGATAATATAATTTCTTCGGGCATGAATTTTCTCTATAAAAGCAATCCCGTCTTTGTCTAAAGAAAACTCCACTTCATCACCCACAGCAATAGGATTGGTATGTTTTATCCCTTTCAATCGGAATTTCCCTCTGATTCTGGCATCAAAAGATTCTCCGTTTTCCGTGGCTACAACATACCAACTTCCTGTAGATTTGGTCACAAGACCTTTCATATTATTCTTGATTTTCAGACATTATTTCGTTCTGAATCTTAATTGATTCTTGGTGAACAGCTGTTAAAAATCGATTAACAAACTCCTCTGATAGACCATAATTTGTTGCTTTTTCCAAAATTTTCTCTTGGATTAAATTCCATCTTTTCGGCTGGAATACAGTAATGTTATGGTCTTTTTTCAAAGTACCGATAGATTTTGCGATATCCATACGATCGTTCAGCATTTCCAGGATACGGTCATCGGCATCATCAATTTTATTCCTAAGTTCAGCTAATGCAATGTGGAAATCTCTATTGGCATCATCTTCTGTTCTGATTTTAAGATTTTCTATAATCTCATTTAAACGTGCCGGTGTTACTTGCTGTTTAGCATCACTCCAAGCCTCATCCGGTGTGTGGTGAGTTTCAATCATTAAGCCTTGAAATCCAAAATTCATCGCTTTTTGAGAAATTTCTTCTACTAAATCTCTTCTCCCTGCAATGTGAGAAGGATCACAAATAATTGGCATTTCAGGTAATCTGTTTTTAAAATCTAATGGGATTTGCCACTGTGGTTGATTTCTATATTTAGTTTTTTTATAATCGGAAAAACCTCTGTGAATTACTCCTAAATTTTTAATCCCTTGTCCAGCTAAACGTTCCATTGCTCCAATCCATAATTCTAAATCGGGATTGATCGGGTTTTTTACCAATACAATTTTATCTGTATCTCTTAATGCCTCAGCAATTTCCTGAATTTGAAAAGGGTTTACAGTAGTTCTTGCTCCAATCCAGATAATATCTACATCATATTCTAAAGCTAATTTTGCGTGACTGGCATTTGCAATTTCGGTTGTGATTTTAAACCCAAACTCCTCTCGTACTTTTACCAACCAGTTTAGTCCAATAGCACCAATTCCTTCAAAACAATTAGGCTTAGTTCTTGGTTTCCATATTCCTGCACGGAATACTTCCACCTTGTCTTTTGGTAATTCTTCTGCTATTTGCAACATTTGTTTTTCGCTCTCGGCACTACAAGGTCCTGCAATTACCAATGGCTTTTTAAAATTATCTATCCAATTGTTTATTTCCATATGTACTATATTAAATTAATAAACTCTATAAAAAAGAGTTTAGGGTTGCAATTTAATAAAATTACTGATTTGCATTATTATATTTTCCTAAAATTTCTAAATCAGGCGTCATTAATTCTATAATTTTGAATGTTTCCAAAAATATATCATGGTCATGAATAAGCACATCTACATAAAACTCGTACTGCCAAGGCTTATCCATAATTGGCATAGATTGAATTTTAGACATATTAAATCCGTGAATAGAAAATTGCATTAAAATATTAGACAAACTCCCGATTTCGTGTGGTAAAGAAAACCGAATAGATATTTTATTAAAGTCTGTATTTTCGTTAATTTCTTTGCTTAATAAAACAAAACGTGTATAATTATCTTTATTGGTTTGTATGGCTTTTTCTATAATTTCCAAACCATATAACTCTGCTGCTACATGAGAGCCGATTGCTCCTGCATTTTTCATTTTTTCATTTCTTATTTTCTTGGCAGAATTTGCCGTGTCTACATAATCAATTCGTTTAATTTCAGGATATTGATTTAAAAAATCTTCACACTGTAAAAGTGCCATAGAATGAGAGTAAATTTCGTGGATGCCTTCTATTTTCACTCCCGGTAAAACCATTAAATTATGCTCTATTGGCAAATAAATTTCGCCTACTATTTTAAGGTTATTATTCTTTATTAAATTATAATTAGGTAAAATACAGCCCGCAATTGAATTTTCTAAAGCGATTAATCCCAAATCACTTTCGTCTTTTACAAGTGATTCCGCCACTCCCCGAAAATGGTCTTTGTCGATAATCGAATATTCTTGTCCTTTAAATAATTTATTTACCGCTTCATGATGAAACGATCCTTGTCCGCCTTGTATTGCTATCTTCAAAATAGATGTTTTGTGCAAATATCGTGAGGTTTTTTGAATTCTTAAAGAAATTTAAAATGAATCATTAATAAAGAGAAAACAGAAATAAAAATCCAGATGCTTACCGCTAAAATAAAAGGCTTATGTCCGGCTTGTTTTAAATTCTTAAGAGATAAAGTTGTCCCAATTAAAAATAAACAGAAAATCAATAATTTTTTAGAAATAAAAGTAATAGAATCAGTTATTTGCATAGGAATATCAACGTAAGAACCGATTAAAATTGCCACCACAAAAAATAATATAAATAACGGGATTTGTACTTTACCTTTTTCATTTTTGAAAATAAAACCGGAAAGTATAGAAATCGGAATTATCCATAATGTTCGAGCTAATTTTACGGTGGTTGCTACTTTTAAAGCCTCATTTCCGTAGCTCATTGCCGCTCCTACAACCGAACTCGTATCGTGTATGGCTATCGCACTCCATAAACCAAAATCATACTGACTCATATTGAGAAAATGCCCCACAGGTGGAAAAATAAATAAAGCTAAAGCGTTCAGCATAAAAACTACGCCCAACGACACCGAAATATCATGTGCTTTGGGTTTTATAACCGAAGATACCGCCGCTATTGCACTACCCCCACAAATAGCTGTTCCACATGAAATTAACCAAGTTAATTTTTTATGGATATTGAGTTTCTTTCCTAAGAAATAACCTAAGATTAAAATTGTAGCAATACTAATCACCGTAAATTTTAAACCTTCTAAGCCCGCACTTTTTAATTCTGAAACATGAATGGAAAAACCTAAGCCCACAATTGCAACTTTCAAAATATATTTTATACCTAATTTTGTAAAATCCTCAAAAGGGTTTTCACAGCATAAAGCAAAAATAAATCCGGCAAGTAAAGCTAACGGACTACTGAAAAAGGTTACACTAATTAATGCCAATAAAATAAATATTCCTCTTTGTATCTGTATCATCTCTGTATGATTTTATTAATGCAAATATCCAAAGAGTTTTATTCATTCTTTCACGAAAATAAGTTATGGGCTATCGTTTATTTTTATAACTTTCCTTTATTCTTTCTATCACAGAGTCTATAAAATTTAGCTGAAACCCTTGCCGAACAATAAAATTAAACATTCTTTTTATTTCTAAATTTTTGACTTCTATAATTTTAAGCTCATTGTTCAAAACTTCATCAGCAATGGCATGAACCGATAAAAAAGCAAAATCATTTGTTCTTTTTAATATATTTTTAATTCCCTCGGTATTATCAAAAACAGAAATTATATTTAAGTTTTTTACTCCAACTTTGTTTAAGGCTTTTATTGTTACTTTTTGAGTCCCCGAACCGTATTCTCTACTTATTATAGGGAGGTTTATTAATTCATTTATATCAATTTCATCTTTAATTCTATTAGTTTGATTACAGCACAATACGATTTCGTCCTCTACAAAAGGAATGTAATGCAACTGCGTATTTTTCCCGATATTTTCTACCACTCCAAAATCCAGCTCATGTTCTGTCAGTTTTGTTTCTATTAGAGAGCTATTCCCCGAGATTAACTCCACTGATTGAATGTTTCCAAACCCCAATAAATCTTTATAAACTATTGGTATAATATAATTTGCGATTGTTGTACTTGCCCCTAACTTTAAACACTGAATATCTTTTTGTTTCTTTTCTACAATTTCATTTTTAATTTTAAAATCAATATCTTCAAAATCAAAAACATATTTTAATAATTTCTCAGCTTTAGGCGAAAGTTCAATTTTATTTCCGTTACGATAAAACAAAGTTACATTTAGACTTTCTTCTAAAGATTTAATGCTTTTAGACACTGCCGATTGCGATAAATTCAATGTTTTTGCCGCCGATGTAAAACTTTTCTTTAATGCAACCTCCTTAAAAATCTTATATTTGTGATTCAAAATAATCTTATTTAAGATTGAATGTAAGAATTTTTACAATTATAATATGACAAAAGCAGAAAAAGTTCAGTTTGTAATCGATACATTGGAAGAATTATACCCAAATCCACCTATTGCATTAGACCATAATGACCCATATACGCTGTTAGTTGCGGTGGCACTTTCGGCTCAAACTACCGATAAAAAAGTAAATGAAATTACTCCGGGGCTTTTTGCCGTAGCAGATACACCTTTAAAAATGAGTAAACTTTCACCCGAACACATTAAGGAATTAATTACAGGAATTGGGCTGACTAATTCTAAATCCAAAAATTTACATTTAATGGCTAATCAATTAATGGATAGACATAACGGAATTGTGCCTGATAATTTTAAAGATTTAGAGGCATTGGCGGGTGTTGGGCATAAAACCGCTTCTGTAGTAATGTCCCAAGCATTTGGTATTCCGGCTTTTCCTGTGGATACACATATTCATCGTTTAATGTGGCGATGGAATTTAAGCAACGGAAAAAATGTAGAACAAACCGAAAAAGATGCGAAAAGGCTATTCCCTAAAGAACTATGGAATAAATTACATCTACAAATTATTTATTACGGTAGAGAGTATTCTCCTGCGAGAGGTTTAAAAATAGAAAAAGATATTATTACTAAAACGATCGGGCGAAAAAGTTTTTTAGATTCTATTAAATAAAAAGTTATTCATAATAGTTTTTAGGAGAAGGTAAAATCCATTCTTGATGCCCAAAATAACTCCATTTTACATTGGCTAAATCTACCTCAGGGTTTATAAACGGATGATAAGGCCCTCCATTTATGCTTAAAGTAGAATTTTTAGCAAAAACTTGAATGGAATCAAAACCTTTTTCTTTGTATCGTCTTTTTAATTCTTGGGCATATTGCCAAATAAAATCCGGTTTGGTTTGTAAACCATAAACCTGATGAGGTCTTAGAAATTCATAAACATCTTCGTTTATAATTTGCCCGTTTGGTAAATGTGTTTCAAAATCAATGTGTCCGCTTTTGGTTCTGAGCATCATTCGCCAAGCCATTCGGTGTCCTTCTTCTGTCCATAAAACATCATCTTTTATCAACCAGTGTCTTAGCGGTAAATAAATTTGCCATAAAGTAAGAATAATAACAGTATAAGTTACAAAATTTCTATAATAAGGTTTTTCGTATCGTTCTTCGGGAATAAGGCTTCGCCTTTTGAAGGGGAAAACCACCTTTTTTATAGTTTCGGAGTTAAAAAAGAAAAGAGACATCGCAAGTGCCAAATACGGGAAAATACCAACTTGTAAAGTAATAGAATTAAATATATGAAAAATTAAAGCCAGTATAAATGCTACTTTTCTGGTTTGTTTAATCATTAATAAAGGTACAATCAGAAAATCAAAAGCAATTCCGCTATAAGCTAAAATTTCTGCTAATTCGGGCATTCTTAAATAAGGGGCAACCCACGAGAAATATTCAGTATTAGCAAACCATTGAGATGAATTATTCAAACGAATGGGTAAATAACGATGCTCTAACCACCCCGGATAGAGCTTGGCAATGGCTGCAAAAAAATACAGAATAGCTACTTGGATTTTAAAAATAATAATTGTCCAACGTGGTGCTGTTTCTGATGCTTTTTTCCGATTTAAACTTGCATCTACCGAATAATATTTATTTGCGGGAACAACAGCCATTAAAAAGCAAACCCAAACCAAAAAATAATAATGATTATTGTAATTTGATTTCTGCATTAAATAAGTAAGTGTCCAAAGTAAGAAAAGTGAGATAGTGGAAAATCGGTAAAATGCTCCGAGCATAATTAATAAGCCGAGAAATCCCATAGCAATGTAAATTCCGTACATGGTATCGCCGAGCAAAACTTGGGTCCATTCAAAACCGATGAAATTAAATGTGAAATCCACATCTACAAATGTTTTTTTTACCCAGCCGGTAAATATTGCTCCCCAGCATTCAGCCATCATTAAAATTCCGAAAAGAATTCTGAAGAGAACCAATTTTGTATTATCTACTTTTTCAAACAAATAGTTCATATTTGCAAACTTATTATTCGCTCGGCTAATTTAATATTATTTATTGAATATTAAGCGATACAACTTTCCCCTCTTGTGCTCTGACATTAAAAACCGTATCATCTTCAAAGATTAAATATTGCCCTTTAATTCCCGATAAAACACCGGAAACCTCTTCAGAAGAAGCATCAAATTTTACTGATTTTATTTTTTCGGGGTTCTTTTCTAAAGGATATGTAAATTCCCATATTTTATTATCCTCACAATAAAATTTTAATAAATCTTCCGGCAATAAGTTTTTTGCTTTCTCTTTTTCTTCGATTAAATTAATATCAGGATTTTCTCCTTTTAGCATTTTTCGCCAATTGGTTTTATCTGCTAAATGATTTTTTAGAAAAACTTCAATTTGCCCTGCCTCAAATCTATTATCGGTTTTGGCAAATACGATAGAGTAATTTGCTCCTTGGTCTATCCACCGGGTAGGTACTTGCACACCCCTTGTAACACCAACTTTCAGTCCGCCGGAAATAGCCAAATAAACAATATGCGGTTGGAGTTCAAAGTTTTTTTCCCATTCTAAATCCCTTTGTTCTATGCCTAAATGAGCCGTAGAAAGCTCAGGTTTTAGGATATTCGGATTGGCTTGAGGCGACGTGAAAAAGCAATTTTTACAAAATCCCATTCTAAAAATAGGCTTATTCAATCCGCAAGATTTACATTGATTCCCGATATGTTTAAACGAAAAGTGTTTGCCAATCATTTGGTTCATATCTACAAAATCTTCGTTTAAGTTAAGATAATATCTAATGGGATTCATGTTTTCCACTATCATTTTTTTCAGTACGCCGGTAAAAATCATTTATATTTATTTTATTTTAAGGCTATAAATTTAAAAACTAAGTCTTATAAACAAAATAATTCTTTATTTTTGTTCGCAATCTAAAGTCAATTATGGTAACATTAGTAAATAAAATTGCCTCTTTTGTGTCGAGTTCTTATGTGGATAAGATTAAGGAAATAAGAAATAATCCCATAGAATGTCAGCACCGAATTTTTAAAGAGCTTTTAGAAAAAGGACAAAAAACCGAATATGGCGAAAAATATAAATTTAGCCAAATTAAGTCCTATGAAGACTTTAGAGAAAAAGTTCCGGTTGTAACTTACGAGGAATTAGAGCCCGAAATAGAAAAAGCCCGAAAAGGAAAGCTAAATGTTTTGTGGCCGGGGAAAACGCAATGGTTTGCTAAATCTTCGGGAACAACCAATGCGAAAAGTAAATTTATACCAATTACCAAAGAATCGCTGGAAGGAAATCACTTTACGTGTGGGAAAATGTTGTTTGCTAATTATTTAAACAACCACCCTGATACCGTAATGTTTACCAAAAAGAATTTACGAATTGGCGGGAGTGCTGATTTATACCAAGAATACGGAACTAAATACGGCGATTTATCTGCCATAATGATTGATAATCTCCCTTTCTGGACAAATTTTTTAAATACGCCTAACCGAGAAATATCTCTTTTAAGCGATTGGAATATTAAGTTAGATGCTATTGCAAAAACGGCAATAAAAGAGGGAGTTGGATCATTAACGGGAGTTCCGTCATGGATGTTGGTTTTGCTTAACCATTGTTTAAAACTGACAAATTCTACTCATTTACATGAAATTTGGCCTGATTTAGAAGTGTTTTTTCATGGAGGAATCAGTTTTAAGCCTTATTTAAAAAACTATGAGGAAATATGCGATAAACCTATGCGTTATTACGAAATTTATAATGCATCTGAGGGGTATATCGCAATGCAAGATTTACCAAACAGCAAAGATTTATTATTAATGCTGAATACGGAAATTTTCTTTGAATTTATCCCAATGAAAAACAATTCTTTAGAGGAAAGGTACGCTATTCCGTTAGAAGAAGTTAAAGTAGGCGAAAACTATGCAGTTGTAATTACTACAAACGGAGGTTTGTGGCGTTATATGATTGGTGATACAGTTAGGTTTAAGTCTGTAAATCCTTATAGAGTAGTGGTTTCGGGTAGAACAAAGCATTATATTAATGCGTTTGGAGAGGAAATCATTATAGAAAATGCTGAAGAAGCTTTACATTTTGCATCGACTAATACTCACGCAAAAATAAAAGAATATACAGGAGCTCCTGTCTTTATGAAAGACAAAGAAAAAGGACGACACGAATGGGTGATAGAATTTGAAAGACAGCCTGATGATTTCGAGAAATTTTGTAATTTATTTGATGAAAAATTAAAATCTATCAATTCAGATTATGAAGCGAAAAGATATAATAATATGACATTAAATCCACCAATCATTCATATTGCCAATCAAGATTTATTTTACAAATGGATGGAAAGTCGTGGGAAACTCGGCGGACAAAATAAAGTGCCACGTCTTTGTAACGACAGAGAATATATAGACCCACTTTTAAAGATGAATGATTATTGATACACAGGAAAGTGTCTTGATAAATTAATTAAATAATCTATAAATTAGCCTTTAATTTGAAGTATAAAGATTTATACTTTATTGATTAATTTTATCTGACCCAAGCACATATCATTCAAATCTTTAAAGATTTGCTTTACGCACATTAATTTTTTAGAGTTGTTTTTTAAATAGTTAATTTTATTTAAAACTTAAAACAGAGTTAGTGTAGGTTTTCCAATATTCTTTAAAATTATTTCATTCTCAATAAAAAGAATACGACTTAAATTTGCTCTTGTAGTTTTATGTTCTAAGCGTTATAGTCTAAACTTTGAGTAAATTCTAATAATCATACTTGTTCTTCCAGCGATATTTTAAAATTAATTTATCCTGTTCTTCTCTTTTATTATTTCCCGGTTCGTAAAATTTAGTACCGGAAAGCTCATCAGGTAAATATTCTTGCTGAACAAAATTCCCTTCGTAAGAATGAGCATATTTATATTCTTTACCGTAATCTAATTCCTTCATTAATTTAGTTGGAGCATTTCTTAAATGTAACGGAACAGGCAAGTCTCCTGTTTGTTTCACAACTTGTTGAGCTTTCCCGATTGCCTCATAAGTTGAGTTGCTCTTAGGCGAATTTGCTAAATAAACTGCACATTGCGAAAGAATAATTCTTGATTCCGGATAGCCGATTGTACTCACTGCCTGAAAAGCGTTATTAGCTAACATTAAGGCGTTTGGGTTTGCATTCCCGATGTCCTCTGAGGCTGCAATTAAAAGTCTGCGAGCAATAAATTTTAAATCCTCACCGCCTTCAATCATTCGAGCGAGCCAATAAACCGCTCCGTTGGGGTCAGAACCTCGAATAGATTTTATAAATGCCGAAATAATATCATAATGTTGCTCACCGCCTTTGTCATATTTTGCAATATTTTGTTGAATACAGCTTTTTACCGATTCATTGGTAATAATAATTTCATTTTCTCCGGACTGATTATTGACAACCAATTCTAAACCGTTTAAAAGTTTCCTGGCATCTCCGCCCGAATATCGCAAAAGAGCATCAGTTTCTTTCAGCTGAATATTCTTTAATTTTAAAACATCGTCTTTTTCAATCGCATTATTGATTAATTGCTCTAAATCATTCTTAGACAATTCTTTTAAGGTATAAACCTGGCATCTGGAAAGCAAAGCCGGGACAACCTCAAAACTCGGATTTTCCGTTGTTGCACCTATTAAAGTTATATAGCCTTTTTCTACCGCTCCAAGCAATGAATCTTGTTGAGATTTATTAAATCGGTGGACTTCATCTATAAATAAAATAGGCGTTCCGCCTTCAGAAAAAAGTGTTTGCTTTTGAGCTTTGTCTATAACTTCCCGAACTTCTTTTACGCCGGAGTTTATGGCACTCAAAGTGAAGAATTGTCTGCCCGAAAGCTCTGCCAATAATTGAGCAAGTGTGGTTTTTCCTGTGCCGGGAGGTCCCCATAAAATCATAGAAGAAATGATTTTGTTATTGAGCATGGCTCTAATCGGAGCATTTTCTCCTAAAAGATGTTTTTGATTTATGTATTCGTCCAAAGTTTTGGGACGCATTCTTTCAGCTAAAGGAATATTCATTAATAATTCTTTTTATTTTAAGAAAGGACTCATTTCCCCTTCAATTTTTTTACGTAAATCCATTAATTTTTTGGCATAATTTGCCATTTCTATTTCGTGAGCCGTATTAGGAATCCATTTAGGAACAGTCACTTTATTTCCGTTTTTATCTAAAGCAACAAACACAATAACACAGTGCGTTTTCTTTTCGAAATCTGCTTGAGTCACCTCTTTAGAATAAACGTCTATGGCAATGTGCATGCTCGAATTTCCTGTATAAACAACTTGTGCATCAATTTTTACTAAATCCCCTATTTTTATAGGTTTATAAAACCGAATACCTCCAACGTAAACGGTAACGCAGTAGGCACCCGACCACATACATGCACATGAATATCCCGATTGATCTATCCATTTCATAACAGCACCCCCATGTACTTGTCCCCCGTAATTTACGTCAGTAGGTTCACTTAAAAATTGAAAAGTCTGTTTGTTGTTATTCATCTTTCTTGTTTAGTTTTATAGATTGCAAAGTTTATATAATATTAATTAGATTGCAAATTAATTATTTTTCAATTAATTAAAGAGCTTATAATCAATTAAGAGATAAATTATTTAAAAAAAATTAATATTTTGGAATTAATATTGCATAGCTTATTAAATATAAAAAATAGAAATTATGGCAAATCAATTAGAAGTAATGAAAAGTGTTTTGAATAAATTAGAAGATATAAAAAACACACAACAAAGTTTAATTGAAAAAGTAGGGCAAGTTCAAGTAGATTTGTTCGAAATTCAATCTAAAGAATTAGATGAGAAATTAGATAAAGTTCATCAAGCAGCATCAGATTCTTTTGATGTTATTGTAGAAGCGATAGAGGATTTTGAAATTAAGAAAAATGCTATAGAGCAAGGAGTAAAATAATTGTTTTTTAGTTAATACTCATTTTAAAAAACCTTTATAGGTTTGTGGGTATAAAGTTAATTGGGATAAAGAAGTTAACTTCTTTATCCCAATTTTTATAGATTTTGTTTGACTTGTATTCTATATTTTTCAATGTTCTGTTCCGTTAAAAAAACGCCTCAAAACTGAGGCGATTACTTTGTTTTTAGGTATATTTAGCCTTCCACATATTCCGTAAGAGGAGGACAGGTACACATTAAATTTCTGTCGCCATAAGCATCATTTACACGAGCAACACTTGGCCAGAATTTATTTTGTTTCACCCAATCCAACGGATACGCCGCTTTTTGTCGGGAATAAGGTAAATCCCAATCATCGGCGGTAAGAAGCTCGCTGGTGTGCGGAGCATTCTTCAATACATTATTATCTTGCGAATATTCTCCTTTCTCTATTTCTTCAATTTCTTTTCTGATAGAGAGCAAGGCATCAACAAATCGGTCTAATTCTCCTTTGCTTTCAGATTCTGTCGGTTCAATCATGAGCGTTCCCGCAACAGGGAAAGAAACCGTAGGAGCATGGAATCCGTAATCCATAAGGCGTTTTGCGATGTCCGTAACTTCTATGCCCAAAGATTTAAACGGTCTGAAATCGATAATCATTTCATGAGCTACACGTCCGTTTTTGTTTTTATATAAAACGCTGTACTCTTTTTCTAACTTAGCTTTTAAATAGTTAGCGTTCAGAATTGCTCCTTGTGTGCTTTTCTTTAAGCCCTCGCTACCCAATAATCTGATATATGAATAGGAAATTGTCTGAACAAGTGCAGACCCAAATGGGGCTGAAGAAATGGCATCTAAAGCTCCTTCATTTTCCAATCCGAATTTCACATTGGGATTTCCCGGTAAAAATGGAACCAAATGTTCTGCCACACAAATAGGACCAACACCTGGACCACCACCGCCGTGAGGAATTGCAAAAGTTTTATGTAAGTTCAAATGACAAACATCTGCCCCAATATTTGCAGGATTAGTAAGTCCTACTTGAGCATTCATATTTGCACCGTCCATATAAACTTGTCCTCCGTTTTCGTGAATTAATTTTGTAACGTCTTTAATATTATCATCAAACAATCCGTAAGTAGAAGGGTAAGTAACCATTAAAGCAGCCAATTCGTCTTTATGTTTTTCGACTTTGGCTTTTAAATCTTCCATGTCAAACTCACCGGCTTCAGTGTTTTTAACCACAACGACTTTCATTCCTGCCATTGCTGCAGAAGCTGGGTTTGTTCCGTGAGCACTTTCAGGAATTACAACCACATTTCTGTGTTCTTCTCCAATGCTTTTTAAATAAGATTTAATCACCATTAATCCCGCATATTCTCCCTGAGCTCCGGAATTTGGTTGAAGAGAAGTATCCGCAAAACCTGTGATTTCAGATAAATAATTCTCTAAATTATTAATCATTCTTAAATAACCTTGTGTCTGATTTTGAGGTGCAAATGGGTGAATAGAACCAAATTCAGGCATACTTAGAGGTAGCATTTCTGCTGCCGCATTTAATTTCATGGTACAAGACCCAAGTGGAATCATAGAATGATTTAGGGCTAAATCTTTTCTTTCCAAAAATTTAATATAACGCATTAATTCGGTTTCGGTATGATATGAATTAAAGTTTTCGTGCGTTAAAAACTCAGAAGAACGTTTTAGAGACTCAGGAATTTTGCTCTCGGTGGTTTCCGGAATGTTAACTTCGTAAGTTACTCCCTTATATTGAGCAAAAGCATCAACCAAATCAGTAAAACCTTGGTCAGTAGAAGCGTCTAAGTCATCTAAAGCAATAGAAACAGAATCTGCATCAAAGAAATTAATATTGATTTCATTTGCTTCTAATAAAGATTGTAATTGATAGCGGTCAATGTCTTTAGTGCAAATTCTAATCGTATCAAAATAATTTTTACTAATTACTTTAAATCCTAAATCAGTTAAAACTTTCTCTAAATAAACTGCTTTCGTATGGATTTTATCGGCGATAAATTTTAATCCGTTTGGTCCGTGATAAACTGCATACATTCCAGCCATTACCGCTAATAGAACTTGAGCTGTACAAATGTTGGAAGTCGCTTTTTGACGTTTGATGTGTTGTTCTCTTGTTTGCAAAGCCATTCTTAAGGCTTTTTTGCCTGTTGCATCCTCTGAAACACCGATGATTCTACCCGGAATTAACCTTTTATAATTTTCGGTACATGCCAAATAAGCTGCATGAGGTCCTCCGAATCCCATAGGAATACCAAATCTTTGTGTAGAGCCAATTGCAACGTCTGCACCCAATTCCCCCGGTGCTTTAATTTTTACCAAAGCAAGAATATCAGTCGCCATTGCCACTTGAATATCTTTTTCATGGGCTTTAGCTATAAAATCAGAATAATCGAATAACTCCCCGTGTTTTGCAGGATATTGTAATAAAGCACCAAAGAAATCATCACTAAAATCAAAATCTTCATGGTTAGCAATGACTAATTCTACGCCCAATCCCCATGCTTTGGTTTTTAAAACGGCAAGAGTTTGAGGATAAACTTCTTCAGAAACAAAGAATTTCCTTGCAGATTTTTTATTCTTAGATAAATTAGAAAGGAACATATGCATTGCTTCAGCAGCCGCAGTTCCCTCATCTAAAAGAGAAGCATTTGCGATAGGTAGCTGAGTTAAATCCGAAACCATTGTTTGGAAGTTAAGCAATGCTTGTAATCTTCCTTGTGCAATTTCCGCTTGGTAAGGAGTGTAAGCGGTGTACCAACCCGGATTTTCTAAAATATTCCTTTGAATTACAGGTGGAAGAATGGTATTGTAATATCCAAATCCAATATAAGATTTATAAACATTGTTTAGTTTGCCCAAAGACTGTATATGTCTGCTAAGTTCCAGCTCAGTAAAGGCTTTAGGAAGTTCTAATTCTCTGTCTAATTTTATGTTTTCAGGTAGAGCCTCATTCACTAATTGGTCTAGTGAATTAACACCTACGGAATCCATAATGGAGTTTAAGTCTTCTGAATGAACGCCTATGTGGCGTAAAGAAAAATCGTTAGTATTCATATTTATATTTTTCAAAGCCTAAAAATACATAAATTTGTTTAGTTTTGAATAATAGAAAGTTTACTTTAAATTATTTTTATTGACAAAATTCTCACAAATAGTAAAAAAATACATTGTAGATTCTCAGATTTGGGTATCTATTTGCTTTGTAGGTTTATCGGCATTTTATCAGGTAATTACTCAAAGTGTCGATTATAAGCTATTAGTACTGTTTTTCTTTGCGACATTATCGGTTTATAATTTATCTTATTACGCTTGGTCTTGCAAAAAGAATAAATTGATTATTGCTGTATTATCTATTATTCCTGTGATTTTTATATCATTATACCTTAATATATATAGTATATTACTTTTGACAGGTTTGTCGTTACTGAGTGTGCCTTATGCAATTCCTATAAAAAATAAAAAATTAAGAGAATTTCCGTATTTAAAAATCTATATAATTTCATTTGTTTGGTCAGCTTCCATCGTTTTCTTGCCTATACTAAATGCCGATAAAGATATAAACTATACATATATATTATACTTTATTATTTTCTTTCTATATGTAATGGCGATTACAATTCCGTTTGACGTAAGAGATTATTTAAGAGATAGCTCAAAGATGAAAACAATTCCTCAAATTATAGGAGTGGAAAAATCATTGAGATTATCTAAGTTGTGTTTTATCACTTTATGCTTGCTGTCAATACTAATTTCTCCAATAAAAGTAGTGCTTGTATTTTTTATGATAGGTGTATTATTAATGTACATGCTGAACGAACATTTAATCAAAAAATCTTACTATTGTAGCATATACATAGAAGGGCTATCCTTATTGCCCTTATTATTATATATAATAATGTTTTTAAAGTTTAATTATAAATAAAAAGCCACCGTAAAGTGGCTTTTAGTGATTTTTTGTAAGGGTTTCTAATAAATAATTATTCTAAGAGTCCAATTAAGGTCACTGTCTTTGTACCATTTGACAAACATTTTAATATTTTTTTCTTCATTTTTAAATACAGAAGAACCTCCGATATTATCATAATAAATAAATCCGTTATTTTTAGCTAATTCTAAAAATTCTTTGGTTAAATAATAATCCCCATCTAATCCCTGATAATATGCTAAGTGAACATCAGCATAATAATTAGTTATTTGTGTTAATCCGTGTTTTTGTTGTCCTTCAAAGTAAACATAATAAGTACGTCCCATTACTTCTTCTCCGGCAACATCAAAAAATAGTTTGTCTTTCTTAGCATTTTCGTCACCATAATTCATTTTTGATTTGTCATCATTCAGAGTTCCATTATGAGCTGCTTCATAGTTCATTACTTGTTCTTTTGTTATTCCTTTTTCAAAGTAAGGTAACTCTGTAAATGTTGTGTAGTCGCTTGTTTGAACAGGAAAGTAAATAACTCTATAATGATTGTGATTGCGATCACTCATAAATTCAATTTTTACTTGTTTTTCGCTATTAATAAAAACAGTTTTATCTTTCTTTTCGAATGAAATAGTAGTTTCATAGCCTTTTTCAGTTCTTTTCTCAAACCCTTCATTTAATAAAAAGTTTTCAAAAGCAGTTAGATTTTCAGCATTAAGAGTCCCTCCTTTTACAAAAAGAGAAGATTGAGCATAACCTTTTAAGTTTATAAGATATACAATTTCATCAAATATTTCATCGGTAACTTTAAAAGCTACTTGTGTTCCTGTCCCTCCAATGTCAGTTTCTCTAAGAATAGGGTTACTTCTACTCTCTTCGAACCCTTTAACAGCAATAGCTGTTGCTCCAAATGTTAAATAAGGTAACACAAAGCTGGTAACGCCTTGTTGTGTGATAGGAATCTCTTTTATAATCTTGCCATCAACATAGAAACTTACTTTACCTACTCTAAGTTCCTTATTCTCATTTTTGTCTATAGTAAGTTTTATTGTGTTTTCCTCACTATTCGTTTCAATTTTAATCCAGTTATTTTCGGTCTTAGCTGAATAATCAGGAGAGTTAGTTGAAACCTGAATATTATAAGTACCTCCGTCAGATTCTGTATTAATAGTTTCTGGAGATATAGTAATATTAACTCCGGCAGCATCTTGTTTTACTTTTATTTCTCCGTGAAGATTCCCGGCATCGATTTTAATAACCCCATTTCTTTCTTTAGCGATAGTATTTTCCTCTACGGAGATTTTTAAATCATTACCTGACTTTTCAGTTTTAATCCAACTTTCAGAAGCTAAAATCTTGACAGCCTCTTGATTAGTTTCTATATTTATAGTTTCATTTGAAGCTGAAGGGGAAAAAGATAAATCTGTTTTAGATATCTTTAAATAAGGTTTGCTTACAGAATCATCTGAGCAAGAAGAAAATAAACTAATAGCAAATAAAAAGCTAATAACAAAAAATAATTGTTTTTTCATATCTATATATTTTTAATAAGTCACCCAATATATTTAATATTTTCTTAAAATACAAATTAATAGCGGAGTTTTATTGATCTTAATACTTTAATTAATCTTGAAGAAATAAACAATTTAAGTTTTACTTCATTGAATAGTAGTTGTTTAAATAAATGAGGAAATAAACTTTGAAAAAACATTTGGCTATGTTATAAAAAAGTTATTATATTTGCATTCTCTTTTAGAGATAAG
>JAHUUM010000014.1 GCA_019218445.1 Weeksellaceae bacterium TAE3-ERU29 | reverse complement strand
TCTAAAATAATATCTTTTGCAAACATAGGATGACAGTACCGATATAAACGTCTGCTTGTCACCCTGAATTTATTTCAGGGTCGCATAAGAATTGAGATTGCTTCGTGCCTCGCAATGACTTGAAATACCGTTACTTAATGATGAGATGCTGAAACCAGTTTAGCATGACAGTACCCTTGGAGGGTAATAAATAAAACTATCTATTAATCAAACTATTAAAATAATCAATTAATAATTGTTTTTGTTGTTCAGTAAGTTTAGCATCTTCGTGCATCCAAGTGTAACTTTTTAAAGGCATTTTACCTTTTTCTATCTTTTCTACGCACTCTTCTAATTTATGATTGGCTTTCCCATTGAGTACGTATTTCCCCCATTCGCTGAAGTTTAAATCTTCTCTTCCTCTGTCTATATGGCGTTTTATCCAAAAATTAACGGGTGCAATTTTGGTATATGAAGGGAAGTTTACCTCGTTGGAATGACAATCATAACAAGCTGAATAAATTAAACTTTTAACTTCCGGAGTAGCTTCGTTTAAGGAGAAAAAACTCTGCTCTTCTAACACTGCCGGATTTTCAAATTTTACAGGCACAAATTGAATGGCTATCGCAATTAATATAACAATAAGAATAATTTTTTTCTTTTTCATATAACTTTTTTAAGGTAAAACCCAAGTTTCATTTATATCCCAGAATGGTTTAACATCTATTTCCTGAGAATAAACATAGACTTTCTCGGGCTGTCTTAGTAAGAAAATATTTCCACTGTCATATCTTCTGTTCTCATTTTCATCTACCATCAACTTAAAATAATATTTTTGTGGCAGAAGATATTTGAACTCAAACACACTATTATCAGAATATATAGATTCTATTTCTTTATCATTTGCATCATATAATTTAAGCCAAAACTTATGAGTAGGCTTATTTTGTATTGTAAGTTTCAGGTTTCCGTAATCACGCTCTTTCTGTGTAGAAAAAGAGAACGAAGTACTATCGTTTTTATTCCCCGTCCAATCGGTAAATGCTCCGGGCAGAAGTTCTATTTTATAATTTTTCTCAAATTTTATAGGGAATTTTAATTTAAATCTTTTCTCGTTTACTCTTTCTACATCAAAAGCTAATTTCATAGTGTCTATCTTTACACTTATAGAGTCTTTATTTATAGTATCTATCGGGTAATCAGCATCTAATATATAATTTTTACCGGGAACATAATTTAACTTCCTTTCTGTTATTTTCAGCCCGGCTTTAGCAGAATTATCATATAAAATCGTAGGTATGGAATCTGATACTCCATCGTGAGCCAATAAAAAACGAAGACGAGTTCGCCTTTCTAATTCTACTTTTTTTGGGTTGAAATAAAACTGTAATGTATCTGAATAAGGCTTATGAATGGTTAATGTCTCGGAGAATCTTTCATCTGTAGGAATTACTTTTAAATCTTTTGGTTTTCCTGTTACATAAAAATCTATTCGTCCGTATCCATTTTGTTTTGCATCTAAATATCTAAAATCTTGTGGTGGCTCAAATAAATAAAGCATTGGAGCGGTTGAAATTTTTCGCGTATCAATAATTGTATCGGCAAAAGCCATTTTCTCTTGTTTCAGGTCTATTTTTGAGTTGGGAATTTTATCATTAAAAGCTACTAATCTAAATTTCCCGGGCTTTAAATACTTAAAATGATACGTTTGCGTTGAATCCAATTTTGCAATATAATAAGGTTTCTCTTTAAAGACAAGACTATCGGTATAAGCACTGTCTATCTCATATAATGCCGCTATTAATCCTTGCTCCGGCTTTTTACTTGTTAAATCTTGTACGGCCCCTACAAGTTGTAATGAATCTATACGCGGCCCGGTAGAAAACACATACGTAAAATATGAAAATGGATTAGACTCATTATTATCTACAATTGATTTCCCGAAGTTTATAGTATAAGTAGTATTCTTCTTAAGATGTTCATTGAACTTAACCTTCACCTCTCTTGATGGTGTTCCTATCGGAGAAAACGTAGGCGAAGGCTCAACAGGTGGAGAAATTAAAACATTTTTGGTATAATCTCTTAACTGAACTAACTCATCAAAAGTTAATCTGATTTCTTTTAAATCTACGGGTACATTTGTGCTTAGTGTATCCGGTGTAGCTCTCAATAGCTTAGGTGGTGTTATGTCTTTCGGGCCTCCTGTGGGGTTTCCTCTTCTTGCACAACTAAACAATGTGGTTAATGCGATAAGTATAATGAAAACTTTATTCAATTTTAATAATTTTTCCAAAGTTAAAAAAATCATTGATATAAACGGTTTTTTAATTTATATCAATAAAACAAAATCCCCGCTAACTTATTTAGCAGGGTGCTTTATTTAAAGTTTAAATTCTATTTTAGTCTATAAAATTGTGAGGTTCTCTATAATCCACAATTCTTTTGTCATTTTTACCAAAACCTACAATCTGGATACACCACCAAATTAAAAGTCCTAAGATTATTGCTGATAAAACCCATCCCATAACTATCCCAATATGAGGCAATACGCCAAATGTCCATCGAAAAAAGTTACCTATTCCAAAAAAAATCTCTGTAAAGAACGCAAAGTGTACCATTATTCTATTAATTTTGCACCAAAGTTATAAAAATGCTTTCAAAAATTCTAAATATAAACCAAAATTTTGTTTCTTTTTTGCTGTATTTTCTTTCAGCAATACTAATCTTTGTTAGATTTTCTTACTTAGGAGAGGATTTTAGCGATTGGATTTCTTTGGTTCTTTTGTTTATAAACATAGCATTAGTCTTGGTTTACTCCAATTTTGCATCTTTTTTTAAGGGAACTCATTATTTTGAATTATTTTTTATAAGTATTATCATTTTATTAAGTACCAATTTTAATAATTTAGCTTTTTTCTCGGGATTTTTATTTTTAAACATCGTAATACTTCAATTATTGGATGAACGTGACATGACCGATAAAATTCTATCTCCGTTTGACATTGGCTTTTTTATGATGATTGCCGTATTTATGTATCCTCCTTTTTGGATTTTTTTGGTGTTCTTACTTTTGCATTATACAATTCTCGGCAGACTACAAATACAAGGTCTAATTTTATCTATTCTGGGCGTATTAACTATTGCTTTATTAATTGGAGAACTTAGCTTTTTATTTGACTTTAAAGGTATTTACAACCATTTTATAACTGAAGTTCAAAATATTTCAATACCTAATATTAAACCTTATTATTTATGGTTAACTCCTATTGGGCTATTTTTAATTATCAGCTTAATTGATTATGTTTCTAATATTAACAGGCATTCGGTAGAAAAGAAAATTACTTATTTTAACGGACTTATGTTTCTTGTATTTGCTATAATATTTTATATAATTTATGGCGGAAAAACTGAAAATTCTTTACTACTATTTTCAATCCCAATCGCCTTGATTCTAACAAATTATATACTTTACACTAAGTTAATTTATAAAGAAATTATCTTGTGGACTTTCATCGCAAGTGTTTTATTATTTAAGTATTCTTATCTAATAGAATTACCGGAAGTTTTAAGTAATATTTCTTTTTAGAGATTTTAATATCTTTTAATTTAAAAGAAACTATTGGATGATTATTTTATTATGCCGATAGTACGTTTATTAACTTCTAATTTTAATCCTTTTACTTTTTTGTAAAAGATTGTTATTCCTATTGCCAAAATAATAATTGATAAAACATTAATATTGCGTTCTATCGGGTTGAGATTTGGTGACAGAAAAAATATATAAAACGATGAAAAGAAGTCAAGGAAGTATATAACCCATACATTAAACTTCCATTCGAAATATAACCAAATTAAAAAAGCGATTTCAAATGATAATATAATTAAAAACTCGTTACTGCATTCTGTTGTAATATATTGTGCATGAATAAATGTAATATTAGCATTTAACAAGATTATAAGGATATTTAATGAGATTACAATAATAGCAGAAAGGGTAAAGCCTATTTTGGTGTTTCGATATATTTGGCTAAATGGAAAAGCAATACATGAAAATGTACTTATAAAAGAGGTTATTATTATAAACATCATCATTTGCCAATTCCAAGAATATAAGGTTGTCTCACCGGAAGAACATAAAAATGTATATACTACGAATGGTAATGAGCAAATGAGTGCAAACAAAAATCCAACGATTATATTTCGGTTTAATCCTGTGCTGTCAAAAAAAGATTGTTTTTTATTAATAAATTTAGCTCCTATAAACATAAGAATAGATGACCCAAGAGCAGAAATCAGAGAAGACAAAGTTATAACAACTGTACTGAGAATAACTTTTAAGTTTTTTTTCATTTCCGATATATATAATTGAATGTTGATTGTCTTAAGTTAATCTATTTTATTATCTGTCAATTCTTTTTAGAGTGGGGATAAGTTACTCTACTCCAAATAACTTTATTGGTAATTTTGATTTCCAGCTTTCTCCAAATTTTTGATTTAATAAATTTGCTAATCTCCTATTATTCTCAACTGCCTCTTTATAGGATACCGGATCAATTGCATCAGTTTTTGAAATAAATCCTACATCAAACTCTTTCTTAAAGTTCAAATATTCGTCAGAATTTGTTTCATCAACTATTCCAAAAACTATAAAATTTGATTCATTATCTTCTAATCTCAATTCAGCTATATTTCCTTGTACTTCTGTTTGCTTTTTTAAACTAATAATCAGTATAGTATTCTTTTCGGTTATTTTAGCAGGGTAAATAGCTGTCCTTGAAATGTTTTTCTCTTTTAATAAAATAGTAAAATTTCCTTCTTCAGGGAATGTAATTTCAAAATCTTCTGTTCCATTAATTGGATAAGTTTTATTTAACTCTTTAATGTATAACTCTCCTTTAAAATCTTTGATATTTTCAGTATTTTCAAAGATCACATTTACAACAATCTCTTTACCATACATTGGTAACAAAATAAAAGTTGCGAATAAAAGTATTAATAATTTTCTCATGTTAAATTGTTTTTATAATTAATTACCAAAAGTAATGATAAAAACACCAAACAACACCATTTAATTCAATAAATTACAATAAAAATTTACTTATTGACCAATTTCTTC
Organism: Weeksellaceae bacterium TAE3-ERU29; assembly: GCA_019218445.1. Classification (GTDB taxonomy): domain Bacteria; phylum Bacteroidota; class Bacteroidia; order Flavobacteriales; family Weeksellaceae; genus Ornithobacterium. The sequence continues at coordinate 56,520 of JAHUUM010000014.1, read as the reverse complement.
TATTTCGTTGTCTATTATTTGTTTTTCTTTTCTCCATTTTCTCTGCAACCATTTATATAATAAAAAACAAGTTAAAAGTCCAAAAGGAATCATACAAATACCAAACAATCTCTCATTTACAGTATCCATAAATCCGGGTGATAAAATTTCCATCATAATTCCTATAATAATCCCTAATAAAACAGTTCCTCCATAATAACTTACAACTCCTAATATTGCGAAACCCCATTTACTTTTATTAAATTGTTCTGCTAATTTATAAAACTGCTTACCAACGAAGTATAAAAATATTAAACCTAACATATTCTTTAATTTATAAAACTAACTTTTTCAAACTAAACTTTGCTCCATCAAAAACAGCGTAAGAAAAATGCTCTATCCAATCTCCGGTATTTATATAAGTTGATTTATCGGTTATTTCCATTTCGAGCGGTAAATGCCTATGCCCAAACACAAAATAGTCATAATGATTACTCTCTAATTTCCTTAAAGCATACTGAACAAGCCACTCGTCTTTTCCGTAAAAATTCTTATCCTCATCACCCGATAAATATTTATTTTTATTAGAGGCGTATTTACCCAACCAAATCGCAAAATCAGGGTGTAATAAATAATATAAACCTTTTGCAATAGGATTTGTAAAAAGTTTTTTAAGCATTTTGTAACCTTTATCACCCGGACCAAGCCCGTCGCCATGTCCAATAAAACATTTTTTATCGTTTAGTTTAAAAATACGAGGCTCTTTAAAAACAATCGCATTAAGTTCTTTTTCTAAATAATCTCGCATCCATAAATCATGATTACCAATAAAGAAATAAATCGGAATTCCGGCATCGGTAAACTCGGCTAATTTTCCTAAAACTCTTATGTAACCTCGTGGAACAACTTGTCTGTATTCAAACCAAAAATCAAATAAATCACCCAAAAGAAAAAGACAATGGCAATCAGATTTTATTTGATTTAACCAATTAATGAATAATTTCTCCCGCTCTCTGCTTTTATCCTCATTTGGAGCTCCAAAATGCTGGTCAGAAGCAAAATAGATTTTCTTTCCCTCAGGAATATTGATTGTTATTAATTCTCCTCTGCCAGCCATTCTCCGTAAGAATTTTCCGTTTCGTATAATTTAAGATGTACCAACTCCACCTTTTCAGGTAATTGAGATTTAATTTTAGTAGCAAAATCAATTAACATATTTTCGCAAGTTGGCTGATATTCAGTGAATACAACTTTATGTCCTTCTTTTATTAAAGTTTCTCCCAAAGAAATGTGTCCCGAATTTTTATTAAGTAAAACCGCATGGTCAAGCGGGTCTACAATTTCTCTTTTCACGATTTCTTTTAAATCACCAAAGTCTATTACCATACCTAATTTCTCGGAATTTTTATCGCAAATAGGTGTACCTCTTAATGTTACATATAATTTATAAGAATGCCCATGCACGTTTTTGCACTTTCCGTCGTATCCAAAAAGAGCGTGAGCGGTTTCAAATGTAAATATTTTAGTAATTCTTATTTTTTGATGACTCATAATAAATCCTTATATTATTGCAAATTTAAAGGAATATGAACAATGTATTCTATTTTTAGCTTAATTTTTCCTTATAGATGTATTGGATGCGAAAGAATTTTGCCAAAAAAACAAGATTTTTTATGTGTAAAATGTTTAACTAAATTAACTTTTACGCATTGGACTTCTTTTACGGAAAATTTGCTTTATTCCGAGCTTTCCAGACCGGATTTATTTAATTCTGCATACTCTGTTTTCTATTATGACAAAGGTGGAATTGTGCAGGATTTATTGCATTCAAATAAATATTTTAATCAACCAAAAATCGGAAAATTTATTTCTGATTTAATTCCTCAAAATATCATTGATTTTTATAAGAAAAATATAGATTATGTGGTAATTATTCCTTCTCATAAAAGAACTTTAAGAGAAAGAGGCTATAATCAAGTAAGGATTTTTGCGGAAAATTTCGCCAATAAAACCGAAACATTATTTATAGAAGATTTATTAATAAGACAAAAAAGAAAATCATCTCAGACCAAAAGAAACCGAAAACAGCGTTTTTTTCAGTTAGATAATTCTTTTGGATTTAATCCGAAACACAAGCTAAAAGATAATGCGAAAATTCTTTTAATAGATGATTTAGCTACGACAGGCTCAACATTAATTCATTGTGCAGAAACGATTAAAAGTGAAATGAAAAATGCGGAAATAAGTGTTTTTACAATGGCTGTGGCAAGAAGTTAAAAAACCGAATCTCATATATGAAATTCGGTTCTTTATTAATTAGTTTCTTTATATATCTCGTGATTATCTTCATCCATAATATGAATTTCTAAATATTTAAAAGAATCTCGAGCTATAATTTTTATAGGCAATTTATATTTCCAAGCCCATTTTTTACGAATAGAGGGAATCCCTTGTTTTAAATAAGCCGCGACAAAAGGATGTAAATGTATGGTAATTTTTTTTATTTTAGATTCTGAAATCTCTTTTATCTTAGCCTCTATTCTTTCTAAAATAGCAATAGGTGCTTCTACCTCTTGTCCCTCTTTATTTGGGTTTTCTTCGTATGTTTTTATATTTAATTCAGGGCGTACACGCTGTCTTGTAACTTGCACAAGCCCAAATTTACTTGGGGGCAAAACTTTGTGCTTTGCATTATCTCTCCTCATTTCCTCATTGAAATGGTCATAAAGCTTTCGTCGATTTTTTGCTTCTCGCATATCTATAAAATCTATGACAATTATACCACCCATATCTCTTAGCCTAAGTTGTCTGGCAATCTCTGTTGCTGCTTGTAAATTTACATTTAAAGCATTCTGTTCCTGTGTTTCTTTTACCGCTTTTATATTCCCTGAGTTCACATCTATTACATGCAATGCCTCAGTGTGTTCTATTACTAAATAAGCCCCTTTAGATTTAGGGATATTTACGTGTGTTCCGAAAGAAGTTTTTATTTGTTTCTCTACATTGTAGTGCTCCATAATAGGCATTTGCTTATTATAAAACTCTAAGATATTTTCTTTACCGGGAGCTATAATTTTAAGAAAATCAGTCATTTCCCCATAAAGTTCTTCATCATCACAATGTAATTTCACAAAATCTTCAGAAAACTTATCTCTTAGTATTCCGGAAGCTCTGCTTAATTCGTTATGAACACGTTTTGGTAATTTTTTAGCTCTTAAATTTTTATATATTCCTTCCCATTTCTTTACTAAATCTTCTAAATCTTGATGCAACTCCGCTACTTTTTTGTACTCTGCAACGGTTCTTATAATCACACCAAAACCTTCCGGTTTTATACTTTCTACGAGCATAGTAAGCCTATCTCGTTCAACTTTTTCTTTGATTTTCTGAGAAATAGAAACTTTATCAAAGAAAGGAACTAAAACTAAATATCGCCCTGCAATAGAGATTTCTGAAGTTACTCTCGGCCCTTTAGTAGAGATAGGTTCTTTTGCTATCTGAACTAAAATATTTTGCCCAGGCTGAATAACGTCTTCTATTTTTCCGTTTTTATCTATTATTCCCTCCTCTGTTCGGAAGTCTTTAAGTAAATAAGATTTAAATTTTCCGGAACGTACCAGTTTTATATAGTTAAGCAAAGATTGAATGTTTGGTCCTAAATCATGATAATGCAAAAAAGCATCTTTCTCAGATCCCACAGAAACAAAAGCAGCATTCATACCCGGTGCCAATTTTTTGATTTTAGCAAGGTATATATCTCCTACATTATATTTCTGATCCACCTGCTCTTGATGAAACTCCATTAACCTACCATCTTCTAACATGGCAATTTTCACCACTTCTTCAGAGGAACTTATAATCAGTTCTTTATCCATTCAATTACTAATAACTTGGTATTTACAGTATTAATAAAATTATTAACACTCAAAAACAATTTAAAAATGCACCAAACCTTTGTAAGGCGGTGCATTTGTCTTTAACAAAGATTATTTTTTCTTTTTGTGTCTGTTTAATCTTCTTCTTTTCTTTCTCTTGTGCGTTGAAACCTTATGTCTTTTTCTTTTTTTACCACTTGGCATATTACAAATTTTTTAGATTAATAATTATTTTAAATTGCTAATTAGTCTTCTACTTTTACTTTATCCTTTACCTCCTCCACAAAAGTTTTAGAAGGTTTAAATGCCGGAATATTATGTGCCGGGATTATAATGGACTTATTTTTAGAGATATTTCTACCTGTTTTCTGAGCTCTTTTCTTAATAATAAAAGATCCGAAACCTCTCAAGTATACATTATCTCCTCCTGTCATAGCTGACTTTACCTCTTCCATAAATGCTTCAATAACATTTTGTGTATCAGTCTTCTCTAACCCTAACTTATTAGAAATGTTAGTTACGATTTCTGCCTTAGTCATTTTATATGTATTTATATTTGTTTATAACGGATTGCAAATATACATTTTATTTTCAAATTTTATAATAATTATTGTGCAATTCTTTATTATTCACGTTTTTATTATATAGAAAAACACTTTTTTTTCAGTTTATATTTGGCATTTATCTTTTAGGCTCAAAAACAAGCTTTAAATTTACCATTATTTTATATATTTGTTGCTAAATAATTATAATATTATGAAAAAAATACTCTCCAACCTTTTAGTTATAATAATTATAGCTATATTTTTAGGTATACTATCCGGATTATACTTACCCGAATGGTTTAATCGTATTTTTACAACTTTCAATAATATTTTCAGTGAGTTTTTAAGTTTTTCTATTCCATTAATTATCATGGGGCTAATTATGCCTGCCATTGCTGATTTAGGAAAAAATGCAAAAAAATTATTATTAGTTACAATTAGTATAGCCTATGCCTCAACTTTTTTCTCAGGCTTTATGACTTATTTTGTATCAGACTCTCTATTTCCTAAATTTATAAATACCTCTGACTATAATTCTGTAGCAGAAACCTCTAAAGAATTACTACCTTACTTTACGATAAGCGTACCTCCTCCATTTGATATAATGACTGCTTTAGCTCTTGCTTTTACAATTGGATTAGGTTTATCTATAAAAACGGAATCCATATTATTTGGAGCAATAAAAGATTTCGAATTAATTATAATTCAATTAATTAAAAAAGCAATTATTCCGCTTTTACCGATTTATATTTTCAGTATTTTTGTGAATATGGCATTCAGCGGAAAAGTGTTCTCTGTCCTCAATGTATTTATAAAAATTATAGCTATAATTTTTATTATGCATATAGCTTTAATATTAATTCAATATATAATTGCGGGAACTATAGCGAAAAAGAATCCTATAAAAGCATTAAGAAATATGCTTCCTGCCTATTTTACTGCATTAGGAACACAATCTTCTGCGGCAACAATCCCCATAACTTTACAACAAGTAGAGAAAAACGGAGTTTCTAAAGATATTAGTAGATTTACAGTTCCATTTTGTGCCACTATACACCTTTCGGGAAGTACGATGAAAATTGTGGCATGTACTATAGCACTTATGCTAATGCAAGGAATTCCTTATAATTTTGAACTTTTTGCAGGTTTTATTTTAATGTTGGGCATTGTAATGATTGCGGCTCCGGGAGTTCCGGGCGGAGCGATTATGGCATCCGTAGGGCTTTTGGAATCTATGATGGGATTTAATAATGAATCTATTGCTTTAATGATTGCTCTCTATATAGCAATGGATAGCTTTGGAACAGCTTGTAACGTTACGGGAGACGGTGCAATTTCCTTGATTGTAGATAAAATATTTAGCCCGAAAAAATGCTAAGAAAAATCAGTTAAGATTAACTTGTGTTTAACTTTTAATTTTTTAACAAAATCAGTACCTTTACAACTCATTTAAACATTAAAAAATAAATTATATGAAAGTTACAGTAGTAGGTGCAGGTGCCGTAGGTGCAAGTTGTGCAGAGTATATTGCAATTAAAAATTTTGCTTCTGAAGTTGTTTTAGTTGACATTAAAGAAGGCTATGCTGAAGGGAAAGCAATGGATTTAATGCAAACCGCCTCTTTAAACCTGTTTGATACTAAAATTACCGGCTCTACAAATGACTATTCTAAAACAGAAGGTAGTGATGTAGCAGTAATTACTTCCGGAATTCCTCGTAAACCGGGAATGACAAGAGAAGAACTTATCGGGACAAATGCTAACATAGTAAAATCTGTTGTAGAACAATTAGTAAAATATTCTCCTAATGTAATCATTATCGTGGTTTCTAACCCAATGGATACAATGGCTTATTTAGTACATAAAGCTACAGGATTACCTAAAAATAGAGTTATTGGAATGGGAGGTGCTTTAGACAGTGCTCGTTTCAAATACAGATTAGCTGAGGCTTTAGATTGCCCAATTTCTGATGTAGATGGAATGGTAATCGGAGCTCACAGTGATACCGGTATGTTGCCTTTAACTCGCTTAGCTACAAGAAACGGTGTTCCTGCTTCAAAATTCTTAGACAAAGAACAATTAGCAAATGTAGAGCAAGAAACAAGAGTGGGCGGAGCTACTTTAACCAAACTATTAGGAACTTCTGCTTGGTACGCACCAGGTGCTGCGGTTTCTGAATTAGTAAGAGCTATTGCACAGGATTCCAAAAAAATGTTCCCTTGTTCTTTATTATTAGAAGGTGAATACGGATTAAAAGACATCTGCGTGGGAGTTCCTGCAATTATTGGAGCTAACGGAGTAGAAGAAATCGTAGAAATCGAACTAAACGAAGAAGAAAGAATTAAGTTTGATGATGCCGTAGAGAAAGTAAGAGAAGTGAATAAAGCTTTAGACGCTTAATATTTATTTTCTTCCATACTCTCATAAAGAGTATAAGTAAAAAGCAAGGCTTAGATTTTTATAATCTGAGCCTTATTTTTTTAACATAAGACACTTCCCCGAGAATTCTAACCAGCAATTGGTACTTTCTTAACAACCTCTATTTAAGATTAAATATTCTAATTTCATAATTACCCAATCAGCCGTAAATTTCTTATTAAAACTTAAAAATTTCAATATAAAAAGTGATTCTGTTATATGAAGTTGCTCCGAATTCATATGAAATTTTTTGTTTTTTTGTCTTTTGGGAAATCTTAATGTTATCTTCTGTGGATACTTATGTACTATAAAGTCATTTTGTATTGATAATGCTCTTACTATAGCTTATATTTTTCATAAAGAAAGCCACCTTTTCAAGTGGCTTTCTTTGGTTATGGTTATGTTATTTATTTAATTATAAACTTACCTTGTTGTTTTATGGAATCAGGGGTGCTTAACTGATAAAAATAAACTCCTTTTACTAATCCATGTGTTGGAAATTGTATGATTTCTTCATTGCTTTTTATTTTAGCACCTTTTATTAAAGCTCCTTTAGTATCATAAATTATAAATTGCTTTTCTCCTGAAAGTCCATTCATTTCTAAAATTAAAGGTTCTCCCGATTTTAATAATGTAGGATAAACTCTTACTTCGTTTTGAACTTCTATTATAATCTCTCCACTTTTATTTAATTCACCTGCTGTGAATTCATAACGATAAACACCGGAAGGAAGTCCTTGAGTAGAGATTTTTGAAACATTCTCTTTAATTTCTTCCTCTTTTACTAATGTACCGTTAGAATTGAAAAGTTTAAAGATTTTTTTACCTACAACTTCTCTTGCTTCTATATTTATAAATTCTCCTGATTTAGTTACTTTAACTTCCGGAGCCGGATTTAAAGTTATTTTTCCGTTTTCGTTTAACTCATCTGATATAAACTCATAACGATAAACTCCTGCTGATAATCCTTCGGTTGAAATTTTTGAACTTTCTTTTTTAAGCTCAACTTCTTTTACCAACGTTCCTTTAGCATTGAAAAGTTTAAAAGTCTTTTTACCTTCAACTCCTTTTATTTCTACATTTATAAATTCTCCTACTCTTAAAGTTGTCGGATTTACTTTAAGTTCCGGAGCAAGTTTTATTGTAATTTCTCCATCTTTATTTAATTCGTCTGATATGAATTTATAAGTATAAACACCCACAGATAATCCTTCTGTAGAGATTTTTGAGCTTCCATCTTTAATTTCAAATTCTTTTGCTAAAGCTCCTTTAGAATCGAAAAGTTTTAAAGTTTTTTTACCTTTAATATCTTTTACTTCTATATTTATAAATTCTCCTACTTTTACAGTTGTCGGGCTTATTTTAAATTCCGGACTCACTTTCACTAAGTTAAATTCCACAGGAATTCCGTCTTTACAAGTTACTGTAAGCATTGTATTTCCATCATTATCATATTTTAAAACTACTCTGCTATCACTCTTTGAAAGTTTATATTTACCTTTTAAAGTAATTCTTTTTTGTACAGGCTGACTTTCATTTGCAGTAGTATAAGATGGTTCTCCTATATTTAAATCCGGACTACAAACACTAAAACTTAATGATTCATCTTTAGGAAGAAGCATTATCATTATTTCATCATCACTTTTTAAAATATAATCATCATCCTGAGAATCGTACGCCTCAAAAACAGCATAACCTCTAGCATTGCTGGAAACATCTTCTACAATATGTACAGAATTGTCCTTTCTTTTTATTCTATATCCTGTTTTTCTATTTTTTAGGTTTTCTATTTGTGCATCTGTTGGAGGAGTCAATAAAATCATGTATTCATATGCTTGTTTCTTTGGTGCCTTTCCATGGTCTAAATAAGCAACTGCAAAATTACCATTGGTATATTTAACAGTTCTATTATCTATAGTAATTCTGTTATCCACAGATTCCTGAGCTTGTTTTCTTATTTCCAGTTTTTGCCCTTTAGGAATATAATAATAATATCCTTTTGCATCTTTTATAACAGTAACCTCATCGGTTGATTTACTATAAGGGAATTGCTTTACACTTGTTCCGTTTACAATTATTTCTTCATTCTCTGAATTTAAAAACTGCTGAAATAATGTAGTTTCTGTTGGGTTAGCACTATTATCATTACTAATTTCACTTCCTAAAAAGATGATTTTATCTCCAAAACAAAATACAGATTTATGAGCATTAAACGACGGAGTAAATTTTCGGAAATTAAACTCTCCCTGTTTTGTTGCAAACATTCCGTATTTTCCATTATCCAAATCATTTGCTCCTGAAAAGCTATATGGTTGTCTTAACGTACTAATAGCAAAAGGAGAATTTAAATTCTCTAAAGGTAAATGAATAGTTGTTGTCCCCGGATTTCTATTCCAATCCCAACCATTTTCATTATAACCGCTGGCTTCTTCTGTTACGTTACCTTTTTTATCCGGAGTTCCTATAATTTGTGCCGAACCATAACTTTGGTATCTACCAAATCTATTGCTGGAATAATAAATTTCTGCCCCCCATAAATTTCTACTAAATCCTTTTAAAGAAATCATTATGTCATTATATCTATAAACTCCTAAATTCGCGTGATTATACACATAAAAACCCTGTGGAGCCCTACCTCTTGTAAATCCTTGAGACGTAAATTCTTTTTCTAAACGTAAAGCTTCGGTATATCTTCTATCGTTATTATGTATCAATCTCAAATATTGTTCTGCTAATTCTTTATCTGTAGAATCGTAGCTTTTAGCTGCATACCCAAAAGCTGTTATTACATTAAAGCCCATTTCTCCGGTAAAAGGATTACGACCACTTACTCCAAGTCCCCAATCTTTTTTATTGGTTTGACGAGCCAATGAAAGTAAAGCAAATTTAAAAACATCTCGAGCCTCTCCTTTTAATGAGAAAGGTGTATCATTTACAAATTTAAGATATTCCCCAATAGCACCATAGCCCGGAGCTGCATATGCCGGATAATGTCCTCCGTGGTGAAACCCTGTCCCGTCTACTTTTATCCCACCAAGTGTTCCCGGAGTAAAGGAAACAGAACCATTAGTCCAGCGAGCCAATGCCTCCATATTTCTATACTGTTCTTGTTCAGAATCCGGCATCAAAGCACATATAAGACGAGCGGTTAACAACGTATTCCAAGAATCTGTAATTTCATCTCTTTCCTTAGAATACGGTTTACGAGTTTCTTGCAACCCACTCCAATAAGTTGCAGCATCTTTAGCCTCTTCCCACAGTCCTACTGCTTTTAAAACATCTTTCATTTTATAGATAGACCAAAAAATATTTCTTGTCTGATAACCATAATGGTGATTTGTCCCCATTCCACTTCCGTAAGCAAAGCCTTGATTCAGCATATAACGGACTCCTTTTATAAAATCATTTTTCCCTTTGTTATCTTTATTGCCTAACCATTTTCTTGCATTTAGATATAAATATTGATTAAGATCCGCATAATCCGCATCTCCCTTTATCATATTATCTTTTTGCATTAAAGGAGCACCCTGAGTTCCATCAGAATTTATACTAAGTTTATTCTCAAGCACCGAAAGCTTGCTCTCATCAGAAGCAGATAGTTTCCCCATTTGGAAAGACTCATCTAATTTAGTCGCTATTTTCTTTAAATCCTCTTTTTGTTGACTTGTTATACTTGTAGGAATAGCAATATCATATTTATATAACTCCCAAATATATAATAATCCCCAATGCCATTGGTCTCGAGTTAAGTGTCTATTATTCTCAGGAATTTGAGCATCCGGAGTTGCTTGTTTATCTACACTATCAGAAAACTCTAATCTATCAATCCAAATTTCTCCGTTTTTTGTGTTTTTAGGAGAAACAATTTCTAAATTTTCAATTGCTTTAGAAGAAGTTTTTCCTCCGTTTGGTGTCCACATATCGGAGTACGCAACCCAAGCAGCACGCCAACCTGTGAAATTCATATTAAAATCAAACGTGTATTGTACTTTTCCCGATTTATCTAAAAAATTAAATACAAGAGGGGATGAGTTTTTCTTTTCATTAAAAATCCAAACTTTAATCCCTGCTCTTTTATCAAACCTTTTTGCACTACTTGCTATCTTCTGATCCGAAAAAATAATTTTAGATTGATTTTGATTCCATTCCCATAATAAAGACTTTTGTCCATCTTTATAATATTTAGGACTTATTGAAACCTCCGAACTACCGTCTTTTTTAATAGTAGATAAATCTCCCGATTTCTCAAAAGTCTGACTAAAAGTAACCACCGGGATTAAAAATAAAATTAAAAAATTAACAATTATTGCTTTCCTCATCTCAATGAATTTTATATTTACTTAAATAATCTATAGCTAACAAATATAGTTTTTTATTTTAAATATTTTCATCTGATTCATCTTATTATTTCTTATTAAAATATCCAACATAAATCATTTATTACAAATCAAAAAATCCGTAACTTTAAGGCTTGAAAAATTACAAATTATGGAATATAGAATCGAAAAAGACACTTTAGGACAAGTAAAAGTTCCTGCGGATAAAAAATGGGGTGCTCAAACTGAGCGTTCTCGTAACAATTTTAAAATTGGACCGGCAGCATCTATGCCGTTAGACATTGTTTACGGTTTTGCTTATCTTAAAAAAGCAGCGGCTTATGCTAATGCGGAATTAGGTGTTTTACCTGAGAAAAAAAGAGATTTAATTGCTCAGGTTTGTGATGAAATTTTAGATAAAAAATTAGATGACCAATTTCCTTTAGTGATTTGGCAAACAGGTTCGGGAACTCAATCTAACATGAACGTGAACGAGGTTATCGCAAATAGAGCTCACGAGATTGCGGGTAAAAAAATAGGAGAAGGAGAAAAAACTCTTCAACCAAATGATGATGTAAATAAATCTCAGTCTTCTAACGATACTTTCCCAACAGGAATGCACATTGCAGTTTATAAAAAAATTGCAGAAAATACTATTCCGGGAGTTGAAAAATTAAGAGATGCTTTAAAAGCTAAATCAGAAGAGTTTAAAGAAGTTGTAAAAATCGGACGAACTCACTTAATGGATGCAACCCCATTAACTTTAGGTCAGGAATTTTCCGGTTATGCTTCCCAATTAACACACGGATTAAAGGCTTTAAAAAATACATTAGACCACTTATCTGAGTTGGCTTTGGGTGGAACTGCAGTAGGAACAGGGCTTAACACTCCAAAAGGTTACGATGTGAAAGTGGCAGAATATATTGCTAAATTTACAGGTCTTCCTTTCAAAACAGCAGAAAATAAATTTGAGGCTTTGGCAGCTCACGATGCAATCGTGGAAACTCACGGAGCTTTAAAACAAATAGCTATTTCTCTTAATAAAATTGCGAATGACATCAGATTAATGGCGTCAGGTCCACGTTCAGGAATCGGGGAAATTATTATTCCATCTAATGAGCCGGGGTCTTCTATCATGCCGGGAAAAGTAAACCCTACTCAGTGCGAAGCTGTAACTATGGTTGCTGCTCAGGTGATGGGTAACGATGTGGCTATTTCCGTAGGTGGAACTCAAGGACATTATGAGCTAAACGTATTTAAACCTGTAATGGCGGCAAATGCGTTGCAAAGTGCTGAATTAATTGGTGATGCTTGTGTTTCTTTCACAGATAATTGTGTAGTAGGAATTGAGGCTAATGAGAAAAGAATTAAAGAGTTGGTAGATAATTCTTTAATGTTGGTGACTGCATTAAATACTCACATTGGATATTATAAAGCGGCAGAAATAGCTCAGACAGCTCATGCAAACGGAACTACGCTTAAAGAAGAAGCCGTAAGATTAGGTTATGTTTCCCCTGAAGATTTTGACAAGTGGGTTGACCCTAAAGATATGGTGGGTAGCATGAAATAAATTTAGCTAAACTACTAAATATTAAAAGTGGGATCGCATTTGTGATTCCATTTTTTTGTTTAACCCAAACACATATAATGAACTCTTTACTATTTTTTATAATTTCATTCAGATAAGTGAAATAATTACGTACATTTGGCTTATTATCAATAAACATAAACTTATCAACTCATAAAAAAATCATATGGAGATTAAGAATACGAAAAAATTACCTGTTTGGTGGTTAATTATTTTAGCTCCTTTAGGTTTCGGAATAACCACCTTATTTTATAAATTATCAGGAGGTAACTCTTATGAAATTCAAAAAATTTTAGGAATAAGTCAATCAAGAATTTTTTCCTTATTAATTTACACTTTATCTACCGGATTCGCTGTATTTATATATTGGTTACTTTTAAAAAGTAAAAAATTATCATTAAAAAAAGCTGGGTATAGAGGGAAGTTAACAAAAAATGGAGTTTATGGTGCTTTATTAGCATTATTAATAACATCTTTTATATTATATCCCTTACTAACTTCCATTTTAGGGGCTTTAGACATTCCCATGTTTTGGAAATCAATAGGAGATACAGCTATAAAACAAAATTCAGTACAAGATTTAATATTAGGGATATTAACTACTGTAATACTTGCTCCACTCACGGAAGATACTATTTTTAGAGGATATGTATTTCAAATGTTTTCCGAAAGAACAAATAAATGGATAGCTATGGTTGTTTCAGCATTATTATTTGCTGTAATACATATCAGCTTTTTTGGACCTGGATTAACAATATGGGTTTTCTTTTTCGGTTTAGTCTCTGCTTATCTTTATAAGCGATTTGATAATATTTATCCGAGTTTATTGTTTCATGCATTAAACAACTTATGGTCATATATATTAGTTCCATTAATATTTTATTAACTATAGCCTATCACTAATATCTCCACAAACTTTCTATTTATGATTTGTTTTATAAAACATTCTTTTAGAAAATACAAACCACTTATAATCAATTTATTAAAAACTAATCATTAACAACATGAAATTCTATATAATTTTATCGGCTTTTATTTTATTTATTACTTCATGTAGTAAACAAGGTGAAAATACTGAAGTCGCAAGTTATGAAAATGCCACAACAGAGGCTATGGCAATTGATATTCCTGAACCGAATTCTCCTGAAAAAATAGAAAATTCAACTAATCAGCAACAAGAAAGAATGTTAATAAAAACAGGGGACATTCGAATTGAAACTGACAATATAAAAGAGAGCTCTACTTTCCTTAAAAATCTCTTGACTCAATATAGAGGTTATATAAATTCTGAAGAAAGAACGACTAATTACAATGATTTAGAGAGTTCTTTTTCTTTTAGAATCCCGTCTCAAAACTTTGATGCTTTTGTCAATAACATTGATAATCATTTTGAAAAAGTAGAAAATAAAACAATTACTACTTCTGATGTTACTGATGAATTTATAGATTTAAAAGCCAGATTAAAAACTAAAAAACAAGTAGAAGAGCGTTATATTGCTCTTCTTTCTAAAGCAAAAAACATAAAAGAAATTTTAGAAATAGAAAGGGAAATCGGAGATTTACGCGGAGAAATCGAATCTGCGGAAGGTAGAATGAAGTATTTACAAAATCAAGTTTCTTTTTCTACTTTAAATATTACTTTAGTAAAATATACTACCGAAAACACTAAGCCTCAAAACCGATTTATAAAAGCCTTTTTAAACGGATGGGAAGGTTTTGTCAGCTTTATGATTGGATTGGTTTACTTATGGCCATTCTTATTAATTATTCCTTTTATTTACTTCTTTATAAAATGGTTGAGAAGAAAAAAGATTAAAAAATAATTAATTTGTTCCAATAAAAAAGCCATCTCAAAACTTATTGAGATGGCTTTTTATCAATTATTTTTGATGAAATTATCTTTTCACATCAGCTGTCCAAGTAGCTCCGTCTTTATTGTATAATAACTTCAACACGTCTTCGTTAATACGGATATAACTATTCTCATCTCCTAAAGAAATTGCTATGTGCTGGTTTTTATCCATTTCTACTCCTGTAATAGCAGGTATTCCATCAGAGAAAGTAAAGCTATAAGTATTTCCTACTTTTGTAACTGTTACAGAACCATCATCATTAGATTTATTCTCATCTCCATTAGTATAAGTTACTTTACCCTTATATTTACCTATAAATAAATCGTTGTCTGCCGGATCATCATCACTACTACAAGATGTAAAAGCAAATGCTACTAGGATTAAAGATAAAATCCCAAAAATTTTCAATGTTTTTTTCATAACTATATTTTTTGTGTTGTATAACTTATATAAGCCAAATTTCATGCCGTAAAATAAATAAATTCTTAATAATATGTTATTTTTCTTTCAGTTATAGATATAGGCTCATCATCTTCAAACTCTATTTTTGTTATCCAGTTTCCTTTTTGGTCATAAGTATATTTATAGCCGGTTGCAAAATCAGGAGTTTCAGGTGTTGTGTAATATTGCTCTTTTACAACGTTTCCTTTTTCATCATACTCGTAGGTTGATTTAAAGCCTAAGGTTCCATCAGCTTCATACCTTTCATATAAAACTTTATTTCCATTGTTATCGTAAGCATATACATATCTGTCTAACAACAACTCTTCACCTTCATACTTTTTCTCTTCTATTACATTCCCTTTGCTATCATAAGTATAAATTGATTTTTCTTCTAACTTATTATTATAGTTATATCTTGCTTCTTCTGCTTTTTTATCGTTTTTATAGATATATAATATTTTATGGTCTAACTGATCAGCATAGTTATAGACAGATTTTTCTATTTGCTCTCCGTTATTGTTATATTTAAAAATGGTAGCGTTGTTTTGATTCCCGTCAGAACCTACTTCATATCTTTTAATTAATTTTTGATTGCCGTTATAGCCAAAAGATACTTTTGACACTAAAGCTCCATTAAAAGCATATTTTGTAGTTTCAGTTATTTTATTAAAGGTGTTATACACATAAGTATTTCTCTCTTGCACCTCTTCGTTTTCGGTAAAAATAGTTTCTTCGGTTTTGTTTCCGTTTGCATTGTAAACTCTTTTATAGTTATCTAAACCTGCATCTCTTACATATTTTTTTTCTATTTTCCCATCTACTAATTCAGCATCATATACAATTTGCCTTACAGATGATATTTCTCCTTTTAAGCTCTCTTTTTCTAAATCAGACTTTTCATTTAATTTAACTTCTGTCTTATTTTCATTTAAGATATCATCGTCATCATTATTACATGATACCGCTACAAATAACCCTAAAGTTAAAACAATTACTTTTTTCATTTTTAATTATTTTTCATTTAAAATATTTACAATTTTCCCTCCTAACCACGAAAATGGAAAGAATACAAAAAAGATACATATGCAATACCATGTAGGATGTCCTTCCACAAAAACAATATCCGCAATGGCAATTGCAAATAGAATAAAACCTATAAGCATTGCATATGCCTCTTGTGCTGTTTTTACTAATAATGCTGTTATAACCCCTCCTATAGTACTCCCTACTCCATAAGAAATTAATAGCGTTAAAAAGAAGTTGTCGGGTGCTTGTCGCACTACACTTTGCCAGTATAAGATTATCTCTCCTTTTTGATGAAGTTGAATACCGGAAAGCTCATCAAACCAAGTTTTGTTTGTTGTTATTGCCAGCAAAATTAAACCTATGGCAACACTAAGTCCTGCTATTACTGATAGTGTGTTTCTAAAAAACATACCTTTATTTTAAAGCTGCTATAAGTGAAATCTCTACACTTACGTCTTTAGGTAGTTTTGCTACTTGCACAGTTTCTCTTGCCGGGTAGTTTCCTTCTGTAAAATAGGATCCGTAAATCTCATTCACTACTGCAAAGTCAGCCATATCTTTTAAAAAGATTGTTGTTTTTATTACCTCATCAAAACCTAAATTTTTGTTTTCCAAAATTGCTTTTAAGTTTTTCATTACTTGATGCGTTTCTTCTTCTATTCCGTTTAATAATTCTCCGTTTTCCGGATTAATCGGGATTTGCCCTGAAACATATAATACTCCATTGTGTTCTACTGCTTGTGAGTAAGGCCCTATTGCTGCCGGTGCTTTTTCTGTATTTACTCTTTTCATTTTTTTATATTATTTATTGATTAAAATTCTTCTGTTCTTACATTAAAACTTCTTTCTTCATGTTTTAGGGTATCGCTTAAGAAGCTTGCTTTTATTCCGATAAAGAAATTCCATGTTTTATATTGCCCAAATGGCACCATACTAAAGTTCATTCTAAAACTACGTAAATCTCTATTGAACGATATTCGTGTATAACTTATCTCTCCTGTTTCTAAATCAATATTGGTGCTTCCTGAGATATCCCAATAAGGCGTTAAAGCTAATCGCCCGTTTAAGTTCATAGAAGTAGTTTTATTCGCTTCTCCTTTTAGGTTTTTATTCACACTGTGATTAAGTCCTATTGATAAATTCCAAGGTGTTAAATACTGAGCATACCCCTCATCATCAAAATAATAGACTTCATCCCTTATTGCTCCTCGTCGTGGATAATCAATTTTTCTTTCTCCAAAGGTTTTATCATTTAAAGAATAATTTAAACCTATATTGTAATTTGTAATACTTAGGTATTCAAAGCCTAACTTATCAACCCGTCTACCATTTGGATTATTATCATCTAAAACTACTTGATAAGGGTTTACAGTAGCACTGAAATTAATTCTCATTTTACTGTCTAAAATACTTGTAGCTCCATTTATACTTATAGGACTTAATTTAAATTCTTCTGCTGCAAAGTTATAACCGGTAGAAAGATTTAAGTAATCTAATAACTTGATTTTCTTAACTCCCGTTGAGTCTTCTATAGAGCGTACTTTCATTTCTAAGTTATTAGAAAGGCTAAAATTTAAACTTTCACTTAATCCACGAGAAGGACTCCCGTATATTCCGCCTTCAAATTTAGAATAAAGAACTTGTTCTCCTTTCTCATTAATATAAGAATCATAATAATCCCATGTTTTTGTAGAAAAATCAGGTGTATAACTAAATCCTATACTTGGAGACATTACGTGCCTTATTGCTTTTATCCACTTATTGTCATCTGCTGACCCAAAAACTTTAATTCCATATAAAGTAGTTTGCACTCCTGTACTCAATCCAAATGTTCTAAACGTAGAAAAACCATTTACATCGGTAGTTACAACTTTTTTCTCTATTGGATCATAATCTTTTCTGATGGTTTTTAAATACCAAACATCTTCATAATTTGCAGAAAAATTAACCGGAAAATAATTGAATATTGTTGTTCCTGTACTTAAATTTAAATTATGTTTCACTCCATTTTTAGCATCATCAAACATTCTCTTTGTAAAAACATTTTCATCATTCGTTCTTATAATATTCTGTAAATTCATATTATAAGTCATACCTATGTTTTGCAACAATCCTTTCTTGGAGCCCACTTTAGGAGCAAATGGGTAAATTCTACTCATGTTTACTACCAATGTAGGAGCCGTAAAAGTTATTGAATTATCTCGCTCTCCACTTCCAAAATTTTGACTGTGAGATAAGTTTAAGTTTGCACTAAATGGTGTATCCGGAAATGTTTTACTAAGCGAAATAGAGGATTGTGCACTATTTCTTAAAACATCTCCTGTAAGTAAATTATAATTATTGATTCCGTTTTGATAATAAGTACTACTCGTAAAGTTTACATTCGCAGAGAAAATTAAATTAGGATTTGCTTTTGAATCCTGCCTGTGAGACCAATATATTCTGTATAATTTAGAGTTAGAATAATTATTTAAACCTTTTATTCCTGACACTCGCCTTTCCCAGTCTAAACTGAAATTTCCACTGAATTTATACCTTTTTATATACTGAGAACGTGCATGAAGTCCATAACTTCCTTTGGTATAAATATCTCCCGTAAATGCTAAATCCAAATAATCGCCAATAGGAATATAAATTCCCGCACCTTCTATATAAAAACCAACGCTTTCTCTTTCTCCAAAAGATGGTAAAAGCAACCCTGTACTTCTATCCGTTCCCATCGGGATAAAAGAAAATGGTAAGAATAAAGGTGTTGTAACATCATACATCTTCATAAACACAGGACCGGTAACTACTCGTCTATCTTTTCCTTGAATAAACTTAGCTACCTCTGCCTGTAAACTATAATCTGCAACTGTATCTTTTTTAGACATAAAATACTGATCCGTCGTAAAGGCAATTTTCCTTAATCCGGAAATTGTATCATTATATCTTTTTACCAATTTTGCTACAAGCACTCCTTCATCTCCTCCTAAATTTTGTTGAGTTCTAATATTAGACGCTGTTCCTTTTTTAGTCTTTATATTATACGTAAAATTATCGTATTCCAATGTATTTCCACCTTGTGTAAATTTACTCGGCTCTATTAATTTCCCAATAGAATCTTTTTTTCCTTCAGCATATAAAATCCCTGTTTCCCAATCTACTTCTATAAAATCCGCTTCTATATCTATGTCTAAATAATGAACTTTAGCATCCCTTTCTAAAAAAGATTTTTTATTTTTAACATCATGAAAAACGTTCTCTGAACTGTAATCTACAGTTGCCTGTAACATTCCTCCTCTCTTCTTCTGAGGTATAGAATCTGTCCGAATCGAATCATTAACATTAAAATTTCGCACTGTTAAAGTATCACTATTTTGTACAGCAATCACAGTATCCTGCACAGTTTGAGAATACCCTACACCTAAAATAGATATAAAAATTATACTAATGACTCTATTAAATACGTTATAATCCAAGCGTTATTATTATTTTTGTCGCAAATTTGGTTCAAAAATACGTAAAAAAACAAGCTAATATGAATTTTATTAAAAAAATAAATTTTAAATTATTAACATTCATCCTTTTATCATTATTATTTTCTATAAATGTTAATGCACAAAAAAGGAATAGCACGTTTATATTGGTTTTAGATGCCGGGCATGGTGGTCATGATTCCGGTGCGAGAGGCGTAGTTGACCTTGAAAAAAACATTGCTCTTGATGTTACTTTAAAAGTAGGAAAATTAGTGAAAGACTATTTTAAAGATGATATTAAAATCATATATACCCGTAAAGATGATACTTTTATCCCGTTACATGAGAGAGCAAATATCGCAAATAGAAATCATGCAGATTTTTTCCTTTCTATACACTGCAACTCTGCCAGGCCGGGAGCTTACGGAACTGAAACTTTTGCTTTAGGCTCAGACCCTAAAAGGGCTAACTCTAATTTAAGTATCGTTAAAAAAGAAAATAGCGTAATTCTTTTAGAGGATGATCACAAAGAAAAATACGAAGACTTTGATCCAAGTTCTCCCGAATCTTTAATAGGTCTGACTTTAATGCAGAATACTCATTTAGAGAATAGCTTAATTATGGCAAAAGCTATAGAAGATAATTATATAAATAAAGATAAAAGATTAAGCAGAGGTGTAAAACAAGCAGGATTTTTAGTTTTATGGCGTACTGCAATGCCCTCTGTTCTTACGGAAATTGGTTTTGTAACAAATCCGGAAGAAGGAAGATATTTAGCCTCTGAAGAAGGAAAAAACAAAACTGCAGAATCTATTTTTAATGCAATTAAATATTATAAAAAGCGTTGGGATTTAATAAGAGGATATAATAATAATTATGAGCCACAAAAAAACGAAGTGAAAGAGTTAGCCGAGCCGGAAAAACCTGTTGCCGGAAAAGTATTTAAAATTCAATTTTTAGTATCTAAACGAAGTTTTAGAAAAGGAGCTCCGCAATTAAAAGGATTAGATAATGTAGAAGTAGTAAAAACCGGAGATCTTTATAAATATTTCTATGGGAGTACCTCTTTCGAATCTAAGAGAGATGCCAATTTAAGAAAAGTAAAAGCACGTGGGTTTCCTGATGCTATAATTGCTGAATTTCCTACCGGAGATAATCAAAATAATATATATTTTGATAATGATAAAAATAAAACCGATATTTACAGAATTCAAATACTAAGTTCGCAGAGTAATCTTAATGAAAACTCTCCGCTCTTTAAAGGATTAAACAATATTTCCAAAGTAAAAGAAGGAAATCTCTTTAAATATTTATATGGAAATTTTGATAATGAAGAAAATGCTAAAAATGAATTAGAAAAAATAAGAAAAGCTAAATTTCCTGATGCTTTTGTTGTTCTTTTTAAAAATGGAAATAAAATTATAATACAATAATTGATAATGAGTAAAGAAATAAAAATAGGATTAATCTCCGTAGTTAGTATTGCCATATTTTATTGGGTGTTTACTTTCTTAAACGGAAAAGATGTATTTACATCCGGACAAGTATATTATGTTACCTATACCGATGTAGACGGACTATTACCTACCAGACCCGTAAACGTAAATGGATTAAAAGTAGGAGCTATAGATGATATAAAAATAATAGAAGGCAAAGACAGTCTATATTTTGTAGTTAAAATGATTTTAGACAGAGAAATCTATTTTACTAAAAATACCGTAGCAGAAATCTATGAACCGGGATTAATGGCAGGTAAACAAATAAAACTTAATTTGAGTTACAAAGGAACACCCGCTAAAAGTGGAGATACTCTTATAGCAGCGAACACACAGTCTCTCATGACAATGTTGTCTAACAAATTGAAACCCACTCAAAACAAAGTAGATAGTGTATTAACAACTTTAAACTACACATTAGACCGCTACGGAAACTTAGCCAGCGAAGATACAAATAAAAGTTTAAAACAGGTTTTAGAAAGCTTAAATAGAACTATTCAATCTCTTGAATCAACCTCTAATTCCATACGAAACTTTGCTATATCTTCTAATAAATTGTCTGATAGGCTTGATTCTAAAATTGATGTGATTTCTGATAATACAAACACTGCACTTGTTACCAGTAATGCTACTTTAAAAAAATATGGAGAATTAGCTGATAATTTAAACGACGGAAAGTTAGAAAAAACTTTGGCTAATTTAGAGGAGAGCTCTACAGAACTTAAAAAGTTTATTAATAAAATAGAAAACTCTGACGGTTCCTTAAATAAAGTGATAAACGACCAAGAGCTATATAATAACTTAAATAAAACAGCAGAGAACTTAAACTTATTAATAAAAGACGTTAAGGAAAGTCCGGGGAAATATTTCAACTTCTCAGTATTCGGAAAAAAAGTTGTTTACAAACAAGATTCGATTAGAAAATAAATCTAAATGCTTGCTCAAATTGTATTTGCCATATCGCTAATTTTAGGGATAGGACTTTTCGTCTTTAACCTAAAAAAGATTATACGCAACATCAATCTTGGGAAAAAAATCAATCGGTCTGATAATAAAAAAGCTCGGTGGATAAAAATGGCTCGCGTAGCTTTAGGACAATCCAAAATGGTTGTGCGTCCTGTTGCCGGAATTTTGCATATTTTGGTGTATGCAGGCTTTATTATTATAAATATAGAAGTTTTAGAAATTATAATTGATGGGCTTTTTGGCACACATCGGATATTCTCTTTTTTAGGAAAAACTTATAGTTTTCTAATTGGTTCATTTGAGATTTTGGCATTATTAGTTATTCTTTCAGTTACCATTTTCTGGATTCGTAGAAATGTTATAAAACTCAAACGTTTTTGGAATTCCGAAATGAAAGGTTGGCCTAAAGAAGATGGAAACCTAATTCTTATAATTGAATTTTTATTAATGAACGCGTTTCTAATAATGAACGCTGCTGATTATTACGCACATCTAAACTCAGGAGAAATATTAGCCGGAGCATTCCCCATTTCTAAATATATTTTTTCCTCATTCAGCAACCTCCAAACCTCCACGCTATTAATTATAGAAAGAAGTGCGTGGTGGTTTCATTTTTTAGGAATTTTATTCTTTCTTAATTATTTATACTACTCCAAACATTTACATATTTTATCTGCATTCCCAAATGTTTGGTTTTCAAAGTTAGAACCGGCAGGAGAACTTGATAATTTAGAAAGTGTGAAAAAAGAGGTAGAACTCATGATGGATCCTAACGCTGATCCATACGCTACTCCTCCACCTGATGAAAATACTCCGATAGAAACCTTTGGTGCAAAAGATATTTTTGATTTAAACAAAGTACAACTCCTTAATGCTTACAGTTGCACCGAATGCGGAAGATGCACTTCGGTATGTCCGGCAAATATTACAGGCAAAAAACTTTCTCCAAGAAAAATAATGATGGATACCCGTGACCGATTAGAAGATATAGGCAAAATCATTAATAAAAAAGGAAAATTCGAAGATGACGGAAAAAATTTAATTAATGATTATATTTCTCCGGAAGAGATTTGGGCTTGTACCTCTTGTAACGCTTGTACAGAGGCTTGCCCTATAAATATAGATCCTCTTTCTATTATTATAGACCTCAGACGTTATTTAGTAATGGAAAAATCTGCCGCCTCTATGGAATTAAATTTAATGATGCAAAACATAGAAAATAACGGAGCCCCCTGGCAATTCAATAACTCCGACAGGCTCAGTTGGACTGATGAATAAATCCTTATCTACACTAATTTGTATATTTTTATTTTTAATAATTTTCTTTCACAGTATTATTAATTTCTAAGCTTTCTTTTTAGACTAAATAAAAAAGATTTTCAATTAATTTGTTCGTCTCAACTAACTTTTATAATTTTGCTAACTAATTTAAAGGTTAGGAAACTATAAAATATATAAATATGAAAAGAAGATTACTTTTTTCGGCATTAGCCTTTGCACTTATTGGGCAAGCGTATGCACAAGAAAAAGATAAGGACAAAGATGATAATAATACTTATCAGTTTGATCCGATTGTTGTTTCGGGAACTTTACGCCCTGTAAGTAAAACAGAAAGTGCCGTTCCTGTAGAAGTATATACTAAAGCTTTCTTTAAACAAAACCCTACTCCAAGTTTCTTTGAAACTTTAGACAACGTTAATGGTATCAGACCGCAAGTAAACTGTAATGTTTGTAATACCGGAGATATTCATATTAATGGATTAGAAGGAGCGAACACTATGGTATTGATAGATGGTATGCCTATCGTTAGTGGACTATCTACTGTTTACGGGTTCAGTGGTATTCCTGAAGATTTAATTGAAAGAGTAGAAATTGTAAAAGGACCTGCATCTACATTATACGGTTCTGAGGCCATAGGAGGATTAATCAACATTATTACTAAAAATGCTCTTACTGCTCCACTTTTCTCTGTAAACTCATTTGCATCTTCTTGGCAAGAATACAATGTAGATGTTACAGGTAAATTTAACGCAGGAGACAAAGCGTCTTCATTGTTAGGTGTTAACTACTTTAACTATAATAACCCTATTGATAAAAACGGCGATAACTTTACAGATTTAACTTTACAAAATAGAATCTCTGTATTTAACAAATGGGATTTTCAAAGAGAGAATAACAGAGTATTCTCTTTAGCAGGTAGATATTTGTATGAAGACCGTTGGGGAGGAGAAATGGACTGGGAGAAAAAATACCGAGGAACGGATATAAAATACGGTGAAAGTATTTACACAAGTCGTTGGGAAACATTTGGTAAATACCAATTGCCAACTGATGAAAAAATCTTCTTTGATTTCAGTTTAAACGGACACCATCAGGATAGTTATTATGGAGATGCTAAGTATTTGGCTGATCAGGAAATCTACTTTGGTCAATTAACATGGCATAAAAATTTAGACATCCACAACCTATTATTTGGGGCAGCTTATAGATATACTAAATATCATGATGCAAACGCTCATGTTTCTACTGTAGCAGAACAAGTTACTCACTTACCGGGAGTGTTTGTTCAAGACGAAATGGAATTTAACAGACAAAATAAGTTATTAGTAGGATTACGTTATGACCACAACTCTATCCATGGAAATATTTTCTCTCCAAGATTAAACTATAAGTGGAATACAGAGGATAAAAGTGATATTATTCGTTTAAGCCTTGGTAACGGTTATCGTGTAGCAAACGTATTTACAGAAGACCATCAGTCACTTACAAGTTCAAGAGAAGTTGTATTCAAAGGCGACTTAAAACCTGAGGTTTCTTGGAATGGTAACTTTGATTATGTAAAAAATATCTATACAGATGGTGGACATTACTTTAACTTGAACTTAAATGCTTTCTATACTTATTTTGAAAATAAAATCATAGGAGATATAGAATCAAGTGCTACTCAAATCATTTATGATAACTTAGGTGATGATGATTATGCTATTTCAAAAGGAATTTCATTAAGTGTTAACGGACATTTAAAAAATGGGCTTTCATTTAACTTAGGAGGAACATATATGGATGTTTACTCAGTAGAAGATGGAGAAAAAGAACAACAATTATTCACAGAAAACTTCTCAGGAGTATGGTCTATAGGATATGAATTTAGAAACATCGGACTTAAATTTGATTACACAGGAAACTTAAGAAGTCCTATGAGATTACCTCTTATAGAAGGCCCGGAATCTAATGATACAAGACCTGACAAATCTCCTTGGTATTCAATACAAAATATTCAACTTACTAAGAAGTTCAACAATGGATTGGAGATTTATGGAGGTGTTAAAAACTTGTTAGACTTTACTCCATACAAATACAAAAATATAGGAGATAAATTAATAGCAAGAGCTCATGACCCATTTGATGAACACGTTGTAAAAGATGGAGATATTATTAAAGCTACATCTGATAACCCAAATGGTTTAGAGTTTAGCCCTGAATATGTATACTCTACAAACCAAGGAATTAGAGGATTCTTAGGAATTAGATATACAATTAAATAATAAAAGTAACACAATCATGTAATATTTATCTTAATTAAACTGAAAGTACTCGAATTTTCAAATGAAAGTTCGAGTATTTTTTTGTTTAACATCATTATCGTGTATATTTGCACGAATTTCACAAAATAATATGAAAAACGAAAATATAGGAAATATAGAATTAACTTATTTAACAATAGAAGATTATCCTCAGCTGTTAGATGCAATGAAGCAATCTTACAAAAGTATGCCTCATTTCGTTTGGGAAAAAAGTCAAATTGCAAAACTTATTAAAATCTTCCCCGAAGGGCAAGTTGCACTAAAAGTAGATAACGAAATTGCAGGAGTAGCACTATCACTTGTTGTTTCCGGAAAAAAAGTTGATAAACACCACACCTTCAACTCTATTACCGGAAACGAAACTTTTTCTACTCACGACCCTAAGGGAAATGTACTCTACGGAATAGAAATTTTTGTACATCCTAAATTCAGAGGAATGAAATTAGGACGTCGTCTCTACGAATACAGACAAGAACTTTGCGAAAAACTAAACTTAAAAGGAATTGCATTCGGCGGAAGAATGCCAAACTACCATTTATACTCCAATGAACTAAGCCCTAAAGAATATATAGAAAAAGTAAGCCACAAAGAAATTCACGATCCCGTTTTATCTTTTCAGTTAGCAAATGACTTCAGACCTACAAGAATCATTAGGAATTATTTGCCGGACGATAAATTATCTGAACAGAATGCCATTTTAATGGAATGGGATAATATCTATTACGAGGAAGAAAACAAAGAAGAGCATAAACCAACTTCTAATAAAACTGTTGTTAGATTAGGCTTAGTTCAATGGCAAATGAGACCTTATAAAGACTTTGACCAAGTAATGGAACAAGCTGAATTCTTCATTAATACACTTTCCGGTTATCGTAGTGATTTCGCACTTTTCCCCGAGTATTTTAATGCTCCGTTAATGGCAGAATATAACCATTTAAGCGAGGCTGAAGCTATTCGTAAATTAGCCCAATATACACCGGAAGTTAAAGAGCGTTTTTCGGAGTTAGCTGTTAATTATAATATTAATATAATAACGGGAAGTATGCCCGAAGTAATAAATGATGAACTTTACAACATAGGATATCTATGTAAAAGAGATGGCTCTGTAGAACGATACGAAAAAATTCACGCCACTCCGGATGAAGAAAAAGCATGGGGATTAGTAGGAGGAACACAAATAAAAGCCTTTGATACTGATTGTGGAAAAATCGGAATTTTAATTTGTTATGATTCTGAATTTCCTGAACTTAGCAGATTATTAGCTGATGAAGGAATGGATATTCTATTTGTACCTTTCCTTACAGATACCCAAAATGGATTCTCCCGTGTAAGACATTGTGCACAAGCCAGAGCTATAGAAAATGAGTGTTATGTAGCCATTGCGGGAAGTGTAGGAAATTTACCACAAGTTCATAACATGGATATTCAATATTCTCAGTCAATGGTATTTACTCCTTGTGATTTCGCCTTTCCGGCAGACGGAGTAAAAGCAGCCGCTACTCCAAATACAGAAATGATTCTGGTTGTAGACGTTAATCTTGATTTGTTATTAGAATTACACGAGCAAGGTAGTGTTAAAAACTTAAAAGACAGAAGAACAGATTTATACTCTCTTAAAAAAAGACATTAAGACTATCTTTCATAATAATATCCTAATCAAATTTGATTAATAAAATTTGATTAGGATTAATTATATCTATTCATAAGACATTAAAGCCCTTTTTAAATTATCCCTTAAATCTTTTATTAAACATTCAGGCTCCAACACCCTCAACGTATCTCCATAAGATAATAATTCCATAAGAAAATCATGAGTAATAAATAATTTTAATTTTATTCTCAACTCATTATCATTATCAACTAAAATCTCTTGGGATTCATGAAGAGGTAAAGTTTTTATATACTTTCCTTGAAAAGGTTTAAAAGAAAGAATTATTTCTTTTGGTTTATAATCATTAGGACTAATAATTCCAAAGCAATACTTATAATATTTATTTACATCAAAATCTTTTGGCTTATCAAATTTCCTTTTAGTTATATCTAAATCTGCCAACCGATCTAAAGCAAAGCTTTTCACTTTACAAGCTTTTAGATCATTCGCTAAAAGATACCATCTATTTTTAAATTCTTTTAAAGCATAAGGCTCTACAACCCTTTCAGTGGGCTCCTCTTCCCAAAATTTCTGATATTCAAACTTAATCTGTAATTGATTTTTAATAGCATGGAGAAAACCAT
The DNA here is from genome assembly GCA_019218445.1 of Weeksellaceae bacterium TAE3-ERU29. Taxonomy (GTDB): domain Bacteria; phylum Bacteroidota; class Bacteroidia; order Flavobacteriales; family Weeksellaceae; genus Ornithobacterium. The sequence goes on along the minus strand of JAHUUM010000014.1, from coordinate 28,738 downwards.
GTAAATTCTCTGTCCCTTTTGGTTTTCTTTTTTCAAAATGAATATAATTAGATAATCTATCAGATATATTTAATGCATTAAAAATATCAAAAGCTTCTAATATACGTTCATTTACTTCTTCTTGCTCATTAAGATTAACATAATAAACTTTCTTTGCTCTATTATATTGTACATCAACGCCATATAAAGTTCTAATATCCTTTAAATCTCTCTGAAAAGTCCTTTTTGATACACGATAATTATAATCATGCAAATCAGATTCTAAATCTAAATAATCTGAAATTTCGTTAAAACTTGCAGGATGTTTTCGCAATTTTTTTATAATTAAATTATACCTTGCTATTGATTCTATTTTAGACATACTATATTAATTTACAATGTTAAATTTTATTTTTCAGAATTCTGTATTTTGTTCTTTACAAATCACAATAATTAATTTCATACTCTCCTCATTTTTCACAAATATAACACACTACAGCGACAAAATATGTCGTTGCAAGATAAATGTTTTATACTTATAGAATTTATATAAATTAAAATAATTAATTTAAATAAAATAAATTAGCCTAACCAAACATTTTATTTAACTTTGCTTAAATTATTTATTCTAATTATGAAAAAACTTTATTTGATTATTCTTTTAGCTTTATTTGTAATTTCTTGTCAGAAAAAAGAAGAAAGCAATAAATTTAAAGTAGTAACTACTACTACCATGATTTCGGACTTGGCAAAAAATATCGGAGGTGACTCTGTTCAAGTTGTAGGATTGATGGGAGCAGGAGTAGACCCGCACTTATACAAAGCGAGTGAGGGAGACGTTCAGAAAATAACTTCTTCCGATATTTTATTTTACAGTGGATTACACTTAGAAGGTAAAATGGTAGATATTTTTGAAAACATGGAGAAAAAAGGCAAAAAAGCCTACGCCCTAAGTAATGGTATTCCCAAAGAAAGATATATAAGTTCAGAACTTTTCGCGTCTAATTACGACCCACATATTTGGTTTTCGGTAGAAAACTGGATAGATGCGGCAAAGTATATAACACAGCAACTTTCAGAAGCTAAACCGGATAGCAAAGAATATTTCGAGAAAAACGAAAAAGTTTACATTGAGAAATTAAAAAGTTTAAAAGATTCTTTAACTTCAATCGCTAATACATTACCGGAAAATAAAAGAATATTAGTTACCGCTCACGATGCCTTCAATTATTTTGGGAAAGAATATAACTTTAAAGTAATGGGATTACAAGGAATCTCAACAGCATCAGAGGCAGGAACTAAGGATTTATTAGACTTAGCCAACTTTATTGTAGAAAATAAAATACCGGCAATCTTTGTAGAAAGCTCTATCCCAAAACAAACAATTTTGGCATTACAAGAAGCCGTAAAATCTAAAGGACACGAGGTAAAAGTGGGAGGAACACTTTACTCTGATGCTTTAGGTTCGCCGGACACACCCGAAGGAAATTATATTGGAATGTACTTATATAATATGAATACTATCGTAAATGCCTTAAAGAATGAGTAATATAGCTATAAAAATAGACGACCTTACTGTTTCCTATAATCAAAAACCTGTACTTTGGGACATTGATTTAGAAATTCCCAAAGGTGTCTTAATGGCGATTGTAGGACCTAACGGTGCGGGGAAATCAACTTTGATTAAATCTATTTTAGGAATTATAAATCCATTAGCCGGAACAGTTAGCATTGAAGGCAAACCATACAAAACCCAAAAAAAGAAAATTGCTTACGTTCCTCAACGTGGAAGTGTGGATTGGGATTTTCCTACACAAGTTTTAGATGTTGTAATGATGGGAACTTACGGAAATTTAGGTTGGTTTAAACGCCCAGGTAAAAAAGAAAAAGAAGAATCTTTAAAAGCACTGGAAAAAGTTGGAATGTTAGATTTTAAAGACCGACAAATCAGTCAGCTTTCAGGGGGACAGCAACAGCGTGTTTTCTTAGCTCGTGCATTGGTGCAAAATGCCGAAATTTACTTTATGGACGAGCCTTTTCAAGGAGTAGATGCCACTACCGAACGTGCCATAATTTCTTTGCTTAAAGAATTAAAAAATCAAGGAAAAACCGTAGTGGTTGTGCATCATGATTTAGATACTGTTCCCGAATATTTTAATTGGGTTACATTATTAAATGTAAAAGTAATCGCTTCCGGAAACGTAGAAGAATACTTTACTCAAGAAAACCTGAAAAAATGCTACGGAACTAAACATTCTTTTGAATATATTTTAAATAAAAACTAATGGAACTATTCCAAATTTTAAAAGAAAACGCCTTTTGGGTAATTGCAATCGGGACAGGACTTTTAGGAACTTTAAGCGGAGTTTTAGGGAGTTTTGCAGTTCTAAAAAAACAAAGCCTTTTAGGAGATGCCATTTCTCATGCCGCTTTACCCGGAATTGTTTTGGCTTTTTTACTCACAGGGCAAAAGAGTCCGCTTATACTAATGAGCGGAGCTATTGTTTTCGGGATTTTAGGGAGTTTCATGGTGAATAATATCGTAAAAAATTCAAAACTTAAAACTGATACAGCTTTAGGAATTTTACTTTCCGTATTTTTTGGAGTGGGAATGATGTTGCTTACCTATGTTCAAAAATTACCAAACGCCAATCAAGCGGGATTAGACAAATATCTTTTTGGACAAGCCACTACGCTTATGGAAAAAGACATCATTATTATGGTAAGTTTTCTGATTCCTTCATTATTATTGGTTTTAATTTTTTGGAAAGAAATTAAAATTATGCTGTTCGATAGAGAATATGCTGAAACACTTAATATCCCGACAAAGAAAATTGATTTATTAATCACGCTTTTAATTGTGATTATTATCGTTATGGGACTACAAACCGTAGGAGTTGTTTTAATGAGTTCACTATTACTTGCACCGGCAGCGGCAGCAAGACAATGGACAAATTCATTGAGCAAAATGCTTTGGATTGCTGCAATTATAGGAGCTTTCAGTGGAATAAGCGGGGCATTTTTAAGCGCATCAGAAAGTAAACTACCCACAGGTCCTATTATTGTTTTAATTGTATCATTGATTGTTTTTATTTCTTTATTCTTCGCACCTCAACGAGGACTTATTGCAAGGTATTTAAAGAATAAATCGCAAAAAAAGAAATATACTCATGAGTAGCCCACAAATAGAAATCCAGATTATAGCCGCTTTAGTAGCCATTGCTTGTTCTTTATTAGGTGTATTCTTAGTATTACGAAAAACTGCATTAATTTCTGATGCAATCAGCCATTCTATTTTACCGGGGATTGTTATCGGTTTTTTCATTACAGAAGACTTAAATTCTCCTCTCTTAATATTAATGGCAGCCCTAACCGGAATGCTCACAGTTTTATTAATTGAATGGATTCAGAATACAAAATTAGTGGGAGAAGATACTTCTATCGGGATAGTTTTTCCGGCGTTATTCAGTTTAGGAATTATACTGATTGTAAGAAATGCGGGAGATGTTCACTTAGATACAGACGCCGTTCTTTTAGGAGAATTAGCCTTTGCTCCGTTTGACAGATATTTTATTAACGGAGTAGATTACGGACCAAAAGCCATTTGGATTATGGGTGGAATTTTATTAATTATAGTCGCTTCTCTTTTCTTATTCTTTAAAGAATTAAAGGTAAGTACATTTGATGCCGGACTGGCTTCTACTATGGGCTTTGCCCCTATCGCAATACATTACGGAATAATGTTTTTATCATCGGTTACAATCGTGGGTGCGTTTGATGCCGTTGGTGCGATATTAGTTGTCGGTTTTATAATTGTTCCTGCGGCTATTGCTTATTTACTTACCCAAGATTTAACAAAAATGTTATTCTATTCAGTCATTATTTCAGCAGTTTCAGCAGTTTCAGGCTATTGGTTGGCCCATGCTTTAGATGCCTCTATTTCAGGAAGTATAATGGCTGTTATGGGAATTCTATTTTTAATCACTTATTTATTTTCTCCTTCAGACGGAATCATCACCCATAAAATAAACCGTAAACAACAAATTGATGAAATTTCTTTGGTTACTTTATTGATTCATATCCAAAGCCATAAAAATGAACATGAAAGAAGTGTTCAGCATTTAGAGGAACACATTAATTGGAAAAAAGAAAAAGCAAGACGCATGCTACAAATGGCAGAAGACAGAAATCTGATTAATACCAAACAGAATATTATTTCTGTTACTCCTGAAGGAGAGAAATACTCATTAAATAGAATTAAATATTATTTAGCAGAGTAAAAAGCATCTTAACTAAACAATAGTTCCTTATAAAATTTTTAATTAATAAAAACCTTGTATATAACATATAAATATCATTTATAGTTAATTAGAATGATAATAAATAAGCAGCTAATTTTTACAATATAGAGGTTATATTTCCTTTATATGATAAAATTTCTTACATTTAATCCAAATCATTAGAAAATAAATGGCAGAAACAGTAAAAATTATTTATCAAGGAAAAGAATACGAGTATCCTGTTATAGAAGGAACAATGGGAGATAAAGGGATAGATATCTCTACACTACGCTCAGACTCAGGATTGGTAACATTAGATCCCGGGTATAAAAACACAGGTTCCACACTAAGTGACATTACCTTCTTAGACGGAGAAGAAGGAAAATTAATGTACAGAGGTTATCCTATCGAGCAACTTGCAGAAAAATCTACTTTTGTGGAATGTATGTATTTATTGTTATATGGAGAATTACCTAAAGAAGAAGAATTAGAAAAATTCACATCTTCTATAAAAGACTATAATTTTGTAAATGATAGAGTAAGAAGAATATTAAACGGATTTCCAAGTACAGCACATCCAATGGGAGTCTTATCTTCACTAACGGGATCATTGACAGCATTCAACCCTAAAGTAGTTGATGTTAACTGTCCTGTGGATATGTTTCATGCATCTACAAGATTATTAGCTAAGATGCCTATTTTAGCTGCTTGGACTTATAGATTATCTAAAGGTTTAGAGTTAAATGATCCTGATAATGATTTAAGCTATGTAGAGAACTTCTATAAAATGATGTTCTACAAAGAAAGAAAAAGCTTTGATTTAGATCCGATTGTCATAGACGCATTAGACAAACTCTTAATTTTACATGCTGATCATGAACAGAACTGTTCTGCTTCTACGGTAAGATTAGTTGGTTCTTCACATGCAGGTTTATTTACTTCTATGTCTGCCGGAATAAGTGCTCTTTGGGGGCCTCGACACGGTGGAGCTAATCAGAAAGTAATCGAAATGTTGGAGTTAATTCAAAATGATGGTGGAGGATTAAATAAATGGGTTGACAAAGCTAAAGATAAAAATGATTCTTTCAGATTAATGGGCTTTGGACACAGAGTATACAAAAATATGGATCCTCGTGCCAAAATAATTAAAAAAGCAGCTGATGCTGTTTTAGAGAAATTGGGAATTCAAGATGAAATTCTCGATTTAGCAAGAGGTTTAGAAGAAGTAGCTTTAAATGATGAATACTTTATCGAAAGAAAGTTATACCCGAATGTTGATTTCTATTCAGGAATTATTTATAGAGCATTAGGTATTCCAAAAGAAATGTTTACTGTAATGTTTGCTTTGGGTAGATTGCCGGGGTGGATTTCTCAATGGAAAGAAATGAGAGAGACAAATCAACCGATAGGACGTCCAAGACAGATTTACACAGGAGCAACTACAAGAGATTATATAGATATGAACAAAAGATAAATCTTAATTATATTTTAAAATGAAAAAAGTCTGAATATTTAAAATTCAGACTTTTTCATTTTAAAATTTGCCACAAATAGATTCTGTCTTATATTCGTAAACTAAATTTTATACATTGAAAGCTCAGTTTAGATTACATTTTTTAGTTTTATTGTGGGGATTTACAGGAGTTTTGGGAAAGCTCATTACAATCTCTGCTCTGCCTCTCGTGTTTTTCCGTATTTTATTTGCATTTATAGGCGTAGGACTTTTTCTATATTTAAAGAAAGTTCCCTTAAAAGAAACCAGAAAAAATATTCTAAAACTATTAGGCATAGGTTCTGTAATTGGGTTACACTGGGTTCTTTTCTTTTGGGCTATAAAAATTTCCAACGTATCTGTAGCCTTGAGTACTCTATCAACAGGAGCATTATTCACTGCTTTTTTAGAGCCATTATTTTTTAAACGGAGGATAAACATCACAGAAATCATTCCTGCAACTATTGTTATCATATGTTTATACTTTATATTTAATGCCAGTCCTAATTATATTTTAGGAATAATAATGGGAATATCTTGCAGTTTTTTATCTGCATTATTTTCTGTATTAAATGCAAAAGTTCATAAGGAGTTCATCCCCTCTAAAATGATTTTTTATGAACTAATGGGTGGAATTATTTTTGTTTTCTTAGTTTTATTATTTTCAGGGAACACTACAGAACTAACTAACGTGACTACAATTGATTTCTTCTGGATTGGCGTTTTAGGATTTGGGCTAACAGCTTTCCCTATGGTAGAATCTACAAGATTACTAAAGTATCTCAGTCCATTCTCCATGTTATTAGCAATAAATTTAGAACCGGTATATGGTATTATTTTAGCCTATTTTATCTTTGGAAAATCAGAGCAGATGACTCCCACTTTTTACATAGCTTCTTTAATTATGTTACTTGTTATAGCCAGCTATGAACTAATAAAAGCAATTAAAAAGAAGCAGAAAAAAGAAATATTATTAAATGAATTAAATCAATAATTTAATTTAATAAAGACAACTCACAGTCGTCACAGTCCTTAATTTTCCCTGAATAAGTCTCCCTATACTTATACAAAGTAGTAAACGGAATCCCTAAGAAAGTCTTCTGGATCCTGGTAACTTTAGTAACTAATGAACCCATTTTAGGATGAAACCTATTTTCCGTTTTGGTAGATCTTTTTACTTTTATTGGTCTTTGAATTTCCATACTGCAAAAGTATAGAGAACAAAAACCTTTATCAATCATTCCGTATAAAAGCTATTTATGGGAAGCTTTATATTATAAAAAATAACAATAACAAACTAAAGATTTAACCGTTTTTTATTTTTTCAATTGTAGTTGAATTTCTTAAAGAAACGGGATCTCGTTTACTTTTTCTTAATTTCATATTTAAAAACTCTACTCCTAAAGAAAAGAATATTGCAAAATATAAATAGCCTTTAGGAATACTATGCACAAAATTTCCAAAGAAAGAAACATGAGCCAAATGAGAAGCCTCTGCTAATAACATTACAGCAATTAATATCAAAAAGGAAAGGCCCAATATTTGAATAGAAGGATGTTCATTTACAAATTTACTCACCGGACCGGCAAAAACCATCATAATAATAATTGAAATAATCACAGAAAATATCATAATTTCCATTCCTCCTGCATATCCAAAACCGCCCTGTTCTATTGGCTTTAAACTAACCAATCCTATCGCGGTTAAAATACTATCAAAAGAAAAAACCACATTCAGAAGAGCAATCTGAGTAATTGCATTTGCTAAAGAAGGATGTTTCATCACTTTTGTAGTTATCTCATCTTCCATATCTAATTTATGATGTATCTCAGATACACTTTTGTATAATAAAAAGATTCCACCACCAAAAATAATCAAACTTTGCCCTGTAATAGAAGCCTCTGCCCAATCATAATTAAAATGAAATAAAGTATCCTGCAGACTCAATACCCACGAAATTCCAAACAATAAAACAACTCTAAAAATCATTGCTAAAGCTAAACCTATATTTCTTGCTTTTGCTTTATTTTTTTCCTCTAACTTATTAGAAACAATTGATATAAAAACAATATTATCTATTCCCAAAACTATTTCTAAAAAAGTTAAAGTAAATAATGCTATCCAAGCATTTGGGTTTAAAAATATCTCAAACATAAAATATTATTATGAGTTTGCCGGCAAAGATATAAGTTTTGAATAAATAGAAAAATTAGATTATAATAAAACCATAAATAATCTTAACTCGCATTAATCTCCAAGTATTTCGATAAAAATGCGGTAAGTCCAATAAAAAGTTATATATTTGCAACTTATTAAACAGAGAAAAGCGTCAAACATTATTTTCTTCCTTCATTTTTTCAGAATGATTTTATTGAATTTAAAGTTTTAGTTTTATTAAAAGAACAGGACTCTTTTCTAAAACATTCGAAAATGAAAGAACAAAACAACAGAAGAAATTCTGCTTCAGGAAGCAGAACGAGGAAAACTACGTCAAAAGGTAAAAACGGTAACTCGGGAAGACCTAAATTTTCAAGAGACAGAAAAAGCTCAGAAAGAAGAGAAAGCAGTAATGAAAACGGTGGATTTAGAGGAAGCCGAAATGGCGGAGGTCGCAGTAGAAACGGAGGAAACTCAAGAGGCAGATCATCAAGAGGTGGTAGTGGCAAAAGAAAAGGTACATTTATCCCTGTAGAGAAATTTATTCACGAAGGTAGGCCTTTACAAGAAGTTAAATATGAATCTGAATTCAAATTTAATGAAATGCCTATTCACCCTAAATTATTAAAAAATATTTTAGATTTAGGATTCACTTCTCCAACAGGAGTACAAGACAAAACTTTCGCTCCAATTAGTGAAGTAAGAGATGTTTTAGCAATCGCTAACACAGGAACAGGGAAAACAGCAGCTTATTTAATACCTATTATAAATGCTATCCTTTTAGGAGAAGATAAATTCCAAACGTTAATCATGGTACCTACCAGAGAATTAGCTGAACAAGTGGAAGATGAATTAAGAAAATTATCTAAAGGGCTTAAACTTTTTGGAGCTTCATTTATTGGAGGTAGAAGTATAAGCAATGACTTAAGAAAATTAAGACGCTCTTTTGATTTCGTAATAGGAACACCAGGAAGACTAATCGATTTAAGCAAGAGAAAAGCAATTAGATTTGAAGATTTTTCAGTTTTAATCTTAGATGAGTTTGACAGAATGTTAGACATGGGATTCAGTAAAGATGTTAACTTCATTACAGAGAAAATGGTAAGCAGAGAACAAACTTTACTTTTCTCGGCAACTTTAGACAAAACACAAAAAGAAATCATTAGTTCTATTTTGAACAATCCGGTTGAAATTAAAATAACAAGCGGTAACTCTACAGCAGAACATATAGACCAAGATGTTGTATATTATAACAGAAAAAATAAGTATGATGTTTTATTGTCTATGTTAGAAAGTGAAGATTTTGAGAAAGTTATGGTATTTGCCGAAACTAAAAGAAGTGTAGGTGAATTAGCTCAAAAACTTAAAAAATCTAGAATTAAAGTTGATGAGATTCATGGAGACAAAACTCAAAGTTATAGAAAATTCGCTCTTAAAGACTTTAAAGACGGTAAAATAAATGTTTTAGTAGGAACGGATGTTGCTGCAAGAGGATTAGACATTAGTGATGTTACACACGTAATTAACTACCAAGTTCCCCAAGATTATGAAACTTATATTCATAGAATAGGAAGAACAGGAAGAGCCGGTAAAAAAGGTACAGCTCTTACATTTGTAGAGGAAAAGAAAAATAATTAATTTTATTTATACAAAGTTGTCTTTTATAAAGGCAACTTTTTCAATTTAAACAATACAAAGTTTGCATTTTTTAATTAATGCAAACTTTATATTTTTTTATCCTATATTTTTATAATTAAATTATCTATATTTTACAGATTCTTAAAAGACTTTTATTTAATGAATTTGTTTTGTAAGTTTGTATAGATTAAAAACTTTATAATTAATGCAGGAAGAAACTAATATTCTAAGCCAAGAAATCTCATTTGAAACTTTTAAAAACGAAATTTTAAATGATTATTACCTTGCTAAATTAAGTAGAGAGATAAGCTCTCTGGGAAGGCGAGAAGTTCTTACAGGCAAGGCAAAATTTGGTATTTTTGGAGGAGGAAAAGAGGTTCCTCAAATTGCTTTATCCAAAGTTTTTAAAAACGGAGATTTTCGGTCAGGTTATTATAGAGATCAAACATTTATGTTGGCTATTGGAGGTACTACTCCAGAAGCAATATTCGCTCAATTATATGCAACTACAGATGATTCAAAAGAGCTTTCTTCAGCAGGAAGACAAATGACTTCTCATTTTGCTACTCACTTTCTAAATAAACAAGGTGAATGGGAAAATTTAACTCAACAAAAAAACTCCAGTGCAGATATTTCTCCTACAGCCGGACAAATGCCAAGATTAATAGGTTTAGCACAGGCTTCTAAATATTATAAAAATGTTCCCGAGGCAGATAAAGAACAAAAATTTTCTATTAATGGAAACGAAGTTGCTTTCGGAACAATAGGTGATGCAAGTACCTCAGAAGGGCATTTTTGGGAGACTGTAAATACGATAGGTGTTTTGCAAGTACCTGTAATCCTATCTATTTGGGATGATGAATATGGTATTTCCGTTAGTGCAAAATATCAGCGTACCAAAAAAAACTTAAGTGAAATGCTTAGCGGTTTTCAAAAAAATGAAAATGAAAGAGGCATTGAAATCATTACTACTACAGCAACTGATTATGTTCATTTAGTAGAAAGTTACCAGAAAGCAGAAAAGTTTGCCAGAGAAAAACATATTCCTGTAATTGTTCATGTAAAAGATTGTACCCAACCGCATGGTCATTCAACATCGGGCTCTCATGAAAGATATAAATCTGAAGAAAGACTTACATGGGAGAGTGATAATGATAATATAGAAAAGTTTAAGCAATGGATTATTTCTTTTCATATTGAAGAAAATGGAAATTCTTTAAAAATTGCAACTGAAGAAGAAATAGAAAACATTAATAAAAAAGCAAAATCTGATGCCAGAAAAGCTCAAAAACAAGCTTGGGAAGATTATACCGCTCCTATTAATGAATTGAAAAACAAAGCTGTTAATCTTATAAATAAAAATATAGAATCATCTATTAACAAAGAATTTATAAAGAAAGAATTAAAAGATTTAAATGCTAAACTAACAACTTACAAAAGAGATATATTCCATACAGTTCGTAAGGTTTTAAGAATCACGGCAAAAGAAAATTACCCCGCAAGGAAAGAATTAAGCAATTGGTATTTAAATAACACATCAAATCAACAGGAGATTTATTCTTCTCATCTTTACTTTGAAGATTTTAAAGATCTTCCAAAAGAAGTAAAAGCCACCTACGATACAACTTCTAAAAAAGTAGATGGTAGAATTGTTTTAAGAGACAATTTTGAAAAAATATTCACTAATAATCCTAAAGTATTAACCTTTGGAGAAGACAGTGGAAGCATAGGAGATGTAAACCAAGGATTAGAAGGTTTACAAGAAAAATTCGGGATTGATAGAGTTAGCGATACAGGAATAAGAGAGGCAACTATTTTAGGACAAGGTATTGGATTAGCAATGAGAGGTTTACGACCTATAGTGGAAATTCAATATTTAGATTATGTTCTTTATTGTTTACAAGGAATGAGCGATGATTTGGCTACATTATGTTATCGTACTAAAGCACGACAAATTGCTCCTGTAATTGTACGTACCAGAGGTCACAGATTAGAAGGGATATGGCACGCAGGTTCTCCTATGGGTGGAATATTAAACCTTATTAAAGGAATGTATTTCTTGGTTCCTAGAAATTTAACTAAAGCTGCCGGTTTTTACAATAGTTTAATGGAAGTAAGAACTCCGGCATTAGTAGTAGAAAGCCTTAATGGATATCGACTAAAAGAGGATATGCCTACTAATTTAGGTGAATTTAAAACTCCAATAGGAGAAGTTGAAATAACAAAAGAGGGAGCAGATGTAACAATTCTAACCTATGGCTCTACTTGGAGAATTGTGGATGAAGCAGCCAAAGAACTTAACTCTTTAGGAATTGATGCCGAAGTAATAGATATTCAATCTTTAATCCCATTTGATATCTCTAAACAAATCAATAAAAGTTTAGAAAAAACAAACCGATTAGTAATTGTGGATGAAGATGTTCCGGGCGGAGCTTCAGCCTATATATTACAGCAAATAATAGAACAAAATAATGGTTATTATCAATTAGACAGTAAACCTGTAACTATTACAGCTAAAGAACATCGCCCTGCGTATGCTACTGATGGAGATTATTTCTCTAAGCCTTCATTAGATGATATTGTAGAAAAGGTTTACGGTATTATGCACGAAGCCAAACCGAATGAATTCCCAGCAATATTTTAATAAAAAAAGAGAGTGAAAATAATTTAATCACTCTCTTTTTATTCAAAATCAGCATTCAATTTATTCTTAAAATTTCTTTTGCCAAATTTATCATTCTTGATTTTCCGGTATGTTTCCCCGGTTCATCAGAAAGTTTCACAGTCGGCACCCATTCTTTATCGCTTGTTAAAACATCTGTCAGTTTAATCACAATATTCATAGGTTGCAATCCTACATCATTTGTTAGATTAGTTCCTATACCAAAAGAAATTCCTATTTTTCCTTTTGCTGCTTCTGTTATAGATTCCACTTTTTCCGGTGTTAAACCATCGGAAAATATTATATATTTATAATTAGGATTAATTCCGTGATTTTTATAGTGCTCTATTGTTTTATTCGCAAATTCAATAGGATCTCCACTATCATGACGTACTCCATCAAACAGTTTTGCAAACTTAGTATCAAATTGTTTAAAAAATACATCTGTAGTATAAGTGTCTGAAAGAGCAACTCCTAAATCCCCTCGGAATACATCTACCCAATGTTCTAACGCCATGGCATTAGACATTTTAAATCCGTATTCTGCGGCATGGAACATAAACCATTCATGTGCATGAGTTCCTATCGGTTTTGTATTGTAAAGCATCGCCATATGAACATTAGATGATCCCGTAAAACTATGTCCATTGTAAGTTTCTAACGCATGCACTACAATACGATGAACATGATAACTGTGTCTTCTACGTGTTCCAAATTCTGCAAATTTAACGTCTAACTCATTAAATAATCTTACTTTTTCTAAAGTCTTCTCTATAATTTCTTCATCACTCCAACTCTTTTGATTAGTAGCTTTATAATAAAGTTCAGAAATCATTGAAAGTAAAGGCACTTCCCATAAAATAGTTCTGTACCAAAGCCCTTCTACCCTAACCTCCAAATCTGTACCGTGTTGCTCTATATGAACTTCAGAAGGGTCGTATCTATAACCTTCTAAAAAATCAATATATGCCGGATTTAAGTAAGGACAAGTTCTTATTAAAAAATCTTTTTCATCTTTAGTCAGTTTTAATTTCGCCATACTATCAACAGCGGCACGCATTAAATGATTAAACCCTTCCGGAAACTTATGTTGCCCACGGTTGATAAATTTATATTTTGCTCGTATATTTGGAAAAAGTTTAACCACGGCACATTGCATGGTAAATTTATAGAAATCGTTATCTAAGATAGAATTAAATATATTTGGATTGATGTCCATTGATCTTATTTTTAATGCAATTTATTAAATTATTATCAAATCAACTAATTTTCATAAAGAAATGAAAAAATTTATACTAGCCAGCACTTCTACTGTTTACGGGAGCAACTATTTAGAGTATTTAAAGAATCAAATAATAGAATTATTTAAGGATACAAATGAAATTTTATTTATTCCTTTCGCTCGCCCAAGCGGAATTTCCCATGATGAATATACTCATAAAGCAAAAGAATTCTTTAATACAATTAATATAAAAGTTACAGGATTACATACCATAGAAAATAAAAAAGAGGCTATAAAAAATGCTAAAGGAGTTTTCACAGGTGGTGGAAACACATTTCTTTTGATGAAACAAATGTATAAATATGATTTATTTCCGACTTTAAAAACTGCCATAGAAAACGGCTGTGCCTATTTGGGCACAAGTGCAGGATCTAATATCTCAGGAATAAATGTAAAAACTACGAATGATATGCCAATTGTTTATCCACCAAGTTTTGATGCTATGGGAATCGTTCCTTTTTGTATAAATCCGCATTATTTAGACCCTGACAAAAACTCGACTCATAAAGGAGAAACGAGAGAAACCCGAATTTTAGAATTTCTCACCCAAAATACAAATCCTGTTGTAGGTTTACGAGAAGGAAATTATATAAATTGCATCAATGATAATCTTACGATAGAAGGCCCTCACTCTACCCGAATTTTTGAAAATGGAAAAACTCCTTATGAAGTAGACAGCGGCACAGATTTAAAACAACTTTTTAATTACTTATATTAATATTTATGAAAATTTATAATATCACCTTTATTGTAGAAAATTCCGTGCAAAAAGAATGGCTAAAATGGCTTAAAGAAACTCATATAAAAACTGTAATGGAAACAGGCTGTTTCAGTTCTGCAAGATTTACAAAAGTTCTCTCTCACAAAGAACCGGGAGCTGAGAACTTTTCTGTTCAGTTTTTAACAGAGACAAATGATGGTATAGAAAATTATTTAAATAATTATGCTCCAAAAATAAAGCACGAAATCATCACAATCTTCAAAAATAAAGTACTTTTTTTTGAAACAGAAATGGAATATATAGGAGATTTTTATATTAATGAAAATTAGCCATTTTAGAAAATAATTCGTTATTTTTATACTTATTCAGAAAAATATATAAATTTCATTATATTTGAACCCGAATAGCAAAAAAAGATACTTTATGATTACAATAGATCAAATTGATAAAAAGATTATCCGGGAGTTAATTAAAGACAGTAAGCAACCTGTTAAAGATCTTGCGAAAAAAGTGAATTTATCTATCTCACCGGTGCATGACAGAATAAAAAAATTAGAACAATTAGGTATTATAGATGGTTATACCGCAAAAATTAATATAAAAAAGATAGGCTATAAATTGATTGTTTATATGAATATTAGCTTTATAAAACATCAGGAAGATCTTTTTGAAAAGTTTTTTAATCATATAAGTACTTTGGATGAAGTAATTGAAGGTACTTTTATTGCCGGAGATTTTGATGTATTACTAAAAATAATGTTGGAAGATATGGATGCCTATCATGAGTTTGTTTTACATAAAATATCTCAATTAGATTATATTTCTAATGTAAAAAGTTACTTTGCACTTAGATTCTTTAAAGGAGAACATCATATGTTACAAGAAAATAGCATTTAAGCACATTATATTAAAAAAATGAAGAACCCGTCTTGATACCCATCAAGGCGGTTTTTTTATTGATTTTTATTCGTATCATCCCACAGAACAATATCTAAATTTTGTGGATATTGAGATACGTTTTTTTTATTTACTAACCCGTTGTTTTTCGAGAGCAAACACCCCTATATCATATACTCCTTTTCCAAGTCTTCAAAGGACTTTCCTCAAGAGATAATTTTGGAAGTAATTTAACCTCCACTTGCGTTCTAATTTTCCCTTTGAGAGGGTATTTTATTATAAAAAATAAGGTTTTAATTCTTATTTCAAACAAAATGCACAACGGGTTATTTACTAATACTTTATAAAATAAAAACCACCTCAATGAGATGGTTTTTATTAATTCTTAAATTATAGAATTACATTTTTGGTAGCACTACTATTACTTCTCCAAATTTCAATCCTACAACTTTATCTGAAGCTACTTCTACAGTAGGCGTTTGAGCTCCTGTGTTTACTCCATTAATATCATAAGATCTAACATCTACATTTATAGTTTTACCTACTTCCATATCTGTTGGTAAAGCTGATACATATAATCTTTTTCCGTTATAAGGATTTCCTACTTTTTCCAAAAACCAAAGACCTTTATTATTTTTTACATAAGCCATGAACTTAGTATCTAAATCTCCGTTATTATTATAAACACCTGCAGTATTCCCTACAATACTGATATCCATTGTCTTGGTTTTATCTCCTGAAGTAATTGTAATTTGTGTTTTACCTGCAGATACTCCTGTAATTACTAATGTTTCTCCATCGACAGAAACAGTGGCTACTTGTGTGTTTTGTGAAGTTGCTGCAAATTTTCCGTCTCCTCCCATTAAAGTGAAAGATTTAGTATCCCCTTGCAACAAATAAGACATTTCTTGTACTCCTGTAATATCTATAGCTGGTTTTTTCTCAATAGTAACCTCTACTACTTTAATCTTAGATCCTGCTTTTATTGTAACATTTGTTTTACCTTCAGCTACTCCTGTAATGATTAAATCTTTACCATCTACTGTTGCAGTAGCAATATTCTCATTTTGAGATTGTGCAGTAAAATTCCCGTCTCCTCCGGTTAATTTATAACTTTTAGATTCACCTGCTACTATTTTCACTGCATTCTCTATTCCTTGAATTTCAGGAACGGATGGTTTTGTATCATCAGATCCACAAGATGTTAAGAACAAAAATAGGAATCCTAGTATACTACTGTATTTTAATATATTTTTCATTATTTCTTTTTTATTATTTTTTAGTTATTGAATTGTAAGTTAAAACTGTTTTCTCTCCTCCTTTTTGAGTTACTTCTACTACTAATTTACCTTCGTTAACATTATTAGGTAAAGTTACATAACCACCCTCAACTGTTGCCGGTGAGTCATTAAAAGTAACTTTAATATCCTCTATTTCATTACCTGTTAAATCCTCTATAGCATATAAGAACTTCCCATCTATTTTACCATCTACAATATTAGCTAAAAACGGCACTCGCTCTTCTTCATTATCTTTAATGTAATTTTTAGTTTTAAAAGTTACACTTGATTTAGCATCAGGAGTCCCATCCGCATAAATGCTTGCAGTATATTCTGTATTAGGAGATAAATCAGTAACAGCTAACATGTTTCCTGCATTTACAGTATAAGTTTTGTTATTTACCATTACTTTGTAAACTTTTCCTTGTTTCGCATCCCAAGAAAGCAATGCCCCTCTTTGAGATAACTTATCATCCACCACTTTGAAGTTTTTAGGAGCTGGATTTTCTTTTTTAACCATTTTAATATCATCTACCCAAATATCTTCCATTTTACTAAAAGTAAGTCCAAACTGAGTCATTTTAGCTGCACTCTCAGGAAATGCTAGTTCAATTTTAACTTTTTTCCAATTACCATCAGTTTCTACTTCTTCAAAAACAAGTGTATTATAGCCATAAAGACTTTCATCCTCATTTGTTTTTATACTAAAGCTACCTTTTAATAATGATAAATCTGTCTTATTTGAAACCCACATAGACACTACATAAGTTTTTCCTCCTTCTAATGCTATGTCAAATTTTTGAGATAATCTTGGGTAATTATATGCTCCTAAATAATCTTTTGTTGCAACACATTTACTATCATTCCTACCTCCTGATTGCTTAAACAGAACATCTCTTCCCAAATTCCAATTCCCTTGTCCTTCCTCAAAATTCCCATTCGGTATAAGGTTCTGAGCGTTTACGGTTAGCAAACCAAATAACCCTACTAATAAAGTAAAGAGTCCTATTTTAAATTGTTTCATATTATTTTTTTTTTAATTAATTTAATTCTTTCTTATTCTAAATAAAGCTTTGCAAAAATATCATTTTTTTTTTAGTTTATTATATTTTAATACTTATTTAACTTTTATTGTTAATTATAATTCTAAGTAAAATTCCATGAATTAAAAATACATTGACAATCAATTCATTAAAGTTTAAACATTTTTCATATAATTAATGTCATATTTAAAATGTGTTAATTTTATTAATTAACAATATTTCATATCTTTTTTCGTATAACAATATTTTAAGATTAGACAATATTAAATTAGGGAAAAGTCGCTTCGAAATTTATTGAAGCGACTTTTCCCTAATTTACATCTATCAAAAAAGGCCTACAGATTAAATTTTCAGGGTTTATTAAATTCCTTTCTCACTCAAAATACTTGCCTGTGCCGCTGCTAATCTAGCGATTGGCACACGGTAAGGTGAACAACTTACGTAGTTCATTCCTATTTCCTGACAGAAGTTAACACTGTCCGGATCTCCTCCGTGTTCTCCACAAATACCTACTTTTAAGTTTGATTTTGTTTTTCTACCGTTCTCAGTTCCCATTTTGATTAACTGACCAACTCCATCTCTATCAATAGTTTGGAATGGATCATCAGCTAATATTTTTTGGTCTAAGTAATTTGGTAAGAAAGCTCCGATGTCATCTCTACTGAATCCGAATGACATCTGAGTTAAGTCATTTGTACCAAAACTGAAGAAATCTGCAACTTGTGCCATTTTATCAGCTAATAATGCTGCTCTTGGTATTTCTATCATTGTTCCGAATAGACAAGAAACTTTATCTACTCCGTGTTTTTCGGATACTTCTTTATTTACTCTGTCAAAGATTGCTTTCTGATGCTCTAACTCCTTATATGTACAAGTTACGGGAACCATAATCTCCGGATGTGCTTCTCCTCCTTCTTTTATAATTTCCTGAGCGGCTTCTAAGATAGCACGCATTTGCATTTCTGTAATTTCAGGGAAACTAATTCCTAAACGAACTCCTCTGTGTCCTAACATTGGGTTGTTTTCTTTTAGTCCTAAAATTCTGCGTTCTAAATCTTCCATGCTCACGTTCAACTCTTTACTTAGAGCTTCTAATTTTTTCTTATCGTGAGGAACGAATTCATGTAACGGCGGGTCTAATAAACGGACAGTCACCGGTAATCCTTTTACGACAGAAAGTGTTTCTTTGATGTCTTTTTTCACGTAAACAGCTAATTCGTCTAAGGCTTTTTTACGGTCTTCTTTCGTTTCGCTCATTATCATCTTACGAAGCAAGAATAACGGCTCTTCACTACCTTCTCCATAGAACATATGTTCTGTACGAAATAACCCGATACCTTCTGCTCCAAATAGCATTGCTTGTTTCGCATCTTTAGAGGTTTCTGCATTGGTACGCACTCCCATTGTTTTGTTAGCATCTACTAACTTCATTAAAGATGCATAAGCTTTATTTTCATTTAAATCAATGTCTTTTAGATTTAATTCTCCGTTATATACTAAACCTTTGGTTCCATTTAAACTGATTAAATCTCCTTCTTTTACTTTATTTCCGTTTTTATCGATAAAGTATTTATCTTTCTCTCTGATTTCGATATCACCACAACCTACAATACAACATTTACCCCAACCTCTGGCTACTAATGCAGCGTGGGAAGTCATACCACCTTTAGAAGTCAAAATAGCTTCTGCTTTGTGCATTCCATCTACATCTTCAGGAGAAGTTTCTTCTCTTACCAAGATAACTTTTTCTCCACGAGCTGCCCAAGCTACAGCATCGTCTGATGTAAATACCACACGACCTACCGCTCCACCGGGACCTGCCGGCAAACCTTTTGCAATTGGTTTAGTTGTTTTTTCTTGGTCAGGATCAATCATTGGTAATAAAAGTTCCACTAATTGATTTGGTTTTACTCGCATAATTGCAGTTTTATCATCAATTAGACCTTCTTCATACATATCGGTAGCCATTTTCACTGCTGCTACACCATTTCTTTTACCAACACGACATTGTAACATATAAAGCTTTCCGTTTTCTATGGTAAACTCTATGTCTTGCATATCTTTATAATGCTTTTCTAATCTTCCCTGAATTTCGAACAACTGTTTATATTGTTCAGGCATGAAAGATTCAAGAGTTTCCAAATCTTTACTTTGGTCGTTTTTAGAAAACTCATTAATTGGAGACGGAGTTCTGATTCCTGCTACCACGTCTTCACCTTGAGCGTTTACTAAATATTCACCATAGAAGTGATTGTCTCCGTTACCCGGATTTCTTGTGAAAGCTACACCGGTACAGCTTCCTTCTCCCATGTTTCCGAATACCATTGTTTGAACGTTAACTGCAGTTCCCCATTCATCAGGAATTCTTTCGATTTTACGATATTCTTTCGCACGTTTTCCGTTCCAGCTTTGGAATACAGCACCAACACCTCCCATTAATTGATCCATTGGATCTTCAGGGAATTCTAAATTATGGTGTTTTCTGATTAATTCTTTATAAACTTCTGCTAATTCTTTAAGTTGATCTACAGTAAGTTCTGTATCGTTTTTATAATTGTTAGCTTTTTTTACTCGCTCTAATTCTTCATCCATTAATTTACGGATACCTACGCCTTCTGCCGGCTCTAATCCGCCTGCTTTTTCCATAACCACGTCAGCGTACATCATAATCAAGCGGCGGTAAGCATCATAAGCAAAACGCTCATCTCCTGATGCCTCTATCAATCCTTGAATATTGTCTTTACTCAACCCAATGTTAAGTACAGTATCCATCATACCCGGCATTGATTGTCTTGCCCCTGAACGAACTGATAATAATAATGGATTTTCTTTAGCTCCGTATTTTTTACCCATCAAATCTTCTACTTGTTTTAAAGCATCTAAGATTTGCTGTTGTAATTCTTTCGGATATTGTTTGTTGTTATCGTAGTAGTATGTGCATACTTCTGTTGTAACTGTAAACCCCGGAGGGACAGGCAATTTTAGTTTTTCATTCCCTGCCATTTCAGCTAAGTTAGCACCTTTACCACCCAGTAAGTTCTTCATAGACTCATTTCCATCGGCTTTTCCTCCACCAAAGGAGTAGACGTATTTTTTCATTTTTGACATAGTGTTAAATATTTTCAAGTAAATTTAACATTTATTTCTATGAATATTATATTCCTACTAAATGAAATAAATCATAATTTTAAATTACAATTGAACCACATATGAACAAAATAAATTTTCTTCATCTAATTTTTCTATTTTTATTTTGATAAATAAAATAAAGATTTTATATTTGCAGTCCCTTTGATAAAAAAGGCGGTCCTATAGCTCAGTTGGTTAGAGCACTTGACTCATAATCAAGGGGTCCCTGGTTCGAGCCCAGGTGGGACCACCACATAAAAAAAGCCGTCTCAATGAGTTTGAGATGGCTTTTTTTATTCTTTTCATGAATAGTATTAAAATTTCAAAGAGGTTTTAGGTATTGAGATCTCCCTTATTCTAATTAGATAATTTAATTCCCGCCCTCTAAATAATCTCTCTCCCAAGAATGATCTACAGCTGTTTCTAATATATATAAGTCATTTTTCAATAAAGCTTCTTGTATTTCAGTTTCTTGTTTTAAAGTAGTAAAATACGCTTTTTTATCATGTCTTTGAGTAGCTAACTTTTTAGTAGTATCTGTATCGTACTTTATAAATCGATAACCCTGCCGAGTTGCGGTATATTTTCTCAATCCTAAAGCTACCAACGCGTCCACTCCTAAAGTTACTGCAGAATAAAGTGTATCTCTATAATACGCATTCACTCCCAAGTCTATAAATTCATAAGCATCGTACCTATCTCGGGCACGAGCCATTACTTTTATATGTGGGAAGTTTTTCTTCACCAATCCCGCCAAAGCAATATTTACGCTCGGACTATCTACTGCAGCTATAAACAATTTAGCCTTCTCTATCCCCGCCGCTTTCAATACTTCTATTCTTGTTGCATCTCCATAATATACCTCATACCCCATTTTTCTCAACATATCTACTCTTTCTGAATCATGATCTAAGATTATAGGTTTTATATTATTGGCTTTCAACATACGCCCAATTGTACCTCCAAAATGTCCAAACCCTACAATAAAAACATCACTCTCACTATGGAGGTTTTCGGAATCTAATTTTTCGTTGTTTTTTCTTTTCACTTTAAATTTAGTACCTATTTTTGGCTCTAAAACCCTTTCATTAAATAAAAGTAAAAAAGGAGTAAGTAACATACTTATAGCAATTACAGCCATAATAATACTGGAAATCTCAGCATCTACAATTTGTAATTGTGTAGAGAAACTGATTACAACAAAACCAAATTCTCCTGCCTGGCTCATAACGAAAGAGAATAATAAATTCTGATCCCAAGATTTTTTATAAATCTTACCTAAAATAAATAAGACTAAAAATTTGACTATCGTTAATACTAAAACAAATAATAAAATAAATACCGGTTTTTCTATGATTAAAGGAAAATTCACCGATGCTCCTACACCTATAAAAAATAAACCTAATAAAAGCCCTTTAAACGGAGCTATATCCCCTTCCAATTGATGTCTAAATTCTGAATTGGCTAAAACTACCCCCGATAAAAACGCTCCCAATGCAGGGGATAATCCTACAAGTTCCATTAAATAGGAAACTCCCATTACCAAAAGTAACGCTGTTGCTGTAAATAACTCTTGTAATCTTGTTTTTGCAACTATTTGCAGGATAGGATTTATTAAATACTTACCCAACAAAGCAATTACTCCTATTGAACCTACCACTATTAATGTCTGTAACCAGCTGGGCAACCCTTCTGTTATTATATCGTGATTGGCTTTTTCTACAGTTGCTCCCGAAACTGCCAATAATGGAATTAATGCCAAAATAGGAATCACTGCAATATCTTGAAATAATAAGACTGCAAAAGAAGATCGCCCTGCCGAAGTATTAATTAAATTCTTCTCATTTAATGTTTGAAGGACTATCGCAGTGGAAGACAATGTTAATGCTAATGAAATTGCTAACGATGTCTGCCAATTCCAACCAATTATATAAATCATTAAAAAGGTTAATATCACACTTGTAAAGGCAAGTTGAATACTTCCCATTCCGAGTATGAACTTTCGCATTTTCCAGAATTTCTTAGGCTCTAACTCTAACCCGATAAGGAAAAGCATCATGACCACCCCAAACTCTGCAAAATGCATTAAGTCTTCTCCTTTCTGCCCTATCAATCCTAAAACATAAGGACCGATTAATACACCTGCAAAAATGTAGCCCAATACAGAACTTAATCCCGCTTTTTTTGCTAATGGAACACAAATTAAAGCAGATCCTAAATATATAATTGCTTGTAATAAAAAACTATCCAAAATTATTCTGTTTTATGTTTAAACCAATCATTTAGATAAATAAAGCCTTCTAACTCTTTTTCTAAAATACGATATCTTAAAAGATAATCTAATAAATTTCCGTAACGTTGTCCTTTTATATTTAAAACTTCAGGAGATACATTATTTACATCGTGAAAAACAAACGGAGGCAAATATCGCATTCCGCACATTAAAGCTGTTTGTGAAAAAGGCTCTAATAAATCAGGAATTGTATGCTTTTCCAATCCCGTAGGACAATAATTCTCTCGTGCTCCTCCTGTGGTAATCACTTGCATTAAGGTTTTTCCTGTTAGTGCTCCTCCTCTGCCTCCATAAGCCCAATCATATACTAAAACCATATCTATCCATTGTTTTAATAATGCCGGACAAGAATACCAATAAAGCGGATGTTGCCAAATAATTATGTCATGATTTAATAATAATTCTTGTTCTCTCTTTATGTCAATTTCAAAATTGGGATATTCTTCATATAAATCATGAAAAGTTATATTTTCTGTATGCGGAATACTCTCAACAAGTACTCTATTTACTTTTGATTTCTCGTATAAAGGATGTGCAAAAAGTATTAAAATTTTATTCTTCTTCATTCAATTTAAAACTATTAATGTAAAAAAATTAATGCTATTAAAAATCCTAATATTATCATAAATAATTTCTGAAACTTCAATTTATGCCCTTCACTACTTTCAAAAATAATAACTGTTGATATATGTAAAAAAACTCCTGCTGTTAATGCTAATGCTAAGTAATAAAAATAAGATGACAGGTAATTTCCTAACAAATAACCCATTGGCGATGCTAATGCAAAAAGCAACATAAATAAATAAACTTGCCAAGCTTTTAAATCAAGCTTTAATAAAAATAAATATAAAATCATAGCAATAGGGACTTTATGTACCATTATTGCCCATAATAAATGCTCTCCGTGTTCACCATTTATAGGAATCCCCTCTATAAAAGCATGAATAAAAAGCCCTATAAATATACTGATAGGAAAAATATCTTTCTGAACATTATGAAAATGCCCATGTTCTGCCCCTTTTGTTACTCCCTCTAAAATTATTTGAATTAATATTCCTAATAATATAAACAAGCCTAATACTTTAGATGTAATCTCAGAAGCATATAAAGATGGGAATATTTCTAAAACATTTACAGCCAACAAATAAGCCCCACTAAAGGTAAGTAATAATTTATTTATTTTTACTTTATCCTTTAATAACTTCCCAAGAAATATCCCTGCAACAACCGAAAGTATTAAGTATATTATTTCCATTATAGTTTTGCAAATTTAATATTTATTTCCTCTCTTTATATCTATTAAATCTAATATTTTTATAAACTTATAACTGTACTATAATTACCTTGAAAAAACAAGACCATTCCTACTCGGAATGGTCTTATAAATAATAAATTAATTATTAATTATTTTTTCACTACACGAATATCTACTCGTCTGTTTTGAGCTTTACATTCATCTGTATCATTTGCAGGACAAATCGGGTGTTCTTGTCCGTACCCTTCAGTTGTAAGTCTATTAGCTACAATACCATCTGCAACTAAAGCTGCTTTTACTGCATCTGCACGCTCTTGTGACAACGGTTGATTAACATCTGCACCACCTACATTATCTGTATAACCTCCTATTTTGATTTCCGCATTAGGATAAGCTTTTAACAATGTAGCAATATTATCTATTTGCGTTTGAGAATTAGGTGTTAACTGTGCTCTCCCTGTATTGAAATAAATTCTATCTAACGTTACCCAATCTTTAGTTTCATCCTCATTCACTTTAAAGTTATTATCAGATAAAAACTTAAATAATTTATTTTCTGTAGAGTTTTCCCCTACTGCTATCACATGACCATCCGGTAAAGAAACATCAGTAGCTTGTCCTACATTATAAATGTAATTTCCGTCAGCATCTATAGTTGCTTCAGGATCAGCTTCAATAATTTCTTCTCCTACAACAGTTTGAATACTGTCATTAGCAGGAAGAATATCTTTGTTTCCACTTTTTTTAGAATCACAACTAATTACTACTGCTAAAACAGATAAAGTTAAAATAATTTTTTTCATTATATCAATTTTTATTAACACTGCAAAGGTATAAAAAAAATTGCACTTTAAGACTGTATTTCAAGATAACCCCTCATTTTTTCTATTGCAATGCTTCTGTGAGATATTTTATTTTTTAAATCAGGACTCATTTCTGCAAAACTTAAATCAGAATCATTAGGTTTAAAAATAGGATCGTACCCAAAGTCATTATTCCCTCGAGGCTCTGTTAATATTTCTCCATTCACTATTCCCTCAAATAAATGCTTTTCACCATTGATTATAAGGCAGATTACACTTATAAAATAAGCTCTTCTATCGTCTTTATCCTTTAGTTTATCTAATACTTTCTGTATATTTTCTTTATCATTTCCTGTTCCCGAATATCGAGCAGAAAAAACACCGGGCTCTCCATTTAATGCCGGAATTACTAAACCGGAATCATCAGAAAACACATCTAATTTTGTTTTATTATAAATAGTTTCTGCTTTTATGATTGCATTTTCTTCAAAAGATTTTCCGTTCTCCTCAATGTCTTCATTAAAATCTATATCTGAAAGTGAACTTAAACTAATATTAGGCAACATTTTCTGCACCTCACTCAATTTGTGATTATTATGTGTAGCAAAAATTAAATTATTAGAAATACTTTTTTTACGTTCGGTATATTTATAAAATAAATAGCCTACTCCTATTAATAAAATCACACTGAGCACAATATAAGTTGGGTTTAAATCGAAACTCTCCGCTTCTATATCACCATTAATCATACTTACAATAAAACTTATTGTATTATTTAGAAAATGAAGATAAATACAAATCCATAAATCCTTTGTCCTCCAATAAACAAAGCCTAAAACTATTCCTAAAAAACCGGCTCCCACAAATTGCCAAGGATTTAAATGAGCTATCCCAAAAAGAAAAGCAACAAGTATAATTGCTAACCACGGATTTACTTTATTGTTTAACAACCCCTTTAACAGCAATCCTCTAAAAAGAAACTCTTCTAAGAATGGGGCAAGGATAGAAACCGCTATAAAAGCTGCTATTGGATTTTTAAAAACAATTTCAAGCGAGGTTTTATAAAACTCATATAATTCCTTCAGTCCCGGCTTATCAGTAGGGATTAGCCCTGCAAGAAAATCAACTAAAGGCAAACTTACAAAATATAATAATGTAGCAAATAGAAAAAATTGAATTTTCTTACTTGATTTTAAAAGAGCTAATACATCTTTGTACCTTAGCCCTTTAAATAACATAATTATTAAAGCTGACACTCCAAAACTAACTGCAAACGAGAGAACAAAAGTAAAGCCCATAAGTGCCGGAGAAAGAAAACCTATTAAACTTATAACTGCTGCTACTATTTGACCTGCAAATAAGGCAATAATTAAAAGCCCTACAGCTTCTAATGGCTTTAATTTATAACTATTAATTTTTGTGTTATTCATGATGATATGTTTTTCCTTGTAAAATTGTATATGCTCTGTAAATTTGTTCGGTAATAAAAAGACGCACCATTTGGTGAGTAAACGTCATTTTAGAAAGAGATATTTTATTATTTGCCCTTTTATACATTTCTTCTGAAAATCCGTAAGGACCTCCTATTACAAAAATAATATGTTGCGTTAAGGACAAAAACTGATTATTCAACCATTGTGCAAACTTTTTAGAACTTAAAGATTCTCCTTTTTCATCTAAAAGAACTACATAATCTGAATTTTCTATTTTAGACAAGAAAATCTTCTCTTCTTCAGTTTTTTGCTGTTCAACACTCAAATTTTTTCTGTTTTTAATATCCGGAATTTCTATGCGAGAATAATTAAAATGCTTTGGTAATCTTACTTCATATTTTTTAAGTAACTTCTCTATCTCTTTTTCATCGGTCTTGCCCATGCAAAGTAAAGTAATTTTCATATATTTCTAAAGTTTATGCCCACATCTGTGACAAAATTCTGCATGAGGTAAATGGTTCTCTTCTGAGCAATATTGGCATACTTCTTCATTCATTTTATCTTTATGTTCTTTGGGTTTTGCGAGTTCTGCTGTTACAATTCCCGTTGGCACTGCTATTATAGAATATCCTAAAATCATAATTACCGATGCCAAAAAACGCCCCAAAGGAGTTACAGGCGAAATATCACCATACCCTACCGTTGTTAAAGTTACAATACACCAATAAATACTGATAGGAATATTATCAAACCCTGATTCAGGATAAGTACCTTCTATCAAATACATCAAAGTTCCTATTACGCAAACCGTTAATATTATAAAAAACAGAAAATAAGAAATTTTCCGCCAACTTGCTCGCAAAGAATAAGTAATTAAATCCCGTTCATCCATAAACCGAACAAGCTTAAACACTCTAAAAATACGCATTAAACGCATTGTCCTTAGCATTAATAAATAATGAGAACCTTCCACAAGGAAATTTAAATAAAAAGGAAGAATGGACAGTAAATCTATTACTCCGTAAAAACTAAATATATAATGAATTGGTTTTTTTGTTGAATAAATCCTTAATAAATATTCAATGGTAAAAAGAATTGTCAGCCCCCATTCTATTCGGAAAAATAATTCATGATATTTATTATTATAAGAATCTACCGACTCTAACATGAGTATGATGACACTTATAAAAATAAGCAACAACAAAATCACATCAAATAATTTCCCTCCAAATGTCTGAGACTCAAAAATAATCTCATGCACTTTTCTTTTTAGGCTATAA
The DNA here is from genome assembly GCA_019218445.1 of Weeksellaceae bacterium TAE3-ERU29. Classification (GTDB taxonomy): domain Bacteria; phylum Bacteroidota; class Bacteroidia; order Flavobacteriales; family Weeksellaceae; genus Ornithobacterium. Next base: position 1,114 of record JAHUUM010000014.1, on the reverse strand, counting down.
TTCCTAAAAAAAGTTTTAAAAAATTGTTTTATTTTCCCTGCTTTAGTTTTCATAAATCAAATGCGAAACTACAAAATATCATAAAAATAATCTAAATTTGTTGAAATAAAGGTGCAATTAAAAAATTATTTTTACCTTAGTGCAGTTATTAAATCGTAATTAATTTATATAAGTAATATGAAAAAAACTTTTTTATTAGCCGGATTAGCAGGCTTAATGTTGACAGGATGCGTTAGCAAAAAGAAATATACAGACCTACAGTCTGAGTTTGAAAAAGTTTATGCAGCTCAACAGTCAGCTCAAAATCAACTCGTAAAATGTAATAGTGATAATGATGCATTGAGATCTCAATTACAAGGTAAAGACGGAAACATAAACTCTCTACAAGCGGCTCTTGAACAGTGTTTAAACACTCAAAAATCCGGTAACGTAAATGTTACCAAGTTAATTGAGCAAATTGATAATTCTAATAAATATATTAGAAGATTGATTGACTCTAAAACTAAGAGTGACTCTCTTAATGTAGTATTAACTAATAACTTAACTCGTTCACTTTCTCGTGAGGAATTAAGAGATATAGATGTTCAAGTACAAAAAGGAGTAGTATTTATTTCCTTATCAGATAATATGTTATATACTTCTGGAAGCTATGAAGTAAATGCTCAAGCATATGACGTTTTATCTAAAATCGCGAAAATCATAAAAGATTATCCTGATTATGATGTATTAGTAGAAGGTAACACTGATAACGTGCCTATCTCTAAAACAAACATTAGAAATAACTGGGATTTAAGTGCTTTAAGAGCATCTTCTGTTGTAAAAGTATTACAAGACAGATTTGGAGTAGACCCTAAGAGAATGACTGCCGGAGGTAGAGGTGAATACAATACTGTAGCTTCTAATGATAACGCAAACGGTAGATCTAAAAACCGTAGAACAGAAATCATTATCCTTCCTAACTTAGACCAATTTATGGAATTGATAGGACAAGCTCCTGCTAAGTAATAAGTAGACAATTTAAATCAATTGAAAAGCCTTACAATTTGTGAGGCTTTTTTTTAACGTGGAATTTCAGGGCGTGGCATTTTATATTCTGTTCCATTAAGAGCTTTTA
>JAHUUM010000013.1 GCA_019218445.1 Weeksellaceae bacterium TAE3-ERU29 | reverse complement strand
CTTACATCAATATGAAATATTTACAAAAGACCTATATCTTATTGTCTTTTCTCTCTATGTTTCTTTTAGTCTTTTGTTATTGCTCTCCTTTTCCGTTAGGAGGAGGCGATCAAGATGATAAAGATAAAGACATTATAAAGAATGTGAATGGAATACTCTCAAGATTTCATTTTTCGCCACAAGAGATAAATGATGAATTCTCTGAAAAAGTCTATGATTCTTACATGGAAAATTTAGATAATTTAAAAACTTTTTTCAAAGGAGGTGATATAGAGCATTTTAAACAATATAGAGATCAATTAGATGATTTCTATAAAAATCAAGATTTAACATTTTATCACGAAACGGTAGATACTTTATACAATAGAATTGGAGAGTTAAAGGACTTAACGGTTACTTTAACCAAAAAACCTTTTGATTATACGGTAGATGAAACCTTTGATTATGATTATAAAAATTTAGATTATACCAAAACTCAAAAAGAGTGGGAGGATAGATGGAGAAAGAGATTGAAGTATAATACTTTGCAAGAAATATTGCTTTTAGAACAATCTGCGAAAGATACTGCGTATTGGAAAAAAGAAGATTCAATCGGATTAAAAAAAGATGTTTTTGACCCGAGAAATAAAAACTTTACTCAATTAGAGGTTGAAGCAAGAAAGAAAGTCGGAGAAAATATGTCTGAATTTTTTAGAAGATTCCAAACCAGAAAGAAAAAAGAATGGTTTTCTATTTATATGAATTCATTTACTCATCAATATGATCCTCATACAGATTATTTTTCACCAAAAGAAAATGAAGATTTTGAGGTTGCAATGTCCGGACAATTAGAAGGGATTGGAGCTCAATTAACTGATAAAAAAGGATACCCTACAATCACTAAAGTAATTGTGGGTGGACCTGCTTGGAAACAAGGAGATTTAGAAGCAGATGACCAAATAACCAAAGTTTCCCAAGGAGGTGAAGAACCTGTAAATGTAGTGGGGATGTTATTAGAAGATGCAATCCGACTAATTAGAGGAAAAAAAGGTTCAACTGTAATTTTAACGGTTAAGAAAAAGGATGGCTCATTTAAACAAATTCCAATTGTAAGAGATATTATTGAATTAGATGAAACTTTTGCTAAAAGTGCGATTGTTACAGATAAGAATGGGAATAAATATGGTGTTTTAAACTTACCTTCATTCTATTTGAATTATGATGGAAAAGGACATGATGCTTCTGATGATGTAAAAAAACAAATAGAATATTTAAAAGAAAGTGGAGTAAAAGGAATTGCCTTTGATTTGAGAAACAATGGAGGAGGAGATTTATCTGAATGTGTGCAAATAGTAGGGCATTTTATTCCAAAAGGTCCGGTTGTTAAGGTTTTACGAAGCGATGGTGAACAAAGAGAATACAGTGATGATGATGGAGGAGAAGTTGTGTGGGATGGTCCAATGGCTGTAATGGTAAACGAGTTCTCTGCATCTGCATCAGAAATTATGGCAGCTGCATTACAGGATTATAAAAGAGCAATAATTGTAGGAAGTCCAAAAACTTACGGAAAAGGAACGGTACAAACTATGCGACCTATCAATTTATTTTTAGGAAACGATAGCGAATACGGTGCATTAAAATTTACAATTCAGAAGTTTTACAGAGTAAATGGAGGTTCTACTCAATTAAAAGGAGTGGCTTCAGACATTGTAATTCCGGATAGATATACCTATTTAGATATTTCTGAAACAGCAGAGCCTTCTGCGTTGCCTTGGGATCAAATAGAGCCTTCTAAGTACAATTTATGGCATAAAAACGGAATAGATTATAATGCGATTAAAGCTAAAAGTAAACAAAGATTGGCTAAAATGCCACAAATAGCAGAAATAGAGCAGTACGCTCGTTGGATGAAAGAAATAGATAAGGACAAAGTAGTACATTTAAATTACAAAAAATTTAAAGAAGACTTTGATAAACGAGATAAACAATCTAAAAGATTCGAGAATTTAAATAAATATAAAAACGGATTGAAGATTTCTTCGCCTATTTACGAAGAGGCTTTAGTTAAGAATGACACAGTCTTAAAAGCTCGTAGAGATGACTGGCATAAAGGATTGGCAAAAGATATTTATTTACAAGAAACGATTAATGTTTTAAGTGATATTAAATAATGCCTGAAAAGGGAAAATCTATATTATTCTCTTCTTTTTCAAAATTGAAGAAAAATATATTGGCAATGGTGGCTATTTCTGTAATTACAGTAGCTGCCATTGTCAGTATTTTTTGTTATGTATTCGCAACAGATTATACTCAGAATGCTGCTATGCAACAAGTGATTTTGAAATATAAACCAATGGGGTATGAACAAGAAATGCTTAAAATTCCATTAAAGAATTATACAGAGCAAAAGAGTTTTTCTGATTATTTTTTTGGAAAGAAGCAAGATTTTGAAGAAATCCCTATTGTGGACTATTCCATAACTGAAAACACTATAAAATATACCCCTTATTTAGGAGAAGATTTAAAAGGCGAAATACAAGAAAAGCCATTGAAAATATGGTTGGATAAAGGTGTTTCTAAATCAGCTATAGAAAAAGATTTTATTTATAAAAAACAATTTTATCTCGGTACAGATAGCTTTGGTCGTGATTTCTATTCACGATTATTAGTCGGGACAAGAATATCTTTTTTTATTGGGTTCATAGCTGTAGCAATTTCGCTTTTCGTAGGAATTACGTTGGGAGCGTTGGCGGGATATTATGGCGGTAAAATAGATGCTGTAATTATGTGGATAATAAATGTAGTGTGGTCTATTCCTACGTTGTTATTGGTAATGGCGATTACTTTGGCAATAGGAAAGGGGTTTTGGCAGATTTTTATAGCTGTAGGTTTAACCATGTGGGTTGAGGTGGCAAGAGTTGTAAGAGGTCAGTTTTTAAGTTATCGGGAGAAAGAATTTGTAGAAGCCTCAAGAAGTTTAGGCATGACCGACCGCAGAATTATATTTAAAGAAATATTACCTAATACTATTGCTCCTGTAATTGTGATTTCTGCCGCGAATTTTGCTGCTGCAATATTAGTAGAGAGTGGGCTAAGTTTTCTTGGAATAGGAGCTCAGCCACCAACACCGAGTTGGGGAAATATAATAAAGGAGAACTACGCTCATATTATTTTAGGAAAACAACATTTAGCTTTATTGCCGGGTATTTGTATATTAGTCTTAGTATTAGCATTTAATGTATTTGGTAATACTTTGAGAGATGCTTTAGATATAAAAAATAAATAAAATATTTTGTCAATTATAAAATTGATTTTATATTTGCAGTCCGTTTGAGAGAAATGGGAAAAAGAGGTCTTTAAAATATAAAAAATATTTTTTGCAGAATTAAAAATAAGTTTTATATTTGCAACCACAAATAAAAAGAGAAATTCCTCCTTAGCTCAGTTGGTTAGAGCATCTGACTGTTAATCAGAGGGTCGCTGGTTCGAGCCCAGCAGGAGGAGCTTAAAATGAAAGAGTTACAATTGAAAATATTGTAACTCTTTTTTATTTGCACAATATTTGCACAAAAAAATCTATTTTTTTAAGATTATAACAATTCTCCTAGGGGGATATTAAAAAGAAATAAGAATGTCCCTACCACTTTTTTATTAGTAGGTTGAGACTCTTTATAATTTTATTATTTCCAAAGGCTTTAAAGGAATTACTCTTCTTTTATTTTAATTAAGTTTTAACTGCTTTACAATATTATTATCAAATGTAATCTGTGTTTCTAAGTAAGCTTTATATGTTATTATAGTTGTATTAAATTGCCTAAAGATTACAAAGTTAAATAATACAGTTCTATTATGTAAGAAATCTTTTATATTTATCTAAATTCTTATGAAAGAAAGTGTTAATTTACTTTAAATGGAAATCCGAAAAGTTATGAAATGTCGTGCAATATTTTTACTTTTGTAGTAGAAATTTAGTAAAAGAAAGCGTTAGCTTATTTTAATCTGGGTTCTGAAATCTGACAGTTTCCTTAAAGCTCCTAAAGATTAAAGTAACTAACCTACTCCCTATTGGGTGTGGGTTAAAGTTACTATATAATCATTGGGGCGGGTTTTGTCAGAACCTCAGAACAGGATTTTTAGTTACAAACCCACGCCTTTCTTGTTTTAATCAAATTTTAATATTTCTACTTTGGGTTTGGGCGGAGCAAAAATTCATTTATATGAAAAAGTTTTTAACATTTAGTTTTTTAATTACCTTATCGGTGGTATTTGGTCAGATTCAGTATGACAAGGGATATTTATCTGGACATAAAGATGGTTATTGTAATGCTTCCAGGTTAAATGGAGATTATACTTGCGATTATGATAGAAATTATCCCTATGTAGAAACTCCAATACCCAAGGTAGGTGAAGGTAATACTTACAAAGATGGTTACGCAAGAGGTCTTTATGACGGTCAAAAAGATTATGAAAAAAAAGGAAGAGATAACAGAAGAAAGCCATATAAATACAGTAAACCTGAGCAAGTGGATATATCGGGGACATTAGGAAACGCTGTTCTTATCTTACAAGGAAGACATGACCATAATTTCACTTTATTACAAAATAAAGTTAATGAGATAAGCTCTCTTATACATAGTTTTTCTAAATTTAATCAAGCACAAATTTCGTATATCGAAGAATATGAAGAGTATGTGATAGATATTAATAATAGAACTATAGACTATTCTAAAAAAAGCACAACAAATGCACTGCTAAACTATTTTTTAACTGTAGAAAACGAAATAAAAAGTTGGAAAAGAAATCCTAATAAGAAACCAAAATCGTTAGATACAAGTGATTGGGACAACATAGGATATTATGTAACTTCTTATAATTACAATAAGATTAAAATAGGTTCAGAATCTATCCCCTATAAGTATTCAATAGGTGTAGGAGTAGGTTTATCTACAGGATACAATATAGAAAGATCGTATTATGAAGAAAGCTCTCATTATATAGGAAGTATAGATTTTAAAGCAAGATTAGGAAGTAAAGTATCTTTAGAAATTCCTTTTGAAATGTTTGTTAATGAAGAAAATGAGGTATTGAAAAAACAGTATGAATTGTCTGCTTTGATTAATTATAACGTTTCGATTGGAGAGAAGTTATTTCTATTTGCAGGGTTAGGAATGGGATATGCCTATGAACCTGTTGGTTATGGCTATGGTGGATATGATTATGGAAATACTATAGATTATTTAAAATATCAATTTGGGGTGGAATATAATTTTTCAAAATTTTCTTTTGGTATCTATAGACGATCTAGTTCGAGTAACTTTTCTAATATAGGATTTAATTTAAACTATTTAATAAAATAAAAATTATGAAATTAAGACTTATTATTATTGCAATTTTTACAATTCAAATTTGCTTTAGCCAAAATTCTAAAGTAAAACCAAAAAATATTGAAAATTGGATTAATCAAAATTTTTCAAATGCAAGACCTGCTTATAATAATGGGCATTATATGTTTTTGGCATTTACGACTATCAAAGATGGTATTATATATCAGAAGACTACGACAAAGCATTTTGATTCTAAGTTATCTGCTTTAAATGAAAAAAGTATAATGAAATTAAACCTTAAAAATTTATATTATGATTCTGTGACTTATGAATTGACAGATGGACAGTATTTTATATATGCCAAATGTATTAATAATATTATTTGTTCAGAATCAATTAATGAAGAGGGTGAAAGAAATGGCTCTGATAATCCATTACTTGGAATGATCGCAGAAAACAAAGCAGATATTAATAAATGCGTAGAAGCTTTTGGTAAGCTAATTAAATATTATGGAGGTAAAAAACAATATGATTGGTAAAATAGTTTTATATATTAGAGTAGTTAAAAAAGATATGTAAGTCGTATAATCTTAATAAAGAAACTTCTTTTTTCTATGGGTTATATATAAGACCCTAATTAAATAAAAATAGAGGTTATTTATGTGCGTTTACACCTTTTACTTAATTATGATAATGAAAGGTTTTCCTTACACCATACTATAGGAAAATCTTTCATTTTTATCTTTTAATTTTGAAGTAAGTTATTTAAGTCTTTACAACTTTCAGAAAGGAGATTAATTTTTTGAGATATTTTTTCTTTTAATAATTCAGAAATATTGGTTAATCCTTTTTCTTTTAGTAATGAAAAGAACTGTTTTTTGTGTCGGTATTTTGTAGAGTAAGAAATATCTTTCCTTTTCCAGTAAGAATATTCTAATTTATTTCCTATGCTTTCTATTTCTTGCTTTGATAATTTATTATTAAAACGAGTGTCTACAATTATAAAATGCTCAAACTTTTCTTTAAAGTCATTGAATAAATTTTTTACCTTTTCAGGTTCATATAAATCATAATAGTCAATTATCTTTAGTTTTTTTAACTCTTTGGAATTGTATTTTATCTCTATCCTTATCAACTCATAATCCAGATTGTTCTGTCTGCCTTTGTCATAAATCTTAAAAAGATAATTTCCCGATTTGAATTTTTTCATTATAAAGTCTTTTTTATTCTCGTAGACATAATGAGGTCTAAACTTATATAATAGAAAGTTTTTTTCTATAATTTCTTTTACAGAGCTCTCCATTTTTATATTAAACCCAAATTCTAATGATGTAATTTTGGTATCTGAAAAATCATAAGATTTAAAGGTTTTTCTAAATCTCTCTAAGCTTTCTATTGCTTGACAGAAAGTAAAATTATTATAATTAATATTCTCTTGTGTCTTTGCTAAATTATAATACTTATGTAATGAACTTTCTATGTATGCTGTATGTTTATTTATAACATACGACATAGAGTCTATATTACCTTTTATAGGATAAATAGAAGCATTAGTATTCTTTTTATTCTTAATTTCCCCATTGTTAATTGTGAAATTAAAATCAGGAAACTCGTTATATATTATTTCCTCAAAGGAATGTTTCTCTTTAATAGAAATTTTAATATTATCGTACATGACCCTTTCTTTTTTGATTTGAACGCCAATTATTTGCTTCTTTCTCAATCTCAGATATTGATTTAATCTTGTTATCTTTTATAGCATCATGAATATCTGATTTTTGGTAATGGCATTTTCCTGCAAATTTGTAATACGGAATAATGTTTTTTCTATTTAAAGCATACATTGTACTCTCAGCAATATCTAAAATCTTAGCTGTCTCTTTTAAAGTATAAAATTCTTTCTCCTCAGGGGCTTTGTCTGTTTTTAAGTGAGGTATTACTGAGATTATACATTCTCTTATAAGTTCTTTCAGTTCTTCAACTGATAATTCTGAAAAAGTTAATTTTCTCATTATTTAATATTTTTAATTATTTAATGAGGCAAATGTATTTTCAGGTTCTGTTATACCAGAATTATACGGTATAATCTAGGTATAATTTTCTTCTACTTGTTTTTTTAGTTCTTCATATTTTTCCATAAAAAGGGGAGATATATCTTTTTTAGCCTTTCTAAAGTCTTCGATTATTAACTCAATATATTTAAATTGTTTTATATGGAAAAGGTTATTTTTATGGCCACTCCCTCCCTTTGTTTGGCTTAAATGGGAAGATAATGTGCTTACGGAAACCCCAAGATTAAGAGCTTCTTTTTTTGCTAAAGCATTTGCGGATTCATATTGGGTTCCTCTATACTGATAATATTCACTATCTATTTGAATTACTTTTTCGGCTAATAAAGAGCCAAATTTATAGATAAAGGTCTTTCTAAGTTTGTTTTCTTTTTCTTGTTTTGTGTTTTCCTCAATAGCTGTATTTTCCAGTATGTGCGGAAATATATTTTTTAGTCTGTCTTTGATTGTATCTAATAAATCTTTATTAAATTCAATAAGCTGTTCAGATGTGTATTTTTGAATTTTATTTATATTTTTAGATTTAAGAATGTCATTTAAATAAAAGTTTGAGTAATGTATAGTTTTAATGACAGCTTCTAAAAAAACATTTGCTTGAGTATCTGTTTTAGCCTCAATTAAGAATTTATTAATCTCATCGTAGCAATTTTCAATTATTTGGATATGATGATAAGAAAAAAACATATAAAGTTTATTACAGATATCAATTTTATTTACTTCATTATAGTTAAGGGTAGAGAAATAGTAATCATCTTCAGGATTAGCCAGATCGTAAGAAAACAAATTATCCCTTATTGTTTTTCCTTTTGCTTTTTCTTCATTGATTTCTTGTTTTTGAATACCCTCTGAGGTAAATTTTAACTCATAATACTTACGACAAAGTTTCTTGTGGTTTTCTTTAGAATCCATTTCATCATTTGAATAACCAAAATTAAGTATAACCTCATCTAAGTCGTATTCACTATTGACTAAGAAAGGGAAAGAAATGTTGAAGTATTTTTCTAAATCATTCAAGCTTATAAAGTTTATTAGGGTCTTGATATGTATTAAATAACCTCAATACAATTATTTGATTATCATCTACCTGATAAATCATTTTAAAGCTCCATTTAGCAACAAAGCGAATAGACTCTTTATTGTAATGAGGCTCTTTAGGATATTTATACGGCATATTAACTAAAGATTCAGACAATGCTAATAATGTATCTAAAACTTTTACTGCGTTCTGAGGACTCTTGTTTGCAATATAATTTATAGCGTTTTCTAAATCTTCTAAAGCACTATTCTCCCAAACGACTCGCATGTAATACCTTTTTTCTTACGTCTTCTATTGAGTGAAATTTAGCTTCGCCTTTTTTTATTCTCTCTTGCTGATTATCCATTTCAGCAATAAACGCTTTTTCTGTTAGAGCCTCTCCTGTAGTAGTATAATACACGCTTGTATCTTCTACTTTTAAAAGGTCTTTTATTTTCTCTAATAAAATACTATCATCAAGGGATAATATTTTTTGTGCTAAGTTAATTTTTAGTGCATCTGTTGTCATAGGGCTAATTTAGTTATTTTTTTTTACTTATATTAATCATAAACCTTTTTATGGTTATTGAATGAAATCTGTAATCTTTTTAGAATATACAGCTCTATTTTTATTGTAAAAACTACCAATATATCTTTCTGTTGTTTTAATATTTCTATGTCCTAATGCCTCACTTATAATCCTATTGGAATTTTGTTATTAAGAGATTGATTGGAAAAGGTATGTCTAACCTATGTGTAATATTTCTCTGGTTTTAGTATGAAAATAGTACGAATAAAAAAGGTATAGGAAGTTTAGTTTAACCTATTTTACCCCACCACCATTAAATTACAACCACGCACATCGCTGTTATCAAATCTGCCTAAGATTTCAAATTGATTATTGTCGTGCATTCTGCCTAAATCATCTGTGGCAATAAAACTGCAAGAATAGAGGTTTGCTAAATCAATTACGTTTATACCGCCTGTTTTCCCGTGTGGGACAAGGCTTAGTGGGTCTTCTGTGTCACGAAGTAAAATCCGCATCCATGGTGGAGTGGAAAATAATTGTTCGCCCGTAGAATATGCTTGAGAAAGCAGTTCTGTCATTCCATATTCCGAGTAAATCTTATCTAATTTAAAGGCATCTTTTAATATTGAATGTAATTCCTCGCGTGTGATTTCCTTTTTTCTGCCTTTCATTCCACCTGTTTCTATCAAAATTGTATTTTTCATTTCAAATGGAAAAGATTCGGCAAAATCGATTAAGGCAAAAGAAACTCCAATTAAAATAATCTTCTTTTTTTCGGATTGAGCTTTTAGTAAATCTTCGTATAATTTTTTGTGATTGTATAAATAATGCTCACTTGCGGGCTGTTTCGTTTGTTTTTTCCAATACTCCACCATTTCAATTAGAGAAGAGCCTGTTCTTTCCGCATAGGCAGGAAGGAGAGAAAAGATATGGTAATCTTCGTAATTCCCGAAAAAGTGCTTAAAACCGGCATCTAATTCCTTATGATAAACCGATAATTGATGTACGAAATGTCGGCTTGTGTTTTCGCCCGTTGTCCCTGAACTGGTAAATATTTTCTCGTAAGAATCAACTTGGGTTAAGATTTTAAAACTCTTAAAAAAGGAAATAGGCATAAAAGGAATTTCCTCTATTGAATTTATCTCATTAGGGTTTATGTTTAGAAAATTTAAAAATCTTTTATAAATATCGCAATTTTCTGCTTGGAATTTAAAGACTTTTAATGTTTGTTCTTTAAAATCGGCATTAGAAGAAATGTTTAAAATATCTTTTATATTAATCATTTTAATTGTTAGTTTATTAATTTATTCCAAAGGTTTTGCAATGGTGAAAAACCTATTTCAAAATAAGGATAAATTACACTTTCTTTTAAGACTTGAGGTGAGAAAAATTCAAATTTATTGTTGAGTTTTATAGTGAAAAATAGAAAAACTATTAAAATCAAGTAGAATTTCAGTAATCCGAAAAAAGCCCCTAAAAGATTTTCAAAAAAGCCAACTCCGATACTTTTACTCAACTTCCGAAGGGTTTTTCCTGCAAGATTTATAATGATTAAGATTAATAAAAAAGCAATGGCAAAACTTAAAATAGGTGCAATTTTACCGGACGTAACTCCCACACTGCTTAAAAGCTGACCGATAAAGTGAGAGTATTTAAGCCCAAAAAATACAGCTATAAATAACCCTATAATTCCTGCAACTTGTCTGAATATTCCTTTGGTGTATCCTGTGTAAAATCCGTATAATAGAGGTATTCCTAAAATTAAATCTAAAAAATTCATTTGAATGATTTCTGCAAATATACCAAAATCAAATACTGTTTTTAGGAATAACTTATTGATTTATTTTTTTATGATTTGTAAATCTTTTCCAACATTAACGAAAGCTCTGTCGTCTAATTCGGTATTTTTAGGAATCGTTATTTTAGAAACTTTAGGGCAATTTTCTACAGCATAAGCCTCTATTTTGAGCGTTCCTCCGGAGAAAATAATCTCTTCGAGATTTGAGTGATTATAAACCGTATTTTTCCCGACTGTTTTAATTGGTTTTAGTTCCAATTTCTTCATCATTGCAGGAATATGCTCAGGAATATCTTTGCCTTTTAAATAAAGTACGTTTTTATAAGATTCAAACTTTTTGTTGGTGTTTTTTACATAAATTTCCTCTAAACTTTTATCCATTTTAGAAAGTCCGAAAGAGTTCTCTCCCGTATATGTAATATTATCGCTGATGTACAACTGTTTTACATCTTTTGGTATTTCTGAGCGAGGATTAAAAACATTGATGATATAGCCACTTGTTCCATACGGAATAGATAAAATTTCTTTGTTGATTTTTATTTTGGTAATGTTAAGTCCGTCCTCGTAATTATAAACAAAGTTTTCGTCCTCAAACAAAGAAATATCTGTAATATGAGAGTGTAAATGTTTGTATTTTTGAATTTCATCCATAAAGAACCATCCACCATTTGTGGTGTCTATAACTATCCATTTTCCGTCTACAAAAGCGTAGTTCCAAGAGTGAGCCAGAGTTCCGTAAAGATAGCCTGTAACAACCATACACGGAAGTCCTTGAGAGAGCATCATTGTTTTTGTAAGGTTAGAAAAACCATAGCAAATGGCTTTTTTATTTTTAAAAACAGCGTACGGATTATTGTCGCTTGGCGTATGTTTTACATTTTTTGTAATCCAATTAAATATACGTTTAAAGGCTTCCATTCCTTTAGCATCTTTCACAATTTCTTTAGCGGTATAATCTGCAATTTCTTTGTATTGATTTTCTGTGATAACGAGTGGCTCTCGTGTGTTTAGCCTATTAATATCCACCTTTGGCAATAATGTCTTAAGAGCTGTGTTTCCGTCTTCACTAAGAGGTTTAAAACTACCGTCATTAGTTGCAAACATTCCTTTTTCTTCGCTTGTCGGATTTTCTTTTTTCTCTATTTTTTCAGCGGGCATATCTTCGTTATCCTGACACGCCGTAAAACCTAATGTTATAAATAAAACAGAAAGTATTAAATATTTTGATTTCATTAGAGTAAAAATACACCAAAAAAGTTATAAAAATTTTTTTATTCAAAAAAAGACTACCAAACGGTAGTCCTTCTTCAATTATTTGTATTTTTTAGAAAAAACAACACTTGCTTTTTCTATATTGCCCGGCATTGGTGGACTAATCTTAGAAACTTTTATTTTTGCCGAGTGAATTAAATCTGAAACATTTCCTATTTCATTTAAAATATCGTAGCAAACCGTTTCTAATAAATTACTTTTTTTAGCCATTCGGTTATGAATGATTTCCGATAGTGTGGCGTAGTTAATTGTATAATTTAAACAATCTGTTTCACCTGCTTTTTCTAAATCGGCTTCTACACATAAATCAATCAAATACCAAGAACCTATAATATTCTCTTCCGGTAAGCAACCATGGAAAGCATAGATTTTTATATTTTCTAATAAAATCTGTTGCATTATTTTACTTGTTGTAATAAAACAGCAACAGGTTCCACACTTTCGTACATTCCTAAATGTTTAAAAGCGATAATCAATAATGAACCTGATAAGAATCCAATGATTGCTAACCAAGATATATTTTTAAGATACCAAAAAAAGTCTATTTTTTCCATACCCATTGCAGCAACTCCGGCAGCAGATCCAATGATTAACATAGATCCTCCTGTTCCGGCAGCATATGCGATAAAGTGCCATAGTTCAGAGTCTAATGGCTCAGCAAACATTCCGATTGAGGCGGCTACTAATGGTACATTGTCTATAACTGCGGAGCCTACTCCTAATAATAGTACTACGATTTCTTGTTGAGGAATGGTAGTGTTTAACCAATCGGCAAAATTAAATAGAATTCCTAAACTCTCTAAAACGGCTACGGCCATTAGAATTCCTAAGAAGAATAAAATACTGGACATCTCTATTTTCCCTAAAGCTTTATGAGCTGAGAATGATCTTTTTCTTTCAGAAATTTCTTCTACTGTACCTTTGCCGTAATCAAATTTGAAATTAGTTAGATATTCGGCGACAAACCAAACAACTCCTAATGAGAACATCATTCCTACATAAGGAGGTAAATGGGTAATGGTTTTAAATATAGGTACAAAAATAATCATACCTAAACCTAAATAAAGCATTGTAGCACTTGTTGGTAATTTTTTTATGTTATTACCTTCTTCCGGAGTAACAGCACCTTTGAATGGCGGTAGAAAAGAAGCAATGGTAAAAGGAATTCCAAAACATAATAAAGAAGGTAATACTAAATATTCAATTAATTTACCTACACTTACTTTTTTAGATATCCACAGCATAGTAGTAGTAACATCCCCAATTGGAGACCATGCTCCACCAGCATTTGCCGCAATTACGATAAGCCCTGCATACCAAAGTCTTTCGTTTTTGTTTGGAATAATTTTTCTTAAAATTGTAATTAATACAATAGTGGCTGTTAAATTGTCTATAATTGCAGAAAGGAAGAAGGCCAAGAAACCTACAATCCAAAGAAGTTTTACCTTACTGCGAGTTTTAATGAACTCTTTAATAATTTCGAAACCTCGGTGTAAATCAATGATTTCTACAATAGTCATTGCTCCAATCAAGAAAAATAAAATCTCTGCCGTTTTTCCTAAGTGATGAAGTAAGACTTCTTCTATGGCTTCTAACTTAGCATCATGAGTATCGGCAATACCTAAATGCTCATAAACAGGAACAAGCCCACCGTCAATTTTGAAAACGGTTAATAAGCCTGTTGCCAAAATAGCCCACATAATTGAGGCCATAATTAAAGCCGGAACAGTTTTATCCAGCTTAAGAGTGTGTTCTAAGGTTATTATTAAATAACCTATTACAAAAATTAAAATAATAGCAATTTCCATAAGTATGTTTTTGAGAGTTCAATTTTACAAAAATTAATTGGTTTATTGTAAAACACAATGATTTATTTATTATTGATTTTAATCATTTACTTATTTTTAATATATTATTAATAAATATATAATAAAAAAACTGGCTAATCTTTGAAGTAAAATGATTAGACAGTTCTAATTGTTTAGATTTCCCGAAGATTATATTAATTTAATTGCTTCGTGACTATTTACGACTTTTCCAATTTCATAAGCTTCTTCTCCTTGTGCTTTTAAGGATTGTAACGCTTTTTCTTTGTCTTCTTCAGAAACGACAACAACCATTCCTACACCCATATTGAACGTCCCAAACATTTCATCTTCTGCAATATTTCCTCTTTTTTGTAATTCTTGCATGACTTCAGGAACTTTAATTTTGGCTTTTTCGATTTCTACGCCTAATCCTTTTGGTAAAATACGCGGAACATTTTCGATTAAACCACCACCTGTAATATGAGCGATTCCGTTTACTTTCACTTTCTCTAATAAAGCAGTGATTGTTGCTCCGTATAATTTAGTAGGAATAAGTAAAGTTTCATACAAAGGTTTTCCTTGCCATTCTTCATTAAAATCAGTAAATACTTTACGAACTAATGAAAAACCATTGCTGTGGAAACCGCTTGACGGCAAAGCAATTACAGTGTTTCCTTCTTTGATTTTAGAGCCGTCAATAATTTCATCTTTTTCTACAACGCCTACACAAAATCCGGCAACATCATAATCTCCGATTTCATACATTCCGGGCATTTCCGCCGTTTCTCCACCAATTAATGAGCAATTGGTTTGTTTACAGGCATCTACAATTCCACCTACAATTTCTGCGGCTACATCACTGTCTAATTTTCCACAAGCTAAGTAGTCTAAGAAAAATAAAGGTTTTGCCCCATGGCACAAAATATCATTGGCACACATAGCAAAACAATCTACGCCTACGGTATCATGTTTTTTTACGTCTAATGCAATGCGGAGTTTTGTTCCCACTCCATCTGTTCCACTGACTAATACAGGATTTTTATAGTTTCCTAATTCGTAAAATGCCCCAAAAGAACCAATTCCGTTTAGTACGTTGGGTGTGTGAGTAGATGCTACGGCATCTTTAATTTTATGTACCGTTTGGTAGCCTTCTTCTTTGTTTACTCCGGCGTCTTTGTAAGATGTACTCATGATTGTAAAGAGTTTATTTCTTGTTGTAAAAATTTAATATATTGTTGGTTCATAAAATCATAGAAATATGATTTGTTTTTATTTTCTCTCGTAGCACGTAGTGCGGTATAATATTCTTGTTTATCTTCTGCGAAAACCAAAGATAGTGGCAACCCAAAATATTGTTGTATAAAATTCATTAATAACCGAGCGGTACGTCCATTTCCATCAATAAAAGGATGAATCGTTACCAGTTCGTAATGGGCGTCGTATGACATTTTTATTTTGTCTTTCAGTGTATTATTATTTGATAATCGATAATTCAGGTCAAGAATTAATTTTTCGAGAGAAGGAATTACTTTTTTATAATCCATAAACCGAGTAGTCCCTGCACTTACCCCTACTTTACGAATATCTCCTTTGGCAGCATCCATTGTACCAAGTGCTGTAGTGACTATATTCCCTGTGTTTTTCATTACTTTTCCTGCAATTTCTTGCAAAAAAGGAAGATCTATTTGTCTTCTTTTTTTAGCCTCTTGCATCACAAAATCAAAAGCTACAAAATGGTCTTTAGTCATTAAAGTGTCCATTAAGTTTTTTCCTTTAGGTGTGATGTTATCTAAAAACAAAGATTCACTTTCTTCTAAAGTAAGCGTAGAGTTCTCAATTCGGGTAGAATGGCTTGAGATGAGCAAATTACTGTATTCTTGGGCGTTCAGTTCATCTGAAATGCCCAAAGATTTGTATTCTTTTATTAATTTCTCTATTTCGCAATATAAGCTCACCCTAAAATTTATTTCTTAATTAAGAACTTTTTTTAATCGGTCGTAGACTTCAAGATAAGCCTCAGAAACTTCTCCTAAATCACGTCTAAATCTGTCTTTATCTAATTTTTTAAGCGTGTCTTTGTCCCATAAACGGCAAGTATCCGGACTGATTTCGTCTGCCAATACAATTTTTCCGTCAGCGGTTTTTCCGAATTCAATTTTAAAATCGGCTAAGATTAAATTTGCTTTTAAGAATAATTCAGTTAAGTACTCATTAATTTTCTCCGTCATGGCATACAATTCATCTAAATCTTCTCGTGTTGCTGCTCCTAATAAAATTGCGTGATAATCATTGATAAGTGGGTCGCCTAACTCATCTTTTTTGTAACATAAATCAAAAATAGTAATAGAGCTTTTAGCTCCTTCTTCTAAGCCTAAACGCTGAGCCATGCTTCCTGCTACGTAATTACGAACGACCATTTCAATAGGAATAATGTTCACTTTAGTTACCAACTGGTCGCGATCGTTTAAAGTTTCAATATAATGCGTAGGAATTCCTTTTTGATTTAAATATTTATAAATCAATGTAGTAATCTTGTTGTTCATTTCTCCTTTAGATTCTACTTGTCCTTTTTTCTGAGCGTTAAAGGCAGTAGCATCATCTTTGTAATGAACGATTACCTGTTCAGGATTTTCGGTAGCATAAATTTGTTTTGCTTTCCCTTCGTATAAAAATTCTCCTTTTTGCATTTTTGATATGATTAAAAGATTAGTGTTTTGTATTTATTAGTTTTAATAAGCTCTTTCATTATTTCCTTCATAGTAATTAATAAAAGCTCGGTTGGCTACACGGTTACCACCCGCAGTCGGATAATCTCCCGTAAAGTACCAATCGCCTAAATTTTTAGGACAAGCTTTATGCAGATTATCTACAGTTTGATAAATGATTTTAACTTCTGCATTAATTTCCGGAGTAGTTAGGAGTTCAGATATTTTGTCTGATATTTCTTTATCGGTAAACGGAGCATAAAAATCTTTTACATGATTAATTACTTCTGCATCCGGTTTTTGAACGTCTTCTTTACATTTTTTATAAACTTCTTCTATTATGTAAGTTGTGCCTCGCTCATTATGCAGTGCTTCTGCCGCTGAGAAAGCGATTAGGTTTTCCAGACGAGCCATATCTATTCCGTAACAATCAGGGTAGCGAATTTGCGGAGCAGAGGAAATTACGACAATTCTCTTAGGGTGAACACGATCTAATATACGAATGATACTATTTCTTAAAGTTGTTCCACGGACAATACTATCATCTATAATTACAAGATTATCATCAGGTTTCACGACTCCGTAAGTTACATCATATACGTGAGCTACCATGTCATCTCTCGCGTTGTCTTGTGTGATGAATGTCCTCAACTTAGCATCTTTAATCGCTATTTTCTCTGAACGGATTTTAGTGGAAAGTATTTCTTTAATGCGTTTATCGGTAATGTCTACCTTCTCTTGCATAATCATTTCCGTTTTCTCATGGTTGAGCTCATCGTTTGCGGCCTCTACCAATCCAAAATAAGATGCTTCTGCAGTATTTGGGATATAAGAGAAAACCGTATGGTGAATGTCACCGTCAATTGCTTCTAAGACTTGATCTATTAATAAACGTCCTAATTCTTTTCTTTCTTCGTAGATTTCGGCATCACTTCCACGAGAGAAATAAATCCGTTCAAAAGAACAAGCTTTTTTCTCTAATGGCTCTAAGATTTGTCTGAGTTTTACCTCTCCGTAATGTTTTATAATAATGGCTTCTCCCGGATTTAATTCTTTTACATCATTAAAGCCAACATTAAATACGGTTTGAATTACGGGACGTTCCGATGCTACA
This sequence comes from Weeksellaceae bacterium TAE3-ERU29, assembly GCA_019218445.1. Lineage (GTDB taxonomy): Bacteria > Bacteroidota > Bacteroidia > Flavobacteriales > Weeksellaceae > Ornithobacterium. The sequence goes on along the minus strand of JAHUUM010000013.1, from coordinate 46,110 downwards.
ATTGCAATTTCGTCATCTACATAATAATATGCCGGACGAATCCCTGCCGGGTCTCTTAAAACAAAGGCGTCTCCATGCCCAAACATTCCTGCCATAGCATAACCGCCATCCCAGTTTTTAGCGGAACGAGTTAGTATTTTAGAAACACTTATGCGGTTAGCAATTTCTGCAGATGCTTCTATTTTAGAAAAACCTTCTTTTTTTAAATCAAAATATAATTCATTGACTTGCTCGTCTAAAAAATGCCCGATTTTCTCCATTACGGTAACTGTATCTGCTTTGGCTTTCGGGTGTTGACCTAAATCTATTAAGTTTTGAAAAAGTTCGTCTACATTAGTAAGATTGAAGTTTCCTGCCACTAATAAGTTACGAGCTTTCCAGTTATTTTGACGTAAAAACGGATGAACAGATTCTATGCTGTTAACCCCATAAGTTCCGTATCTTACATGTCCCAAGAAAACCTCACCTATATAAGGTGCAGTTTTTTTTAGAAGCTCCATGTCATTAAGGGCATCAGGGTTTTTCTTTACTCGACGTTGGATACTCTCATTAATTTGAGTAAAGACATCTTTTATAGGATTGATGTCATTAGACCTTGCACGGCTAATGTATCTTTCGCCGGGTTGCATATTAAGTTTTATACTTGCCAGTCCTGCGCCGTCTTGCCCTCTGTTGTGCTGTTTTTCCAGCATTAGGTACATTTTATCTATGGCGTAAAAAGCGTTTCCATATTTTTCTTTGTAATAGGAAAGAGGTTTTAATAATCGCAAAAGAGCGATTCCACATTCGTGTTTTAGTGCGTCACTCATTATATCTGTTTATCTACTTTGGTTAGGTGTAAAATACCCTGTAAACATTAAAAGCCAAATTTCGGAATTTTTTTTGACTTATCTACATTCTACTGTATAATTATTCCACAATGTTTTAACAGAGGAGAGGTGTTTTTATATATAAGATTTTGTTAAGTGAAAATTAGTACTTACATTTGTGGCATTACAAGATATGAGTAAAAAAGAAATAAATATAAACTTTAACATTTTAGATTTGCGCAGTTTTAGAAATTGTGTAAACACACACACACACACACACACACACAGTATAATTATGCGTGTGCGTTAGTTTATAGAAATTTTACAAGATATACAAATAGTCTAAAATTATTTTTAGCAAAAAAAATGAGTCGTGTTTCCCTATCAAAGGGAAGCACGGCTTTTTTTATGTTTATTTTTTTAAGCATAGAATTAATCTTATTCACAGCAGCCGAGGAAAGTTTTAAAGTAAAATGTTTCTCATACTCGGCTGTATGCCTGTTCTCCTTTGTGTGTGTTGGGGGAGCAGGCTCTTTTTTTAAATTAAAAATTAATAATGAAAAATTAAAAAATACAGTATTCATCAGTGGAAGAAGTGATATCACGCACGTCATTGTGAGAGCTTGCTCGTGGCAATCCCTAACAAATCTATTCAGAGATTGCTTCGTTCCTCGCAATGACGTGAAAACAGAAAAATGTATGTCATTACCGGATGCGATGCTGAAACAAGGTTGGCATGACAGTAGGAATAAATACTGCTAAATATCCCCTTGAGGGGATTATAGGGGTGTTGCACACAAAAATAAACAGAGCAAAAACACACGTCATTGTGAGAGCTTGCTCGTGGCAATCCCAAACAAATATCAAAGATTGCTTCGTTCCTCGCAATGACGTGAAAACAGAAAAACGTGCATCCTTACCAAGTGTGATACTGAAACAAGATTGGTATGACAGACGCGTGTCACTCTGAATTTATTTCAGAGTCTCATATGAAAAAATTAAAAAGCTAAAAAACAATAAATAAACAAATAAAAACAAAATAAATATTCACAATTAAAATTTAAGAATTATGAAAAAACAGATTTACAAATTAAGTACAATGTTCTTTTTGGGACTGGGAGCAATAGCTTTTGGACAACAAAACGGAACAGTAGGTATTAATGTAGAAGCTCCATCGGCAACATTGGAGATTCAACCTAGCAGTGACAATGCAGCAACAAATGCTACAACAAATGAAGGAATATTAGTTCCTAAGTTAACAAAAGAGCGAGTAGCAAATATAGCTGATGGGAATTTAGTAGAAGGAACAATGGTATATGTAGAAGGAGCTACCTACTCAGGTTCGAATGATAAAGTATCTAAAATAGATGCAAATGGATTTTATTATTATGATAATAATATCTGGGTAAAAGTAGGAGACACCAGTAAATCTGCTGTATATAGAAATGCTCGTACAGATAACGGAACTTCCATAGATATTTCAGATACTGATTTCTTTATCAATTTGATAAATCCAAATGGAGGAGATATTAATGTTCCTGTAGCTAATGCAACTAACCAAGGAAGAGAACTTTGTTTCTTTAACTCAGGTTCAGGAGGTTTTGCAACGGGAGCTGATGGAAATGGAGGAACTGTCCAACCGGGTTATGGAACATGTATTATTAGTGTAGATGGTGTTTGGGTAACTAAAAATTCATATTAATCCTTAAAATTAAAAACAATGAAAAAAATATATACAACATTACTGGCAGTCTCTGCTTTATATGCAGGACAGGCACAGGTACGAAATAATTTAACCCCTGTTAATAAATCAATTAGTGGTACATCAGCTTTTTTAGATGCCTCTTCTTATATTCCTTGGAATAATACAACTAATGAAGGGAAAGGATTGGTATTTCCAAGAACCAACTTGGTGAACTTAACCACCTTAAAAGCACCTGTACAAGGATTACCTACTTCATTTCCAAACCGATTAGATGGGATGATAGTGTATAACACTGAAAGTGGAACAGCCGCTATAGGCGGAACTCCTGTAAGCCGAGGGTTCTATTATTATAAGAATGACAGTAATACTTTACAAGGTGGAACATGGGTTCGTTTAGGAGACTCAGAAGCCAATGCAAGTTTATGGGCACAACGCCAAGTAAATGGAATTACCGAAACCTATTTAAAACCGGCATTAGCTAATAATGATTTTGTAGGGTATAATAGCAATAGAAAATACCAATTAAATTTGGGACAAGTTACAGATGCTGATGGAATAATAGCTCCTTTTAATACAAATGAAAAATTTCAGTATTATAAATCAGGGCAAATACCTTATTCGGTCTCTATATCTTCAGAAGCTCTTCCTTCACAAGATCAATTAGAATTAATTGGGGTCTATCAAACAGGAACATGGAAACAAGCTTTCTTTTCTCAGTTTAATGATGTGCTTAAAGAAGATTATGTTTCAGCTAATAACGAGGTAGAAAGATATACAGGGCATAGTATAGTTTTTTCGAGTAAAGATGTTGCCTCTCCATTAGCAAGCATAGAAGGATTGTGGGTTAAAGCAAATCATTTCTCAAATGGAAACTTAGAAAAGTTAAATTCACTTTCTTCTGTAGCGACTGTAGGTGATAAAGATCACATTGCGACCGTAGAGGATCTTAGTGCGATCTTTGGCCAAAATGTAATTAATACAGGCTCTGTTGTGAAATCATCGGTTGGTCTGTCTACTACCATTAGTAATTATGGAATAGTAGATAATATGAGAGGAATTAATAATTATATTTCATCTCAATCTAAAGATGAAACGGATACTTATCCTGCTCACACAATCCAAACCATGCGGGGGATAGATAATAGTGTAACGGTGTCTCCTAACGCAAGCGTAGAAAGCTTAGTGTCTGGTATAACTTCAAGAGTAAATATATCAGAAAATGTTACAATGGCTGCTGATAAGACGGTCTTTGGTAATTACAATATATTAGGTCTTTCAAGTGACCTGTCCCAAAATGACATGCACTTAAATAGAAATATTTTTGAATTAAAAGATGGTGCGGTAGCTAAAAATGTATATTTAACACAAGCATCTATTACCTCTCCGGGTACAGGAACTTCCGTAGCGGAAAATGTTTATGGTTTTGATTTCCGTAATTATAATCGAGATAGATGGACGGCTAATCAAATCTATGGAGTATTCTTAAGTTCTATTACTAACGGACAAACTTCCAATTATGGGTTGTATATAGATGATATAGGAAATGATATTGCTACCAACAATTATTCTATTTATACCAAAAAAGGGGATATACGTTTTGGAAAATTCAAAGATACTTCAGCTTCTTCAGAGCGTTTATTAGCTGTGGATACAGATGGTAAGTTAATTATAGGAGGAGAAACATCTAAATTTACTTCATCATGGAGGCAAAGAGATAATCAAGGGGTTATGGAAACCTATTTAAAACCAGCTTTAGATAATAATGATTTTATAGGATATAATTCAAATAGAAAATTTAATATAAATTTAGGAGAAGTTACAGATGATGATGGTAGAATAACTCCTTGGTTTGGTTTGGATTTTAATCAATTTTATAAAGCAGGTGAGATTCCTTATTCAGTAGCCGTTTCTTCTGATGTATTACCTCAAGGAAGAACTACTTTTTCTCAGTTTAATAATATTCTTAGAGAAGATAATGTAGCTTCATTTGGTGGTAACTATGTATTTTATACAGGTAATAGTGTAGCTTTAACTACAAAGGATGTTACTTCTCCTATTGCTAAAGGAGGAATAGAAGGTTTAGTGATTTTAACAAATCACTTTTCAAATGCACATATGCAGAATGTTAGGGGGGCAAACTCTTTGGTAAATATAGGAGATGAAACTCATAACACTACTGTAGATAATGCTAATGCTTTATCAGGTAGAGTGTTAGTTAACTCAGGTTCAGTGGTTGAATCGGCTACAGCAATTACAGCTCAATTTTCAAATTATGGAACAGTAAATACAATTAGAGGAGTAGATAGTCAGATAACATCTAAATATTTCCCTAATGGTTCACCATCTTCACATGAAGTGAAAATAATGAGAGGTTTTGATAATGGTATAACATTAGCTAAATATGCAACATTAAAAGAAGAGGTAGCAGGTGTTAGAAATAGAGTATGGGTTAATGAGAATGTAACTCTTGATGGTAATGTGTATGGTTATAATTCACAAGTAGATATCCCAAGAAATGTAGCGATATCATTAGATAAGCGTATCTATGGAAACTCTAATTTGGTGAAAATAGGAAGTGATTTTTCTCAGAATGATGCTTATTTAAATAGAAATCATTTAGTGCTTACACAAGGAGGGAAGCTAAAAGATGCATATTTAAATGAGTCAGCAATTACTTCTGAAACAGATGTAGAGTTAGATCGTATGTTTGTATTTAAATTTTATAATAGTGATAAAACAAATTGGACTGCAGACCAAATGTATGGAGTACATTTAGATGCAATAGCCAATGGTAAAACTGCTAATTATGGGTTATATATAGATAATGTAGGAAGTTCTACCTCTTCAGAAGATTATGCAGTTTATACTAAAAAAGGTAATATCCGATTTGGTCAATTAAAAGGAAGTAACACCCGTATGGTGGTAGCTAACGAAGATGGGGTATTGTCTACGCAAGCAATTCCAAGTAATCTATCGGCTAAATGGGTAGAAGACCCAAGCAATAATACAGTTAACTTAACTGTAAATTCAGAAGGAAATCCACGTACAAATAATATAGTAAGCATAGATGATAATGGTAAAATATTAGCTACTGCATTTAGAGGAACCAACGGAGCAACTATCTTCCCAGATTATGTATTTGAAAACTATTACACAGGAACTTCTACCTCTAAAGCAGATTATAATTTTGCGAATTTAAGTCAAGTAGAAGACTATGTAAAAGCGAATGGTCATTTACCAGGTTATGTTTCTGCAAAAGAAATTAAAGCACAAGGTTATATAGATATCATGGATACACAATTAACCAACGTAGAGAAAATTGAGGAGTTGTATTTGCATACGATAGAGCAAGAGAAAGCTTTAAAAGCAAAAGATGCTGAGATTAAAGAGTTGAAATCCGATGTACAAGAACTAAAATCACTTGTTCAGCAATTATTGAATAAATAAAATATTCATTTTTTTTATGTCCATAATGGTCTTAGTTGGTAGGTAAGGAGTGATATTGATCTATTATGGTGAAGAAATAGGAAAAGTATATTTTTAATAGCTTAATTATTATGATAAAATAGTTTTTAATTTTTATTAAAAATCCGGTGTTTAAAAAGCACCGGTTTCTTTATATCCATTAAGAAAAAGATTTATTTCTTACACTCCGTTAATTGATTATAAATACTGTCATAGACATGTTTTTTAAAATCATTGATGGTTTCTTTAGTATAAGTCCCGGCAGGAATGACTTCATTTCTAAATACTTTGATTTTTCCGGGAAGTCCTGTAAACCAATCATACGGCATGCGTTCTTTCATTCCGCAAATGGTATGTACTGCCATTGGTAAATTATGTTCTATGCTCATGGTAAAAGCTCCATTTTTAAAATTATCTAAAGTAATAGAAGTATCATCAGGAACACCACCCTCAGGGAATACGCATATAGAAAAGCCTTTTTCGATTTTCTCAGCTGCCTTTTTGAATACTTCGGCTCTGCTTCGTTTACTTTTTCTGTCTACCAAAATAGCTGTTCTTTTATAAACTGCTCCAAAAATAGGAAACTTTGCAAGTTCTGCTTTTCCTACAAACATCATAGGGTTTTTAATTACAGTAAACATTAGCATAATGTCCATGAAAGAAGTATGGTTGGCTACAATAATATATTGCTGATTTTTGTCTAAAGGTTGCCCTTTAAAAACATACCATAAACCACTAAGATAGAAAATGGTAAGCCCCCAGCCTCTCATAAAGAAGTAGCACCTTTTGTAGTCTTTATCCCGAAACGTAAACGGGTAAATAAGAAAAACTGTAAATATAAATGAGAAAATGATTGTGATTAATACAAACCAACATTTCCATAAAAAACTAAGTCCTTTTTTTATTGTATTCATTATTTTCCGTTAAATGTATTCATAGTATTTGATAGACCTGCAAAAACAAAACTAAGGCAAGCCTCTGCAGATTTGCTTAATCGCTCTTGTAATCGTTCTTTTTCGGATGCGTTCCATTCGCCGAGAACGTAATCTATTTGGTGTCCTTTAGAAAATTCATCTCCAATCCCGAATCGTAATTTGGGGTATTTGGTAGTATTCAATAAATCTTGAATGTTTTTTAATCCGTTATGTCCACCATCACTTCCTTTTCCTCTCATTCTGATTGTCCCGAACGGTAAGTTGAGGTCATCTGTAACTACTAAAATATTCTCCACTGAAATTCCTTCTTTTTTTGCCCAATAAACAACAGCTTTTCCACTTAAATTCATAAAAGTATCAGGCTTTAAAAGGGTAACCGGTCTGGCTTTATATTTAAATTGAATAATATCGCCAAAATTAGAAGGCTCAAAATTCTTTTCAATTTGACGAGCTACTTCATCTAAAATCATAAAACCGATGTTGTGGCGAGTGTTTTCGTATTTCTCTCCTTTGTTGCCTAAGCCTACGATTAAATATTTTTGCATTCGGCAAAGTTAAGCATTAATTAATTTATGAGGAAAGGGATTTTTCTTTTAAGTTTATTTCTTAGAGTTTTTATTAATCTTGTTTAGTTTATAATGAATAAAGGCTTACTGTTCCTTTAGATCACTTATTATTTTAGCAATTTCTAATTTTAAAAAAGGAATGTCATGAACGGCAGTTTCCCAAATAGTATCTAATTGTAACCCAAAATACTCATGAGTCATAAAATTTCTCATTCCTCTCATTTCATTCCATGCTAAATCAGGATATTTTTCTTTAAGGTCTTTTGAAATATGATTTGAGGCCTCTCCTATAATCTCAAAGTTTCTAATCATAGCATCTTGTTCCACCCAATTCTCTTCAAAACTATTAAAGGTTTGAATTTTTTTAACTAAGAACTCTATTCTATGGATACAATCTTGCATATGTTCTAATCTGAATAGATTTTTATTAACCTCCATATATTATATTCAAATCATTAATTATATAGGGTTTTAATTTGGGGTTTATATATTTCTCCGAAACTAAATCTACTTTTTTATTTAGCTTTTTTTCTAAGTCTTGTTTTAACTTTATTAGTTTAAATAGTCCAACAGTATTTTGGAATTGATATAAAATATCTATATCGCTATTTTCCGTAGCTTCATTTCTAGCTACAGAGCCAAATACCCCTATCTTGGTAGGGTTAAAAGGTTTCATTGTTTGAATAATGATATCTATTTGACTTTCTGTTAGCATATAACAAATATAATTATTTTTTATAAAATTTTTGATATTCAGGGTTTATTGAATAAAAAAAGGAAACGTTAATTGTTTCCCTTTTTGTATTTATAGATGATTTGTAATTAATAACTGCCGTCTATTTTTTCTCCGTCGCATATTTTTTTAGCAGAGGAAGTTCCAATTCTGGTAACGCCTAAACCAATCATATCTCTAGCATCTTTCGCGCTACGAACACCACCTGCTGCTTTCACGGGTAATTTCCCTGAGTGTTCAGCCATTATTTTAATATTTTCCGGAGTAGCTCCGTTAGGTTTATCGCCTTCGGTTTTGTAGAATCCTGTAGAAGATTTAACAAAGACATTAGCCTCTTTCCCCTCAAAGTTCCATTCCACAACATCTCTTATCAGGCTTGTAATATCCGCGATTTGTTTGTCTGTTAAAGCAGCGGTTTCAATAATCCATTTAGCAACTTTTCCATTTTCTAAAACTAATCGAGTACAGTCTTCAATTTCTTTTCTTACTAAATCTATATTTCCTTTTTTGAAGGCTTCGTAATTTACAACAAAGTCTAAATCATCTGCTCCGTCTTCTATCGCTTTTTTAGCCTCAGCTAATTTATCCTCAATAGAGTAAGTTCCTTCATGGAATCCTATCACTGTCCCTATTTTTGTAGGAGCTTCATATTTAGTGAAGAATTCTTTTACAATTGAAACGTATTCAGGGCGAATCATTACGGCATAAAAGCCTTCTACTATTGCTTCTTTACAAAGGTCTATTACTTTATCGTAGGTCTCCTGCTCACTCAAACCTGATTGCTCGGGCTTTTTAAGATAAGTAGAATCCATGTAGTTTTTTAATGCTTTCATATTATTTTGTTTATTTAATTTTCAATATACTGTAAATCGGAAAATGATCGCTGTAACCACCTATATATTTTCGTCCGATGTAGGTTCTAAATGGCTGACCTTTATATTTCCTGTTCCATTCTTGTAAAAAATACGGATTGAATATTTCTGTATCTATAAGATTGAGGGCTGTATCGCTATCTGTAAAACTTTTGGAAAATAACATTTGGTCATATAAAATCCATTTTCTTCTGTGTAAAGTAGTGAATTTATTTTCTGACATTAATAGCTCCATCGGGTTGAAGAACTGAGTGGAGTTTTGTTTAAGGTGATTCCCTACAGATTTAAAGTATTTATATAATGTATTATCGTCGGGATTTGCATTAAAATCGCCTAAAATTACAATTAAAGGGTTTTCTTCGTCGGATAAAATATAATCTATTTTTGATTTTATTTGCTGTGCGATCGCATCTCTTTTTGCTTGATTAATGTTTTGATTCCTTTGTGAAGGCAAATGAACTACAAAAATATGAATAAGAGAGTCTTGCAACTTCCCGTTTACATATAAAACATCACGCGTAAAATCTTCTATACCTTTGTCATCTATAAAGTGAGGCGGACGAATAGGTTCTGCATGATTTACTCGGAACTCGTCTGAGTTGTAAAGCAACGCAACATCTACCCCACGCTCGTCCAAAGAATCAAAATGTATATATCTGTAAGGTGTTTTCTTTAAATGAGAAATGTTGAGTAAATCTCTTAAAACTGTTTTATTCTCAACTTCTGCCAATGCTACAATACTTGGCGGGAAACCTATTTTTCTTTTCCCTATTTCTGAGATGGCTTTTCCTAATTTACCCAGTTTATTTCGGTATCTTTTTCTTGTCCATTGTTTTGAGCCTTCCGGTGTAAAATCGTCATCGTACGTATTTGGATCGTCATACGTATCAAACAAGTTTTCTACATTATAAAAAGCGATGGAATAAAATGGTTGCATTTTCCGAGTTTCTGTTATTTTTAAAGTCTAAAGATAGAAAAATTATTCTTAATCGTTAAGAAATGATATTTAATTGTATCTTCGTTCCAATATTAATTTTAATGAAATAATATTAAGAATTATGACAAAACCAGATTTAGATACTTTAGATAATATAAAATTAATGGTGAATTCTTTCTATGCAAAGATTAGAAAAGATGAGCTTTTAGGCCCTATTTTTAATGAGCGGATAGGTGATAGGTGGCCGGAACATTTAGAAAAGATGTATCGTTTTTGGCAAACTATTTTGTTAGATGAGCATACTTATTACGGAAGTCCTTTTTCTCCGCATGCTACAATGCCCGTAGAAACTGAGCATTTTGAACATTGGGTGGAGATTTTTAATGCTAATTTAGATGAGCATTTTGAGGGTGAAAAAAAAGAAGAAGCTTCTTGGCGAGCAGGGAAAATGGCTCAGATGTTTAATTATAAGATAAGTTACCTCAGAGAAAATAAATTATAAACTATTTTATCTGAGGTAAGTTTTGTTTTAGTTTAAACAAATTAGCTCTACCTTTCTTTTTGTTTTTACAGCTTTATAAGCCTTGGAAAAATTAAGTAAAAATTGAATTGTTTCCTTTTTAGGAGACAATTTTTTTTTGGTTTTTAAAGAGTAAAATTGCTTCATACAGTTTTTATTTAAATTTGTTTTATTTAAAAGAAACGTAGAAGTCTTATTAATTATTGTTACGGAGTTAAAATAATATTATTTTCTTCTATAAATTTTCTAAGATTTATTACGGCATATCGCATCCTGCCAAGTGCTGTATTAATACTTACACCGGTGTCTTCTGCAATTTCTTTAAAGCTTAATCCTTTAAATATTCTTAGTTCTAAAACCTCTCTTTGTTCGTTTGGTAGAACATCTATCAATCTTAAAACATCTTCTTCAATCTGATTTTTTATGATTATAGATTCTATATTCTCTTCAGTAAAATGAAGAAAATCAAACAAACTGTATTCCTCCTGTAAGCAATTTTCGCTTACAGTATTAAGTTTTTTCTGAGTCCTAAAATGGTCTATTGTCTGATTATAAGCAATTCGCATAAGCCAAGGGAGAAATTTCCCTTCTTCTGTATATTTTCCTTCTTTTAGTTTTATAATAACTTTTATAAAAGTATCCTGAAAAATATCATTTGCGATATCTATATCATAAACTTTAGAGAATATAAAATTAAAAAGATTGTCTTTATGCCTGTTGATTATAACTGAAAGAGCAACTTCGCAACCATTTAGGTACTTGTTTACTAATTGGCTGTCTTCTAATGATTCCATACGTTGAAATTAAAAACGTAAAAGTATAATCAAATGTTGCTATTTTGAATGAATTGCAAATATAAAAATAAAATTTAACTTAAGTTGGATTTTTTTATGAAAGTAAATGTTACTTTTGTATTTAATATAAGTATGTCATAATTTTTAAACATAAATTCATACATTAGCCGAAAATTCAATATTAAATGATAACGCAGTTAAGAGGCAGACTTGTAGAGAAGAGTTTTTCGCATGTTGTGGTAGATTGTGGAGGTGTTGGCTATTATGTAAATATTAGCTTAAACACTTACGATAATTTACCCTCAGATGAGAATATTACAATATATACTTATCATATGGTGCGAGAAGATGCTCAATTATTGTATGGTTTTATTACGAAGCCGGAAAGAACAGTATTTGAGTTTTTAATTTCTGTGAGTGGAGTAGGTCCGGCATCTGCAATCATGATGCTTTCTACGTTGTCTGTAGAAGAAATTTATTCTGCCATAACTAATGAAGAAGCAGAAATATTACAATCTGTAAAAGGAATAGGAGCTAAGACAGCAAAACGTATAATATTAGATCTTAAAAGTAAAATAGAAAAAGAAGCTGCTGAAATTGAAAATTTATCATCCGGTGGAGGTAATAAAATCAAAACAGAAGCGTTATCAGCATTAGAGGTTCTTGGTATTCCTAAAAAGGTAGCTGAACCTATAATCAAACAGTTATTAGAAGAGAATAATAACTTAAGTTTAGAAGAATTAATAAAACAAACCCTGAAAAAGAAATAGATTTGAAACCTATAAAATCAAACCTACAAAATAGAACTATACTCGTATTTGCTACGTTATTTTTGTTGTTTTCTAATGTTGGGAAGGCACAAACAGTAGATAGTTTACGTTATCCTTTTAAGAAACAATCGGGAGGGATTTATTTAGAATCTCCAATGGGGTATTATTCTCAATACGACCCACAAACCGGAAATTATATTTTAAGACAGAAAATAGGAAATGTTGTTTACGGAGATCCTATTATTTTAACACAAGAGCAATACATGGATATGCTATTGAGTAGGAGTATGGGAGAGTATTATAAACAAAAATCTAAAGAGCTGGATAAACAATACCGTTCTGTTCGCTATGGTGAGGGGGAAGGGCAAGAAGATAAAGGACTGGTATTGCCGAGTTTACAGATAAAAAATAAAATATTCGAAAATATTTTTGGCGGAGATAAGATAGAGCTTGTTCCTAAAGGATACGCTTCTGTTGATTTAGGTATTTATTATCAAAATTTAGAAAATCCACAAATTTTACCCCAAAATAGAAGATCTTTTGCAATTGATTTGCAACAGAGAATCCAGATGGGAGTAGTAGGGAAAATAGGTAAGAATTTAGAGTTAGCAGCTAACTATGATACACAAGCCGGTTTTGGCTTTGAGAATAGAATGAACCTTGCATGGAAACCGAACGGAAAAGGAGGAGAGGATAATATTATACAAAATATAGAGTTCGGTAATGTAAGTATGCCGTTAAGTACTTCTATTATTACGGGGACTCAATCATTGTTTGGAGCAAAAACTGAAATAAAATTCGGAAATACTTATATTACATCTGTATTTTCTCAACAAGAATCAGAAGCACGTCATATTACTGTGAAAGGAGGAGGGGCTGTAAGTACATTTAAGATTTATGCAAAAGATTACGATGTTAATCAACACTACTTTTTATCTCAATTTTTTAGAGGAAAATACGATGGAGCTTTAGCAAACTATCCTTTTATATCTTCTCAAATTAATATTAACCGATTAGAGATTTGGGTAATAGATAAAAGTAATGCAAATCAGGATACTAAAAGAGCAATGATTGCATTAAGAGATTTAGGAGATGATGGAAATTCTTATCCTAATAATGGAGCTTTATACAATAAATTAGCAAAAGTTGCGACTATAAGGAATGTAGATGATCCGGAAGCTGTTATGAATAGTTTAGGATTAAAAGATAAAAACGGAAATTCTTATGCCTCAGGAGAACATTATCTATTGCATCAAAATGTTAGAAAATTAAGTCCTTCAGAATATCAATTTTTTCCGGAATTAGGTTATTTTTCATTGAATCAACCATTAAATGATAGTGAGCTGCTGGCTGTATCTTTCCAATATACTTTAACCAATCAGCCCGGAAAACTATTTACAGTAGGGGAATTCTCTGATCAGCAAAGTGATTTGTTAATTACCAAACTAATTAAATCTAATGCGAATGTAAACCCGAAATCGCCAATGTGGGATTTAATGATGAAAAATATTTACTCATTAAATACTTATCAGCTTTCCAGAGAAGACTTTAGATTAAATATCTTTTATCAAGATCCGGAAGTAGGAACAGCAGGATTGAATTATTTACAAGGTACAAAAGCAGAAGATAAAACGCTTTTGCAAACCTTGAATATGGATAGGCTCAATATGAACGGAGAAGTTCAGAAGTCTGGGGATATTTACGGGGATGGTTTGTTTGATTTTGTAAATGGAATTACCATAGATGCTCAAAATGGTAAAATTAAGTTTACAACCATTGAGCCTTTTGCTAAAACTGTACAAAAAGAAATAGGAAAAGACGATCCTAAATACGTATTGAACCAATTATATAATGATTTGCCTATCAATTTTGAACAGAACCCGGCAGTAAAACGTTATTATTTGGAGGGACAATTTAAAAGTGAAGGCGGAGATGGAATTCCGTTAGGAGCATTTAATGTTCCACAAGGCTCTGTAAAGGTAACTTCTAATGGAGTAGAGTTAATGGAAGGGTTAGATTATACCGTTGATTACCAGTTAGGGCGAGTGAAAATTATAAATGAAGTAATTAAGAATTCAGGAGCTCCTGTAAATGTAAGTTTAGAAAACCGCTCAACATTTAATCTACAAACTAAACGATTGTTAGGAGTGAATGTAGAACATAAGTTTTCTGATAGGCTAAGAGTAGGTGCAACTTATATGAATTATAGAGAAAGTTTACCTGGATTAGGGCAGAAAGCACAGTATAATGCGGAGCCTGTGAATAACTCTATATTTGGTGCTAATGTAATGTATAATGGAGAATCTAATTTATTAACAAGATTAACCGATAAAATTCCATTTGTAGATACAGACGCAAAATCTAATATTAGTTTTATTGCAGAAGGAGCTTATTTACAACCCGGGACTAATAAATCAACAGAAAATCAATCTTATATAGATGATTTTGAAGGAGCATTATCTAGAATTAATTTGGATGATGTAAACTCGTGGAAGTTAGCAGCTACACCAATAAGTACGAGTGAAATGCCAAATCCGGATTTCCCGGAGAGTATATTTAATCCTGATGATTTTAGCTTTAATTATAACCGTAGAATGCTTTCATGGTATAATATAGACCCTCGTTTTTATGGATTAGGGGGAGCTTCTCCAATATCTAATGCGGAATTGTCTAATAATGCATCTCGAAGAGTGGAAACCAGAGAGATTTTTACAGGTAAAGAAATACTGGTAGGAACATCATCTTTTGTTAATACGTTTGACTTAACATTTTATCCCGAAGATAGAGGTCCGTATAATTTAAACCCACAATGGCAAGGCGAAAAGCAAGAAAATTTATGGGCAGGGATTACTCGTGCACTAAATGTGACAAATTTGAGACAAGCCAACATAGAATATATAGAGTTTTGGATGATGGATCCTTATTTAGATGGGGCAAGCGACTCACCTGAAGGTAAAATAATGTTACAATTAGGAAGTGTTTCAGAAGATGTTTTGAGAGATGGAAAAATGCTTTATGAAAATGGAATAAATGAGGAGGGAAACCCTGATAGAGATACAAAATGGGGACGAGTACCTAAAAACACCCCTATTCTTTACTCTTTCCAAACAGAAGGAGTTGCAAGAGAGCTGCAAGATGTAGGTTATAATGGACTTACAAATGAACAAGAAAGAGTGGCGGTAGGATATAGTAATTTTGCTAATGAAGTGAATCCGCTAACTCAACAAATAGATCCGGCGGGAGATGATTTTGTCTACTATATGGATGAAGTTTGGAAAGGGAAAAAAGAAGGAAGTTATCTGCCAAACAGATATAAATATTTTAGAAACCCACAAGGGAATTCAAGATCAGGAACTACAGAGGTTTCATCCCTAATGCCTGATTCTGAGGATGTGAATTTAGATTATAACTTAGAAAGAGTAGAAAACTATAATCAATATACTGTTCCGTTAGACAAAGCAAACCTTAATATTAATAATAAATTTATTGTTGATGTAAAAGAAACAAGAGCAGTTTTAGAAAACGGACAAACTGTTCCGTCAAAATGGTATTTATTTAGAGTTCCGATTGATGAGTATGATAAGCAAGCAGGAGCAGCCTCTGACAATGTATTGACTTCAGCAAGGTTTATGCGATTAATCGTAAAAGGATTTAAAGAGCAAATGACTTTCCGATTTGGTAGTTTAGATATGGTACGTAGTAATTGGGTGAGATACAAGAGAAATTTATATCCTAATGTAAAAGTACCTGAAGGAGAACAGTCTTTAAATACAAATAATTTAACTGTAGGAGTAGTAAACTTAGAAGAAAACGGAACAGGAAATCCTCCGTATGTAGTGCCTCCGGGAATTGCAAGAGAGCGTGTTCAAACAACTGCCGGAATGCAAAATCAAAATGAGGCTTCTATGGTATTAAATGTTTCTGAATTAGAAAAATTAGATTCCAGAGCAGTATTTAAAAACACAAACTTAGACCTCAGAAGGTTTAAGCAATTAAAAATGTTTACACACGTCCATACCGAAAACAGAAATAATGAGAGCAATAATCTTAAATTATTTATCCGTTTAGGAAGTGATTTAGTAGAGAACTATTATGAGTATGAATTACCTCTAAAATATACTCCAATTGGAGCAATTTCTCCAACAGAAATATGGCCTGAGCAGAATATAATAGATGTAGCAACAGAGCAATTTGTGAAAGCTAAAGAAGAAGCGTATTCGTCATCTAATACAAATGACAGATATCCGTTTGCAGTAGATGCAGCTGCAGGAAAAATGATTTATGTAAAAGGGAAACCATCTTTAGGAAATATTTCTACAATAATGATAGGAGTGAGAAACTCAGGGAATATTGCAATAAAAGATGCAGTAATTTGGGTAAATGAACTAAGACTCTCCGGAATTAAAAATGAGGGAGGTTACGCAGCAAGTGCTAATCTTAATTTTAATTTAGGGGATTTAGCACAAGTAAATGCGTCGGGTAGAATTACCTCTGTAGGTTTTGGAGCAATAGACAGAGGCCCGGTAGAAAGACAACAAGAAGAAATAAAAGGATATGCAATAAATACAGTATTAAATGTAGATAAATTCTTGCCTAAAAAATGGGGACTAAAAATTCCATTTAATTATGCAATTCAAGAAGAGTTTATAGACCCTAAATACAATCCGCTGGATAACGATGTGGAAATGCAAAAATCTCCTAATAGAGATGAAATAAGTAAAATAGTAGGAACTTATTCCAAAAATGTAACTTATGGTTTTTCTAATGTGAGAAAAGAAAGAACTAATCCTAAAAAAGAAGCAAGATTTTATGATATAGAGAACTTCTCATTATCCGGAGTTTATAACTCTAATTACTATCGAGATATATATACTGTGTATGATTTACGTCAAAATCTGAGAGCATCATTAAACTATAACTATAGTTTTAAAAGCAAATATTACGAGCCTTTCAAAGATTGGTATATGGTAAACGATACTGCACAATCTGCCAGGTATTTACAATGGGTAAAAGAATTTAACTTTAATCCTATACCAAGCAGACTATCATTTAGAACAGATGTGCTTAGAACATATAACGAACAGCAGTATAGAGATATTAATAGTTATTTAATTAAAGGAGCAACACCAATTAACTTCAACACAAATTACGGAAATAACTTTTTATTTAGTTGGCAATATAATGTTGGGTTTGATTTAACTAAATCCTTAAGATTGGATTACACTGCATCCACAAGAACATTAGCAAATAGAATAAAAGATGAACCGGATCAAAATCTAATTTTCAAAGATTTGTTACAAGTAGGAATGCCGGTTAATTATAACCAACAGTTTCAAGTTAATTGGAAAACACCTATAAGGTTATTACCTTATATGGAATGGGCAGATGTAGAAATGGGATATACTGCAGTCTATGATTGGCAAGCAAGATTGTCTAATTATGCAAATGTGGACGGAGCAGAACAAAATTTAGGAAACAAAGGACAAAATGCTCAAACATTAACGGCAATAGGTAACTTAGACTTCAGTAAATTGTATGATCAGTTTGAGTTTATAAGAAAAGTAAACATAAAACGAGATAAAAGACAAGCTGAGTTAGACTCAATTCAGAATGTTTATCAAGATTTAGCAAAAGCTAAAAACGGATTACAACAAATCAGAAAAAGAAAAATTAAAGTTAGAAATAAATTAAGTTTTTCTGATTATTTAGTTTTAGCTGTTCAAAGTATTAAACGAGGACAATTTAACTATAATAAAACAAGTGGAATTATACTTCCGGGGCTTTTAGCAGAGCCTAACTTTGTAGGAATAGGTCAAAATAATTTAGGTCCGAATGCTGCATTTATTTTCGGATCGCAAGCCGATATCAGAAGAACAGCGGTAGAAAACGGATGGATAACTCGTAGCGATTATTTAACAGAGCCTTATGCTTCTAACATTACAGAGAATTTAATGGCTAATATTCAAGTAGAGCCTATTCCTGAATTGATGATAGACTTTAATGCAAGAAAGAATTATGTGAGAAACATGTTGCAAAGTGGCTTCAATACTTATATAGGATTAGAAAACGGACAAGAGGTCTTTGGTTTCGAGAAAGCTTACGAAAATACGCAAGAGAATTTAACTCTTTCTATCATAAGTTTGGGAGCTACATTCTCAAACAAAGAAGATTTATATAGAACACTAAAACAGTATTCAAAAAAAATATCATTAAGACAAGGAGAGAAATATGGTTTAAATGATACAGATGCAGACGGATACGCACAAGGATATGGAATTTCTAATGCAGATGTATTAGTTCCGGCATTTTTAAAAGCCTATCAAGGATTGAGTTTACCAAATAAATCATTTGATTTTAAACAAGGAATACCTTTACCAAACTGGAATATAACTTATACAGGATTAACTAAAAATCCATTCATGTCTAAGTTTTTTGAGCGATTTGATGTTACACATAATTATATATCTACTAAAACAGTTTCGGGAGTTCAGTCTAATCTGAACAGATTCTCAGAGCCGTTAGCGGTAGACAGTAATGGACGTGTAGTAACTGATAGGGACGGAAACCCAACCAGTGGTATAGACGGAAATAATAATATATATTCAGAAAACACCTATGGAGCGGTGAGCATTGTAGAATCTTTCTCTCCACTAATTGGGGTAGATGCTACACTTAGAAATAATATGCAGATAAGAGCTCAATACAATAGAGATAGATTGGTTTCGTTGAGCCTTAGTAATTATACATTAACCGAGGATTATGGTAGTGAGTTTGTAGTAGGTCTTGGGTATATATTAAAAGATGTAACCTTTAAGATGAGGTATATGGGTAAAAGAAGAACTATAAAAGGAGATCTTAATTTAAGAGCTGATTTAGCCATGAGAGATAATGAGATTTCTATAAGAAGAATATTAACTGATGATGTGCAGATAAACGGAGGGCAAAAAATATTTTCATTAAAATTTAATGCACAATATATGTTTAGTAAAAATTTTAATGTAAGTTTGTTTTACGACCAAATGATAACAAAATATAAAATATCAACAGCTTATCCTTTAAGCACATTACGAGCCGGGATAAGTGCAACATTTACATTAGGAAATTAAAAATTATATATTATGAACGTACCAAGCGAATTAAAGTATTCAAAAGACCACGAGTGGGTAAAAGTAGAAGGTGACATTGCCACGGTAGGAGTAACTGATTATGCACAAAGTGAATTAGGAGATATAGTATTTATAGATGTAGATACAGAAGGAGAAGAGTTAGAAGCAGGAGAAGTATTTGGTTCTATTGAAGCAGTAAAAACAGTATCAGACTTATTTATGCCGGTTTCCGGAGAAGTAGTAGAAATAAATGAAGCCTTAGACGATGAACCGGAATTAGTAAATCAAGACCCATACGGAAAAGGTTGGATCGTAAAAGTAAAAGTTTCAGACGTGGACTTAAGTGAACTTTTAGACGCAGATGCATATAAAGAAATCATTGCTTAAAAATAAAAAATTACTGAAGGTTGTATTTTATGTTTACTTAGGATTAATGTTATTTCTAACATTATCACCGGTAAGAGAAATACAACCTTCCTTTTTAAAAACTTTCTTATTCCACGGAATAGATAAAGTTGTTCATGCAGGAATATTTACCGTATTAGTAATTCTCTATTATCTATCCTATAAGCCCAAATTTATATATATAATATTATTGGTAGCTGTAATAGGGATATTAATAGAAATATTTCAGAAGGTATTACCTACCGGCAGAAGCTTTGAATGGTTGGATTGGCTCTTCGATTTACTGGGAGGAATCTTAGGGTTACTCATAATTAATATCGATAAATATAGAAGAAAGAAATTATCAAAATGTTAAACTTTGAAAATTACAAATCTTATAAAATCAAATAAAAATACAAAAACGATATTTTATTTTTGTAAAATTCAAGTAAACAGAGCTGTTATTGAGAATATGACTAAAATATTTAAATAAATTAAACAATAAATATTTTGTAGAAGGTTAAATATTTTGCCATTAAAAAAATAATACTTACTTTAGTAACCACAAAACTAAACAAAAATGGAAGTTAAAAAATCACAGAAAGCAAGTTTACAGAAGTCGAGTATGCTTTACTTCCTTATCGGGTTGAATGTTGTTTTACTTGTAATACTATTAATGTTTAATTACAAATATTACGATGTAGCTCCGGTAGAAGAAGAGCAATTGGCAGAGGTGGAGCCACCAACAGAAGCCATATTGATTAATATTCCTGAGCCGAAAACACCGCCACCGCCACCACCACCAAGTGATGAGCCACCACCACCACCGCCACCGGTAGTGCCAACAGAAATTAAGACGACTCCTGAGCCTGTACCGCCACCACCAATACAAGACCAGAATACGCCTACTCCTCCGGAGATTCCGACTAGTAATGTAAGTGCCGGTCCCCCACCTAAAATAGATTTAGGAGGGTTAAAATCAAGGGTAAATGAGGCTCCAAAAAAAGAAGAGAGAACGGTAACTGTTGTAACAGTAAACCGTGTAGCAGAGATGGCCGTTTATCCCGGATGTGAGAAATATAAAGGAAACAAGAGAGAATTGATAAAATGTTTCGGTGACAAATTAGGTGAAGATATACTAAGATACTTAGATACTGAATTCCCTGATGTAAACAAAGAAACAGTAGGTGTAAGGTTGGAGTTCCACGTAGACCAAAATGGATATATAACGAATATAAATCCAAAACATGGAGATGACGTCTTTAAACCTGAAGCTAAAAGAGCTTTAGAAAAAACAGCAGAGTACTTAAGACGTAAAGGTCAAGTGATAGAACCTGCAAAAATGGATGACGGTTCAAAAGCAATTTTGATATTTAATCAAGATGTTAAGCTAAGAAACCCTAATTATTAATAGGTGTAGTTTCATTCATAAAATTATAATAATCGCTCAGCTTATTAAGTTGAGCGATTATTTTTTATTTTTGGCAGAATAATTGATTTGTTTTTTGTAGATTTGTATAGAATGAAACAATATTTACTAATAATTCTCGTTGCGTTATCTTTAAATGCTTATGCCGATAGTCTTTTATCGGTAGAGAGTTCATATATTGTTTCTACAGAAATGAATAAAGGAGAAGGCGATGTAATAAGTCTTTACCCAAATCCTGCAAAAAATTCATTTTTTATAGAGGTGAATAATACCAAATCAGAGGTTAAGGAAATAAATTTATATAGTTTACTTGGAACGTCTGTTTTAGTTATTCGGAATAACTTTAGTAAAGATAAAATAGAAGTCAATATCAGTAGTTTAAAAAAAGGGAAATATCTTGTAAAAGTTTCTTTTGCCGATGGAACTTCAGAAGTAAAAGCCTTAATTAAACAATAACATTTACTTTATTAAAAATTCTTTTTACTTTTACGGTAATTCTACAAATTATCGTACATGCAAGATTCTATATTTAAAATAAAAGGAGATTTAAAAAAAGAAATTCTAAGCGGAGAAGTTTCTGCCGAAAGTCCGTCTAATATTGCATTGGTAAAATATTGGGGAAAGAAAGGAGAGCAAGTCCCAACCAATCCGTCGATCAGTTACACATTAAATAAATGTAAAACAGAAACAACCGTAAAATTCAGTTCTAAAAAAGGAGAGACGACAGAAGTTTCGGTTTATTTAGACGGGGAATTTCAACCAAAATTCAGTCCGAAAATTTTAAAATTTATAGATAGAATCAAAGATTATTGCCCTTGGATTACCTTGTTTGATTATGTGGTAGAAACTCAAAACACATTTCCACATAGTAGTGGGATTGCGTCATCGGCTTCGGGTATGAGTGCTTTGGCAAAATGTTTTATTCAAATAGAAAAAGAATTATACCTGACAGAAAAAATTAATCCTCATAAAGTTTCGTTTTTATCCAGATTAGGCTCGGGGAGTGCTTGTCGTTCGGTTTATTCGGGGCTGGTACTTTGGGGAGATTCCGAGTATTATTCGGAAAGCTCCGATTTATATGCTATTCCTTTAAATAAGGAAGAAATTCATGATACTTTTAGAAACATGAGAGATTGTATTTTGTTGATTCATGAAGGACAAAAAACGGTTTCCAGCACAGTCGGGCATAATTTAATGAATGAACACCCTTATTCAGAAACGAGATTTTCTGAGGCTAAAAAGAACATAGGAAAGCTCAAAGACATTTTAAAATCGGGAGATTTATCGGCGTTTGGACAACTGATTGAGCATGAGGCAATGAGTTTACACGCTTTAATGATGATGTCTAATCCGGCGTATATTTTAATGCAAGAAGGAACATTAAAGACTATTCAGGCGGTTTGGGAATTCAGAAAAGAAACCAATTTGCCACTTTATTTTACGTTAGATGCGGGAGCGAATGTTCACTTAATTTACTCGGGAGAAAAAGCTCAAGAAATAGAACAATTCATCAAAGAAAATTTAATTCCGTTTACAGCAAAAGGAAATGCTATTTTTGATAGTTTAGAATTTTAAAAATCATGCAAACTTTTTTAAATCAGGTTGTAACAGACTTACTCGGTAAGGAAAAAGATTTCTCTAATATTACATTAGTTGTGCCGGGAAACAGACCAAAAGCGTTTATTAGAAAAACATTTGTAGAAGCGGGATATAAGGGAATTTTACCGGTAACGCTTTCGGTAGAGGAGTTGTTAAAACAAGTTTCGGGATTGCAATTAATTACCGGATTACAATTATGGTTTAAGGTTTTTAATGCTTATCGAGAGTTGGAAGATGCTAAAAGTTTAGATGATTTTTTAAAGTTTGCACCTACATTACTAAAGGATTTTGACGATATAGATTCATCTTTAACCGATGCCGATGCGTTGTTTAATGCCTTAATTTCCGAAGAACGAATAAAAAAATGGGGGCAATCTTTGGAAATCGGAATGAACGAAGTGATGCAAAATCACATTGGTTTTTGGACAATGGCAAAAGTGCTTTATCACAAAACGCATACTCATTTGTTGAACGAAAAACTGGCACACAGAGGTTTATTGTCTCGTAAAGCAGTAGAAAACTTAGAACAGTTTTTACAATCGACAAAGCATAAGTTTTATTTTGTCGGGTTTAATGCCTTTACCAATGCCGAGAGAACAATTGTTGAAACGATGATTTCGGAATCTAAGGCGGAATGTTATTGGGATTCTGATAGTTATTATATGAATGATAACGCACAAGAGGCGGGGTTGTTTTTAAGAAAATATAAGAAAGAAAATATTTTTAAGCCATTTAATTGGGTAAATAATCATTTTGAAGAAAGCAAAAAAATCGAAATGATTAGTGTTCCGAAACAAGTGGGACAGGCAAAATATATCGGACAGAAATTAAAAGAATTATCCAAAGAAGAAAGGGAACAGACTGCGATTGTTTTGGGCGATGAGCAACTATTACCCGCAGTTTTGTCTTCATTACCCACAGAAGTGGAAAAACTGAATATTACAATGGGATTACCATTGAAATCCGTTCCGTTGGCATACTTTTTTAAATCTCTTTTTGGACTTTATTACAATCGGGAGAAATTCAATAATGAAAATAAATTCTATTATAAAGACGTTTTAAATGTCTTAGGGAATCCGAGTTTTAAAAAGTTTTTACGAGCTACTTCATTAAAGATTCAAAAGGAAATTATTGAAGAAAATAAAATATTTATTTCTGAGGAAGAATTGCAGACTCAGATAGAAGAAAACTTTAAACCGCTTTTTAAAAACTACAAAACACCGCTTTCTTTTGTAAACGGACTGATAGAATGGATTAATCTCTTCCAAAATAATTTTGAATTGTCTGATTTAGAAAATGAATATTTTTTCCGTTTTCGTTCGATATTTCAGCAGTTGTCAGAGATTTTAACAGCATTTAATTACGTAGAAGATTTTAAACTTTTACAGCAATTATACAATCAAATATTAAGCACCGAAACCATTGCCTTTTTGGGTGAGCCATTGGTAGGTTTGCAGTTGCTGGGAGTGTTGGAAACACGTTTGTTAGATTTTAAACATATCATATTCACCTCTGTAAATGAGGGCGTTTTTCCTATTGGGCGACAAGAAAATACGTTTATTCCGTTTGAGTACAGAAGTAAAGCTAAACTCAACACTTTTTTAGAGAATGATGCAATTTATGCGTATCATTTCTATCGATTAATTCAAAGGTGTGAATCTGCAACTTTTCTTTATAATACAGATTCCGAAGGAATTGGGCGAGGAGAACCAAGCCGATTTTTATTGCAATTAGACATGGAATCGCCTCATGAAATTAAAAAATTAATTACCACGCCTGAGAGTACTACATTAAAATATGATGAATTAAGTATTACTAAAAATCAGAAAGTAATAGAGAAATTAGAGCGTTGGAGTGAGAGAATTTCTCCGTCTTCGTTGGGAACTTATTTATGGAATCCGATTGAGTTTTACGAGCGTTATGTTTTAGGAATCCGTCAAGACGATGAAGTGGAAGAGATAGCAGGAGACCAAACTTTGGGAAGTATTGTGCATAATACGATAGAGCAACTTTATACGCCATACATTGGTAGAATCTTGCATAAAAAAGATTTTGAGGAAATTAAAAACAATGCCGAAAATGAATTATTTAAAAACTTTAATGATTTATTACTAAAAGGTAAAAAAGCACAAGGCAAAAATATTTTAATACTAAATGTTGCTCGGGAAATGGTGAATAATGTTTTGGATAAAGATTATTTCACAGCTCAGCAAGGAGAGCTTGCGTTTATCGCATTGGAAAAAGAATGTGAGGCAGAAATGGAGTTGTCAAACAGACGGAAAATTAAGTTTAAAGGAAAGATAGACCGAGTTGATAGTTTTAATGGAAATATTCGAGTAATTGATTATAAAACAGGAGGCTTTAATGCTCGGGATTTAAATGTAAAAGAAACAGATTTAGAGAAATTAGGAACGGATAAAAAATATGCGAAAGCCATTCAATTATTGATTTATTCTTATATGTATTTGAATGTGAGTAATTATAAAGAGGTTTCTGCGGGGATTTTTCCGTTGAGATTTTTCTCTAAAAATATTGAATTATTGAGTGTTTTGGACGAGGAAACTTTAAACCAAGAAAATATTTTACCGGCAATGCAAGAAATCGGGTATTTAATAGAAGAGATTTTTGACGAAAAGATTAATTTTACGGTGTTAGAAGATTAATAATGAAAAAGGGGTTAATATTATTTTTAAGTTTTTGCTTTATTAGTGGGTTTTCTCAAGAAAAACTGAAAAAAGCAAAAGAGAATTTAAAGTCAAGAAACGAACAAACTTCCGGAGTCGTAAAAGTAGTTGAGCAAGTTTCACCAAGAAGAAGTTACAGCAATTACGACAACGAGTCTATTTTCGATAATTTAATATTCCAATTAACTTTAGGATTAGTAACGTCAGCCACGATAGAAAGTCCGTGGGAGACAGATACGGATATGCACTTCGCAGAGCTTTTGCCTTATCCTTTTTACGAGAAAAGCAAAGGAGATTATAATTACGAATTAAGGAAAACCTCAAAATTTAGATTAGACTTATCAAGTGAATATTTTACAGATTTTGAATCGGTGAGAGGTATTCAAATAGAACCGAATTTAAGATTTGGAAACAGATTGGGACTTAGAGTGAATTATGCTCATTATTGGGAAGGAAAAGGAATAGATAAAGAAAATTTAAATACACTTTTTGCTACTTTAGATTATTATAGAGTTCGTACACCTGTCTTTAGTTTAAATTGGGGAATAGGAGTGGGTTATGTTGCTAATGAGGTTTCTAAAGCAGGGCTTGCTCTTAGAGGTGGTGCAGAAATCAACCTAAAACCGATTAGTATTCAAGTGAATTATAAGGGAACGATTACCGGACCTTATGCATCTGTTTTTGAGGTTTCTCCGTCTTATCATTATAAAAATTACCGATTTAATGTATCTTATCAGCAACACGGCATTGGCGGGATAAATCTTTATGGAATGGGTGCCGGAGTTGGAATTTATCTTTAAATAAATTAATAAAAAATATTAGTTTGACTTTTTTCAAGGGGATATTTTGTATGTGAATTTCTCCCTTGAGGGAGATAAAGAGGGTGTTTTATTACTGTCTGATAAATTTTAAAGTAAAATGTACGATAGGTAAATTATAATAAAGTAATATCTTTGCAATTATGATTCAGAGTGAGAGTTTACAAGATTTGCAAGAGCGTGTAGAAAATTTATATGCTTATTTAGAGATTGAAAAAAAGAAAATAGAAATCATTAATGATGAGGAAAGAGCTGCTTCTCCTGATTTTTGGGATGACCCAAAGACGGCTCAGGCTCATTTAAAACAATTGCAATTTAAGAAAAACTGGGTAAAAGATTACCAAGAAGTAAAACGAGCGGTAAACGATTTAGATGTATTGTTTGAGTTTTACAAAGAAATGGGAGAAGGCTCTGAGGAAGATATAGACAATCAATATGCTAGAGCACTTTCGCTTTTAGAGAAAATAGAGTTTAGGAATATGCTTTCTGAGGAAGGTGATGATATGAGTGCTGTTCTGCAAATTACTGCGGGAGCGGGAGGGACAGAAAGTTGTGACTGGGCGAGTATGCTTATGCGTATGTACATAATGTGGGCGGAGAAAAACGGCTACAAAGTAAAAGAACTAAACTACCAAGACGGAGATGTTGCGGGTGTAAAAACCGTAACTTTAGAAATTGAGGGCGAGTATGCTTTCGGGTATTTAAAAGGTGAAAATGGCGTACACCGATTAGTGAGAATTTCTCCGTTTGATTCCAATGCGAAACGCCATACAAGTTTTGTTTCTGTGTATGTTTATCCGTTGGTAGATGACACGATAGAAGTGGATATTAACCCGAATGATGTTGAATTACAAACTTCTCGTTCAGGTGGAGCGGGAGGACAGAACGTTAACAAAGTAGAAACTAAAGTTCAGTTAACGCACAAACCAACGGGAATTGTGGTAGTTTGTCAGGTAGAGCGTTCACAGTTGGCAAACCGAGAAAGAGCAATGCAAATGCTTAAATCCGAACTTTATAAAATAGAGCTTGAAAAAAGAATGGAGGCTCGTAACGAAATAGAAGCTAATAAGAAAAGCATTGAATGGGGAAGCCAAATCCGTAATTATGTAATGCACCCGTATAAATTGGTAAAAGATGTAAGAACGGGTGAAGAAACCTCTGATGTAGACAGCGTTATGAATGGGGAAATAGATGAGTTCTTAAAAGCTTATTTAATGTTTATGGGGCAAAAAGATACCGACCCAAATGAGCTTTAATAAGCCGTAAGTGATTTTTTATAGATTGATGATTTTCTCATAAGCTGATTATTATAATTGTCTAAATTATAGTATATTGCAATAGTTTTGTCTATAAATGTTTATTATGGTAAAAAAAGTTTCATTATCATTCATATTCTTACTACTTTTAGTAGCAAGTTGTGAGAAAGATTTCTATCAATTAAGTATGGATAGAGTTCCTTATTCAGGAACAGAATTGA
Source organism: Weeksellaceae bacterium TAE3-ERU29 (assembly GCA_019218445.1). Taxonomy (GTDB): domain Bacteria; phylum Bacteroidota; class Bacteroidia; order Flavobacteriales; family Weeksellaceae; genus Ornithobacterium. Next base: position 18,507 of record JAHUUM010000013.1, on the reverse strand, counting down.
AAACAAATGGTTGTTATTATTCCAATTTAAGGAGTGACGGAAGAAATATTAATGTAGCAATATTCTATAGAAATGGTTTTTGTATTCATAGCACTATGGATATCACCCGTTCAGAGTTCGAGGTGAAAAGTAAACAAGATACACTGAAATATGTAAAAGCCTTTTTAGAAGATAAAGAAGTTTTTAAAAGATTCTTGAATGAACCTACAAGTATAGGTGTTTTTAGGATAGAAGGGAAGGATATAGAATTTGAAACATGGGAAAATGGATACGATGTTCTTACATTTTCTAACTATGGGAAAATATTAAATGATTCTACCTTTTTCATCAATAAATTTGTTCAAAATCAACGCGGTAGAAAGGAATATACGGTAAATTTAACTTATAAGTTTGTTGAATATAGTCCTAAGCCAGATAGCATATCAAGCTTTATAAAATAATATTTAATGCCTATAAAACTTTACTGATGACAAATGGAGCAACCAAAATGAAATTCCGTAAACACTAAGGGAGATGAAAATTATACTAAAAACTAAGTAAAAACTCAACTTAGAGTAATTATTAACGCTCGTGTAAAATCTATTTTTTAACTTTGCAGTATAAGCAAGTTTTTATGGCAAAAAGATATACAATTACGGCTGCGTTACCTTACGCTAACGGACCAATTCATATAGGGCATTTAGCGGGAGTTTACGTTCCGGCAGATATTTATGTACGTTACCTAAGAAGAAAAGGAGAAGATGTGGTGTTTATTTGTGGTTCAGATGAACACGGAGTTCCCGTAACCATTCGGGCTAAAAAAGAAGGAGTTACTGTGCAAGAAGTGGTAGATAGATATCATTATTTAATAAAAGACACTTTTAAATTTTTAAATATATCGTTCGACTATTATGACAGAACTTCATCGCCGAGACATCACGGAAATGCGGCAAGGTTCTTTAAAACTTTATACGATAAAGGAATATTTTTGGAAGAAAGCTCCGAGCAGTTTTTTGATGATGAAGCAGGAGAGTTTTTAGCCGATAGATATATTGTGGGAGAATGCCCGAAATGTCATAACGAAGGTGCTTATGGCGACCAATGCGAAAAATGTGGTTCAACTTTAAGTCCCGAAGAATTAATCAATCCTAAATCAGCATTGAGTGGAAGTGTTCCCGTTAAAAAGACAACTAAAAACTGGTATTTGCCACTTGATAAATACGAAAGTTTTTTGAGAGAATGGGTTTTAGAAGGGCATAAAGATGATTGGAAAACTAATGTATTAGGACAAGTAAAATCTTGGTTAGACGACGGATTAAAACCTCGTGCCATGACGCGTGATTTAGATTGGGGAATTCCTGTTCCGTTGGAAGATGCAGCAGGAAAAGTGTTGTATGTTTGGTTTGATGCACCGATTGGTTATATTTCAGGAACTCAGGAATGGGCAGAGAAAAACGGAAAAGATTGGCGACCTTATTGGCAAGATGAAGAAACGGAATTAATTCACTTCATCGGGAAAGACAATATCGTGTTCCACTGTGTGATATTCCCTGTTATGTTAAAAGCTCACGGAGATTATATTTTACCTAAAAATGTTCCTGCAAATGAGTTTTTAAACCTTGAAAACGATAAAATTTCAACTTCAAGAAATTGGGCGGTTTGGGCGCATGAATACGTAAGCGATTTCCCGGGAAAAGAAGATGTTTTAAGATATGTTTTAACTGCAAACTTGCCTGAAAATAAAGACAATAACTTCACTTGGAAAGATTTCCAAACTAAAAATAACTCTGAGTTAGTAGGTATTTTAGGAAATTTCTTTAATCGTGTAATGGTGCTTACTCAAAAGTATTATGACGGAGTAGTTCCAACAGCGGCTAAAACTTATGAGGAGTTGGAAAATTTAAATGAATTCCCTAAGAAAATTGGAGAATATTTAGATAAATTTGAGTTCCGAAATGCGTTAAAAGAATACATGAATTTAGCTCGTTTGGGTAATCAATTTTTACAAAGCCAAGAGCCTTGGAAAAAGATAAAAGAAGATCCGAAAGAGGTGGAAAGCATAATGAACGGGGCAATACAAGTGGCTGCAATGTTGGCTCAGTGTGCAGAACCGTTTTTACCGCATACTTCAGATAAAATGTTTGAGATGCTTAATTTAAAACCTATGAAATGGCAAGATTTATTAAGCGTAAAAAGTTTAGTAGAGCATGGACATAAATTAGGAAAAACCGGTTTATTATTCGAAAAAATTGAAGATGCTGAAATAGAAAAACAATTAGAGAAATTACACGAATCTAAAAGATTAAATAAAATGACAAATCCTAACGCAGAGCCTCAAAAAGAGGAAATTACTTTTGATGATTTCCAAAAAATGGATATAAGAATAGGAACTATTTTAGAAGCAGAAAAAGTAAAAGGTGCAGACCGATTATTAAAACTAAAAGTTGATACGGGATTAGATGTAAGAACAATTGTTTCAGGAATTGCAGAGAGTTTCCAAGCGGAAGAAGTTGTAGGAAAAAGAGCTGCTGTTTTAGTTAATTTAGCTCCAAGAAAAATTAAAGGAATAGAAAGTCAGGGAATGTTGCTTTTCAGCGATCAACCTAACGGAAAACTTACCTTTATAAATCCGGAAGAAGACGTAGAAAACGGAGTAAGCGTAAATTAAATCAGAGCTTTTATCAGGGTTGTTAAGACTTAAAAATAAAGAAATCGTATCAATGAGTTTGATACGGTTTCTTTTTATTAAAATTCTTTTATTAAATCTTCTACAGTAGTTATTTTGGCACCATAAACCTCTTCAAGATAAGTTAATCCATATTCATAATCTTCTTGAGTAAAAGCATCAGTCGCATCTTTAGGAATAGAAATGGAATAATTCCAATAAAAAGCATCAGCTGTAGTATGTCTTACGCACATATGTGTGTGTAAGCCGGTAATAATAACATGTTCTACTTCTAACTCATCTAATAATAACTTTAAGTCTGTTTGAAAAAAACCGCTATACCTTCTTTTAGGAATAATGAAGTCACTTTTTTGTGGGGTTAATTCAGGTATTACTTCAGCTCCTTTTGTTCCTACTATAGCATGATCTCCCCAAAACTCCAGTTCTTTATCTACTCCTTTTAAATGAGCATCATTAGAGAAAATAACATAAACTCCTTTTTTTCTAGCTTCTTCTATCAATAATTTATTAGGATGGATAATTTTTTGGGCTCGTTCGCATTTAAGAGAGCCAGTGATAAAGTCATTAAGCATATCTACTAAAATAATAGCTGTAGTTTGTTTTTTCATTTTGCTGTTTTTAGTTGAATTATTTAATATAAAAGTATTTTATTTTTGCTAATTTATAAACTGTAACATTATGAATTTTCGAATTTAGAATTAATCTATTTTGATAATTAAATATTATTAGCTTATACTAATTTTATAATTTTGTAGGACGAACTTCTCTATTAAGTAGATTTAGCAATTATGGAATCAGAGTTAACTTTGGCTGACTTACAAAAAGGAAAAATGGCTATTATTAAAGGCATATCAGAAAACTGTAAAGAGGATATGCGACAACGATTATTAGATTTAGGCTTTGTAAAAAAAGTGGAAGTTACAATACAAAGTGTGAGTCCGCTTAATAATCCTATAGCTTACAATATCCATAATACTCTAATTTCTCTTAGAAAAGAAGACGCATCTAACATATTGATTGAAATTAAAGAATAGTTTATGAAAACAAATTCGGCTTGTGATGTCTGTGAATTAAACTCTTCTGTTGAGCTTAAAAAATTAGGAGAATTTTCCGGTAATTATGATTATACTATAGCGCTTGCAGGAAATCCTAACACAGGGAAAAGTACTGTTTTTAATGCTTTAACCGGGCTTAAACAACATACAGGGAACTGGCCGGGAAAAACAGTTGTTAGAGCAGAAGGAAGCTTTTCTTATAAAAAAAATAAATTCAAAATTGTAGATTTACCCGGAACTTATTCACTTTTGTCCACTTCTGATGATGAGGAAGTTGCACGTGATTATGTGTTATTTGGTAAACCTGATATTACCGTTGTGGTAGTAGATGCAAGTCGTTTGCAAAGAAATTTAAGTCTTGTTTTGCAAATTATGGAAATCACTAATAAAGTGGTTTTATGTCTAAATCTTATGGATGAGGCTCGTAGACACAATATAGAAATTGACACGCGTACATTATCTCGTGATTTGGGTATTCCGGTTGTGGCTACCAGTGCAAGGTCTAAAGAAGGTATTGCGGATTTGCTTTCAGCAATTCATCAAGTGGTTTCCGGAGAAATTAAATTACCTAAGCGTACTCCAATACCAATTCCGGAGGCAACAGGAAAAGCAACAAAAGAAATTGCTGAGGATTTATCTGCTATTGATCCGAATTTGCCAAATACAAATTGGTTGGCAATGCGTTTAATAGAAGACGATTCTACTATTATTTCCGCTATGCAAGAAAGCCAACTTTCGCCTTTAATCAATCGGGAAAATATAAAAGATATTTTAGTAAAAGCTGATACATTTAAACAGGAATTAGGAATCAATTATCGAACTAATATTGTAGAAGCAATTTATGCAAAATCAAGCAAAATTGTAGAAGATTCAGTTTCTATTAATGGTTCACAACGTGCTTTCCGTTTAGAAAGAGCCATAGATAATATCGTAACTCATAAAATCTGGGGATTCCCCATTATGCTGTTATTATTAGGTTTAGTCCTTTGGCTAACGATTACGGGAGCAAATTATCCTTCTGAAATGTTATCTAATTTATTGTTGGATAATATTTATCCTTTTTTAAAAAATGGAGCTGCATCATTAAATTTTCCTTGGTGGTTAAGCGGTTTTTTAATTGATGGAGTTTATTTGGCAACAGCTTGGGTTATTTCTGTAATGTTACCACCAATGGCAATCTTCTTTCCGTTATTTACATTATTAGAAGATTTTGGATATTTACCCAGAGTTGCTTTCAATTTAGATAGAATTTTCAAAAAAGCAGGAGCTCACGGGAAACAAGCTTTAACTATGAGTATGGGGTTTGGTTGTAATGCCGCCGGAGTAGTTGCAACAAGAATTATTAGCAGCCCGAGAGAAAAATTAATTGCTATTATAACCAATAATTTTGCTTTATGTAATGGTAGATGGCCTACACAAATACTTATAGCCACTATTTTTTTAGGCGTATTAGTACCCCAACAATGGTCAGGAACTATTTCTATGTTAGCCGTTATAGGCATTGCTGTTTTGGGGATTGTTTTTACATTTTTTACATCTTGGCTTTTATCGAAGACTTTGTTAAAGGGAGAAGCATCATTTTTTATTTTAGAGTTGCCGCCCTACCGTCCGCCTAAATTTTGGCAAACAGTTTATACTTCTTTAATCGACCGAACTTTAATCGTATTATGGAGAGCCATTGTTTTTGCTGCACCTGCCGGGGCTGTAATTTGGCTAATTTCCAATATTGATATTGCAGGACAAAGTATTGCTTTGTGGGCAATTCAGGGATTAGATCCTTTTGGGCTTTTAATCGGCTTAAACGGAGTGATTTTATTGGCATATATTGTTGCTATTCCTGCAAATGAAATTGTTATTCCTACGATACTTATGCTCACAACTATAGCATTGGGAACAACTTCTATAGGTGCCGGTACAGGGGTAATGTTTGAAGGGGCAGATTCAGAAGTCTATTCTATTTTAAACGCTGCAGGGTGGACTACCCTTACAGCAGTGAATTTAATGTTATTTAGCTTATTGCACAATCCGTGTAGTACGACAATCTATACAATTTATAAAGAAACAGGAAGTAAAAGATGGACATTTATAGCAACAATTCTTCCCGTGATTTATGGTATTATAGTCTGTTTTATTGTAGCAGAATTATGGCGATATTTCTTTTAAAGGCTTTTATTTAGCAGAGGCAGTAAAGATTCATGAAAAACTAAATTATTTAAAACCTAATATTATTTATCTAAGCCATTTGTAGAAGTCATCTATTCTTTGTAGCTTTATAAATATAATAATTTTTATGATTTCTACTGATATTTTATTAAATTTTAATGTAGAACTTATTAATTACGCAAAAGGTGAAATAATTTTTCAAGAATCGGAGAGAGCCAATTATTACTATCAAATAAAAACCGGAAAGGTTTATATGACAGTAATGAATGAGGAAGGAAAAGAGTTTACACAAGGTGTATTTAGTGAGAATGATGGGTTTGGAGAGCCTCCATTATTTATAGGAAAAACTTATCCTTCTACGGCTAAAGCTTATGAAGATTCCGAAGTTTATAGATTACCTAAAAAAGTATTTTTTAAAATATTACAGGAATATCCCAAATATAGTTTTGAACTTAATAAAAAGCTGAGTGAACTCCTTTACTTTAAGTCAAAAATGGCAACAGAGATTTCTTTGTATAATCCGGAACATAGAATTTTAACTCTTTTTAGATTGTTGAAAACAAAAGAAATTCCGGAAAGAATTCAATTAACTCGTCAGCAGATCGCAAATCTTACAGCCCTTAGAGTAGAAACCGTTATCAGGACTATTAAATCTTTAGAGAGCAAGGGTACATTATCTATAAAAAACAGAAAAGTATACTTTTAATTTTTCTCAAAAAATTACTTTTATTTTAAGTATAAATAAAAATTATACTATAAAATTATTCATAATAATATTTCATATGTGATTAGCCTCATAAAAAAATAACCTTTTCAATATTATCTTTGTTTGTGTTAAACAAAAAGAGCAGTTATGAAAAGAGTGATTATGTTATGTGCAGTTATGGGATTGTTAATTACAAGTTGTGGTAAAAAAGATAATACTACAACAGATGAAGTTAATAATACTGCACCTACAGTAGAAGAAGAGGTAGTCGTGAGTGATGACCCTATGCAAAATAAAGGGATAGGACCTGTGAAAGAAGTTGATTTACCTGAAGAGATAGATCCTGAAATGGCAGCAAAAGGACAAGAGATATATGAAGCAAAATGTACTGCTTGTCATAAGCCGACAGAAAAATTTATAGGACCGGCACCAAAAGATATTTTGCAAAGAAGAACGCCGGAATGGGTGATGAATATGATTCTTAATCCGGTGGAGATGACACAGAAAGATCCTATTGCTCAAGAATTGTTAATGGAGGCGAATGGAGCACCTATGGCAAATCAAAACCTGACAGAAGAGGAAGCTCGACAAGTTTTAGAATATTTTAGAACGATAAACTAATACTAATTATAAAATACAATATTATGAAAAAATCAATAAAAATATTTCCACATTTAGTGGCTGTATTTTCACTTTTGGTTTTCTTTGGCTGTAATCAGTCAAGAAATGAGAAGTCTGGAAGTACAGGAGCTATTGCAGGAGATGCAGCAGAAAGAGTGTATGTAGCACCCGGAGAGCATGATGAGTTTTACGCATTTTTATCCGGTGGATTTAGCGGGCAACTTTCAGTTTACGGATTACCTTCCGGTAGATTATTAAAAGTGATTCCTGTTTTCTCTCAAGACCCTGAAAAGGCTTATGGGTATAATGAGGAAACAAAACCGATGTTAAATACCTCTTTTGGATTTATTCCTTGGGATGATGCTCACCATCCGGATATTTCTCAAACTAATGGAGAATTAGATGGTAGATGGATTTTTATAAATGGGAATAATACACCTCGTATTGCTCGTGTTAATTTAGCAACTTTTGAAACTGATGAGATTTTAGAAATTCCTTTTAGTGCAGGAAACCACAGTTCATCTTTTGTAACAGAAAATACAGAATATGTAGTAGCAAATACTCGATTTGGTATTCCAATTCCTCAAAGAGATATGCCGATTAATGAGTATAAAGGAAACTTTAAAAGTTCTATGTCTTTTATTAAAGTAGACCCTGAAAGCGGAAGAATGAATCTTGCTTTCCAAATTCGTTTACCTGGTTATGACTTTGACTTAGCTCATCCGGGACGTGGAGATTCTCACGGATGGATGTTCTTTACTACTTATAATACAGAGGAAGCACATACTTTATTAGAGGTAAATGCCTCTCAAAACGATAAAGATTTTATTGCGGCAGTTAACTGGAAAAAAGCAGAAGAGTATATAAAAGAAGGGAAATATCGTACAGAAAAAGCAGAATATGCTCATAATGTTTTTGATGAAAGTACACAAACGGCTACTTCTACAATGGAAAATGAAGTAAAAGTTTTAGATGGGAATTTACCGGGATTGGTATATTTGTTACCTACACCAAAATCGCCTCATGGATGTGATGTAGACCCTTCAGGAGAATACATTATTGGGAATGGTAAATTATCTGCTGATTTAACCGTGCATTCATTCAAAAAAATGTTAGATGCAATTAAAAACAAGAAATTTGCAGGAGAAGCTTATGGAATTCCAATTTTAAATTTTGATGATGTTTTAGCCGGAGTAGTTAAGAAACCGGGATTAGGACCATTACATACAGAGTTTGACGGAAAAGGAAATGCTTATACTACATTCTTTATTTCATCTGAGGTAGTAAAATGGAAATTAGGAACTTGGGAAGTAGTAGATAGAAAACCTACTTATTATTCACCGGGACACTTAATGATTCCTGGAGGTAACTCAAGAAAACCTTATGGAAAATATTTATTGGCAATGAATAAAATTACTAAAGATAGATATCTACCTACAGGTCCGGAGTTAACACAATCAGCTCAGTTGTATGATATTACAGGAGATAAAATGGTGTTGTTAAGTGATTTCCCTACTATTGGAGAGCCTCACTATGCAGCTGCGATTCCAAGAGAGGTAATTCAGGAGAAATCTCTTAAATATTTTAATCTTGCAGATAATAAACATAAACATACAATAAAATCTGATAACGAGGCAAGAGTAGAAAGAAACGGAAATGAAGTACATGTTTATATGACAATGATTAGAAGTCACTTTAGCCCGGATAATATAGAAGGTATAAAAGTAGGAGATAAAGTATATTTCCATATTACAAACTTAGAACAAGACTTTGATGTGCCACACGGATTCTCTGTAATAGGAGCTAATAATTCTGAGTTATTAGTAATGCCGGGACAAACAGAAACGCTGTTATGGGAGCCTAAACGAGTAGGGGTATGGCCGTTCTATTGTACAGACTTCTGTTCTGCTTTACACCAGGAAATGCAGGGATACATAAGAGTATCTCCGGCTAATTCCAACACAAAATTATCGTGGAGTTTAGGAGAGAATGCTTCAAATGAATAGTAAGCTTTTTTCAACATAATTTTAATTTTAGAAAAGGTATGGAAAAAGCGTTTTCCGTACCTTTTTTAATAAAAACATTCAAAATGAAAATTCATAGAATATTAATGGTTATTGCCGCATTGCTTTTGCTCGGCTTATTTATGTTCCCTTTGTGGAATATAACCTTAGAAGCACCACAATATCCTATTCCGCTCGGAATGGATATTTACATTCATAAGTTTATGGATTATCACCCAAATGATATTCAGAATATTAATTTAATGAATCACTATGTAGGAATGGATATGATACCGGAAACTATCCCGGAATTAACCATTTTCCCGATTGTAGTAGTTGTAATGGCTATTGCCGGTGTCCTTATCGGGCTTTTCAAAAATAAAAAATGGTTTTTGGGATGGGCAATCGTGATGTTATTATTGGCAACTGCCGGTTTGGTAGATTTCTATATTTGGGAATATAATTACGGACATAATTTAGACCCGCATGCGATCATGAAGTTTACAGATGACGAAGGAAACCCTATGGGATTCCAACCACCATTTTTAGGAACAAAAGATATTTTGAATTTTAGAGCTCATTCTTATCCGGGAATAGGTGCATTTTTCTTAGGAGCAAGTTTGGTTTTATCTTTTATATCTTATTTTATTAATAAAAAAAGAACAGTATGATGATGAAGAAATTTTTTTTCTTAAGTATAGTAGGTATTTTAATGGCGTGTAACAGCGAGCCGAAAGATATTAAATATGGACAAGATAATTGCGATTACTGCCATATGACAGTTGTAGACGAAATTCACGGAACAGAATTAGTGACGGATAAAGGGAAAGTCTATATTTTTGATTCTATGGAATGTTTGGTTAACTTTAAAAATGAGCATGAGCATAAATATAGTCACGAAATGACAAATTATTTTGAAGTACCCGGTAAATTAATGCCAATAAAAGATGCTTTTTTATTAAAATCAGACCAATTGCCAAGTCCTATGGGAGGGAATGTAACTGCTTTTCAGACTCAAGAAAAATTACAACAAATAATGGAAGAGAAAGGAGGAAAAGAAGTTTCTTATTCTGAGGCTCAAGAAATACTTAAAAAATAATGAATAAACACGTTATATTTTTATTATTGATTTTCTTCTATATCCCTGTTTTTGCAAAAGAAATAAAGGTAAGTAAAAATGGAACTGTAAAGTCTGTAAAACAAGCTTTGCAGCAAGCGAAAGACGGAGATATAATAAAAATAGAAAAAGGTGTTTATAAAGAGCATGATATTAATGTAGAAAAATCAGTTAAGATAATTGGGGAAGACGGGGTAATTATAGACGGGCAAGAAAAAGGTAAAATATTCCAAGTTTATGCAGATGGTGTAGAAATAAGCCACATGACCATTCAGAATGTTGGAGTGAGTTATACGACAGATTATGCGGCAATCCGATTAACTAAATGTAAGAATTTTGTTATAAGTAATTTAAAATTAAGAAATCTGTTTTTTGGAATTTATTTAGAAAAGGCAAACCACGGAATTATAAAAAATAATCAGATAGAAGGCGTTGCAAAAGACGAGTATAACTCGGGGAATGGAATCCACCTTTGGTATTCTCATTATATAGAAGTGTATAATAATCACATAAGCGGAATGAGAGATGGAATGTACTTTGAATTTGCCGATAATTGCAAAATAAAAAATAATATTAGCACAAAAAATTTAAGGTACGGTTTACATTTTATGTTTTCTAATGATGATGAGTATGAGAATAATACGTTCAAAAATAATGGGGCAGGTGTTGCTGTAATGTTTTCTAAGAGAATCAATATGATAAATAATAAATTTTATCATAATTGGGGAAATGCTTCGTACGGATTACTTTTAAAAGAGATTTACGATGCAGAAATTATTGATAATAAATTTATTAAAAATACCATAGGAATTCAGATTGAAGGCTCTACAAGAATTAATTATTTTGATAATGATTTTAAACAAAACGGATGGGCAATTAAGATGACAGGAGCTGCCTATCAAAATAAATTTTATCGTAATAATTTCATTAATAATAGTTTTGATTTGTCTTTTAACAGTAACCTCAACGATAATGAGTTTAAAGAAAATTATTGGAGTGAATATACCGGTTATGATCTTAATAAAGACGGATTTGGTGATGTGCCGTATCGTCCGGTAAAGTTGTTTTCTTATGTAGTAAATAAAACGCCGGAAACGATTATCTTACTTAGAAGTCTATTTGTAGATATTATTAATTTTTCCGAAAAAGTGTCGCCGGTATTCACGCCGGATGGTTTAATAGATTCTTCACCTAAAATGCAAGCATATCCATGATAAAAGTAGAAAACGTATATAAAAAATTTGGCAGTCAAGAAGTATTAAAAGGGATTAATTTTTCCGTAGAATCAGGGAAAATATATGCAGTTTTAGGCCCGAATGGCTCAGGGAAAACCACGCTCATAAAAAGCATATTGGGCATGGTGAAAAAGGATAAAGGGCAGATTTATGTAAATGATACAGAAATAAGTAAGAATGCTGACTATCGTAGACAAATCGATTATTTACCGCAAATTGCAAATTTCCCCGGCAATCTAAAAGTAAAAGAACTTTTTAAAATGATTCAGGATGTCCGTAATATGGATGCCTCTACCGATGAGTTAATAAGCCTTTTTAAATTAGAGCCTTATCTCAACAAAAAATTAAGCAATCTTTCGGGCGGAACAAAACAAAAAGTAAACATTGTACTTACTTTTATGTTTAATTCTCCGATTATAATCTTAGACGAACCTACAAGCGGATTAGATCCTGTGGCAATGCTTAATTTAAAGAAATTGATATTAAAAGCAAAGGCTGAGGGTAAACTGATTTTAATGACTTCTCATATTATAGGATTTGTAGAGGAAATGGCAGATGATATTATTTTCTTATTAGAAGGCGTCATTTATTTTAAAGGAAGTATTCCGTCTTTATTAGAAAAAACAAAACAAAGTACATTAGAAAGTGCAATTGCCCAATTGATTACTCAATAAAATATTTAAAATTTAAAATTCATGCTGAAAGTTCTTAAATATAGTTTTTATGATTTAATGCGTAGCCGATGGAGTTATGTGTATTTTGCTTTTTACTTAGCACTCGGTTTCCTTTTGCTTTTCCTCAATAATGATTTATCGAAAGGGATTATAACCCTAATGAATATTATTATTGTTTTAGTGCCGCTTATTGCCACGATTTTCGGTGTAATGTATTATTACGATTCACGGGAGTTTATAGAGCTTTTATTAGCACAGCCTATTAAGCGTTCCACTATATTTTTAGGTCAATATTTAGGGCTTAGTTTATCGCTTACGCTTAGTTTAGTCTTAGGATTGGGGATTCCGTTTTTAGTTTACGGGCTTTTTGATTCTACACAATTATTCAACTTTTTGTTATTGCTGTTAGCAGGGAGCTTTTTAACGCTGATATTTACAGCATTGGCTTATTTAATCGCCTTGTACAACGAAAATAAAATCAAAGGATTTGGATATGCTATTTTATTATGGCTTTTTATGGCAGTAATTTATGATGGCATTTTTCTATTATCCCTTATGTTGCTACAAGATTACCCGTTAGAAGGAATCACTTTATTTGCCACACTTTTTAATCCGATAGATCTTTCCAGAATTTTAATTTTATTACAATTAGATATTGCGGCATTATTGGGCTATACCGGAGCTATTTTTAAAGAATTCTTTGGGACGGCAAAAGGTTTTATTTTTGCGTTTTCAGTTTTGATATTATGGGTGATTTTACCAATAGTATGGATACGCTGGAAAGCAAATCGAAAAGATTTTTAAAAATTAAAGCCGTTTCAAAATTTATTGAAACGGCTTTTTCAGTGATTTTTGCTCATATCCCTCACAGGAATGGTATTCAAATATTAAAATCTCAGAGGGAGTTTGTGGGTATTGAGATGCTTTCTTTTATTTACAACATTTTCAAATCTAAACCGCCGTAATTACCACTACTCATCATTAAAAATACTTTACTGTCTTTAGAAGTATTTAGTAAATAATCTTTAAGTTCTTCCGGATTGGTGAAAACTTTTATACTTTCATCATTAAATGCTTTTTTAATGAACTCCGGCTCAATTGGTTCTCGACGTTTTATTTTTAAAGCTTCTTCGCTGTAATAAACAATTTTTTCATCTGCTTGTTTTAAAGCATCTTTATATTGTTCTAAAAATTCCGGATTTAAGGAGCTGTAAGTATGCAATTCCAAACAAGCTAAAAGTTGTTTGTCTTTATATTGTTCTTTAACAGCCGCCGTTGTAGAGCTTACTTTAGACGGCGAGTGAGCATAATCTTTGTACACTACATGATTGCTATCTCTTTTTACAAGCTCTAATCTTTTAGATGCTCCTTTAAAAGTTTGAATAGCTTCGTAAAACTCTTCATCCATTATTCCTAAATGATTACAGATATGCCTTGCTCCCTCCAGATTACTTAAATTATGTTTTCCGAAAATCTCTAAAGGAATAGGACCATCAATAGTTTCTAAATAAGTAATCCCATTATCTATAAAATGAGCTGGTGTTTTATAAGGGATTTTTCTTATTGGGTTTTGTGATTTTAGAACGATACGCATCACGTTCATGTCTTCGGTATTATAAACAATAAGACCACCGTTTACAATACTATCCACAAACTTCTCAAACTGCTCTAAATAATTCTCAAAAGTTGGAAATACATTTATGTGATCCCAAGCAATTCCACTTAATAAAGCAATATTCGGTTGATAAAGTAAAAATTTAGATCTTCTGTCTAATGGTGAAGATAAATACTCATCACCTTCCATAATCATAAAATCGCTGTCTTCGGTAGAACGTACCATAACGTCAAACCCTTCTAACTGAGCACCAACCATGTAATCTTCCTCTCTGCCATGGTAATGCAATACGTGAAGAATCATAGAAGTGATTGTAGTTTTTCCGTGAGAGCCGCCAATTACTACTCTAGTTTTATCTTTTGATTGTTCGTATAAAAACTCGGGATAAGAATAGATTTTTAAACCTAATTCTTGAGCTTTTAGCATTTCGGGATTATCGTTGTGAGCGTGCATCCCCAGAATTACGGCATCTAAATCCGGCGTGATTTTCTCCGGAAACCAACCGATTTCTTGTGGTAATATCCCGTGTTTTTCCAGTCTTGATTTAGAGGGCTCAAACAAAGAGTCGTCTGATCCCGTAACTTGATATCCTTTTAGTTTTAAGGCAATGGCTAAATTGTGCATTGCACTTCCTCCTATGGCTATAAAGTGTACTCTCATATAAAAAATTTCTTCTTACAAAGATACAATTATTTAAGAAGTTTACAGATTTAGCAACTATTGTTTTGGTTAGATTAAATGTTATTTTTCTTAGGAACTAAAGTATCTATAAATAAATCATTAAAATCAGCGGTTACTTTTTTAGTCTTGCCTAAATACTCACCATCTACTTGAAGATGGATTGGTTTTTTTAAATCTACAGTTACGTGTCTGCAAGAACTTATTTTAGCATAATCGGGATGAGGTTTATCTTGCCCCCAATAAAGACGTAAAGCCTCTAATAAAGAAAGTTTTTTAACATTTACAATTTCAAACTTAGAATCATCTAATCTACCTTCTGGGTTGATTGCCAAACCTGTTCCGTATCCTGTTCCATTGCAAAAAACCAACATATAAAATGAAGCATCAATTGAGTTGTCATCGGTAGTAATAAGAGCATGAGCTTTCTTTTGATTAAAGATAGTCGCTCTAAAAGCTTTGAAATATCCCAGAAACCCCCGAGTTTTTTGTCTTTCAAATCGTCTGACAATAGAAGCATTTAACCCGATGTCCGCCAAATGAATACAAAAATGATCATTAACGGTGATTGAACTAACTCGTTGCGTATGATTTTCCTCTATTACTTGTAACGCCTCAGGGATTGAAAGAGGGATAGATAGGTTTTTTGCAAGTCCATTGGCAGAACCTGTAGGTAAAATTCCTAATTTTATATTTTTCCCATAAATATTTTTTGCAATAAAATTTACAGTACCATCGCCACCACTTGCTACCACAGTATCAAAGGAATGGCTGTTTAATAGTTGAGAAAAATCTTCTTTTACATTCGATTCCCAATCAGGAATAAAAAAAGATAATGTAAATTCTTTTTTTTCTTTAAAATAATCTATTATATATTGCTGGCTTATATCGTCCTTATTTCCGGAATCGGGATTTAAGACAAATAAAAGATTTCGTTGGCTCATAAGAAAATGTTTTTTGTCATGTGCCAAATGTATAAATTAATTTGTAAGTATGTTCATAAAAGTTTATCATAGTTTTAGTAATCAGAATAAAATAAAAATTTCCGGACACGTTTTTGAGAAAGAACCAATGGAATTCGACACTACTGAATCTTGGTTTTATTCTAATATAAAATCGCTTATCGGTTTATTTAGAACTAAACCTTTGGCAAATGTAGATTTAATAGTAGAAATTGGTAATGAGGAATTTGCTACTCGAAGTGATGAAAATGGATTTTATGAATTAGAAACAACACTTAATCAATCATTAGAAAAAGGTTGGAATGAGTTTACCGTGTGGAGTAAGGATAGAAAGTATAGTGGAAAAGGATTGCTGTTTCTTCCTACATTTAAGGCTTATGGTATTATATCCGATATAGATGATACGGTTTTAAAATCATACAGTGCAACCATTATTCGTAGATTATATGAATTGATTTCCAAAAACCCTAATGAGAGAAAATTGTTTGAACATACCGTAGATTGGTATAAAGAATTAGCTGAATCTCGAGAGCGGGGAGAGGAAACGAATCCGTTTTTTTATGTGAGTAGCAGTGAGTGGAATTTGTATGATTATCTAAATACAGTATTTACAAAGCACGATTTACCGAGAGGTATTTTTCTGCTAAATGATTTAAAAAGCCTTAAAAACTTTTTTAAAACAGGGAAAACCGGACATCAAGGGAAATTTGACCGTATTGAGAGTTTGTTGCAGTCTTTTCCGAAGCAATCTTTTATTTTAATAGGAGACAATACGCAAAAAGACCCTATTATATACAAAGAAGTATGTGAAAAGTACGGAAACCAAATTATTGGTGTTTTTATCAGAAATAAATCAAAAAAAAATACAGAGAAAACACAACAAATTTTAGATAAACTAAAGACTTCTAATCGTTTTGCCCTTCAGTTTGATACCACAAAAGAGGCAATGCAATTCACCGAAAAAATAGGTTTGATTGCTTATGAAGATGAGCGGTATGATTTTTAGTCTTTAATAAAGGATAAAACAACGTATTAAAAATAAATATTATCCTTTAATTAGGGGTCTTTTATGATTTTATTTAAATAGAATCCGTCTTTTGTTTCGTACTTTTACTTTTTCAAACGATTAAATAATGAATTATATAAAAAAAGTGTGATGAAAAAGAAAATGTTTATACTATGGGCACTGTTTTTAACTATAACAGTGTGGGCACAAGAAGGATATACTCATTATGAAGTGCGTTATGCAACCAATCCTAAAGATGCAAAAAACTATGATACTCAGCGTACGCGAGAGGAATACTTAGTTCCTACTATTTTTGAGGACAACAAAGTGCATATGGTTTATACGATGCATGACCGAATGATTATCGGAGGAGCAAAACCCGTGAATCAATCTTTGCGATTGGAAGCGATAGAGCCGATAAAATCGTCTAATTTTACAGAACATAGAGAGGTGGGAATCATCAATATTGGGGGAAAAGGAATTGTTCAGGTAGGAAATAAAAAATATGAATTAAATCCTAAAGATGCACTTTACATTGGTAGAGGAAAAGACGAGGTGACTTTTTCTTCTGTTTCGGCTGATAATCCTGCGTTGTTTTATTTTAATTCGGCAACGGCACACAAATCGTATCCAACAAAGAAAATTACACAAAAAGAAGCGCCAACCATTGAGAATGGAAACGCGAAAGAAGCGAATGCGAGAAGTATCACAAAATATATTTTGCACGATACTATGCCGACTTGCCAGCTACAAATGGGAATGACGGAACTAAAAGAAGGAAGTGTATGGAATACGATGCCACCACATACACATGGCAGAAGAATGGAGGCGTATTTGTATTTTAATTTGCCGGAAGAACAAGCAGTAGCTCACTTTATGGGAGAAGGTGATAGTACACAACAGATATGGGTGCATAATCAGCAAGCAGTCATTTCACCGGAATGGTCAATTCACTCAGGTGTAGGAACACAAAACTATACATTTATTTGGGGAATGGCAGGAGAGAATTTAGATTATACCGATTTAGATCCTGTTTCTAAAGAGGAATTACAATAATATTTTTCTCAAGTCTTAAACAAAAACGGAATTCTATTGAGAATTCCGTTTTTGTTTAGTTTAATTAAAAAAGAGGAAAATTTATTTAATTAAAATTAATAAACTCAAATATATAAAATTTGAAATCATGTGCATTGAAAGACCATAAATGAATCCATAGTTAATTCTGGCAAAACCCATCAAAGCTCCGCTTACTAATTGTGGCAATGTGATTAATGGGAACAATAGAAAAACTTTTATGGATAGTTCATAATTTAATATGTGAACGAAACCAAAGAGAAAAATGGAAAAATATAAAATCCAACGAATATTCGTTTTCCAGAATTTTTGTAGATGTTTTTGATATTTAGTTGAAATTAAAAAGACTAAAATTCCTAAAAAAATGGAAATGACAACTCTTATTATAAAGTCATTATTTATGTCTAAGTTATTGGTTTTATAAATCACTTTTGTTATAAAGTAGTAACATAAAACGGTTGATGATAAAGATAGGTAAATCGGTCTGAATCGTAGATATAATCTAAAGCCAGTTTCTTCTAATAGAGGAAAAATTATTGCTCCTATAACTAATAATTCAAAAGAGGTATAAAGTTCTTCAGCATTTTTAAATCCTATATTTTCTGCTTGTATTCCTATATTCCATATGATTATTCTAGAAATGAATCCTACTATAATAGCAAGTATCAATTTAATGACAATTAGAATGATCGTATTGGTAATTCGGTTCTTTTTTCCAATGTTATTTTCATTAAGATATGGATTTCTTAAAAAATTAATGACTTCAATAAATAAAAAATAATATTTTTTAGGATTTAAAATATTTAGTAACATGGATATACTAGTTTACAAGTTATAGTGTAAGTAATTTTTTCATGGAAAAGAATTTTATTTTCCTATTTCTTCAATAATCCTATTGTAATAATCGTCTTCATTCTTAAAAGTAGGTTTAAT
>JAHUUM010000012.1 GCA_019218445.1 Weeksellaceae bacterium TAE3-ERU29 | reverse complement strand
AATGTAATTTTTAAAAAATTATTCAGGCAAAATAAAATCCCGAAATAATTTAATATTTCGGGATTTTTATTGTGAAAAATGAAACTTATTCTACTGTTACAGATTTTGCTAAATTTCTTGGTTGATCAACATTACAGCCTTTTATAGCTGCAATATGATAAGAAAATAAATGTAAAGGAATAGCTACAATAATTGGTTGTAATAAATCACATATTTTTGGTACACGCATTACGCAATCAGATAAATTAGATAATTCTTCATCATCTTGATTCACAATGGAAACAATTTGCCCTTTTCTTGCTTTGACTTCTTGAGCATTTGAAACAATTTTTCCATAATACGATTCATTTGTACCTATAATTAAAGTTGGTAAACTTTCATCGATCATAGCAATCGGTCCGTGTTTCATTTCTGCGGCAGGATAGCCTTCTGCATGGATATAAGATATTTCTTTTAGTTTTAAAGCTCCTTCTAAAGCTACCGGAAAATTAATTCCTCGTCCTAAATATAAGAAACTTGTAGTTTGTGTAAATTCTTTGGCTATTTCTGTAATATGCTCATTATCTTTTAAAGCCTCCTTTACTAAGGTTGGAATTTTTCTTATTTCTTTAGTGATTTCATTAGCTTTATTTTGTTCTAAAACACCATTTTCCAGTCCCATTGCAACTGCTAATAAACTTAGTACTGCAACCTGAGCTGTAAATGCTTTGGTAGAGGCTACGCCAATTTCTACTCCGGCATAAGTATAAGCTGTAAAATCACATTCTCTTGCCATGGAAGAACCAAAAACATTACAAATTGCAAAAGTTGTTGCTCCTTTCTTTTTGGAGTATCTTAAAGCTGCAAGTGTATCAGCAGTTTCACCTGATTGAGAAATTGCTAAAACTATATCGTTTTTAGTTATGATAGGATTTCTATATCGGAATTCGGATGCGTATTCTACTTCAACGGGAACACGGGCTAATTCTTCTATCAAATATTCTGCAATTAATCCTGAGTGCCAAGATGTTCCACAAGCTACGATGATAATTCGTTTTGCTTCGCTAAGTTGTTTTTTTAAATTGTCTAAGCCTTCAAAATAAATTTTATTTTCTTTTTCATCTAAATGACTGAATATTGTATTATATAAAGTTTCAGGCTGTTCAAAAATTTCTTTAAGCATAAAATGCTCATAATCTCCTTTGGTAACCATATTCATATCTAAATCAATATGTTTTACACTATAATTTTTAATATTTCCTTGTAAATCTTTTACTTCAATTTTTTTACCGCGTTCTAAAACAGCATATTCATTATCATTTAAATAAATTAAATCTTGAGTATATTCTACGATTGGAATAGCGTCTGATGCTACAAAAAACTCAGAACTATCTTTGCTTAACCCAATGGCTAAAGGACTTCCTTTTCTTGCGACAATTAATTTATCCGGTTCAGACTTGGATAATACTGCTAAAGCATAAGCACCATGAACTTGTTGTAGTGCTTTGCAAACTGCTTGCTCTAAAGTGCAATTTGCTTTTTTCTTTTCAAATTCTATTAAATTGACAACAACTTCTGTATCTGTTTGGCTTCTAAATTTATAGCCTTCTTTTTCTAAATGATTTTTAATAATCATAAAGTTTTCTATAATTCCGTTGTGTACAACTGCAATATCTTCTGAATAAGAGTTATGCGGGTGTGCATTTTCTACTGTCGGTTCTCCGTGTGTAGCCCATCTTGTATGAGCAACACCTAAAGTTTGTTTATGTTCTTTTTTAGGAATTACAGCTTCCAAAGCATCTACTTTTCCTATTTGTTTATAAATTTCTAAATCTTTATTTTTTAATAAAGCAATTCCGGCACTATCGTATCCGCGATATTCTAAGCGTTTTAATCCCTTTATTAAAATGGGATAAGCCTCTTTACTTCCTATATATCCTACAATTCCACACATTATTTCTTATTTTCTGTTTTTATAATTAATTCCATTTCTTTTATTACGCGATTAGCCAAGTCGCTTTTTCTTTCTATATGGGCTAAAATTTCTTGAACGGTGCTGTTTGTATTGAAATTACCCCGAACATTCATAAAGTCTTGTTGTTTTTCTTTTTCTTCTCCATCTGTACCAAACCCTACTTGTGTAGATAATGAAAATTCTTTTTTCGCATCATTATAAACCATTTTATCTAAGCATACGACAGCATCTTTCCATTTTTTTACAAAAGAGATAAAATATTCAGGTGTTATTTTAGTAACGGAAGAATTTTCTATTTTATTGTAAAGTTCAGCAGCCCAAGTCCATTCCATTTCATAATAATCAGTATGAATTTTATGGAAGGCATTATTTAACTCATCAATATTATTTATCTTATTGAGTTCTATTTTTTCTAAAACATCTTCTAAAGCTTCCAACGGGCAAATCATTCCGGCAACATCTATCCATTTTCCTTTTCCTAAATGGTGTGTAGGTTTTAAGGCTTGTTGTAAATCTTTTGTGGTTTTAATATTTTTTTTATAAATACGATTAATCAGAGAATTACCTAAAAACTTATGAATTCCTATTTCGTATAATTCTTTTCCTTTGAGTAATGAACTTCGTTTAATTTTTAATCCTTTATAAGTGTATTCCAAAACATTTTCACCGGAAACTTTTTCCAATTGTTCCAAAATATGCTTCCCGTTATACATTTTATGAATTGTGAACGGACTTAACAAATTAAAATTGACACAATCTTTTTTGGAATTTTGATTTCTCCGGTCTCTTTTTGGCCATTTTTGTGCATCTCTCACTGTTCCTACACTTCTTAGATTAACTCCGGGAACTAAAATACTTTCATTATTATTTTCAATTAAATAGGAAAAAGGTAAATCAGAGGAATCTGTATTATTATAATGTCGTCCCATAACGAGTGTAAATGGTCCAACTTTAGAGGGCCAAAGTAGATAAGAATCACTTGTAGTTTTCGCCCCACGCTCTAAAATCCCTTGATGTATTGGTCCTAATTTATACATGTGATTACTTTGATTAGAACCACTTCCGGCATTCATAAAAGAGAAAATTCCTGCAATTAATAAAGTAGATTTATGATGTGTAACAGTAAAAGGTCCTGCAAAAATAGAACATGCTTCACCATTAAATCCCTGACAGTTTGCGAAAAATACCGAATGTTCGGCAGAATAATGTTTATCTAAAACACAGCCTTGCCCTACAAAACAATTATTAATTAAAGTTGCATTATCTATAATAGAATCCCCACAAATTATAAAATTTTCAGCCATTACCTCTGCACCAATATAAATGGGAGAATCTTTACTTGAGTTTAATGTTCCATTTTTTAACTTGGCAACTCCGTCTAATTCTGCAAAATCATTAATATTTACATTTATTATTTTACGTGTATTCCGAATACTTACGTTATTGCCTATAAAACCTCTGTCTGACTTTACTTTTTCTGTATGTTTATTAATCATATTTTTGAGGTGGGCAATAGCCTTTTCACGGTGCCTATACATACAAAGAATATAGGCTGATTGAGCCGTTAAATCATCAAAAATAGGAAAAGATCGCCCGCCTCCTTCATTAATGGGCTCTACGATAACACCATTTCCAAAAGTACTTTCACCCTCAACAGCGAGTAGATTTATACCTTCAATTTTTACATTATCGCCAATGATATAATTAGCAATATAATTTTTTATATTTTTTATGAATGGATTTTTTCCGATTCGGCAATTATGTAAGTGAGTATTATAAATTCCGTTATTACGAGTAACACCGCCAGGTGAAGTAAATGAGCCTGAGATTTCAGAGATTTCAACTTTTCCTGAAAATTGAACGGAATGAATAAGATTTAAATCTGTATTATTGGTAATAAAAACATTATTCCAATTCTCAGCTTTACAACACTGAGATTCTAATTGGGTTATTTGAGTTTCTGATAAATTGATAAAAATCATTAAAAGATATTTTTTTCAAAATTAATAAAATTTGAGATGAATTCTTAATTTTATTAGAAATTTTAATTGAAGTTTCAATATATAATTATATATAGCAATAAATGAGCAATTTTTAAATTTAATATTATCATGAAAAAGAGTTTTTTATTTTTGAGTGTTATGTTGATGTTTTTCAGTAGAAGCTATGGACAAACAAATTTCTATGTAGAATCATCAGGAAACTACTCATTTATTTCAAAATCAGAGTACGTTGATTTCTTATTAGCTTATATAGGAGATCTCAATAATCCTACTAAAAAGACTTTTGAAGTTACTGAAAATTACGATGCAAAAGTTGGATTTGATTTAGGTTTTGGGTTTAATAAGAAAATACAGAATAGAATTTGGCTAAACTTAGGTTTAGGATGGTCTTATCATGAATTTAAAAAGAAAAGAGACTTAATCGGTATTCGTCCTTCGAAAGGTTATGAAGATATGAGTGTAAATGCCGAGGAAGAATATTTAAATGGAGATATAAAAACTATTTATGCCTCTGTCCCTGTGTTGATAAAATATGAAATTATTCCTGAGCTTTTCCGAGTAGGGGTGGGAGTAACAAATTATTTTATTGTTTCTTCTAAAGAAATAAAAAAGCAAGCTGTTGTAAATGAAATAATGACTATAGGTTATGATAAAACGTTTTTAAGATATTATTTTACATCTAACAATGTTTTTAATAATTATCAATTAAACGGGGATATTCAAATGGAATATAAAATAGCAAAATCATTTTGGTTACAAGCAAATTATAATCACGGATTTTTAAATATTTATGATGATTCTCAAAAATCGACTTCAAAATACAGAACGATAGCTTTAGGTTTAAGGTATGATTTATAAATAGTTGAAGTTGCTGAGTTAATATTAAATAAAAAATTCTTACTTTTGCAACACTTCAAAAAAAGAAGAGAAAAGTCACATGTCGAGTTTATTAGAAAAATTACAGGGGATTCAGCAACGATTTGATGAGATAGCGGATTTAATCATTCAGCCGGATGTTATTACCGATCATCAGCGTTATGCTAAATTAAATAAAGAATATTCCGATTTAAAGGAAATTATAGAAGTAAAAAAAGAATACGAAACTAATCTTAATTTGTTAGAAGAAGCTAACGAAATCATAGAGAATTCCGAAGATAAAGGAATGCTGGATTTAGCAAAAGAGCAAAAAGATATGGCGTTAGAGGCTTTGCCGGAAATAGAAGAAAAAGTGAAGTTTCTTTTAGTACCGAAAGATCCTGAAGACGATAAAAACGTAATTGTAGAGTTACGTGCCGGAACAGGAGGAGACGAGGCTGCTATATTTGTAGAAGATATTTTCAGAATGTATTCTATGTATTTTAAAAATAGAAATTGGAACTTTGAGGTATTAAATGCCAATGAGGGAAGTGTTAAAGGTTATAAAGAATTAGTTTTAGAAGTAAGCGGAGATGCCGTTTACGGAACAATGAAGTTTGAAAGTGGTGTTCACCGAGTACAGCGTGTACCGGAAACTGAATCTCAAGGGCGAGTGCATACTTCAGCGATTACGGTAGCTGTTTTGCCGGAAGCTGAAGAAGTGGATATAGAAATTAATCCTGCTGATTTAGAATATCAGACTGCACGTTCAAGTGGAGCAGGAGGGCAGAATGTAAACAAGGTGGAAACGAAAGTACAGTTAACGCACAAGCCTTCAGGAATAACTATTCAATGTCAAGAGTCTCGTTCTCAGCATAAGAACAGAGAAAAAGCTTTACAATTATTACGTACAAAATTATACGAAATAGAGTTGGAAAAAGTTCAGAATGAAAGAACAGAGCAACGAAGATCTTTGGTTTCTTCGGGTGACCGTTCGGCGAAAATCAGAACGTATAATTATCCACAAGGTCGTATAACTGATCATAGAATTAATAAATCTATTTATAATTTGGATAACTTTATGAATGGAGATATTCAAGAAATGATAGATGCTTTAAAATTAGTGGAAAACGCAGAAAAGATGAAAGGAGAAGATACTTTATAAATCTTCAAAATCAATTAAATGCTCAGCGAGGAATTTCTTTATTACATTTGGCAATTTAAAAAATGGGATAAAGAAATTCCTCTTTTTTCTATAGATAACCAACCTATTCAAGTAGTAAGTCCGGGTGTTAGAAATAATGATTCCGGTCCGGATTTCTTCAATGCGAAAGTTAAAATAGGAAATATTTTATTGGTAGGAAATGTAGAAATACATTTAAAAACTTCCGATTGGTTTCTACATAAACACGACCAAGACAAAAACTATGAAAATATTATTTTGCATGTTGTTTACGAAAATGATATATCCGACAAAATTGGAAATTTTGAAACTTTAGAACTTAAAAAATATATAGATAAAAGTCTAATTGATAAATTTTCAACTATTCAAAAACCTTTTGAATTTATACCTTGTGAGCATTTTATTTCAAAGGTAGAGCCGTTCTATCGTCAGGCTTTTCTAGAACGACTTTTCATAGACAGACTTCAACAAAAATCTGAATATCTTAATCAAAGATTACAAATTTTAAAAGGAGATTGGGAGGCTCTATTATTTGAGGAAATTAGTTATGTTTTTGGCTTAAAAATCAATGCAGAGCCGTTTAGGAGTTTAGCTAAATCATTTGAATTTAATATTTTAAGACAAAATAAAAACAATGCGGAGGCTTTAATCTTTGGTCAAGCAGGGTTTTTAGAAAATCCTGAAGATGAATACATGCAAAGTTTGAAAAATGAATATGATTTTATAAAATATAAACATCAATTAAATTCAATTGAAAATCATTTATTTAAGTTTTTAAGATTACGTCCGGCAAATTTCCCTACATTGAGATTAGCTCAGTTAGCATCGATTTATAAAACAGAAAATAAATTATTCTCATCACTTATAAAATGTAGAGATTTAAAGGATTATTATAAACTTTTTGAATCATTTAAAACTTCGGAATATTGGCAAAATCATTATAGGTTTGGGAAAGAAACAAAAACTAAAATATCAAATTCTATTTCAAAAAAGCTGACAGATAGTGTTTTATTAAATGCATGGTATCCTATTTTATTTTTATATAAACAAAGTCAGATTGATTTTGAAGTAGAAGAGTTTTTAAACTTTTATTTAAAATTACCTGCAGAAAAAAATACTGTTATTGATGGCTTTAAAAGATTAGGCATAAAAATAAAGAATGCTTTTCAGACTCAAGCATATTTAGAATTGAAAAAGAATTTTTGTAATCCCAAAAAATGTTTACATTGTGGTATAGGAAATCAAATTTTAAAAAATGTTAGATAATTTAAGAAAGACAATGGAAGCACATGGGTTTGAGGTAATTTCTCGTGTTGCTGATAAGCTGGGGCTCAGAGCTTCTAAACTAAGATTACTATTTATATATTTATCTTTTGCTACATTAGGTATAACATTTATTTTTTATTTAATAATGGCGTTTTTTTTATGGGTGAAAGATGGTTTTATAAAAAAGCGGAAATCTGTATTTGATTTGTAATATTTCATAGATTAAATAAAAATTACTATATTTGTGCCAAATTTACTTAAAACAATAGTTTAAGTGTAAAAATTAACCAAATATTTTAAAAATATGAAATTTAATCTAAAGTTCTTAATATTAGTTTTGATATTGGGAATGTCTTTCACAAAAGCACAATTGCCTTTAGAGGTAGAGTATGTAATTAAAAATCCAGAAAATATTAATAATGCAGAAATAGAAATTATTCCTAGTGGGGGAGTTCCTCCTTATAAATATTATTGGCAACAAGTAAATATAGATACATTGTCCTCTAAAGCTACCGGATTGTTAGAAGGAAGCGAAGAGAGAGTGGTTGTAAAAGACAGCAAAGGGAATAAAGTTGAAAAAGTAATAAAAATTCCTACCGAAACAGTTTTAGAGAAATTTAATGGTATTTTTGTTCCTTTAGTTGAAGTTACAAAAGATTTTTTATTTTTTGATATCTTTTCTGCTTTAGGATTACATGATAATGTTGTATATGCTGAGCAAAAATTAATACCAATTCCCGGCTGGAATGCTACAACTCAAGGGAAATTTATTTTAAAACATTGGTATTTTGAAGATGGAGCAAGGGTTGAAAAAGGAGACAAAATAGCTACTATTATTCGTCCCGACGGAAAAGAAGAAAACATTTATTCTCCAATGAACGGAGTTTTAGATTATAGAGTTAAAGAAGGAGGTGTTATTTATAATTCAGAGAATAAAGCACATGTGATAGAAGAAGGAGCTTATTTTCTGGCAGGAATTAAATATGATAATCCTTTGCCTTTAAAAAATCCTAATGGTACTATAATGAGAAATGGTATTCCTTTTATTGTGGTATGGCTTATAATAGGAGCAATATTCTTTACTCTTAGAATGGGATTCATTAATATCAGAGGATTTAAACATTCACTACAATTAGCCAGCGGAAGGTATGATGATCCTGATGCTCCCGGTAGAGTTACACACTTTCAGGCATTAGCCACAGCGGTTTCAGGAACAGTAGGTTTAGGAAATATAGCCGGAGTTGCAGTTGCAATTTCTGTAGGAGGAGCAGGTGCTACTTTTTGGATGATAGTTGCAGGACTTTTAGGAATGTCTACCAAGTTTGTAGAATGTACGCTTGGGGTTAAGTATAGAGAAATCAAAAAAGACGGAAGAATATTCGGAGGTCCTATGAACTATTTAAAAAATGGTTTAAGAAGTAAAAATATGCCTGTATTGGGAAAAGTTTTAGCAACTGTTTTTGCTATTTTAGCAGTAGGAGCCTCTTTTGGAGGAGGTAATATGTTCCAATCAAACCAAGCGTATGAACAACTGGCTACACAATTTGAGTTTTTAGAAGGTAAAGCCGTATATTTTGGTATATTTTCTGCAACTCTTGTAGGTTTTGTAATTATTGGAGGAATTCATAGTATTGCTAAAGTTACAGAAAAAATTGTTCCGTTTATGGCTGGTTTTTATATTATTGCAGCTTTATTGGTAATAGGGATTAATATAAAAAATATAGGTCCGGCATTTCAAGCTATATATGATGGGGCTTTTTCACCAACATCTTTGAAGGGAGGAGTTTTAGGAGTTCTTTTTGTGGGCTTACAAAGAGCTTCATTTTCAAATGAAGCCGGGGTAGGTTCTGCAGCAATTGCTCACTCAACTGCAAAAACAAGACATCCTGCATCAGAAGGGTTTGTAGCTTTATTAGAGCCTTTTATAGATACTGTTATTATTTGTACTTTGACGGCATTAGTCCTGATTTTTACAGGAATGCATGAAGTAAAAGGTTTAGGAGGTGCACAACTTACTTCTCAAGCATTTGGTAGTGTAGTTAGTTGGTTTCCAATAGTTTTAGCATTTGCTATTTTCTTATTTGCATTTTCTACTATGATTTCATGGTCTTATTACGGAATGAGAGCTTGGACTTATTTATTCGGGAAAAGTAAAAAATCAGAGCTTGTTTATAAATTTATATTTCTAATATTTGTAGTAATTGGAGCATCTATAAGTTTGGGAGTTGTATTAGATTTCTCTGATATGCTTTTATTAGCCATGGCATTCCCGAATATTTTAGGGCTTTATTTATTGTCCAGCGAAGTGAAAAAGGATTTAGATAAATATTTAGATGATTTAAAAAACAATAGATTATTTAAAAAGCCAAAAAAAGTAAAGAATAAAAAAGTATAATAAATAACACATGAGATTAAAACTAACCCATTTTTCTGTAACAAAAAACCAGAGAAATGGGTTTGTTTTATTATGTATAATTTTAATTTTAGTAGAAGTAGCTATTCAAGTTTATCCTTCTTTTCAAAAAAATAAAGAAAATAATACTGAAATACCTAAAGAGGTTTTAGCTTTAACCCAAGAACAAAAAATAAATAAAAAGAAAACAAATGTAAAAGTTATAAAACCTTTTAATCCGAATGATTTAGATTTAATAGGATTTCAAGAGTTAGGTTTTACTGAAAATCAAGCAAAAACAATACTTAAATTTAGAAAATCGTTAGGAGGGAATTTTCAATCGGTAGAGGATTTTTCTAAATGTTATGTGATTAGTGAAAAGAAATTTAATGAGTTAAAACCATTTATTCAATTAGAGATAAATAATTCAAATAAAGTTGAGAATCATCGATTTAATAAAGAAAATAAGTATTTTAAAGACCAAAGTGAATTAAAATATTTTGACCCAAATACATTAGATGCAAAAGGCTGGGAAAACTTGGGGTTTAGTAAGAAACAAGCCTTATCCATATTAAAGTATAAAAATAAAGTTTTAAAAGGAGCTTTTAAAAAGCCCGAAGATTTACAAGCTTGTTATGTAGTTTCTGATTTTATGTATAATAGGTTAAAGCCCTACATGAAAATTAGAAAAGTAAAAGAAAGTCAAAAAGCATCTTCAATAGATAATAATATTCTGAATGTCAATAAAATGAATAAAGAAGATTGGAAAAAAATAGGCTTAAGTAATGCCGAAGCCGAAAATATTCTTAAATTTCGGGATTTTATAGGCGATTTTAGTTCCGATAAAAATATTACAGAATGCAAAATTGTAGACTCTGTAAAATTAAAAAGAATAAAAAATAAGTATATACTCAAATTTGATTAAAAATGAAGAATAAGACAGAATCCCAAAAGATAATAATAGATGCTATAAGAACTTTTACAGAACAGAGAATAAAACCTCATGTAATGGAGTGGGACGAGGCTCAGTATTTCCCTGTAGAATTATTTAAAGAATTAGGAGAAATGGGATGTATGGGAATTTTAGTTCCGGAAGAGTTAGGCGGTTCGGGATTAAGTTATTTTGAGTATGTAGATATTATAGATGAGATTTCTCAAATAGATCCCTCAATCGGATTATCTGTTGCAGCACATAATTCATTGTGTACCAATCATATTTTGACTTTTGGAAATGATGAACAAAAGAAAAAATGGATACCAAAATTAGCTTCAGGAGAAGTAATTGGAGCATGGGGCTTAACAGAGCATAATACAGGGTCTGATGCAGGAAGAATGAGTACAACTGCTGTAAAAGATGGAGAAGATTGGATAATAAATGGAGCTAAAAACTTTATTACGCATGCTATTTCAGGAGATATTGCAGTGGTAATGACACGTACGGGAGAATTAGGAAAGTCCGGAAATGCAACGGCTTTTGTATTAGAAAAAGGAATGAAAGGGTTTACCTCCGGTAAAAAAGAAAATAAATTAGGAATGCGTGCTTCTGAAACCGCAGAGCTTATTTTTGATAATGTACGCGTACCGGATTCTCATCGTTTAGGAGAAATTGGTGATGGATTTAGACAAGCACTTTCTATTTTAGACGGGGGTAGAATTTCTATTGCAGCATTGTCTTTAGGTATCGCGAAAGGAGCGTATAAAGCAGCTTTAAAATATGCTAAAGAAAGAGAACAATTTGGTCAACCTATTGCAAATTTTCAAGCGATTAATTTTAAATTGGCAGAAATGATTACCAAAATCCATGCTTCAGAATTGTTAATTCAGGATGCTTGTCAAATGAAAGAAGATAAAGTGAAAATGACAAAAGAGGGTGCAATGGCAAAATATTATGCTTCTGAGGCTTGTGTAGAAATAGCTACAGATGCCGTACAAATATTTGGTGGATATGGTTATTCAAAAGATTTCCCTGTAGAGAAGTTCTTTAGAGATTCTAAACTTTGTACAATAGGAGAGGGAACGACTGAGATCCAAAAATTAGTAATAGGTAGAGAGATTTTAAAGTAAGGTAATTTATTCCGATACAGAAGAATTAGAAACATAAATTGTATATTTGCAAAAGTTTATTTAGAACAAAAATTTAATTATGAAAAAATCAATATTTGTCCTTGCAGTAGCAGCTTTAGTATTTTCTTGTAAAAAAGAAGATAAACCTAAAATTGTAGGAAAAAATGCACAAGGACAGGAATTAATAGTAAATGCACAAGGTGATACCGTTGTGTATAATCCTGAAGCAAACACTAAAAATACAGAAGTGAAAAAAGAGGTAAGAGAAACTGCTTTTGAGAAAAATGCAGAAGGAGAATATGTATTTCAGTTCAATTTAGAAAAAGGAAAAACCTATCCATTTAGTATTACTACAAAAGCAAATGTATCTCAATCTGATGGGAAAAATAGCCAGAAAGTGTCACAGGAATCTGTAACAGCATTAGATTATACAGTAGCTGAGGTAAAAGATAGTACTTATTTAATGGATGTTAAGTTTACTCGATTCCAAGAGCAAGCAGACGGACCAAGCGGAAAAATCTCTTATGATACCAGTGCAGAAAAACCAACAAATAAAGGGGCTGCTCAACAATGGGAGTTTAATAAAGCGATTGTAGGAAAAACTTTCAGTATGGAAATTACAAAAGATGGTAAAGTTTTAGACGTAACAAAATTATTACCTGTTCGTAATGCTGTGAAAGAGGCTTTAAAATCAAGTTTAAGTAAAGAAGAGTTAGCCGCATTGGATAATATTTTAAATCAAACATTAAGTGTAGAAGCTATGCAATCTATGTTTGAGGAATCTACATCTTATTATCCTAAAAAAGCTGTAAAAATAGACGAGACTTGGTCTAAAAAAGAAGGGAATGACAAAGCAAGCTCTACAATGGACTATACTTTTAGAGGGTTTAATGACGGAATGGCAGACATAGCAATCAAAGGAACAAGTAAAGGAAGTGATTCTCAGTCTAACGAGCAAGGTGTAAAACTTTTTAGAAGTTTAGAAGGAAATGTAGATGGAACTGTAAAAATAGATGAGAAAAGTGGTTGGATTTCTTCTGCCAAAATTGAGAAGAAAGAAGTGGTAAGAATGACACAACAATACCAAGGACAAAAAATGAATTTCTCATCAACTACAAATTCTACGACAACAATCAATTAAGATTTAATATTAAATAATCTTTTAAGGGACTGGAAAATCATATAAAATAAAAGATTTTTTGGTTCCTTTTTTGTTTAATAAATTTGTTCAAATATAAAAAAGGTTAAATATGTCAGCATTATTGAAGTGGGTATTATTTATTATTATTATATACTATATATATAATTGGTTTATATCTCCCTCAAAGAAATACAAACAGCAAAATACTGCTACAAGAGATGATAAAGAAGTAAAGGTTTTTAAAACTAAAGAAATTGAAAAACCTAAATATGAAATTGAAGCAGAAACCGTTGAATACGAAGAAGTAAAAGAAAATGAAACAGAAAATAAATAAGAATATATTATTTTCGCTGATTGCACTTGTCATTTTGGCAGGGATTGCTTTGGTTTATAATATGCCCGTAGTCTCGGGAAACAAAGCTTTGTTGCAACCCGATATTGTAAATTATAAAGGAAGTGCAGAGGAAATGTTGACCTACCAAAAGAAAACAGGCGAAAATATCTATTGGAGTGATGCGATGTTCGGCGGAATGCCGACTTACCAAACGGGAGCAAAATATGATTATAATTTCATTAAAAAAGTAGATGAAGTTTTACGTTTTTTACCACGTCCGGCAGATTATATTTTTATATTATTTGGCGGATTTTTTATTTTGGGAATGGTTTTATTCCGAAATTGGAAGTATGCTTTGCTTGGGGCGTTGCTTTTTGGGCTGGGAACGTATTTTTTTATAATAATAGAGGCGGGGCATAATGCAAAAGTTCATGCAATTGCGTATTTTGCACCATTGGCGGCAGGAATTATATTGCTCTATAGGAAGAAATATATTTTAGGATTTATTCTTACGGTTTTATTTATGGCGTTGGAATTGGTGGCAAATCACCCACAAATGACTTATTATTTTGGCTTTGTAATGGCGTTATACGTCTTATTTGAATTGATAGATGCCGTTAAGAAGAAAGAGTTAAAGCCGTTTGCAATCAGTTCTTTATTGAGTTTGGGAGCAATTGTTTTGGCTTTGGGTTTAAATAGCACCAATTATTTTGCAACTTATGAGTATAGTAAAGCCAGTACACGTGGTAAAAATACGGTTACTGTTTTACAGAATGAACACAGCAATCATTCAGGATTAAATAAAGATTATATCACAGCGTGGAGTTACGGAAAGTTAGAAACGCTCAACCTTTTTATTCCGAATTTTATGGGTGGAGGTTCAACCGGAACAGATGAGTATAAAAAGAATTTAGAAAAATCTATTCCTGAAATTGCCAGTGGAATGGCATCGCAATATGTAGCACAAGATAGCCGATTAAATTATCAGGAAGTTTATTCACAAATTGCAAATTCATTGGCAAATAATATTCAATCTATTCCGACTTACTGGGGGGAACAACCTTTTACGAGTGGACCGGCATATCAAGGAGCAGTCGTTATTTTCCTGTTTATTTTAGGTTTATTTTTGGTAAAAGGACGCTATAAATGGTGGTTGTTTTCTGCTACTTTGCTCAGTATGCTTTTGGCTTGGGGAAAAAATTTAATATGGTTTACGGATTTATTTATAGACTACGTTCCGTTTTATGACAAGTTCCGAGCGGTATCTTCGGTGTTGGTAATGGCAGAATTTACTATGCCGTTGTTAGCCGTTTTAGCCGTTTATAGATTCTTTACCGATAAAAGTTTAACACAAGAATTTAAACAAAAGATATTGTATTATGCGGGTGGTGGAGTAGTAGCTTTTCTTTTAATTTTATGGTTAATGGGCGGAAGTTTATTCTCATTTGAATCTGTGATAGACAGTCAGTTGCCAGATGCAATGGCAAAAGCGATAAGAGCAGATAGAATTGCCATGTTTAAAGCTGATACTTTACGAACTTTATTTTTTGTGGTTTTAATTTTGGCTTTATTAATTGCTTATAATTTAAAAGTTTTAAAACAAAAAGAAATTGTTATCGGGGGAATTTGCCTTTTAACTTTGGTTGATTTATGGAGTGTGGATAAACGTTATCTAAACGATGAAAACTTTATCCCGAAACAATGGGTGCAAAATCCTTTTCCTACGGAAATGAGCGACAGAATGATGCAAGCTGCACAGCAAAACCCGAACATAATGCAGATTGCGTATAGAATACCTACAAATAAAGTTTTGTCTGAGCTTAAAAAAGAAGACTCAAGTCATTACCGAGTATTTAATCAGGCGGCGAATACCTTTAACGATGCTTCTACTTCATATTTTGTAAATTCAGTAGGAGGGTATCACGGAGCGAAATTGCAGAATATTCAAAATATAATAGATGTTTATTTCTCAGGAGATTCTATTCAAGACCAAAAATTAGGTTTGAAAGGGAATGAGTATCAGAATATTCTTAGTATGTTGAATGCTAAATATTGGATTGTTGGTGGAGGACAAGAGCCTAAAGAGTTGCAAAATCCTTATGTTGCGGGAAATGCTTGGTTTGTAAAAGAATTAATTAATGCAAAAGATGACAACGATGCGATTTTAAAAATTGGTAAAATTGACTTTAAAAATCAGGCAGTGGTTGAGAATGCTGACAAATTTAAAGCCGGTAATTCAGTTGCAAATATTCAATTGAAAAGTTATCAGCCTAATAAATTAGTTTATCAATCAAATAATAATGAAGATGGTTTTGCCGTGTTTTCAGAAATATTTTATAATAAAGGTTGGATAGCCAAAATTGACGGAAGAGAAACCCCGATTATTAAAACGAATTACTTTTTACGTGGGTTGGAAATCCCGAAAGGAACACACGAAATTATATTTAGTTTTGAGCCTCAGAGCGTGAAAATAGGAAACAAAGTAACTTTAGCAAGTAATATTCTATTTATATTGATTATTTTAGGTGGAGGTTTTCTTTTATGGCGAGAGAATAAAGAGAGAAGTCTTTAATAAATACAAAGTCCCAAAAAAGTGGGACTTTTTAGTTTTTATATTTTTTTGAAAATAAGATTTTATCCTCGGATACCAAGTTTTTGCTTGAACTGCTCTATAAAGTAAGTTCTGATTTTAGTGTCTTTAACTTGTTCTTTAGAAGCCTTAAGCATATCTGTATTCATTTTAGGAATAGAGCTTTTAGCATTTTTGTACTCTAAATTATTTGTAATTTCGTAAGCTAAATATTCACGTACAAAATAATTGGTAGCACGATTGTTAGAGGTAGGTGTTTGGCTGAATTCATGAATATTAAATCGAGGATAACCTATCAACATTTCTTCAATTGGGAAAGAAATTTTTTCATTTTTATAAAGGAAAGAAAACTTATTTTTTGTCATGTTTCTTTCACTAATTTGGTTGTAATCAAAGACTTCATGAATAAAACATTTTTCTCCGTCAAATCCTGTGTAGTGTAAAGCTTTGTCTGTTGCCACTAAATAGTATAAAGACATATCTACTTTACTTGTAAATGTAATTGCACCGATAACAGCTTCTTTAGCTTTGTTTTTTAGAGAATCAGGTAATCCTTTAGAGGATAGCATACCTATTATTTTCTCTCCTTCTGTAACTTCGGAGATTAATCTAAATTTGTTGGGATCATCAAGATATTCGCTTAAAACAGCTTCTTTATCCTGATTCCATTCCTGATTAAATTCATTATCTAATTGTTTATATTTTTCCTGCATTTTAGGAAAGTAAAATTTCATGTAGACGAGATAAATTATCAAGAAAACCCCGATAATTGCTAATGGAATAATGTACGTCATAATATTTATATTTAAGGTTAATAATTAACGATATTTAGGTTTTGCGTGTCCGTTTTCATCGGCGTCATAAGTTTGTTTAGGCTTAGTTTTTCTTTCAAGCCACTCACAAATAAAATATAGAGTTGCTCCAACAACAATAAGCCAAATGCCTAATTTTTTCCACTCTGCAAAGAATAACAAAATAATTCCACCCAACAATCCGGAGCTGAAAGTATATTTGAGCCGATAAAAAATTCGGTGCAACATTTTCTATATGGTTAAGGTTCAGACTAAGATAAAAATATTTAACATTTTAATAATTATTTTTAAAATAAATATTTTCTTGTTATAGAGTATAATATTTAAGTCTTAAATAAATCCTATATTTTTTTTAAAATATGAAGTTAATATTTATTTAATTTAAAAATATTTGTATTTTTTTACTATATTTAGGATGAACTAAATACTTTTAACATGAGTTATACAATAAAAAATTTAGAAGATTACTTTAAGAAACACAGGAAATCAATTCGTAATCCTAAGAAGTTTTGGGATAAGATTGCTTATGAAAACTTTACTTGGTTTAGACCATGGGATAAAGTTTATGAATATGACATGCAAAAAGCTCATTTTGAATGGTTTAAAGGAGCGAAAGTAAATATTGTAAAAAATTGTATTGATAGGCATTTACATAAGAAAGGCGACAAAACAGCTATTATTTTTGAGCCAAACAATCCGGAGGAAGAGGCAAAGCATATTACTTATAATGAATTATATAAGCAAGTGTCTAAATGGGCGAATGTACTTGAGGCTAAAGGAATAAAAAAAGGAGACAGAGTTTGTATTTATTTACCTATGATACCGGAATTAGCTTATGCAGTGTTAGCGTGTGCCCGTATTGGAGCAATACACTCTGTAGTTTTTGCAGGATTCTCAGCAACAGCACTTGCTTCCAGAATTAAAGACTCCGGTTGTAAAATGTTAATTACCTCAGATGGAGGTTACCGAGGAAAGAAAACAATTGAATTTAAACCTATTGTTGATGAAGCTTTAGGAAATTGTCCGACTGTAGAGAAAGTATTGGTTGTGAAACGAACGAATGAAGCAATTAATATGAAAGATAATCGCGACTTTTGGATTGCTCCCTTAGTAGAAAAAGCTGAAGCCAATCATGTGGCTACAGTAATGGAGGCGGAAGATCCTCTTTTTATTCTTTATACTTCGGGATCTACGGGAAAACCAAAAGGAATGGTACACACAACTGCCGGATATATGGTTTATACCGGTTATACTTTCAAAAACGTATTTAATTATAAAGATGGAGATGTGTATTGGTGTACCGCAGATATAGGTTGGATTACAGGTCATTCCTATATTCTTTATGGACCGCTTTTAAATGGAGCAACTACTGTAATTTTTGAAGGAGTACCGTCTTATCCTGATTTTAGTAGATTCTGGGATATTATAGAAAAACATCAAGTAAATCAATTTTATACAGCCCCTACAGCGATTAGAGCTTTATCTAAAGAAAGTATAACTTTTATTCAGAAATATCCTTTAAAATCATTAAAAGTAATTGGTTCGGTAGGAGAGCCTATTAACGAAGAAGCTTGGCATTGGTATAATGACCACGTAGGAGGGAAGCGTTGCCCATTAGTAGATACTTGGTGGCAAACTGAAACGGGAGGCATTATGATTTCTCCTTTGCCGTTTATTACACCTACAAAACCCACTTATGCTTCTTTACCATTACCGGGGATTCAACCGGTTTTAATGGATGAATACCGAAACGAAATAGAAGGAAATCAAGTAACAGGAAGTTTATGTATAAAGTTTCCTTGGCCCTCTATGGCTCGCACGATTTGGGGGGATCACCAGCGTTATATAGACACTTATTTTAAAGCATATCCGGGTAAATATTTTACGGGAGATGGAGCTTTGCGAGATGAGGTTGGTTATTACAGAATTACAGGACGAGTAGATGATGTAGTAATTGTTTCCGGACATAATTTAGGAACAGCTCCTATTGAGGATTCAATTAACGAGCACCAAGCAGTTGCAGAAAGTGCTATTGTAGGATTCCCTCATGAAGTGAAAGGAAATGCACTTTATGGTTATGTTATTCTTAAAGAAGCAGGAGAATGGCGTAATCATGATAATCTAAGAAAAGAGATTAATCAACTTATTTCTGACCAAATTGGACCAATTGCTAAATTAGATAAAATTCAGTTTGTAAAAGGATTGCCTAAAACCCGTTCAGGAAAAATTATGCGTAGAATATTAAGAAAAATAGCAGAAGGAGATTTCTCTAATTACGGAGATACCTCAACTCTATTAAATCCTGAAATAGTGGAAGAAATACAAAAAGAGCGTATATAACTTATACTTATAAAAGAGAGTCTAATCCTGACTCTCTTTTTATTTAATAATATTTTGTGATAATTTGATTTAAAAAACAATTTTTTTATAGTAAGGGCTTACTGTATAAGATACGGATAATATATAATAATCGTTACAATGATACTAAATGTTACAGCAAAAGAAACGGCTCCTGCAGAGATATCTTTTATAAGACCAATTTTAGTATGGAAATCAGGGTGAATGAAGTCACATATTTTTTCTATGGCAGTATTTAAACTCTCTGCAGTTAAAATTAATCCAAAACATAAAAACTGTAAAGCCCATTCAATCTTTGTAATTTTAAAATAAAAACCTAATAATATTACAAATAAGAAAATAATTAATTGTGAAATAATAGCATGTTCTGTACGCATTAATATAAACATACCTTTTACAGCAAATTTTAGGCTTTTGGCTCGTCCTATAAGAAAGTCTTTCATTTTTTGATAATCAAAATAGTTTCGTAAAAGTATGAAAAAATATTTAATAATTATTTTATATAAAAATAATTTTAAGTTCATGTCGTTTTGGAATATTATTTGTATCTTTGTAGGCTGAAAAGTTCATTAATTTATGGGGTCGACTGGTTTTGACAGCAAGCCGAGGTGGTATGTAAGCATGTCGTGAAATGTTGTGTACTCACGTTAATAAGACACTTCAACTTTTTAACTGGCAACAACAATTACGCTTTAGCTGCCTAATTGACTGAATTATAGTAAGTCTTGGCGATCTTCCTACAAGGTAGGGAAGCTAAATGTCACGCAGATGCCCTCTTCTCATGGCGTCTGAGTTCGTGGCACAGAAAAATGGGAATAGCTTAGATGATGTTTCTGTATCTAAGCGAATTTTATGAAACTAAGGCTAAATGCTGGATTTCTTTATCCTTATTTAGCTCGAAAACCTAAGAAAAGAATAAACATGTAGAAAGCATATGATTTCCTTGTTTGGACGCGGGTTCGAATCCCGCCGACTCCACAATATAAAACCGTAATCTTTTATTTATTAAAGGGTTGCGGTTTTTTAGTTTACGATTTGTGCAACATTTGTGTCAACAAAACTTTTTTTGCTCGCTTTTTAGTGTCTTTTATCGTTTAGTAGTTGAGGTCTTTTTTTTCTTACCTCTACATCAGTTTTAATAAAATCTTTATCTTTGTGTCGTTACCATAACTCGGTAACATTTGGGATAAAGAGAGCATTAATATTTTTTTGCTCTCTTTTATTTTTCACCTCAACAAAAAAAGAGAAACACTCTTTTAAAAATGTTCCTCTTTGATGTTTGTTTGTTTGTATAAGACAAATATAAGCCTTTTTACGATATAGTCTTAATTAGAGATATTAAAATTCAATCCTAAGGCATTTAGTAATAAAATGAAGTTAGAAACCTGTAAATCGGTTTTGCCTTGCTCTATTCGTGCAATATACGCCCTGTCCTTTCCTATTTTTTGTGCAAGGGCTTCCTGTGTTAAGTTTTTCTCTTTACGGGTTTCTCTAATTAGTTCACCGTAATAGTAGGCCGTTGCCTTTGCATGAAATTCGGCTCTTTCAGGCGTATCTTCTTTACCGTATTTCTTATCTAAATACGCATTCATAGTCGGTAACGCCTTTATTTTCTTTATATTCAACTTTCTTCTGTCCATTGCTCTAATATTTTGAATGCCTTTTTTATTTCTTTATCGTAATCTTTTGTACTTTTCTTTTGAAAGCCTGAAATAAACAATATATTTTCACACTGGTTAATATCGTCGCTATCAATAGTAAAAGTCAATATTCTGTACTCATTTCCTGATTTTATGCGAAGTTCATACAAATCTGTATTTATTAGTTTCTTTGCTATTTTCGAGTTAATTATTTTTTGCGTTATTAGAATTTGGTTTACATATTCTATCTTAGATTTTAGTTTAGTATTAGCCTCCTCTAAAAACTTATAAAATTCCTCTGTTCTGTATATTGTTCGCATTCAATAAAATCTTTTGCAAATGTAACTAATTTGTTACGTAAAAGCAAATATAATTTATTCTACACACGCACACGTTGTGACTGGAATAAAATCTTTATCGAGTATATTACTTTTTATTACATCGCTTTTTATAAAGCCTTAGAAAGTCGGGTATAAGAGTTAATAAAAAAAGCACCTAATTAAATAGATGCTTTAGTTCGGGGATTTCGCTTAACATTCGGCGCTTGCGTCCGACCTTGCATTAACCCACCCCCTGGTGGTCCTTGACCAACTAGAAGTATTTTGTTTAATACTTCGACACAAAGATACTAATTAACTTTTTACAATTTGAATAAAGGCTACCTAAAAATAGATAGCCTATTATTTTGAGCTTCGGGATACTATACCGCTATTCTGCTCGGTGGTCGATGACCAAATAGAAACATTTTGTTTAATGTTTCAATGCAAATATATTAATCTTTTTTATAACCCGAAGAAAGTCTTTTTTATAAGGGGTAGAAAGTAGGATATTAGAAAAAACAAGAGGAATTTAAATAAACTCCTCTCATTCCTCAAAATAAGTATTTCAACTTATCCCAATAAGAACATAGGTCAAAAACCCCCGTCTGTGCGTTAAGTTCTCTGGTGGGCTTAGCTCTCGCCTCCTTGTTTAGGCTTCCTTGTCAATTCAAGCACTCATGAAGTACCTTGTTAGGTGTCTTCAATACAAATATAAGAAAAAAGACACCTAAGGAAGTCTTTTTTATAAGAGGCAGAAAATCGGGGTTATGTCGTTTTTTCACCGTTTTTTGTATATTTGTAGTTATAAATCAGTAGTTATAAATCAATGATTATGAAAGAGGTAATTAATAGAAAATGGTATCAGAAAAAAAGATATAAACTTTCAATTATATTTTTATTTTTTTGGGTTGTTCTAGGTTTCTTTATACCTCCTGAAACTTGGTTGGTACTTTCTTTACCTCTTATCATTATAGCGTTTATTTATTTTTCTATATTATGGATTAGTTTTATGTTTTGGGCTATTACTGGAAAAGATCCTATATGGTTTAAATTTAAAGACTAATTTTAATCAGTTTTACCAAACTTTTAGGTTGGTTGTTGTTTAAAAATTTAAACGCTAATCGTTCTTTTACCAGTATTGCTCTATTATAATTGACTTGTTTAATCTTATTCGGATTGTAGAACCTATTGCGTATCTGTTTCGCTGTATTTATTCTTGTGTCAAAAGTTTATTTAGCAACCCTAAACGGACTTTGTTTATCCTCTTATATCTTGTGTTTAGCATTTGCTTGGCATAAGTCTATGTTTGTTTTTTCTACGCAGTTTAAAAACTCCTTTTAGGTTGGTTTTATTTTGGCTCGCTAAGTGGCAAACCTCTTCTTTTTAAATATTGTTTTTGGCATTCTTTAAATTATTTTCAAAAGATTTAGGAAAATGAATCATCTCGTTTATTTAATATTTCACTTACTTTTCGGGATATCCAGACCTTACATTTAGGATGTATTTATCTTAATTTATTATACATATTAAGTCTAAATTAATTAAATTTACATCTCAATAATATAAAGAGCATTTTATATTATTTGAGGATTGTTAGCACTTATAAATAATTTAAATATTTTCATTATGGCAAAGACAGAAGAAAAAATGAATAAAAAGCAAGGGCATTGGATTCTTGCTAAAGTAGGGAAAAAAGTATTACGTCCCGGAGGGGTAGAACTCACTCGAAAGATGATTGATCATCTACAAATAGATACGCAAGATGATGTAGTAGAGTTTGCTCCCGGTTTGGGATTAACTGCTGCAATTACGTGTAAGCGTAAACCAAAAACTTATACAGGAGTAGATTTAAATAAAGAGGCAGCAGAGATTGTACGGAAAAGTGTCAATTATGAACCTGTGAAAATTGTAGTGGCCGATGCGGGTGAAACAGGATTACCCGATGGTTGTGCCTCCAAAGTGTACGGAGAGGCAATGCTAACCATGCAGAATCGCGTGCAGAAAAAGAAAATTATAGATGAGGCGAAACGCTTACTTAGAAAAGGAGGAATGTATGCTATTCATGAGTTAGGATTAACACCTGATAATATTGATGAAGACTTAAAAAAGGAAATAGAAAAAGGTTTAAGTAACAATATCCGTGTATCGGCTCGACCACTGACTGAAACGGAATGGAAGAAAGTATTGGAAGATGAAGGATTTAAAGTAGTTTACACCGCTACAGCTCCCATGCATTTATTGGAATTTGGTCGTATGGTAAAAGACGAAGGGTTTTTCCGTACACTTAAAATCATTAAAAATATTTTGAGTAATAAAGAAATCCGTCAACGTGTAAAAGGAATGCGAGGTGTGTTCAAAAAATATGATAAACATTTGAATGGAATTGTATTAGTCGCTGAAAAGCTATAAAGTAAAAATCAAATAATTTTATTTTGGTGATATGTAATATTTAAAGTTATTTATGATAGTACTCTAAAAATTTCTGAAGTTTCCATATTATAAAACCGTAGTCTTTTACT
The DNA here is from genome assembly GCA_019218445.1 of Weeksellaceae bacterium TAE3-ERU29. Lineage (GTDB taxonomy): Bacteria > Bacteroidota > Bacteroidia > Flavobacteriales > Weeksellaceae > Ornithobacterium. The sequence goes on along the minus strand of JAHUUM010000012.1, from coordinate 50,279 downwards.
TATTAAACGATTACGGTTTTTTTGTTTATTTTATACGGATAAGATTTTAACCTTTTCAAATAGTTACTCTTATAAATACACAAGATACTTTTTATATATTTGTAATTCAATTTAATAGAAAATGACAGATCTTAATCAAATAATATGAAACATTTATTTTTAATTAGCTTAGTATTTCTTCTTTCTTCTTGTCACACAACAAAAATAAATAGTAAAACCAATGATACTGTAGATATCAGTAATCATGCTATGATAGTTTCGGCTAGGGCAGAAGCTTCAAAAATTGGAATAGAGATATTAAAAAAAGGAGGAAATGCCTTTGATGCAATGGTTGCAACAGATGCTGCACTCGCTGTATGTTATCCTTTTGCGGGAAACATTGGAGGAGGAGGTTTTATGGTGTATCGTTTAAACGATGGAACTACGGGAACATTGGATTATAGAGAAAAAGCACCAAAAAAAGCACATGAAAATATGTATTTAGATGAGCAAGAGAATGTAATACCTCGGCTTAGTTTAGATGGAGCTTTGGCTGTAGGCGTTCCCGGAACAGTTGCAGGAATGTGGGAGGCTCATCAGAAATTTGGTAAATTATCTTGGAGAGAAGTTATACAACCCGCAATTGATTTAGCAGAAAAAGGATTTTATGTAACAGAAAAGCAAGCGGCATCTTTAAATAAATCAAGGGAATTATTCCAAAAGGTGAATAAAGGAAGGACTATTTACTTTGATAAAAGCTGGAAAGAAGGCGATATTATAAAGCAACCTAATTTAGCAAAAACATTAACTGTTATACGAGATAAAGGAAAAGACGGATTTTATGAAGGAAAAATTGGAAAGGAAATAGCAAATTTTATTCAATCTCAAGGAGGAATTATAACAGAAGAAGATTTAAAAGATTATAAACCTGTATGGCGAGATCCTATTGAATTTAATTTTCATGATTACAAAATCACAACAATGCCTCCACCCAGTAGTGGCGGAATAGTTTTAGGACAAATATTAAAAACTTTGGAGGATTATAACCTAAAAGATTATCAACATAATAGTGCAGATTATATACAAATTATTACTGAGGTAGAAAGACGAGCCTATGCGGATAGAGCACATTATTTAGGAGATCCGGATTTTGTAAAAGTTCCTGTAAAAGAGTTATTGGATAAAACGTATTTAAAAGATAGAATACAAAATTATACGCCAAGAAAAGCTACAAAATCTAAAGATATTTCACATGGTAATATTGAATGGGTAGAGAGTAACGAAACAACGCATTATTCTATTGTTGATAATTATGGTAATGCTATTTCAGTCACAACTACTATTAATGGAGCTTATGGGAGTAAATTATATGATAATAACTTAGGTTTCTTTTTTAATAATGAAATGGATGATTTCAGTAGTAAGCCCGGTAAACCTAATATGTTTGGATTAATAGGAGGAGAGGCGAATAAAATTGAGCCTGAAAAACGAATGTTAAGTTCTATGACTCCTACAATTGTATCTAAAAATGGTAAATTGTATATGGTTTTAGGTTCTCCCGGAGGTTCTACCATTATAACTACTGTTTTACAAACTATTTTAAATCAAACATTATTTGGAATGGATATGCAAACAGCCGTTTCTTCACCCAGATTTCATCATCAATGGTTACCGGATGAAATTCTGTTAGAGCCAAAAGGATTTAATCAGACTACAAAAGACACATTAAAAAAATGGGGTTACCATTTAAATGAAAAAGATAATATTATTTTAGGAAAAATGGATGCTATTTTAGTTCTTCCTAATGGGCAGTTACAAGCAGGAGCAGACCCAAGAGGAGATGATGCAGCAGCCGGATTTTAAAACATTTTTATTCTTAAATACAAATAAATTAAGATTGTACGCAACCTTTTTCTTTTTTATTCATCTATCATATAAATAAACAATATCAGTTATGAAAAAATTACTATCATTATCAGTCGTTGCATTTTTCTTGGTAAGTTTTCTTACTTCATGTTTAGGTGATGATGCAGATAACGCAAGTCAGTTAAGCTATGTTACATTACCAATTGATAGCATCTCTATGCCGGATACGGCAACTTTAGGAGAGCCGGTGAAAATTATACCACATGTCAGTATTAAAAAAGATTGCCAAATTCTTCAAGACATCAGTTATAAAGTTACCGGTGAAAAAGAAAGAACAATTATAGCTGTTGGTATACAGGAAATAGGTACAGATTGTTCAAAGGCAGAGAAAATTGTGAAATCACCTTATTTTAATTTTCAACCGATAAACGAAGGAACTTATACATTTAAATTCTTTAAAGGAAAAAAGGAAGGAACAGATGAAAATGTCTATCTAGATAAAAAGATAGTTATTAAGAAATAATCAAATTTAATAACGCTGGAGCATGAATTATACATATGGATTGAAAAATGTTGCAAGAACGATATTCATGCACAGCAAAAAATCTATGATATCTTTTCAGCTAAGATGTATGCTGTTTGTTTAAGGTATTCATCTTGTACAGAAGATGCACAAGATAATTTTCAAGAAGGTTTTATAAAAGCATTTAAGAGTATACATCAGTTCTCTCAAAAGGGTTCTTTTGAGGGATGGCTGAGAAGAATTATGGTTAATCAATGTATGGCATGGCATCGGAAGAATAAAGGTATTTTTGCAGTGGAAGATACTTCTCAATATCAAGTTGATATTGTTGAAGAGGAAGAGCTGGAGGAATACCCGATAGAGAAAATTAATTCATTAATAAAAACTATGCCTTCACAATACCGAGCCGTATTTTTGCTATACGTAATAGAAGATTATAGTCATAAAGAAATAGCTGAACAACTTGATATTTCTATTGGAACGTCTAAATCAAACCTTTCCCGAGCCAAAGCGTGGCTGAGAAAACAATTAAATCTTTCTAATATTTAAATTGCTATGCCACAACAATATTCAAACTGGAAAGAACGATTAAAACAAGAAGAAATACCACCTCCACCGGGAGCATGGGAGGGAATTGCTAATGAATTACACCCTAAGAAGAAAACAGGAGTTTTATTTTTCTGGGGAAGAGTGGCAGCACTACTCATTCCTATTTTATCAGGAGTGGGAATTTGGTGGTGGATGCAAGAAACGCCTAATTATACAAATCAAATTCCGCAAGAAATTAAAAAATCTGACAATAATAAATTAGATATAAATTTAGAGGAAAAGGAAGCTGAGATTAAAATAACTACAAAAAAAGAAATTCCTGAAGTAAATAAAGAACTGTTAGATTTACCACAAAACACTTTTCATCAAAAATTTGAATTAAGAAAAGAGAAGTCTAACTTAAAAATAGTTCATAAAAATATAAACCAAAAGAATCAAAACTCTGTTTTAAACCAGATTGAAAAAGATATTTCTCAAAAAGAATTAGCAAAGAATGAATTAATTTTAACAGAAGAAAATTCTAAAATTATTAATTCTCCTGACATAGAAAGTAATGAAGAATTAAAAGATTTAGTTTCGTTAATTTCTGATGAGAAAAAGAAAAAAGAAGAAAATATAAAAGCTAATCAAAATAGAATTAGTATTTCTCCTTATGCGGGTTGGGTTAACTTCTCCTCTGCAGAAAATATTATTAATGAGGAATTAAGTAATTTAGAAAGTAAGAATATGCTTTCTGTTTCTTATGGAGCAAAAGCCTCTTATGCACTATCGCCCCAATGGAAAGTTACTACAGGAGTAGGAAGTATGAATTTTCATCATACGACTTATAAAGTCCCGGTTACAACCACGTTGATTTCAGGGATAAATCATGGAGATACTCAGGATGCACCACTTTTACAAATTGTATCGCTTGGGAAAACGAATCAAACAGAATGGAAGCCTTTAGAAGTTGCAGAAACTAATATTAATAATACTCAAAAAGAGGAAGTATCCCAAGAAATAGGTTTTATAGAAATCCCGTTAGAAATAGAATATAAAATTACTCAAGGGAAAAAGTGGAACTTTTCGCTTGCTACGGGAATGAGTACGCTATTACTCCGAAAAAATAATCTTTATATAAATCAAAAAGAATTAAATTCAGTAATTACGGACTCTCAGGATTATAACAAAGTTTCCTTTTCAGCAAATGGAGCAGTGAAAGCAGAGTATCAATTATCACAACATTTTTCTGTTCATATAGAACCTCAAATTAAATATTTTTTAAATTCATTCCGTGAGAAAGAAAATGTTACTCCATATATTTGGGGAATAAGCACAGGTGTTTCGTTTGGATTTTAATATCTATTGCAATAATTAATTAGATTTTAGGCTGTTATTAATTAAATAACATAATATATTTGTATTAAATATTAAAAGATTAAGATTATGTCTAAAAGAGATTTGTTTATTGTACTTATAAAGATATTCGGGCTTTATTGTTTAGTGACAACTTTATTTTCCGGCTTACCCAGTAGTCTTATTTTCTTTTTAGGGACTATGAATTTAGCCGATATTATATTTGTAATAATTACTTTTATTATAATCATAGGATTATTTTATTTATTGGTATATAAAGCGGATAAAGTAAGTGACTTTCTAAAGTTAGAAAAAGGGTTTGATGAACCTAGAATTGATTTTAGCGGATTAAAAAACATTGATATTATTAAATTTGTAGTTTTAATAATCGGTGGATTTTTATTTATAGAAAATATCCCGACTTTTTTTACTCGTACAATATTTGCTTTTAAATCAGCAGTTCCACAAGGTTTTTCAGACAATGGAGATATTATAAAGTATGATAACATCGAAGATTATATCCAATGGGCGAGTAGTGCATTAAATCTAATCGTGGGTTATTTTTTAATTAAATATTATAAACAAATCAGTAATTTTTTAAATAAAAAAGTAATGGAAAAATAAATCTATGAAACTAAATATAGATAAATATTTAAAAACATCTGATTTAAAGAATAAATCGACTAAAAGTATAAAATCAGAAATATCATATCTAAAACTGACTTCTGCGGTATTGATTGGATTATTGATATTCGCTTACGGTTTGAGTTTTTTCGGAATATTAAATATTGCTTTTGCTCTAATATTTACGGTTTTTCTTGCAATAAATTTATATAAACTTAAAAAATACAAAGAGGAGTTAAAATTAAGAAAATAATTTTACAAAACCTCTTCATAAGGCACTCGGTGTGTGATTGAACGCCCCAAAGTAAGTTCATCTGCATATTCCAGTTCGTCGCCAATCCCAATTCCTCGTGCAATAGTAGAAAGTTTTATATTTTTGTCCTTTAGTATTTTATAAAGATAAAAAACGGTAGTGTCGCCTTCCATTGTGCTACTCATAGCAAAAATAATTTCATTGGCTTTTTCTACACGTTCAATAAGTGGAGCAATATTTAATTTCTCCGGACCAATGCCTTCCATAGGCGAGATTTTTCCGCCCAGAACGTGATAAACACCTTTGTATTGTCCTGTGTTTTCTATTGCCATCACGTCCCGAATATCTTCCACCACGCAAATAATACTTTCATCTCTTAATGAATCTGAGCAAATTTCGCATAAATCAGAGTCGCATAAAGCAAAACATTTTTTACAATATTTAATCTCGTTTACCAACTTAATTAAAGATTTAGCCAGAGCTTCGGTTTGGCTTTCAGAGCGTTGAAGCATATGTAAAGCTAAGCGGAGAGCAGTTCTTTTCCCAATTCCCGGGAGTTGAGAAATTTCTTCTACGGCTTGTTCTAAGATTTTACTCGGGTAGTGCATAGTTTTGCAAAGATAATTAAATCATTATTTCTTATTTAATTTTTTTACTTTTACAATTCAATCAAAAAAAATTAAAATATGTTAACTCCGCTTGCTACGTTTTTACTTATTGCAGGATATTTTGTACTTCTTTTAATCATAAGTTATCTTACAAGTAAAAAATCAGATGAAAGTACCTTTTTTACGGGAAATAATCAATCACCTTGGTTGGTAGTGGCTTACGGAATGATAGGTACTGCACTTTCTGCGGTTACATTCGTTTCTATTCCGGGTGGAGTGGTGAATAACGGATTTTATTTAGCTCAATTTTTCTTAGGGAATTTAGTTGGTTATTTATTCATAACTTTTGTATTGATTCCTATTTATTATAAACTCAAATTAGTCTCGATTTATACGTACTTAGAAAACCGATTTGGGTGGTTTAGTTATAAAACAGGTTCATTTTTCTTTTTGGTTTCTCAGTCTTTCGGAGCGGGGTTGAGGTTACTTTTGGCTATCAAAATATTACAAGTTTTATTTGGATTGGGGAATGAACACATGTGGTGGTTGGCAGTTTTATTTTTAGGTTTGATTTTTCTTTACACATTTAAAGCCGGAATAAAAACCATTGTCTGGACAGATTTATTGCAAACCACTTTCTTGATTTTGGCCGCCGTAACGATTGTAACTGTTATATTTTCAAAACTAAATATGAGCTTTGGAGAAGTGATTGCTTTTGGTGAACAAAAAGGTTATTGGAAATGGATTGACAATGATGTAAACAGCGGAAGTTATTTTTGGAAACAATTCCTTTCGGGGATTTTAATTGCAATGGCAATGAACGGATTAGACCAAAATATAATGCAAAAAAGCCTTACTTGTAAAAGTATAAAAGCCGCTCAAAAAAATACATTATTATTTAGTTTTTCGGTGGCGGGTGTTCAGTGTTTATTCTTATTTTTAGGAATGATGCTTTATGTTTATGCCGATGTGAACGGAATAGAATTACCCACAAAAAATGTGAATGGAGTAGTGCAGTTGGCAACCGATAAAGTATTACCGTTTTTAACATTAAATTATTTTGGAGTTTTTGCCGGAGTTATGTTCGTTTTAGGAACGGCGGCCGCCGCATTTTCCAGTGTGGATTCTGCTTTAACGGCACTTACAACTTCCTTTTGTTACGATTTTTTAGGTATTGCCAAAAGAAAGAATATCAAACGATTAAAAGTGATAACGCATATTAGTTTCAGTTTTGTTATGTTACTGATTATTTTGTTATTTCAAAATTCAGGAAATAACGTATTCGGATTGATTTTTGGTTTGGCGGGTTATACTTATTCGCCACTGTTGGGAATCTTCTTAGTCGGAATTTTCACTAAGTTTAAACCAAATGATAAAATAGTTCCCGCAGCTTGTTTACTAACGCCTTTGATTGCGTATTTCCTTAATCAATATTTAAAAAGTCAACATGGGTTTGATATAGGTTTCCTCACGATTTTAACGGGTTCTATTATTTGTATTGCTTTATTATATATTTTGAATTTATTAATATCTAAAAAAATAACCAATCAGTAATATTATTGATTGGTTAAACTTTGTTTATTTCATGTGTTTTCTATAAATTGAAATAAAAGATTTTTTAAACAATTCCCTCTATCTCAAACGAATTTCCTCGAAAAGAAACCAAATCACCAACTTGTTTCCCTAAAATTAACTGTCCGATAGGTGACTGAGGTGAAATAGCGATATAAGTTTCATTTTCTGTTTTTAGAATTCCCGCACTTATGCCGATAAAATAATTCTTGTTGGTAGTTTTTACCACATTTCCAAGCCTTATTTTCTCGGAAGAAACGGAAAGTGGTATTTTTTGTAACTCTTCTTTTTCCTTTTCTATCGTGGCTAACTGAAAGCCTAATTTTTCCCGTTCTAATTGCAACATCGCTCTGCCCGTTTCGTGTTTATCTCCGGCAGAACTTTTGGTTTCACTGCTCAAATCATCTTCCACCGAAGCTATTCGGTCAAGGCAAACCTTTAGCCGTTGGTCTAAATAATCTAAGCAGTGCTGGTATAAAGTGTCTTTGAGCTTATTCATTAACTTGCCTCTGAATTACCATTGATATCCTTTATAATAGAAAAAATCGTTTTGGCTTTGTCTTCCCCAAATAAATGAATAATTCCCATAGAATCTACATTGCTGAAAGGCGGTTCAATCAACTCATTAGGAACAAGATAACCGTTTTGAACGTAATGCTCAATAATCATATTAAGGAAGATAATTTGTTGCGAATTTAGCTGAGCATCGTCTATCAAAGAAGAAAAAGCCTGTTTCGCCGATTTTATATCCAATCCCACAATCGAACGGATAAATTTCCCAAGCGAAACTTCCTCAAAAACTTCTTTAAACCGTTTTTCTGAGCCGACTTCCCCTTGTTCTAAGAGCATTTTTTCCAACGATTTTAATTCAGCTTCGGTAATTTTAATATTTTTTCTAAGTTTATCAATCGTGATATTTCTTTTATTTTCAATGATATAACGGGCAATTTTGGCTTTGTAGGCTTCTTTGTCAAAACTATTGTTTTCGTAAATGGCGGGACTCTCTTTCACGCCCCAAATTTCATCTTCAATATGAGTTTCTACAATTTCCATTGACTCATTTTCCAAAAACTTTACTAAATCTCGAATTTCCGTACGGATTTTTTCTACCATTAGTGGTTGAATTTCACTCCAATAATCAGCTTGAGAAATATTTTTTAATAATACCGATTTATCTTTGACCATTGGAATGGTTTGTTTTTTCAACAACTGTTTTCCCGTTTTCATTACACGCTCCATCAATGGAACTTGACGTTTGTCGCCTTGCACCAAATTCAATAGTAAATCATACATCAATAAATCAAACATCTTGGCTTTGGCGTCCGTATCCTTATCGTAAATTAACGGTGCTATTTCCGAATTAAGCGTTTTTATATCCGTGTCTTTTAAATCTTCCCAATTTTCTTTTTGAGCAAATTTTTCTACCGATTGCAAATGTCTTCTTACCACAAAACTCTCTTTCCCTTCGTGATAAAGCATCTTTACTTGGGTGTGTAAATCATCTAAAAGTTCTTGCCCGAAAGTTTGTAAATTTTCATCTTCATTGTGCTGTAAGACTTGAGCTAATTTCAATCGAATCAAAAATAATTTTTCATTTAATGAAAGCTGACGCTGACTGTCTTGTTGCTGTTGATTTTCACTGAAATATTCAAAATTCTCACAAAAATCTAAAATCAGAAACTCTCTTTTATGTTGATTATTCCCAAATAAATCAGGGCAAAGACGCGTTCCTCGTCCTATCATTTGCCAGAATTTAATCGGACTTTTTACGGGTTTCAAAAATACCAAATTTACAATTTCAGGAACATCAATTCCTGTGTCCAACATATCTACGGAACAAGCGATTACGGGATTTTTATCCTTCGTTTTAAAATCCTCTAAAATGGAATCGCTGTACTTGGTTTTGTAGTCGATAACCTTTAAAAATTGGTCTTTGTACTGAGGATAATTGGCATTAAATCGCTTTCGGATAAATTCTGCGTGGTCGCGTTTTCGTGTGAAAATAATGGTTTTCCCCAGTGTTGCCCCGTTTTCAACTTTGATACCTTTGTTCATCAATTCTTCCAAAATCACATCGATTGTGCCGGTATTATAAATCCATTTGTCTAAAGCAGAAGCATCAATCTCATCGGGGATTTCGCCCGTGTTGGGGTCGCCGAATTTTTCTTCGTATTCCAGTTTTTCCTCATCGGAAAGGTCTTTGTATTTTATGCCTTCTCGTCTAAATTTTGTACTGACGCTATATGATTTATAATCCACTAAATATCCGTCTTTTACGGCTTGTGACAAATCATAATTGTAGGTAGGATTTCCGTGTGTTAAGCCAAATAATTCGTAAGTATTTCGGTCGATTTGCTCTTGGCGTGGCGTGGCAGTCAATCCGATTTTATAACCGTCAAAATAATCAAAAATAGCTTTGTATTTATTGTAAACCGAACGGTGAATTTCATCAAAAATAATCAAATCAAAATGTCCGACTCCGTAAAATCTACCGTCTTCGGATTTGGCATCATCAATCAAATTGATTAAAGTTTGATACGTAGAAAACACCAATCGGCTCGTGCTTTTTTCTTTTTCTTCCAATAAACTAACGGACGGAAAATCAGGTAAATATTTATTTAAATTATTTTTTGCTTGAGTAACCAATGCCGTTCTGTCTGCTAAAAACAATACATTTTTTATATAATTGGATTTCGCCAATACATCAATCAAAGAGGCAGAAGTTCGGGTTTTTCCCGTCCCCGTTGCCATTACGAGTAATGCCCCGCGATACTGATTGGCAAAGCGTTCTCCCACGGCTCTTATAGCTTGTTTTTGATAATATCGGTCGGTAATTTCCTCATTGATAGGAATTTCATTGATAGGCAAACGCGTGGTACGGCGGTCGATAACTCGCTGAAGTTCATCTTGGGTGTAAAATCCGTATAATTTGCGAATAGGCACTTCCCAATCATACAAATAAATTTCATAACCATTAGTAAGGAAAACCAGTGGTAACTGCCCGAATTTTTCTTCTAAAGCCTTTGCGTATAATTCCGCTTGGTATCGCCCGACACTTATGTCTTCCGTTGATTTTTTGGCTTCTATTACTGCCAATGGTTTACCGTCTTTTCCCCATAAAACATAATCTACATAACCCGTGTTGGATTTATTAGGCATAGAATCCACTTTGTACTCCGTCATTTTCGGGTCAGACAAATCCCAACCGGCTTCCTCCAAATAAGCATCGATGTAGATTTTTCGGGTAAGTGCCTCGTTCGGGTCTTTTGGAATTTCGACTTTTTCGATATGATTTAATCGATTTTGCTCGGCTTGTTTTTGTTTTTCTAAGCTCTCTTTGTGTAGTTCTTTGGTTTGGTTTAGCTCTTCTGTTAATTCCTTTATTTTTGCTTGTGCAATATTCTCTCTTATTTTTGAGGCTAATGGAACTTTATCTATATCAAAAAGTGGAAAGACTTGATATTCTTCATCATACAAATTGATGAGATAGCCCACAATTCCATAACACAATTCTATGATATGTTCTGCTTCCTCTATTTTTATAGGTGTTTTTCCCTTTCCATGTACGCCTTTGTTTCCTAATTTCCGAACGGTGTGCATATGCGTCAAAACCGTTGGCTCTATGATATTTATAAAATCCGGCTCCGTCATCAAGCTGTGGATTTTAGTATCATACGGCAAACTTAATGAAGCATCATTTTCGTATATCCATTCTATCCAAGCCTCTAAAGTTTGTCGGCAATACAATGCACAAACCGTAGGGTCATCATATACATATTTTTCAGCTTTTATAGCCGGAGCATTTAAAAAAGACCAATCAGAAGGAAATACGGAAAAATTGCTCATATCATTCGGAATTTTAAAGGTTAAATGTAATGATTTTTTGGGGAATAGAGAGGGGTTAAAGGGATTTTTTACTTATCAGACTTCAAATGTTTAAATATTTTATGAAATTCACAACAGGTATTTTTAAAATTAAAAGGATTGTAATTCCCTGTCTTTTTAGAGTTGTCAATAGCAGTATCTAAATTAGAAAATAACAGTTCAAAAATATTTTTACTCCCAAGATAAAAATTCTGTTTTTTCTCGTACTTAGGTAATTCTTTTTTCAAGTGTTGACCAACGTCATTACAATTGGAAAAAGGCATATTTGTATATCTAAAATGCAATAACAGCCAATATTCCAAACACGGATTTACAACCACAATTTTAATGTTACTTTCACTCTTTAACGCATTATAATAAGTATTAAATTCTTGAATTTTATTATCGTGAATAATTGCATCTAAATCAACAACCCAAAATACAATATCATAGTCCTTAGCATAGTTTTCTACTTGTTGTTTTTGCTTTTCTAAACTTGCTTTCTCAACCAAATGAGGAAAAATATCAATATGAGAATAAGCACTATGCCGATTCATTGCTGTAAAATACCACTTTTCGGTTTCTCCATCGCAAATCAAAACAATTCGTTCTTTTAGTTGTCTTTTATTCCTCATTTGTATTTAAATAAATGTCTGATAGTTTAGGTGTTGCCCCTAATTTTCCTATTTTGTACGCATTAAATACGGAACTTGTATCACGAATTACCTCACTGCCAAAATCATCTAAAGAGTATAATTCCGTAGCTCCCTCTTTATTTTTTTCCGTAAACCAAATAACATCATCTCTATAAAGTTCTTTCTCTTGTAAAAATTCTCTGAAATGAGTAGTACACAAAATCTGTGATTGATTACTATTCTCTAAGAACAATAATAAAAAATGTTGTAATAAATCGGGGTGTAAAGAAGATTCTATTTCATCTATTAAAGTAAAAGTTGGATTTTGAATAATACCCGCAAATAATCCACTTAACTCAAAATAGCGTCTTGTTCCCTCAGATTCTTGGCTATACACTAAAGGGTAATGCTTGCCGTTTATTTTATGATAAAATAAAACTTCTTTTTTTCTAATTTTATTATTATCAGGTTTTACAGAGTTTAATACCTTTCTCATAGGTTCGGGATATTGTTCTAAAAATTCATCTGTAATATCAAATTCAAATGATTTTACTTCAATATCATCTATGCAAAAATCAGCTTTATTTAATAATTGAAGCATGATTTCTTTTTGTGCTTTATTATCTTGCAAAGTGTTAATAGCAAAGTCTTTTAAATCAGATTTAGGATAAATGAGGGGTCGTGTGTAGCTTGTTAACCATTCCATACATTCCTTTAATTCCTCTATATAAACATTTGTTTTTTCGTACCCTCCAAAAACAGAATTATTCCACAAAGTATTTGCCTCCAACACTTCTTTATCTGTTGCTGTAATGCTAATTTTTGAACCAAATTCAATCTTGCTTAATTTTTTATCTAAATCATTTTTTCTACTAAACACTTTATATTTTCTACCATTAGAAGCATAGAGTTCTTCTTGATGAATAGCAAGATTAGATAATGCGATTTCATAAAAATATTTTCTCTTTCCTACCCAAAAAATCAATTCAAAATAGGTGGGAATATGTTTAGGGTTTTCTTGAAAAGAAAATGGCTCAAATTCAAAAAAATCATTTTTGCTTTCCAAAGGGAAAATAAGGGTTCTTACTAAAAATTCCAATGATTCTAAAACATTCGTTTTTCCGGAAGCATTTGCTCCGTAAATCATAGCTAATTTTAATAAACGAGTTTTTCCGTCGGGGGAAATGATATAGTAATCCGATAGTTTTTCATCTTTACTTGCTTCAAAATTTAAGGTTATTCTGTCCTTAATAGAAGCAAAGTTTTGAACTGAGAAAGATTGTATCATTGATTTTTTTAGATTAAAAAATTGCTAATAGGTTACAAATATACATATTAAAATGTCTAAATATTCATTTTATATGTTATTTTTTATTTTAATTATGCTCTTATCTCTAAATTATTCCTACAAAAACGATTAACAAATAACCCTTTCACCCAAAACTCTCTTGCAACAAGGCTTGGAATAGATTTTCTGATTGCGTGGCTTGTTCTTGTACTAAGGCTTTTTGTTTTTCTATATTTTCTATGATTTCCGCGAATTGATTTTGTAATTCGATTGGGGGAGAAATAATTTCAATATTTTCTAATTGTGTTTTAGTAATAGCTTCTCTCGTTGCCCCTCCTGAAGAACTTAAATTTAATAATTCTCTTTTTTTGGGAATACTTGATAAGGTATAAACTAAAAAAATAGGACTAAAAATATTATTTATTACTCTAAGAATTGAAACATGTTGATTAACTCGGGCAGGCAAAATATTATTAGGAACTATACAAGTTCTACATACTGATGCTCCGGTTATATTAAATAAAACATCATTTTCTTCTACAATTACATTTTTTAATTTTTTAGCTTGAGTGTCATCTATAAAAGCTAAATTATCCATTTTAAAATATAAATCATGAACATTTAAACTTCTAATTAAAGATATCCCTTCTTCTTTATAACTGCTATTTCCTCCTCTTGGAGTAGCTCCACTTCCTATTTTTGTACAAATATCTCCCAAACTTTTCACTTCCCAACCTTTTTCATTTAGAACGGGGTCGCCAAACATTTCATAAAAAATACTTTGAGCCAATTCGTCGTAATAAGATAATAGCGTTTGGTCTTTTTGGCGTAAGGCATCAGCTTGGTCTAATTTCGATACGATTTCTTTCTGTACCGAAAGAGGGGGTAATGGGATTTTTGCTTTTGTAAGATTTCCCAATTTAATATATTTGATAACTCCTCCAATAGATTGGTTTCTAAGAAATTTTATATAAATTTCTAAAAAATAATAAAGATATTTTACATTAACAACTAATTTGTCTATACTCTCAATTATGTAAGTTCTTTGGTAAGCATTAAACTTTCCATTATAATATTTTACATTTAAATCTCCATTTCCTGCAACTAAAACAGCCTCACAGTCATAGGCAAATTTATTTATTTTGGAAATTTCTTTTGAACAAGTAAAAAAAGGATATATTCCATTTATATCAGAAGCATTTGCATCTAATTTTCCAGTTTTTATGTTTACTATACTTCCTAACTCAACCTCTTCCCAACTCATCTTATTTCTTTTTAAGGGTTTTATAGGCTTGATTAGGGTGATTTAAAACTTCCGGAATAGAAAAGCCAATTTTACCTTCTTTCATTAATTTATTTATATAATTGTCTGATATATAGTTTTCTCGTCGGTTTAAAATTTTAGCTAATTCACTCAGTTTATATTCATTTATAGCACATAAATCTATGATGATTTGCTCCATGGTTTCCGGATTTGCTCTTTTCCCTATTGTACTAATTCGCTCTTTGAGTTCGGCTGGTAGGTTCCCGGATAAGGGGTCGAGGTTCCCAGATAAGGGGTTTAACTCCCCAGATAAGGGGTCGAGGTTCCCAGATAAGGGGTTTAACTCTCCTGATAAATAATCTTTTTGGTCTTTTTCCAATGAGGCTAAAAATACTTTTCCCGGTATATAATAGGTGTGTTTTTTGGAATTTCCTTTTTGTTCTATAATGGCGGTATTTACCATTTTCCTAAGGTCTGTTGTAGATTGAAAGCTACTTACTCCTGTCAATTGTCTATATGATTGGTTATCTAAAGCTCCTACTTCCCTAAGGAAAATAAGAGCTGTTTTTTGCTCATCATTAAGTTGAAATTCATCAAATGATGATAGCCATATATGGTCATGCTCGTTGATAAGATGATGAAGCAGTAATCTTAATGTAAAAGTATTTGAGCTGTGAGAACTCTCAAAAGTAGGCGGTAACATTTGGCTTTTACTGAGCAATTTACGCATACTTTTTATACCTGTTCCTTTAGTCTCGGCTAAATTGGTGTCATGAAAAATAGAGGCTATATGTGGATTTCTGGATAATGAGCCCGGTTCGCCTATGGTTTCTATGGATTTGAGTGAAAATCCGGCATTTGTAATTTCTATACGGTTAGAATATCTTATAATTTGAATAGGACTGTTTACTTTGTAAGACCTATGGATAAAAGCGTTTACAATAGCTTCCCGCAATACTTTATAAGGTAATCCTGATTCTGTTTTGGACTGCAATTCTCCTTCGGGTAAATAGAATCCTTTGGGTAAATCATCAGCAATTGTTGCAATAGCTCTGGGTAGAAGTTCTATAAGAGAACCTCTCATGTCTAAAGTAGATTCAAAGCGTTTTTCAGGGTCTTCTACCCATTCTTTTCCGGAAACTCTAATGTAATCTACTCTGCACATAGGTAAAATTCTTCGTAATGAAATCTTTTTACCAAAAACCAAAAGTCCCGTCAAAGTAAGTTTACAATTCTCATTAGGTTTATCAATGGCGTTGAGAGCATACAGTAATTCTAAATTGTCAAACTCTAATTCTTCAGCATTTTCTTTGACTTTCTTTATGTATTTTCTGTATAAATCAATACTGTCTTCGTTAATATCTTCTATAGAGGAATTTTCTATAATAGAAGCGTCATAATTTTCTAAAGGATTGGCATAAAATATAGGTAAATCATCTTCTGTACATCGCTGGTCTGTTGAGCCAATTCTTCTGTAAATCCCGTTAGGGATACCTTTATTTTTAAAATACAAAGGTTTTTTTTCGGGGGAAAGTTCCTCTACTTTTATTTTTATGATATTTTTATCGCCTACTTTTTCAACTTCTACCTCAGGACGAATAGGAATATTAAAAAGAGAGGCACATTGTGTGGCTATATCAGACTGTAATTTATCCGTATCACTCACTCCGGTAACCACGTACGAAGGGAATAAAGAATTATTTTCTTTTTCAATTCCTAAAACTATCAAACCTCCTTTTAAATTAGGTTCATTAGAAAATGAATTGATAGTTTCCATAATGGATTTATCAATGGCAGAGCCTTTTTTTGCCTCTAATTTTGTATGCTCGTCAATAGTATTGAGTTGATTTATAATTTCTTTGGCTCTCATCTACAATAACTTTTTTAATTCCTCTAACAAAATTCCTCGTTCTTTGTCCAGTGCATTGATTTGCGAAATGATTTCGGTTGGGGTTTGGTAAATTACTTTTTCGTACACGATTTCTTTGTATCGGTTGATGCTTAAATCATAGCCGTTATCCGCAATTTCTTTTTTATCTACTACAAAACTTTTTTCGGTTTTGGCTCGTTGGGTTTCGCTTTCTTCTTTTCGGTTATGGTAGCGTTCTATAATATCGGGAATATCGTTTTCTTCTATCGGATTTCTCTTGTCGTCTAAACTAAATCCATCGGACTGCATATCATAAAACCAAACTTTATCCGTTCCGCCATTGTCTGTTTTGGTAAAGACCAAAACGGCTGTACTCACACCCGCATAAGGCTTAAATACTCCGCTCGGCATAGAAATTACGGCTTCCAAAATTTGATTTTCCACCAATTCTTTACGGATATTTTTATGTGCATTGGACGAACCGAAAAGCACGCCGTCAGGAACAATCACGGCACAGCGTCCGCCTTTTTGCAGTCCTCTAATCATCAAACCGAGGAATAACAATTCCGTTTTTTTACTTTTTACAATTTGCAAAATGCTGTCGTCCACCGCATCGTAGTCCAAACTTCCTTTAAAAGGCGGATTGGCAAGGATAAGCGTGGCTTTGTTGGTGAAATTTGAGTTTTCTTCCGAAAGTGAATCTACATCAAGCAACTGAGGGTTTTCGATACCGTGCAAAATCATATTCATCGCCCCGATACGAATCATTGTCGGGTCAAATTCCATTCCGAGAAACATCTGATTTTGAAAATGTTTTTGCGTTTCGGTTTTGTATAATTCTGTTTGGTAATGCGTACGCAGATAGTCCACCGCTCCTAAAAGAAATCCGCACGAACCCACCGAAGGGTCGCAAATAATATCGGTAGGCGAGGGTTGCATCAGCTCCACCATCATTTTAATAATGTGGCGAGGCGTACGGAATTGTCCGTTTGTCCCCGAACTCTGGATTTTACTCAATAAATATTCATAAACATTCCCTTTGGTGTCTTGGTCTTCCATCGGGATATCTTCCAGCATTTCTATCACTTGTGTAAGCAATCGGGGCGTAGGTATCATAAAAGTAGCCCCTTTCATAAATTTATTGAAAGAAGCACTTTTGCTCCCGTAGTTTTTCATAAATTGAAAAACACCATCGGGTTGACGAGTAAATAATTCAAATATTTTTTCGGGACTAAGCTCCTTTACTTTGCTCCATCGTAAATGGTATTCATATTCCTCATAAATAGGTTTTTCTATGGGCGTTTCGGTAAGACTTGCTAATTGTTCTTTTTGAAATTGTAATTCATCTAATCGCTTAATAAACAATAAATAAGTAATCTGTTCAATAACTTGCAACGGATTGGTAAGTCCACCCGAATGAAAGGCTAACCATACTTTGTCTATCTTGGATTTTAATTCTGATGTGAGCATTTTTCTGTGTTTAAAGGGGTAAATTTAGGGAATTTTATTGTAATGACTATCCTGTTAACACCCTCTTTAATCCCCCTCAAGGGGGAAATTCACGTACTGATTGTCCCCTAAAGGGGACCCATAGGAGTGTTGAGTATGTAATATTAATGTTTCTTTGAGGAAAGTTTCTTTGAAACACCCACCTAACCTCCCTCAAGGGAGGAATTTGTGTGTTATAATGTTTTTTAAGGAAATAAGATTAATACCTAAAAAATAACCAATCAGTAATATTATTGATTGGTTAAACTTTGTTTTAATTAATTCAGATTTTTATGCTTTAGGCAAAAAGATTTCTGCCATCATACAACGAGCACTTCCTCCACCCAATTTTTCTATGGTTGGAATGTTTACAGAAATAATCGGGTTGTGTTTTTCTATTTGTTCAATTTGTTTTTGGGTAAGACTATCGTAAGCTGTTTGAGACATTACTAAGAATTTCTGTCCTTCTTTTCCTTCTACTTGCAACATATTTCCCGCAAACTGATACATTTGTTCTTCGGTAATTTCTATAATTTCTTTTTGAGTTTCCTTTAGGGTAGAAGTCACGTTTTTCTTTTCTTTTTTGTCATCAATCGTGTCTAAACAAATTATGGCATAGGTATCTGCAACGCACATCATTACATTGGTATGGTAAATGGCTTCTCTCTCTCCGTTTACCGTTTGATTAGCTCTAAAAATAACCGGAGAATATTCAAAATCTTCACAGAATTCTATAAATAAATCCTCATTTGTTCGTGGCGAAAGTGCCGCATAAGCATAAGCATTCACTCGGTCTAAAATAATGCTCCCTGTCCCTTCCAAAAATACATTTTCTTTTTCTGCGGCAGAATAATCAATAATAGATTCTATTTTAAATCCGTTGTCCTCTAAAAATTCTAAAATATCTTCTCGGCGTTCTGTACGTCTGTTTTCTGCATACATTGGATATAAACCGACTTGTGCGTTAGCGTGAGTGCTAATCCAGTTATTCGGGAAAATAGAATCAGGTGTGTGTGGAGTTGGCGTATCTTTCACCGTAATTACATTTACACCGTGATTTCTCAGTTTTTCCACCATTCCGTTAAACTCGGAAAGTGCTGATTCTTGTATTTTTTGACTGTCCTCGTCAGGCTTTTCCTGAAAATAATTGTTTTTTGCCGTTTCTGCATTAAAATAAAATGCAACAGGCTCAATCATTAAAATAGTATTAGTGTTTTGCTTTCGTATATAACTCATAATTTAATTTTTCAATTCATAATTTTTTCCCGCCAACGGACGGATTAAATTCTTTAATTCAAGATTTAAAAGTACAGACATTAATTGGAAACTTGGTTTCTTCATATAAACCGCTAACTCATCGATATGAATTTTTCCTTTTTGTTTTAAAAAATCTATAATTCTCTGTTCTTGTTCGTCTAAATTTATAAATAATTCCGGTTGTTGGATTTTCGGTTTCTTAACAGAAGACAAATTTAAGTAATTTAATAAATCTTTGCTATCTGTGGTTAAAAAAGCTTTATGACTTTTGATTAAAACATGGCAGCCACGTGAATATTTATCGGTAATTCTTCCCGGAACAGCAAAAACATCTCGATTGTAATTGTTTGCGTGTGTGGCAGTACTCATTGCTCCGCCTTTCATGTCTGATTCTACCACAATCGTAGCATCTGATAATCCTGCAATAATTCGATTTCGACTTAAAAAGAAATTTCTTTGCGGTTTCTGAAAAGAGGAATAAGTGGAAACTACACCGCCGTTTTCCATCATTTTATAAGCTAATCGTTCGTTGGCTCTCGGGTAAATTTCATGAACGGAATGAGCTAAAACGCCAATTGTATCTAAACCGTTTTCTACGGCTGCGGTATGAGCTGCCGCATCTATACCTAAGGCTAATCCGCTTACAATCACGATTTTCTGATTTTTTAAGTCGCTCACTAATTCTTTTACAAATTCCTCTCCGCGAGGAGTCATGTTTCGTGTGCCTACAACCGCAACAAATTTTTTATTTTCCCAATTAATGTTTCCGCGAGAAAAAATAAAAGTGGGTGCGTCGCTGCATTGCTTTAATAAATAAGGGTAATCATTGTTATAAAAACTAAGTATTTTTATATTGTTTTGAATAGCTTTATTGATTTCTTTTTCTGCTAAGATTAAAAATTCTTCGTTCCCGATTTGGTTTAATTTTTTTTGAGATAAGCCTTTTATGAGCAGCTTTTCGTTAGGTTTCAGCTTCCACACACGTTCTGCCGAGCCAAACATTTTGATTAATTCTTTGGATGTTTCACTTCCGATGCCGGGAACGTAATTAAGTGCCAAAAGATATTTTAAATCTTCCATTGTGTAAAAGTAGTTATAAAATTGTTAATATCTATTCTCTAAGATTTATAAAAATAGAAATTTATTTTTTACTTTTGTACTTATGAATATGGAGAATACTATAATTACTTTATTGTATAAGTACGATTGCGTTATTGTACCGGGATTGGGAGGCTTTATTGCAAAAAAAGTAGATTCGGAATTTAATCCGATAAATTATACTTTTTCTCCTCCTAAGAAGAAAGTTGGTTTTAATAGTGATTTAATTCACACAGACGGGCTTTTAGCCAATGCTGTTGCGTCTGAACAAAAGATAGATTATAACAGTGCCGTTGCTCTTATAGAGAAAAACGTAACCGACTGGAAACTAAAATTAAATAAAGGCGAAAAAGTGAAAATAAAAGGTTTGGGAACTTTAAAACAGACCAATAATCTTTTAGACTTTACACCTGAAAATAATATTAATTTCTCTTTAGAAACTTTTGGTTTACAAGATATTAAATCTACTTACATCCTTAGAGAGAAGAAAGAAGTTAAAACTGATACAAGTATTTCTTGGGGTTCTTATGTAGCAGCAGTTGCTTTGGCTGTTATTGTAGGGGCGACCAGTTTCTTTGCGAATGATAAATTAGTTCAGCCACAATTAAGTAGTATTCTTCCTGTAACATTAAATACAGAAGTACCAAGTGTACAAGAAAAAGAAACACCTGTAACTGTAGTTGAAGATGAGTCATCAGATTTAGAGAATATTACAGAAAATACTGTTGTTGTAGAAGAAAAAGAAGTATTAGAAGATAAATCTGAAGTAGAGGAGGAAACTAATACAGAAGAAAATAATTCTTTAATAAAGCAATATCAAGTAATTGGAGGCTCTTATAAAACTTATCACAGAGCAATGAAAAGAGAAGCCGAAATGAAAAAAGCAGGATATAAAGATGCCGTAATTATTGGAAAAGTAGGTTCTTTCTTTATGGTAGCTTACAAAACTTTTGATACAGAAGAACAAGCATTAGAGCTTAAAAGAGCTTTAGAACAAGGAGGAAAAGACGTGTTTTTAAGAAAATAAGTTTTTCTTAGGAGGGAAGGAGAAGAAGGATTAAATTTTTAGTTAAAATGAAAAAAATAATTATACTTTTAATTATTTTATTCGGCTATAAATCAAATGCTCAGAAGAGATATTTACGTTATAATTTAGACGACGGGAAATCTTATATTCAAGCGAATATGAGAGGCCAGTTTTGGATGCGTTATGCACAAAATAATCCCGGAACTACTATTAATGGAGAACCTATAAATGATAATTTAGATTTGTCTTTACGTCGGTTTAGGCTTGGATTACAGTCTAAGCTTGGGAATTTTTATATTTTTTCTCAAATAGGAGGGAATAATATCAATCAAAATAGTTTAAGAACTTTCCGAGTACAAGTTTTAGATCTTTACGGAGAGTATAGCTTCAGTCCTGAATTCACATTGGGTGCAGGGAAAAGTAGTTGGGGGACATCTAATCGAATTTCCTCTTTCAGTAATGGAAGCATGGCAAACTTAGATGCTTTAATATTTTCTTTTTTTACATTGAATAGACAAGATGATTCAGGAAGAAATTTAGGTGTTTTTGCAAAAGGACAAATCGGGAAAATAGATTATAGAATGGCTGTTTCTACACCGCCTTTTTATAAAGGAGAAATTTCTGATAAAGTAGATTTTGCCGTAAATAAAACAAATCCAAGATATAGCAGTTACTTTAAATATGAGTTTTTGGATAATGAGAGTAACACTAATGCTTTTAATGGGTCTTTGGGTACTCGTTTAGGATCTCAAGATATCTTAAACATAGGTATAGGAGGAATCTACCAAAATAAAATGATGCAGAATAAAGTTAATTCAGATTTATTCTTCTACGATTTTAAAAATATATCTGCTGATTTTTATATGGAAAAAAGACTGTCTGAAAGAGAAGATGCTTTAACTACTTATTTAGGTTATTTTTATACTGATTTTGGTCCTGATTATGTGAGAAATGTAGGAGCAAATGATATTGCCGATAGTAAATCGGGAACGTCTTTTAATGGTAAAGGACTAAACGTTCCGCTTATGGGAACAGGAAATACGTTATTCTTAAGCACAGCTTATCTTTTACCGAAATTTAATCATTCTACAATAAGAGTTCAGCCTGATTTTAGCATAAGATATGCTAATTATGATGGTTTAAAATCTCCTGTAATTGATTATAATGGAGGCGTTAATGTTTATTTTAATGGACAAGCGAGTAAACTCTCTCTGGGAATACAAAACCGACCGATTTTTAATAAAGAAACACTAAAAGTAGATGAGAGAAAAACAAATGTAATTCTTCAATATCAGTTTGAGATAAGATAATAAATTAACAATCTACAAGTTTTACACTCACCGCTAAGCCTCCTTCCGAGGTTTCTTTGTATTTAGAATTCATATCTTTTGCAGTTTCCCACATAGTAGAAATAACTTCATCCAATGATACTTTAAAATGCTCAGAATCTAAGGCTAATTCAGAGGCGTTAATAGCTTTTATTGCACCCATAGAATTTCTTTCGATACACGGAATTTGAACTAATCCATCAATAGGGTCACAGGTTAAACCTAAATGGTGTTCCATTGCGATTTCTGCTGCATTTAAACATTGTTTAGGTGTTCCTCCTCGCATTTCACACAATGCCGCTGCTGCCATTGCAGAGGAAACTCCTATTTCTGCTTGGCAACCGCCCATAGCGGCTGATATTGTTGCATTTCGTTTAAATATACTTCCTACGACACCGGCTGTTAATAAAAATTTCTTAATCTCTGGGAAACTTGCTTTATGATTTTCTACGGTTAAATAAAACATTAATACTGCCGGTATAACTCCGGCTGAACCATTGGTAGGAGCTGTTACAACCCTCCCTAAAGAAGCATTTACTTCGTTCACGGCAATGGCATAAGTAGAAACCCATTTAAAGATTTCTCTATAAAACATTTTGGTTTTTCTGATACTTTTCAACCAAGTTTTAGTGTCTGTATAATTAAATTTTTCATTTTTTAGCTTTTGATACATATCATAAGCTCTTCGTCTTACCATTAAGCCTCCGGGTAAAAAGCCTTCGGAATGACAGCCTACATAAATAGACTCTAACATTACTTGCCAAATGGCTTTTAGCTGTTCATCTATTTCTTCTTCTGTTCTTGCGCTTAATTCGTTTATTAAAACAACTTCAGAAATATCTTTGTTTAAATCATTGCAGTGTTGTAATAATTCTTTGGCGTGATTAGTAGGATAGGGGAAACCTTTATTATCAGACAAATCTACCATTTCTTCTGTTTCTTCTTTTGTAATAAAGCCTCCGCCGATAGAGAAAAAAGTAGAAGAATATTTTTTATCATCCTCTAATTCTGCTGTAATCGTCATACCGTTAGAGTGATAATCCAAAAATTCTTTATTAAATGTTATTTGACTGAAATCAAAAGGAATGCTTTTTTTTCCGTCTAATGATAGGATTCCGTAAGTTCTTATATGCCCTATAATTTTATCTATATTTTCTATGGGAATAGTTACCGGATCTGTTCCGCTAAGCCCTAATAAAATTGCCAAATCTGTAGCGTGTCCTTTTCCTGTAAGAGATAATGAGCCGTATAAATCTATATTGATAGTAATGACTTTATCAAATAAATTTTTATCATTTAATTCTTTAATGAATGTTTGAGCCGCTCTCCACGGACCTAAAGTATGAGAGCTGGAAGGACCAACTCCTATTTTTAACATATCAAAAACACTAATATTGTTCATTCTCATTATTTAATTTGGAAAATCCTACTAATTTAAAATAATAAATTCTCTTATGCAAAGTTTTTATAAATACTTCTCGTCAAATGAGTAAATTTAATTCTGTTTAATATAATTGTACATTTTAATAATGTCCTCTTTTTATCTTATTGTAGACCTTAAGTAATTTATATACATATCTTGTTTTAAGATTTATTTATTTTTCTTCCTCTTCTTCAAATAAATCTACATCGGGGTTAGTGAAATTTTTATCGCTCAGTTTTTCATAGCTCAATAGGAGAGAAGGCAATAAAATCAAGTTTGCAAACATGGCAATAATTAAAGTTAAAACCACCAATCCGCCCAAAGCTACAATTCCGTTAAATCCGCTGAACATAAATACGCCAAATCCCGCAAAAAGTATTACCGAAGTGTAGAACATGCTACCGCCCACGTGTTCCATAGATTCCGCCACGGAAAGACTTATATTATTGTCGAATCGTTTTAAATCTTGTCGGTATCTTGCCAAAAAGTGAATGGTGTCGTCCACCGCAATTCCGAATGCAATACTAAACACCAAAATAGTAGAGGGTTTTATGGGAACGCCTAAATATCCCATGAATCCTGCCGTAGCCAATAGTGGTAAAATGTTAGGAATAAGTGCAATAAAAATCATTTGAGCCGAACGGAACATCACTGCCATAAAAATTGAAATCATTAAAATGGCAATAGAAATGGAAATAAATAAGTTTTTGGTTAAATATTTTGTTCCTTCTTGGAAAACGTATGCCATTCCCGTAATGTAAGTATTGTATCGGTCTTCAGGGAAAATTTCTTTTAATTTTTGTTGAATGTGCTGTGTGCTGAAGTCTAAAACATCGCTGTCCATATTGCTTAAAAGCGTTGTAACTCTGGCTTTTGAACCGGTAGAATCTACGTAGCTTTTTAGTAAATTAGAATCTGCTCCTTTGGTTTTCTTTAATTCACCCAAAATAAAAGGTCGTTCTTGTTTAGTAGGCAAAGAATAATATTCGGGGTTGTTATTGTAATAACCTTGTTTCAGCATTTTTACCAAAGGTACAATGGATAAAGGTTTAGACGAAATATTTAAACTGTCGATATAATCATCAAACGCGTTCAATTTATTTAAAGTGGACAGAGAAGTTACTCCGTTCGGGCGTTTTGTATCGATTACAACTTCGAGCGGTAAAATTCCTCCGAACTCTTTATCAAAAAAACTGATTTCATCGTAAAAATCTGTGTTTTTAGACATATCGTCCAGAATATTTCCACTACTTTTTATAAGTGAAATTCCAATCCCTGACAAAATTAATAAACCGATAACGCTTATGTAAACAAGTTTTCTTCTGTTTAAAATGATTTTTTCTATGGTAGAAAATATTTTATTTGTCCATTTAAAAGATAAATGCCTTAATTCTGTTTCTTTAGGCTCGGAAAAATAACTGAGTAGGGTAGGGACAATCAAAAATGAAAGGAAGAAAATTCCCACAATATTGATAGAGGAAATAATCCCAAATTCTTGCAACGTAACGCTGTCGGTAAAAATAAAAGTAAAGAAGCCGAAAGCGGTTGTAAGGTTGGTAAGAATTGCGGCGTTCCCTACATGAACAATCATTCGGTGGAGGGCTTTCATTTTATTTCTGTGAACAACAAATTCTTTTTGATATTTATTGATTAAATAAATACAATTCGGAATCCCGATAACGATTAATAAAGGCGGAACCAAAGCACTTAAAATCGTGATGTCATACCCTAAAAACGCCATTACGGCAAAACATGTAATCACCGATGAAACCACCACAGCGACAGCAATTAATGTATTCCTAAATGAACGATAAAAATAAAGGAAAAGTAAACACGTAACCAACAAAGAGGCTAAAATAAAAGTGATTGCTTCACTTTTTACCGCTTGGGAATTCATGGTTCTAATCACGGGCATTCCGGAAAGATAAAGCGAAATGTTTGTTTCTTTTTCAAAGTCGTTTACCCACTCGTTTATTTTTAGAATTTCTTTGGCACGTTCAGGTGAATCCATTATTTGGTCATCAATATAGACCAGAATTTCTTTGGCATTATTGTTTTTGTTGTAAAGAATTCCCTCATAAAACGGAAACTTTTTCAGTGTTTCTACTTCTTGCTGATAGTTTTCTGCTTTAGTAATGATTTTTTCTGTTTTAAAACCTCCCGTAGTGGTATCACGGACTAATTTTATGGCATCTTCCATAGAGAAAATTCCTTTTATTCCGCTTAAAGTTTTTATTTTGGTTTGTAATTCTTTAAAGGCTTTAAAATTATTGGGCTCTTCTATTTTTTTGTCGTCATATCCAATCACAACTACGTTGCTCTCGTTCCCGAAAGTGTTTTGGAAATCGGTTAGATTAATCATTGCCGGGTCTGATGACGGTAAAAGCTGAGCCGCAGTGGTAGAAAATTTTACTCCGTAATTTACCGAAACTCCTATCATTAAGACTAAGTAAATTAATATTGAAATAATAATCGGAAGTCGGTTTCTTAATATAAAAGATGCTGCTTTATTCCACATAATAGGGCGTTATTTTTTTATAAAACGGAACAAATATACACTTTTTGAATGTATCGTTATTAAATAAAAGTTTTATGAAATAGCTAAATTCTATTCATAAACATATTCTACGATATCAATTAAAATTTCACTTCCTTTTTTCCACTGAGTCCAGCCGTTATATTTTTTGAAATCATTTTGTTTAAAATCACCACCTAACTTTTCTATTTTAGCCCAATCTCCTTTAAGCTCAACAATATTGAATGGTAAATGTTCATTTTCTTTGTTTTCGAAAATTACTTTTCCATTGGGCTTATCATAGATTTTTAAATCTTGTTTTGTTATTATCTTTACTCTTTTTAGGTAATCTTTCCATGTTTCAAAGTTCCCAACGGAGTCCTTTTTCACATAATAAAACTCGCCCGTATCTTCGTTTGTAATGATTTTTAAAGTGTTTTTTTGTGGAATCAATCACTATAAATTTTAATTCAGGCGGGAAACGAGATAATCCCATATTTACAAGCCTCTCTCCTTCTATATAAGAATATCCACCAGATAAAGCATAAGGTTTTAATTCTAAATCTGTTATAAATTTAGTAATTCCTGTTTCATCTACTTTTATGTTAATAGAATCAATCGGAATTTTATCTGTTGTATTTTGAAAAAGAGGAATAGAATGCTTTGTATTTGCGGTTAAAAGTCCGATTCCTACACCATAATCAGACTCTAAATTTCTATTCGCTTTTTTGCTTTGTCCGCAATAAATGAAAAGTAGAAAGCTAAACAATATTAAAAAGTTAGTTTTGTTCATAATGGTGATTTATAATAATATTATCAGTTGTGTATTATAATACTTTTCAGATATACACACCCCTATTCACATACTCTGCTCTCGCAGACTTTCCTCAAGGGGACAATTAATTAAGTAAAGTTCTCCCTTGAGGGGGATAGAGAAGGAGTACTACATAAGAAAATTGATATACAAAATCAATTTAATGAGATTCTGAAACAAGTTCAGAATGATACTGCCTTAATAAACTCATTTCAGAATCTCTTAATTTATGTTTTTGAATTCCTATGGAATCCATTTTTTCTCGAAATTCGGTTTTCTTTTTTCTAAAAAGGCATTTCGTCCTTCCACCGCTTCATCTGTCATATAAGCTAATCGGGTAGCTTCTCCCGCAAAAACTTGCTGACCAACCATTCCGTCATCGGTAAGGTTCATCGCGAATTTTAGCATTTTAATGGAAATCGGTGATTTGGCTAAAATTTCCTGAGCCCATTCATAAGCGGTATCTTCTAATTCATCGTGTGGAATCACAGCGTTTACCATGCCCATTTCATAAGCCTCTTGTGCAGAATAATTTCTACCTAAAAAGAATATTTCTCTCGCTTTTTTCTGTCCGACCATTTTGGCTAAATATGCCGAACCATAACCTCCGTCGAAACTGGTAACATCGGCATCGGTTTGTTTGAAAATTGCGTGTTCTTTACTTGCTAAAGTAAGGTCGCAAACTACATGCAAACTGTGTCCACCGCCAACTGCCCAACCATTTACTACGCAAATAACAGCTTTTGGCATAAAGCGGATAAGTCTTTGAACGTCTAAAATATTTAATCTGTGGTAACCGTCTTCGCCTACATATCCCTCTTTTCCACGAGCTGATTGGTCACCTCCACTACAAAAAGAATAAACGCCGTCTTTTGGCGAAGGTCCTTCCGAGCTTAGTAAAACCACTCCGATTGATGTATCTTCTTGTGCATCATGAAAGGCTTGTAATAATTCTGATGTGGTTTTTGGGCGGAACGCATTTCTCACTTCCGGACGATTAAATGCAATTCGAGCTACGCCGTTACATTTTTTATAAGTAATATCGGTAAAGTTGAATTTCTCTACTTTTTGCCAATTTATATTGCTCATTCTGTCTAAATTTTATTTTCTTGCTTTTACAAATGTACAATTTTCATGGCTACTTTGGGATATTCTGTTTTTGAAATTATTTATATAAAGTTATAAAAGCTGTTGGCATCCACCATAAATTTATTCCAAAAGCTACAGATATAACTTGATAACCTTGTGCTGTTTTTTCATTTAATAATTTTTCGGTTCTATTTCTTAGATTGTTAGTAGACCACATGGTATCTAATGTTATAATCGTATAACTTCCTGAGCTTTTAACTTCTTCGTTTCTATTAGTAGGTATATCTAAATTTTGATTCATAATTTTTTATTTTAAATGTTTGGGGCGGTTTTAGTTTATAATATGGAATAAAAGTTGCCCTATTTTTACTCCAAGAAAATAGATTAAAGTAAGTATTAATAAAAGTATTACAACAAAAAGTATTGGTCTGAATTTTAAATAATTCCAACACTTTTCAAAAGTTGAATATTTTATCTCTTCAAAGACTTTATCTTGTTCTGTTTGAATTGTTTTTTTATTCATAATCGTTTGATTCTAAATCTATTTCTATATTTTAATTCCTTTTTTCATTGTTTTTGTAAATACTATCTAAATATGGGAAATAAGGTTTTACCTTATCATCTATGGTTTCCATAAATTTTACTTGAGCATAATAAATAGGGTATAATGAAAGATTATAAAATATAAATACAGAAATTTGCCCCACTAAAATAATTTGTTCTACAATATTATCCAGAGATGAAATATCATACATAAATAGAAGTGTTAAAGGCAATAAAATATAATTAGTCCACGCATAATTTGCAGAGTAAGAATAAATTGAAAGTTTACTATATGCATATTTTTTCATGTAATCATAATACTTTTTACACATAAAAAATTGATAATAAAAAAAGCCGACAACAATAAAACTATATAAGGCAATTACTGAATACCAAAGGGTTTGAGAACCGGAATACTTCAATAAAATATATAAAATCAATAATGAAATAGGTAAGCTGAAAGGAATACTTTTTTTATACATGGGTAATGTTCTATTCCAAAAAATCTTTTTGCCAATTTTTGTATCTCTTGTCAAAAGAAAATAATCAAACTTAACCGTGAGTTCCTCTTTCCAAGCCAGTTTAGTTTTATAAAAAGCCTCATCAAAGCTCATTCCTTGTATTTGATATTCATGAATCTGACTTAAAATATGGTCGTGCAATTCCGAAAGAATATCAATCGGCAATTCTTTGCTCAATAGAAAATCTATAACTTGTTTATTTTGCTTCTCTGTAATCATTAGTAATATTTTTATTTATAAAATCGATTGGCTTTTAAATAGGGAAAATAAGGTTTCACTTTCTCATCTATGGCTTTTATAAATTTAGATTGAGCATAGAAAGAATTTAGAATAAGTGTATTTAGATAAGTAAAAATTAATACTTTTACTCCAAATGAAATTACATCAGAAAAGCCGTCAAGTTCTATATAATCTGTATTTATAGGGATTAATAAAGAAAGTATAAGTCCTGCTCCTGAAAGCCCATTATATATAGGACTTGCATACACGGAAAGTTTATTATATTCATATTTTTTAATTTTGAGATAGTACTTTTTATATTTAAAAAATCTATGATAAATAATTGTAAAAAAGATGATTAAGTAGAAAGAAAAAATAATAATTAATATGTTGTCATTTTCATAAGGCTGTAATTGTAGAAGTCCTAAAATTAGAAATGAAAAAGGTAAACTCACCAAAAGACTTTTCTTATAAATGGGTAGCATCTTACTCCAGTAAATTTTCTTTACCAATTTTGATTCATTGAAGCCAAAATAAATATCCAAATGTTTTTCTAAATCTTCTTTCCAAGTTAGTTTTGATTTTTCAAAAGCCTCATCAAAGCTCATTCCTTGTATTTGATATTCATGAATCTGACTTAAAATATGGTCGTGCAATTCCGAAAGAATATCAATCGGCAATTCTTTGCTCAATAGAAAATCTATAACCTGTTTATTTTGCTCCTCTGTAATCATTAGTAATTTTTATTTATAAAATCGATTGGCTTTTAAATAAGGAAAATATGGTTTTACTTTCTCATCTATGGCTTTAATAAATTTAGATTGAGCATAAAAAGAAGACGCAAAAAGCATATTCATTAAAATGAAAAAAAGTGTAGCTACACCAAAAAATATTAAATCTATTAGACTTGTTTCACTATTAGGAAAATCACAAATAGTACTTAAAACTCCAACAACAGAATAACTAACAATCATACCAAGTTGAGCAGGATTTGCGTAAACAGATAGTCTATTATATTCATATTTACCTATATACTGATAATATTTTTTGTACTTAAACCGATTATATACACTAATCCCAGCAATTACTATATAAATTCCTAAAACAATCCATGAAAGATAATCAGATGGATAATATTTAAAAAGGCTTAAAATAAATAAAGAAAAAGGTAAACTTACCAAAAGACTTTTCTTATAAATTGGTAGCATTTTGTTCCAATAAATTTTTTTTACCAATTTCGATTCATTGAAGCCAAAATAAATGTCCAAATGTTTTTCTAAATCTTCTTTCCAAGTCAGTTTTGACTTTTCAAAAGCCTCGTCAAAGCTCATTCCTTGCACTTGATAATCATGAATTTGACTCAAAATATGGTCGTGCAATTCCGAAAGAATATCAATCGGCAATTCTTTGCTCAATAGAAAATCTATAACTTGTTTATTTTGCTCCTCTGTAATCATTAGTAATATTTTTATTTATAAAATCGATTGGCTTTTAAATAGGGAAAATATGGTTTTACTTTCTCATCTATGGCTTTAATAAATTTAGATTGAGCATAAAAAGAAGACGCAAAAAGCATATTCATTAAAATGAAAAAAAGTGTAGCTACACCAAAAAATATTAAATCTATTAGACTTGTTTCACTATTAGGAAAATCACAAATAGTACTTAAAACTCCAACAACAGAATAACTAACAATCATACCAAGTTGAGCAGGATTTGCGTAAACAGATAGTCTATTATATTCATATTTACCTATATATTGATAATATTTTTTGTACTTAAACCGATTATATACACTAATCCCAGCAATTACTATATAAATCCCTAAAACAATCCATGAAAGATAATCAGATGGATAATATTTAAAAAGGCTTAAAATAAATAAAGAAAAAGGCAAACTTACCAAAAGACTTTTCTTATAAATGGGGAGCATCTTACTCCAGTAAATTTTCTTTACCAATTTTGATTCATTGAAGCCAAAATAAATATCCAAATGTTTTTCTAAATCTTCTTTCCAAGTCAGTTTTGATTTTCCAAAAGCCTCATCAAAGCTCATTCCTTGCACTTGATATTCATGAATTTGACTTAAAATATGGTCGTGCAATTCCGAAAGAATATCAATCGGAAGTTCTTTGCTCAATAGAAAATCTATAACTTGTTTATTTTGCTCCTCTGTAATCATAGGTCAAAAATGGTCTTTAAATGTGTGATATAGCTTATCATTTCTTTTTCATATTCTACTTGAGTTTTTAGCCCTTTTTCGGTTAAGAAATAATATTTCCTGTCTCTTCCATTTACTTTCCTAACCTCAGAATCTATTAAACCGTCGCTCTCTAATTTGTGTAACAGCGGGTACAATGCACCTTCTGTCATTTTCAAATCGCCTTTCGTTAAATCTTTTGCTCGTTGAGTCATTTGGTAACCATACATTCTTCCTTCCTCAGTTAATAATTTGAGGATAATGTTCTTGAGCGTTCCTTTATATAATCCGTTCTTTTTCATAATACCTTACAAATATATGTATAATTTTCTTATGCTTAATAAAATTTTTAATTTATTTAATAACTCTAAATGTTAAATTAATTCGTTCGTTAACTTTCTTCTTTGTTTTTGGCACTTGATGAACCCAGAAATGTTGTAATTCTCCTTGCATAATTAATAAACTCCCGTGAGTTAATTCAATTTCTAATTTTTCTTTTGTGTGAATATGTTTTAACTGAAATTTCCTTGTAGCACCAAAGTTTACCGAAGCAATGATAGGATTTTCTCCTAATTCTTTTTCATCATCAGAATGCCAAGAAATAGAATCATTTCCGTTTCTGTATAGGTTTAATAACACACTATTGAATTTAGTTTTAACAATAGATTCTATTTTATTTTTAATTTCTATGAGTTCTTTTGTCCAAGGATTTGGATTAAAAGTTAGCCCTGAATAGGAGTAGGGTTTATCTCCATACCACGCTGTTAAACGAGGAAAAAAAACTTGTTTTCCATACATATTTATAGATTCTTGTGTCCATAAAATATTTTCTTTTAATAGGTTGAAATAATTATCACTTTCTTCTTTAGAAAATAAATCTGGTAAATAGAAATACTCTCCATTTTGTAGTTTTACTAAACTATTTTTAGTAGGAGACTCTTCTTTATCAAATATACTAAGTTGATTCATGTGTGTGAATTTATGAATTATAAACCACCTTTGAATAAGGTGATTAAATACTTCTAATTAACGCTTTAAAATTTATTGATAGAAAACAAATATAAGTATAATAGATTTACTTAGTGTTAAAAATTGCATTGTAATTAACATTATATTTTGATAATTATAGAAATACTAAAATAGATTTTAAGATTTTAAATAAAAAGTTTGTATATTAATAAACTAATTCAAAAACAATTAGTATATTTCTGCCCTAATTAAAAAAAATATAAGAATATGAAAAAATGGGTTTTATTAGGTATTGTGTTAGTGTTATCAGCATGTACCAGCCAAAAAAATGTGAATGCATTATTTAATCAATACAAACAATCTGAGAACTCCAGCTTATACAATGTGCCTATTCAGATTGTTAAGTTTTTACCATTGGATAATATTCCGGGAGCAAATATTTTAACAGATATAAAAGATGTTAAAATATTAACTATAAAAGATTTAAGCGATGAAGAAAAATCAAGGTTTAATAGAGAGCTGAAAAATGCGTTAGAGGCAGATGGATTCAATCAGGAATATTATAATAGTACACACGGAAGAATGGAGAGTATAAGCACTCAATCTTCTATTGGGAAATTTAAATATGTAGTAATTGCTTTACAAAGAAATGATAAAATCACTTTTATAAAAGCAGATGCTTCTATTTCTAAACTTAAATTGAAAAGATTGATAGACGCTATAAAAAATGATAAATAGTAAACTTGGAGATGCTTTTTTATAAAGTGTGTAAGTTAAAAAGAGGCTTAGGTTTTTATAACCTGAGCTTTTTTGTTAAATATAAGGATAAATTGGTTTTGAACCATACTTCATTTGTACGAAAAAACATTTTTTTGTATATCTACGTATCTTCTTATTGAGTTTTTTATAAAATTAGTAGTATAAACCCGTTGTGCATTTTGTTAAAAAAAAGAATTAAAATGTTGTTTTCTGTATTAAAACACCCCCTTTGTCCCCCTCAAGGGGGAAATGAGGAACGCAAGCAAAGGCTAAATTACTTCCAAAATTATCCCCTTGAGGGGATTATAGGGGTGTTTACCTTTAAAAAATATCATAATGCACAACGGGTTAGTATAAATAATGTTTACGTTTCCAAAAGAAAGTCAAAAGTACTGTCAGTTCCTTTCAATTCTCTCTTTAAGATTTGTTATGAAATTGCTCTACACTTTGAACATAATGAATATAAAAGTGTTTAAAACATCTAAAACTATTAAGATGAGATGGTAATTACTTTTATATTTAGTTTTTTAATATGGAATTAGAAAAAGGACTTCCCTTAGAAAATATAAATCAAAAAAGAGTCATAAGTAGAGAAGGGTATAATCAAAAAATAGATTACGCAATGAAAATGACAGAAGATAGAGGTGTAGAAACCAACGAATAAAAACAAAAAAATCCGGCTAAAACCGGATTTTCATTATTTAATTGTTTGTTTCTTTTTCACTTTCGGAATAAGCACTTATAATTTGTCTTACCAATTTATGGCGCACAACATCTTTTCCGTCTAATTTAATGAACGCAATATCTTTAACATCTTTTAAAATTCGCATTGCCTCTTTCAATCCTGATTTTTGTTTTGGAGGTAAATCTATTTGTCCGGGATCTCCTGTAATTATAAATTTAGCATATTTCCCCATTCGGGTAAGAAACATCTTCATTTGAGAATGTGTGGTATTCTGAGCTTCATCTAAAATCACAAAAGCATTATCTAAAGTTCTACCACGCATAAAAGCTAATGGAGCAATTTCTATGACACCTTTCTCAATGTAATTTGCTAATTTTTCATAATGAATCATATCCCGAAGCGCATCGTATAAAGGTTGCATATACGGGTCTAATTTATCTTTAAAATCTCCCGGTAAAAAACCTAAACTTTCGCCTGCTTCTACTGCGGGACGCGTTAAAATAATTCTTTTTACTTCCTTGTTTTTAAGAGCTTTTACTGCTAAAGCAACACTGGTATAAGTTTTACCTGTTCCGGCAGGTCCTAAAGCAAAAACCATATCTTTATTATTTACGGCATCTACTAAATTTCTTTGGTTAGGAGTGAGAGCTTTTACAATAACGCCATTTAATCCATGAATTATAACATCATCAGAGATGTTTTTTTTGGGAGAAAAACGGTCGTTTTCAAAAAGGTATTCTAAATCAGATTCGGTTAATCTATTAAAATGATGCATATGATCTAAAATAGAATTAATCTTAATTTCAAATTTATTTAAATCCTCATCTGTACCTACCGCTGTAATATTTCTTCCGCGGGCTACAATCTTTAATTTTGGAAACTGATTTACAATATATTCAAGGTTTTTGTTATTAATCCCATAAAAGTCTTGAATATTTACTTCTGTTAGTTCTATGTTTAATTTCTTCAAATGAATGTATTTTATTAATTACGATACAAAAATAAGCAATATATTTGTGCTTAGAGATGTCTATTATAACAATTACAACAGATTTCGGTGTTAAAGATTATATGTTAGCCGCAGTAAAGGGTAGTATTCTTAAAGAATTGCCCGATGCTCGCTTGGTTGATGTATCTCATCATATTTCTCCATTTGACTTGGAGGAGGCTGCTTATATCGTAAAAAATGTTTATCCAAATTTCCCTCAGGGAACAGTTCATATTATAGGAGTAGATGCGTTACCGAATAAGCATAAAAAATTATTGGCGGCAGAAATAGAAGGTCAATATTTTATAGCGGCAGATAATGGAGTACTTTCATTAATTATGGCAGAAATCAGACCGACGAAAATGGTTGAAATCACGCTGAACCAATATGAAGAGTTTAGTAATTTCCCGACAAGAGATATTTTTGTGCGAGTTGCTTGTCATTTAATTAGGGGTGGGATTTTGGAAATTATCGGAAAATCTACAAGTGAGTATAAAGAGTTAAATAATATAAAACCAATTATTAAAGAAGATAAAACATTGGTAGGTACTGTTATTTACATAGATAATTTTGGGAATGTAATTACTAATATTACTAAAAAATTCTTTGAAGAGTTTGTAAAAGGAAGAGCCTTTGAAGTTCAAGTAAGAAACCTTAATTTTGATAAAATCAATACTAAATATTCTGATGCGGTAAAAGATTTCGATAAGGAAGTTGAGTATCATGGAGACGGTGTAATTTTGTTTAATTCTTCCAATTATTTAGAAATAGCAATTTATAAACCGAATTTAAACACACATGGCAGTGCCAGTACTTTATTCGGGCTTAAGAAAGGAGATAATATATATGTAAATTTAGTTTAATGGATTATTTTGTAATAAAGGCAATACATATAATATTTGTAGTCAGTTATTTTGCAGGACTTTTTTATATTGTTCGGTTATTTATCTATCACACAGAGGCTTTAACGCAAGACGAAGAACCTAAAAAAAGTATTTTACATAAACAATATACTTATATGGAAGAACGTTTATGGAATATAATTACAGTTCCCGCATTTATAATAATGATAATCTCCGGAGTTTATATGTTGTATTTAGTCAACTGGGGATTTTTACAACAAGGTTGGATGCATATAAAACTATTTTTTGTACTTATTTTATGTGCGTATCATTATTGGTGTTGGCGCATGATAAAGGATTTACAAAAAGGGAAAACAAAATTGAGCTCGGTACAATTAAGAATGATGAATGAAGTAGCAACATTAATTCTTTTTGCCGTAGTTTTTGCTGTAGTTTTAAAAAGTATTTTTATACAAAATTGGTATTGGGCATTGATTTCTTTTGTAGGAATGGGAATGCTAATTATGCTAATTGTAAAATTGGTAAACAGAAATAAAAAATGCTGAATATATTAAAAAAAGAACTCTGGACATATTTTGGAAATTATGCCATTTATGCTATAATGATTATTTTTATAATCGTTTGTTCGCTTTTCTTATGGTTTTTTGATAACAATTATAATGTGTTTAATTCTGATGTAGCAGAGTTAAATTCATTCTTTTTTATAGCCCCGTGGATTATGCTTTTTCTTGTACCGGCAATTACGATGCGTCAGTTTTCGGAAGAAAAACAAAGCGGAACACTCGATTGGCTTTTAACACAACCCATTTATTTAAGAAATATAATTCTGGGAAAATTCTTTTCCGTTGTAATTGTCATTTTTTCGATGTTGATATTTACGTTATTTTTTATAGTAACTTTATCCCATTTCAGTTTAAATTCAATAGATTACGGAACAATCACAATGGGATATATCGGGCTGTTTTTGCTTTCTGCGTTATATGCGTCAGTTGGGATAATGACTTCCTCTTTATTCGCTAATCAAGTAACGGCTTATATTTCTGCGGTATTTTTTAATTTTATCTTATTCTTTGGTTTTCAGGGGTTAGCGTCATACAATCTTTTGGGCGGATTTGATTATACTTTGCAACAATGGGGAGCAAATTTTCATTATGACGGATTTTTAAAAGGATTGTTAGATACACGAGATTTAATTTATTTCATTGGGCTGATTTCGGCATTTTTAGTCTTAAGTTATATTTCCTTAAAAAGTAGCGAAAAATGAAAAACCATATAAAATCATTTTTAATTTTAGGCTTAATATTACTGATTGTATTTATCAGTCAGATGTTTTATAAGCGTTTGGATTTTACTTCAGACAAAAGATATTCTTTTTCCGAAACCACCGAGAAAGTTCTGGATTCCGTAAATCAACCTGTGGCGATAAATATTTATTTAGACGGAGATTTAACAGCCAATTTTAGAACTTTAAAAAACGAAACCGATTTATTTTTAAATGAAATAAAAAGACAAAACAATAATATTGAATTTAAGTTTATAAATCCCATTAAAGCCGGATTAAACATCGATAGTTTACAGCAAATCGGAGTGCAGAGTGTTCCAGTTCCGACAGCCGATAAAATTTTGAGAGTTTTTCCTTTTGCGACCATAAATACAAATGGGAGAGAGGCTACAATTTCATTATTAAGTAATCAAAAAATTCCGATAGAAGAACGAGCCTTAGCTTCAATAGACCAAATTGAAAATAAATTTATTAAAGAAATTAATCGTTTAAATAATCCAAAACGAAAGACAATCGGATTAATCGTTCATCATGATGAGTTATTTCGTCAATACATGGACGGATTTCTGCGAGTAGTTTCCAAAGATTATGATATAGAGCCTTATACACCACCTGTAACCAACGGAACTTTAACTTTAAATCCGAATGATTTACAGAATTTAGAAAAGTTTGATGCGTTGGTAATTGCTAAACCGATAAAGCCTTTTACCGATGATGATAAGCTGGTAATAGACCAATATATAATGAACGGCGGAAAAACCCTTTGGCTTACCGAAAGTGTAGATGCTGAAATGGATAGCTTGTTCCGTTCAGATAAAATTGTGGCGTTCCCGAGAGATGCGAATATAAAAGACCTTTTGTTTAATTATGGTGTGCGTATAATGCCCGCAATCGTTAAGGATTTGCAATCCGCGTATATAACTTTAGCGATAGGTGATGTCGGTGAAAATACAGCATATGAACAATTTCCGTGGCCTTATTTTCCGTTGAGTATGCCACCTAAAAATACGGTAATTACAAAAAAACTAAGCAATCCGTTGAGGTTTGAATTTGCAAACCCGATAGAGATTTTACCGAGGGATTCTGTAAAAGCAGAAGTTTTGTTGTCCACTTCACCGAATGTTCAGCTACAATCGCCGTTAACTTATATCGACTTTTCTGAAATCAATAAAATAAATTCAGAAAATTACCCTATGCAAGAAGGAGTTTATCCGTTGGCTGTGTTGTTGGAAGGAACGTTTAATTCTGCGTATACCGGACGTTATGAATCGAGAGAAATCAAGGGTTTTAAAGCTAAAGTTAAAGATAATAAAATGATAATTATAGGTGATGGGGATTTTGCTAAAAACCATATTTTCAGAGGCCAGCCATTACCGTTGGGAGCAGATAAATACAGTATGCGTCCGGATGTTTCTGCAAATCCTAATGTAATTTATGATAACGCGGCATTCTTGGTGAATTGCTTAGATTATTTAGTCGGGAATGATGTTTCTTTAAACCTAAACGAGAAAGAAAGAAAATTTTATCTTTTAGATAAGAATAAAGTAAAAGAGGATAAAAATACATGGCGTTGGTTAAATGTTTTACTCCCGAGTATTTTAATTCTTTTAATAGGTTTACTCTTAATTTATTTAAGGAAAAAAAGATTTACTGATTATAAACAATAAAAAATCCGGCTAATTGCCGGACTTTTTGATGTCATATTATAAATTAAAATTATTCATTAATCTGAAAAATTTTGATTGGAGAATTTTGATTATCTCCATCATTTCCTAATTCATAGTATCGGTTAGAGCCCCAACCCCAAAAACTTCCATCTTTTTTTAAGGCAATATTAAAACGTTCACCGGAGCTTACATCTACCCAATCTGTTTCGTCATTCACTTTGGTTGGTTTGTTTACAAAAAAGTTATAATCAGGTTTTTCGCCAATTCCTAATTTTCCGAAAACATTATTTCCCCAAATCCATAAAGTATTATCCTCTTTTAAGGCAATTGCATTTTCTTTTCCCAGACTTATTTTTTTCCATTTTTTATCACTTTCTACTTTTACAGGAATAGAACTATTGTTGTTTTGAGTTTTATCTCCTAATCCATTTCCTAACTCTCCAAAGTAATTTCTACCCCAAGTCCATAAAGAGCCATCCTCTTTAATTCCCGCCACAAAACTGATACCTACAGAAATATATTTCCATTTTTTATCACTTTCTATTTTTGTAGGATTTGGAGTGTGAGAAGTTGAACCAATTCCTAATTGCCCTGCATAATTATACCCCCAAGCCCAAAGTGAACCGTCTTTTTTTATAGCAAAAGATGAATTATGTCCTGCAAAAACATGAATCCAATCATTTTCTGTACCAACTTGTATAGGAGCCAAAGAGGGAGCGTCATCAGCTTTTCCTAATTGAAAGAATTGGTTAGAACCCCATGTCCAGATAGTTCCGTCTTTTTTCAGAGCAATTCCGTGTTGATAACCTAAACGAGCTTCCACCCAATTATTTTCAGTCCCGATTTGTATAAATTGAGATTGATTATCAGTATTATTAATTCCTAATTGTCCTAATCCGTTTTCTCCTGTGCCCCAAAGTGTTCCGTCTTTTTTGATTCCTATACTTGAGCTGTATCCGCAAGAGATAGATTTCCATTCACCATTATTAATTAATTTAGGAGAAATTTTTGTTTCGTTTCCTTCTAACTCTCCAGATTGATTATACCCCCAGCCGTATAATTCACCTTTTTTATTAATGAATAAAGTATGTTTGTCTCCTGAAGATAGATTAGAGAGAAAGTTATTTTCGTCTTCTGTTTTTTCTTTGAGATTTATTTTCTCTGTACTGTCATCATCAGACTTACAACTCAAAAGGTTGAACATAATAGCAAAAGCTAATAATCGTAAAAAATACTGTTTCATAAAAAATTTAATTTTAAATTAGAATAACAAAACTAATAAATTAGTTTAACCTAATTTAAAGTTTAACATATATTTTAGTAGGAAGTTTTAAATAGGCTCTAATTATCGAAGATTAATTTATCTTATTAAAAAAGAGCCATCTCAAAATTTATTGAAACAGCTCTTTTTAGTATTTATACCTGTATAGTTTACTTATGAATATTAAAGCCTCATAGAGTTTTATTAAGAATTGAATACTTTTTTTATTGTTGTGAACTTATATCATCAACTGAATAACGATATAATTCAATGAATTTTAATTTCTTAAATTCAGTCAAATTATAATATAATTAAAAAGCCTTAATTCTATACAATAGACCTATACTGAGACGGTTTGTATAATCTTCCGGAATTAGAGATTCTTCTGTATAATCATATTTACGACCAATATATACCATAAATAATCTTAAATCTTGATCTTTATAGGGTAGAAGTTCTACACCGGCAGAATATCCGTAAGCTTTTCTGAACCCCATAGCATAAGGTTTACTGTCAGCAACTCCGGCAACATCATAAGTTCCTTTAAGGAAAAGGTTCCAAATCTCGGAAGGTTGATATTCTAATTCACTTACCCAGGTAGAATATCTAACGTTTCTGAATATTTTATCTTCAGAAACAGCATTTGTAACGATTCCCAATCGGTCGATATCTTCCTGAGCATAGTAATAGTCTAAAGACCATTGCCAGTTTTTAAGATTTAATTTATTTCCTAATGTAAGCATGTAAGAGTATTGATCTTTTGCCTGAGTTTGTACTCCGGCTGCCCAATGAGTTTGGAAAAGTTTATTCCACAGATTTCCGTCCCAGTTCAATATATATGTGAATGGCATTGGAGCCGGTTCTATTTTTTCTTTAATATGATTTAAATTATAAGTATCATCTAATTCTGAGCTTCTACTATCAGTTATTTGAAATTTTACTTGTTGTCCTGCTTCTTTAAAATCATAAATAAAAGTAATTCCGGTTAGAAAAACATCCATATTCTCGGAAAAATCAGAATACTCATATACATTTATAGGGTTATATTCATATTCGAAACCACCCCATACTTGAGCTTGTTTTCCTAAAGCAACGGTGAATTTATCACTAAACCGGTACCCGACATACATTAAATCGGTAGCTTTTGCTAAATCATCTAAAGATTCTTTTGAACTGCTTTTATTTAAGCGGTGTAAAAAGCGATAAAATACTTTATCTGTAATATTTCCATTCATTCCCAAGCGTAGTTCTCGAGCTTTGAATTTTGTGTGTGTATTTTCATTTTTCTCCGACATTACATCAAAACTAGTCTGAAAATTAAAGTAAACATTAAATCGTTTGGCTTGTTTATCTAATTCTCTTACTTGCTCTAATAAGGAAGGACTATCCTTCTCACTTTGAGCATTTACGTTTTTAGAAATGACCATTGCTAAAAGCAAAAAAACTGTAATTTTTTTTATCATATTATATTAATTTTTGGCTAAAATATAAAAATAAGTATTAATGAAAGAATTGTTTTTAGTTTTTTTATGTTAAAATTAGTTAATATGATTTGTAATAACTAATATTTTGCTTGAGTTTGTAATGATAATATAATTTTATTTCTTAACTTAAGAGATAAATATTCTTTTATAACTTTTTGATTCTCTTTGATATTCGGTGTTACTTACTAAAAAGGTAGCTTACTCTAATAAATGTAGTTTTTTAAATTTGGTTGTATTTAAAAAATATATTGAATCAACGATAAGAGTAGATTTTAAGCTTTTATATCACTCAGACTAATATCGATAAGATGTAAGTTATTGAAAATTATGTGTTTGAATAAAATATTTGCTAAAAATACCGGAAAATAATATATTTCAAAAAAAAATGATAAAATTTTATTTTGGATAGAGTTAGTTCATTAGATAACTTATTAATATAAAATAATATGAAGATTTAAAGTCTGTCAAACAAAATTGTTAACTTCAATCAATTAACCTTTTTAATAATGAACTTAGGTTATGAAAAAGATTTTCAAATATATATTATACACAATTGGTAGTTTTATCGCATTGGTAATTTGCTATCTCCTGGCAGCATTTATATTCTCCAACATAACGGTAAACAAGGATTTTCAACTCACTGAAGAAGTAAGTATTTATCTTCTGAGTAATGGCGTTCATTCCGATATTGTGGTTCCCGTAAAAAATGAAATTTACAATTGGGAAACGATTATCAGTCCGAAAGATACCAAAGGAAATGAACAAGAATTTGAATATGTCGCATTGGGTTGGGGCGATAGAGGGTTTTATTTGGAAATTCCCACTTGGGCAGATTTAACCCCTAAAATTGCACTAAAAGCAGGTTTAGGATTGAGTACAACAGCTATTCATGCTACTTTTTATCATCAATTAGAAGAAAATGAGGACTGTATAAAAATCAATATCAGCAAAGAAGAATATCAAAAATTAGTGAATAATATTTTACGATATTTTAAGACTAAAGAAAACAAAGCGATTCTCATCGAAACTGATGCCAATTATGGTTTAACTGATGCTTTTTATGAGGCTGAAAAACGTTATCATATCTTTTATACCTGTAATACTTGGGCAAATGATATGTTTAAAAAAAGTGGATTGAAAGCGTGTCTTTGGACTCCATTTTCCAAAGATATTTTAAATATTTATCAAGTTAAATCCAAATAAGCTATTTTTGCAATATGCTGAATTATCTAAAAAATATACCGGAGAATAAATTAATAAAGCAATTTAAATATGCTTGTGTTGCCGAAGGAATAACGTGTATTTTACTTTATTTAATTGCGATGCCTATAAAATATCAATGGGGAATTTGGTGGCAAATGATTCCTATTGGCACATTACACGGAGCTATGTTTACATGGTATTTAGCTCTACTCTATTTTGTGAAAAAACCATTAAATTGGGATGATGAAGATTTAGTGTTTGCTGCATTAGCCGCATTTTTCCCTTTTGCTACTT
Source organism: Weeksellaceae bacterium TAE3-ERU29 (assembly GCA_019218445.1). Taxonomy (GTDB): domain Bacteria; phylum Bacteroidota; class Bacteroidia; order Flavobacteriales; family Weeksellaceae; genus Ornithobacterium. Next base: position 7,072 of record JAHUUM010000012.1, on the reverse strand, counting down.
TTTGGGTTGAAAAAGATTTGGTAGAGAAAAAAATGAATAATAAATAACTATTCTTAGGATTTAATTATCTCGCAAAACAGATGAGACCCTGAAATAAATTCAGGGAAACAAATTTTTTCCTGTCATACTGAACTTGTTTCAGTATCTCATCAAGTAGGAATGTAACAGATGCATGCGACCCTGAAATAAATTCAGGGTGACAAAAAATCCCTCAAAAACATTTCCTAATCCAAATAAAAAACATAACTTTGCAACTCAAAGTACTTTTAAAACTAAAATATAATGAAAAATCCAAAAGATGATTTACAGCACATTCGCTCGATGATGGAGCGTTCCTCTCGGTTTATTTCCCTTAACGGATTGAGCGGAGTTGTAGCGGGGTTATTGGCTTTGGGCGGAGCGATATTCGCTTATTTTCAAATGAAAAAATACGATATTGATTATTTTAGCTCACACAATTATCCTCGTGTTTTTCCGAGAGAATTGGTAATAAATTTATTGGCAACCGCTCTGGTTATTTTGGTATTGGCGATTGGTTTCGGGATTTATTTTACCGTAAACAAAAGTAAAAAACTCAACCTTAAAGTTTGGAATACTACTACCAAAAATGTAGTTAAACATTTTGCTGTTCCGTTGGTTGCGGGCGGATTGTTTTGTTTGGCTTTGATGTATCATAACGCCTTTGTTTTCTTAGCTCCCGCGACTTTAATTTTTTATGGATTGGCACTTATCAATGCCTCAAAATATACTTTTGGCGATGTCTTTTGGTTGGGGATTTGTGAAGTGATTTTAGGTATATTTTCCGCTTTTTTCTTAGGGTTCGGATTGGTAGCGTGGGCGATTGGCTTTGGCGTTCTGCATATCGTTTACGGAATGATTATGTACAAAAAATACCGCTAAAATGGGATTGATAGACGGTTTAAACAAAGATTTTGAAAGTAGAGTTCGTTTGGGAATAATGTCCGTTTTGATAGTCAATGAATGGGTGGATTTCAACGAGCTGAAAGAGCTTTTGGACTTAACCGATGGAAATTTAAGCAGTCACAACAAAGCCTTAGAAAAAAACGGATATATAGAAATGAAAAAGGAATTTGTCGGCAGAAAACCCAAAACCTCGTTTCAAATTACCGAAAAAGGACGAAAGGCTTTTCAAAATCACTTAAATGCGTTGGAGGAGTTATTGAAGTAGTAGGAAATGGAAAATAAACAATCAAAACTTTATAAAAATAGATTTTGAAAAATATTTAAAAGAAATTAAATCAGCAAAGAATACCTTCAATGACTAAAAGCATAGCTTCTGCATTATGGAAAGATTAAAAAAATTGTATCAAGACTACTTAGGTGAAATACTAACTGAATCCACAGAAAAGTTAGAAAGCTTACCTGAATGGAAACTGGACTCATATTTATTGAATTCTAGTTTGAAAAGTAAAGCGGAGAAGATAAAAGTTATTCAGGAAAAATTTCTAACAAATGATATTGTCTATTCTATTTTGATTGAAGATTTGAACCAACTTAAAAGTAAGGTTTTTGAGCCTACTTTATTAAAAATTTTATCAATAGATGATAAACTCTTAGAAGCAAATGGATATACAGAAAATAAGAAAGAACGAGTTTATTTCTTTATCTCAGAAGTTCTAAATTTGATTGAAAAAAAATATTTGATGTAATAGATTAACATTGTGAAAATAGGAAAAGCTAATCATATAAAATTGAACAATAATATAGTGATAACTAATAGAAATGAAAAATTATAAGTTAATTGATAAATCCTTTTTTGGATATTTGGATAGAAAAGGAACTTTAGAAAAACTTATTAATGAGTATTCGTATAATAAAGATTTAGTTTTTTCAGACAATAATTGGTCTGAAGATTTTCAAGTGTACTTGTTTTTAACTCATTTAGAACACAAGAATTTAAGTATTAATGAAGTTTACATAAATAGGTATTATTGGTTCAAAAAATTTTATTATGATTATAGCAAAATTAATGGTTATGATACAGGAATAGAACAACAAATTGGGATACTCTTGGACGATATGGCTAATGATGTATCAAATAATTTTGATTGGGAAATAATTGAAAAAATAGATAATCAATTTAAAACAGAGGTATAAGTTAGATATTAGGATTGTGTATTTAAAGAAAATAAAACTTCGTTTGCAAAACTTAAATGCGTTGGAGGAATTGTTAAAGTAATAGATTAACATTATGAAAAAAATTGAAGTCATTAGTGATATAAGAAGTTTTGATTTATATAAAAATAAATTGATATTAAAAAAAACAGATGGAAGTTTATATATAGAGGATAGAAAATTTATATTTAAAGGAGAGGCATATATTATACTAGAAAATGGTAGTTTTTGTGATATTCAAAAAACACAAGTTGATGTTTATGATAATAGCTTTAGTCATTTAACAAGGATAGAAAAAGAAGATGTGATTGCAGTAAGTAGAATTCCTAATACTCATTATTTTTCTGTTCGTTGGGAGAATGATAATGATGATGAATTCTTGTCTATATATAGAGATTCAAAAGAATTGATAGTATATGATTATTTTATAGGAGTTTTTTTAGGATTAGATTATAGGATAGTTTTCAACGATTATGCCCCAACAGAAATAGAAGTTTATCATGATATAATAGAAGATAAGTTTTTATGGTCATACACTTGCCCTAAGGGTAGAAAGATAGAAGGAAATTTATATACTTATGAAGGTATATTGGTATTTATAGAAAAAGATGATAAAGCTCACACTACATTAGTTGGTTTAGATTTACAAACCGGTAATATTTTATATAAAGTTGCAGTAGGTTTAATTAACTATAGGCAACAAGCAAATAAACTATATGGTTTTGCCTCAAACTCTTTTGGAGATAATACCTATTTAGAGATAGATATTACAAAAGGCGAGGTATGTGAAAAAAGTTTTCCAAATTACAAAAGAGATGTAACGGGAGGTTTGTTTACTATAAAAGATGATTATTTGTACTATTCTATTTTTAAAGAAGGTAGTATAGGAGTGATAGATATAAACAAAAAAGAAATTATAAGGGAAGAAAAATTAGATATAAAAGAAGGAGTTCAGATTGGAGCCCCTGTTGTAACAGAAGACAAAATTTATATTTTAGATAGTGAGAATGTATTACACATTTATGAGCGAGATTTTTAAACTTATTCAGTCAAATAAAATAGGCTTTTGATGAAAAAAGAAATAAAGGAACGATTAAAAGAAATATTTGATGTAAAATGATGAATAAATTTAAAGAAATAAAAAATTGCACCTATTTAAGGACTGTAAATGGTTTAATTTTCTATGATATAGATGAGATATGCTATATGAATGGAAAACAAACGGATATTCCCGTAGACACAATTTTATTTACATTTAAAAATAGCATATTTTTTTATGAAGATAATATTTTATTTGAAGTATTATCTGATGGAACAGTGCAAGAAATATTTAATTATAAACCTTCATCATGCATTGAGCCTATTGATGAATATTTTTTAGTATATCATCGTATTTCTAGAACGGAAAAATATTATAAATTGGTCACTAAGGAAAAAAAAGAATTATGGAAAGATAGTAGATTAACATATAATGTTAGTTACAATAATTTGCTTTTATTTCAAAAGAGTAAATTTTCAAAAATAGATATCCAAACAGGTGCTTCCTTATGGTCATACACTTGCCCTGAGGGTAGAAAGATAGAAGGAAATTTATATACTTATGAAGATATATTAGTATTTATAGAAAAAGATGATAAAGCTCACACTACATTAGTTGGTTTAGATTTACAAACCGGTAATATTTTATATAAAGTTGCAGTAGGTTTAATTAACTATCGGCAACAAGCAAATAAATTATATGGTTTTGCCTCAAACTCTTTTGGAGATAATACCTATTTAGAGATAGATATTACAAAAGGAGGGGTATATGAAAAAAGTTTTCCAAATTACAAAAGAGATGTAACGGGAGGTTTGTTTACTATAAAAGATGATTATTTGTACTATTCTATTTTTAAAGAAGGTAGTATAGGGGTGATAGATATAAACAAAAAAGAAATTATAAAGGAAGAAAAGTTAGATATAAAAGAAGGAGTTCAGATTGGAGCCCCTGTTGTAACAGAAGACAAGATTTATATTTTAGATAGTGAGAATGTATTACACATTTATGAGCGAGATTAAAAAATACTTTTAATAACAAAACTAAAAAAATTTAAACCTAAACTTTGAAACGCAAAGTACTTTAAAAATTAAAATTATGGATAAAAAAATCATTTACTTAGTAGCGAGCCTTATTTTGTTTAACCTATTGTTTTACAATTTAGGTATTGGGTTGAATTTAGGTTTATTTTTCTTGTTGGTGGGCGTGGCTCACATTATTTTCAACCGAGAAACATTCCGCAAGTCGTGGAATTACAAAATCGTGGCAATCGGTTATATACTCTCGTGTTTCAGCTCGATGTATTATGTCGATTTTTCGAGCTTTTTAGGAATTTTAATCTCGTTTCATTTGTTGGCATACTTCGCTTTTGACCCACATTTAAAATGGATAAAATCACTGTTACTCATACCCCTCAATTATTTACTTTCATTCCCTCGATTTTTCCAATTTGGCAAAGTTGACAAATCTTCTATAAAAACCGATAAAATACTGATTGTGTATATTTTGCCTATTGCTATTTTAATTATTTTCTTACTCGCTTATATGGGGGCAAGTGACATTTTGGAATCTATTTTATACTGGGAAATCGACATCAGTTTTGCTACCATATTCTGGTTGAGTATTTTAGGAATGAGCTTTTTGTATCCGTTTATTACCTTTTCACTTAATAAAAAAGGGGTGATTTACGAATTTCCAATGCAAAATACCTTTTCCAATCAGCCCAAAACGAGCAATCCACTTTTGTTGGAAAGTGCCAAAGTTACCTTTACTTTATTGAATATTTTATTGCTGATTTTTATCTTTATTTACGGATACGAAAATTTTTTCATTACCGACAGTACCGAAACCATTAGCCAAAATGTCCACGAGCGGGTATATGCCGTTATTGGCTCTATTTTATTGGCTATTTGCTTGATAATGTTTTATTTTCAGCGAGATACTTCCGCCTCTCAATTACACAAAAAGATAGGAAATTATGCTAAAATTTGGGTGGCACTCAACTCGATTTTAGTTTTACTGACTTTCCTTAAAAACTCGGAATATATTTATCTAATGGGACTGACTTACAAAAGATTGGGCGTATATGCATTTTTATTGTTATGTGGTGTCGGATTGTTTTTTACTTTCCGAAAAATTCATCACAACAAAACGAATTGGTTTCTCATTCAAAAAATGACGATTTCGCTGTATTTATTTCTAATTTTCATCATTCCCATAAATTGGGGTTGGGTAATTATGAAGTATAATATCGCGGTGGACAAAGTGGATACTGATTATTTCTACCAAATTGATTATGCTCACGAAACCATTTATAATTATATGAAAGAAAATAATTTAGAGATGAAATATTATAATTTACAAAAAAAGGAAAACCCTACTTTGTATTTAGGTGGAAGTTTATACGAATATTTCTGTCCGTATAAGCGATGTTATGATTGTTATATAATTAATTAAAAATGAAGAATTAAAATATATGTGAATAATGCGATTCTGAAACAAGTTCAGAATGACACGCTTCGATTGTACAAGTGAGTGCACCCTGAATTTATTTCAGGGTCGCACTCGTTTATGACACAATGATATAAATTCGCTGTCGGCGTCCGACTTTCAGGGTCTCACTCGCTTATGACGCAATGATATAAATTCGCTGTCGGCGTCCGACTTTCAAGATCGCACTCGCTTGTAACGTAATGATATAAATTCGCTGTCGGCGTCCGACATAAATTTGAAAAAATGAACAGACGAAAATTCATAAAAAATAGTATTCTCGGCACACTTGGTTTGGGAATAATAACGGGATTATACACTTGGAAAGTCGAGCCTTTTTGGTTGGAATTTGTCAGAAAGAAAATGCCGATTAAAAATCTTCCTAATCACCTGATATACAAAACTTTGATACAAATAAGTGATATTCACGTCGGCAACCGATTTGATTATCAATTTATTATTGATTCTTTTGAAAAAGCAAAAGTCTTTAATCCTGATTTTGTGGTTTATACGGGTGATTACGTCAGTTATGAAAATGAGCAACAATTTAAGCAATTATCCAAAGTTTTAACACATGCCGTAAAAGGAAAATTAGGCACTTTTGCGGTATTGGGCAATCACGATTATGGTAAAAATTGGTTGGAGAATGACGTTGCCGATACCATTTCAGATATATTGGAAAATGCGGGAATTTCGGTATTAAGAAACGAACAAAAAGAAAAAAACGGACTCAATTTCATCGGTATAGATGATTTTTGGGGAACGAATTTCCACCCCGAAAAAGTGATGAATTTGTATGATGAAAATAAAGCCAATTTGGTTTTATGCCATAATCCCGATGTTTGTGATTTGCCTATTTGGAATCATTATCAAGGTTGGATTTTATCGGGACATACGCACGGAGGACAATGCAAACCGCCATTTTTGCCACCGCCTATCCTTCCCGTAAAAAACAAAAAATACACTTCGGGAGAAGTTGATTTACAAGACGGTAGAACTTTGTATATCAACCGAGCATTGGGGCATTCTCGGCAAATTCGCTTTAATGTCCGTCCTGAAATTACGGTTTTTACTTTGGAAAAATAATATTATATGTCTATATTTGAATCAATATGTTAGAGAACATTTTAAATAACAAAATAAATTCAAGAGAAGATGAAATAACCTCAACAATTATAGGCTTATTAAAATATTTGCCTTCTGAATTATTTTGGGATATTTTAAAAAATGCTTGTAATGATAGTTCTAATTTACCTAAGTTATCCGGAGATATAGATTTTATCAGTTTTTGGAATAAATGGGGGGCAGAAAAAACAACCAATAAAAACTATGTAGAACCAGATGTTTTTATTCAATTTTCGGAATTTGATTTAATTATAGAAACCCGTTGTGCATTATGACTTTTAATTA
>JAHUUM010000011.1 GCA_019218445.1 Weeksellaceae bacterium TAE3-ERU29 | reverse complement strand
CATAAAGAGAGGACAAATCCATGGTTTCTATGACTCCATTGACAATACGCACAGGATGATTGGCAGGAATAAGTTCCTCTATGGAGGGAGGAAACAGCCAATTTTGTTGTTGATTATATTCTTTAAAGCTCATCTCAAAATATTGAAATACAGTATTTAAAGATACTAAATTCTCTCTTAATCAACAACTATTACATGACTTTTTTTTAATAAGAAAACCGTCTCGGTTTTGAGACGGCTTCTTTCTTTTGTCAAATATTATTTTAAGTATGAAACAGAATATATTTTGGGTAAATCCATAAAAACTATCAATAGTGACAATAAGTATCCCCATGAGTAAAAAATACAACACTTTTTGAGAAGAAACTCTCTTCCGCCTCGTATACTATAGACTCTTGTTCCATTAATGTTTACATTTTTTCCAAAATCTTGTTGTGGTCTACAATATTCTCGTATTATTTATGCTTCTCAGGGCTTAGTTAATTATTTCTGTTAATATTTATATTGTTTAATACAATAGTTTTATGTTTATTTAAAAGTTTCTATTGAGTGAAAAATCTTTAAAAATTAGTTTAGCCTAACTTCTAAAATTGTACTAACTTTGTCACTTGAAAATATAAGAAAATGACAAAATATACCGAAACATTAGTCTTGCAAAAAGCAGAACAAGAATCATCTGTAAGTTTAATTATTTTTAATGAATCATGTGAGTGTAAAAATAAATTGCCAAAAGTAGTTTTGGATACTTTAGAAAATCAAAAATCAAATAAAGTATTTACACTTTTTAATGATGATAAAGTGGTTTTAGCGGCTTATGCGGTAAAAACCGACAATGAAAAGTTACGTTTGTTGGGAGCAGAAGTATTCAAGAAAATAAAAGAATTAAAATTGAAAGAAGTTTCTGTTTCTGAAACCAAGATTTTAGATAAATCACAACTATTGGCTTTATTAGAGGGAATCAAATTAAGCAGTTATCAATTCACTACTTATAAGGAGAAAAAAGAAAATAACACTGATTTTGTTCCGACTGTAAATGTTGTGTCAGAGCAAGCTTCTACCGAGGATTTAGATAAATTAAACAATATTTGCAAAGCGGTTTCCATTGCTAAAAATATGATAAACGAGCCTGTAAATAAGTTGGATGCTTTGGGTTATTCGGCTTATGCAGAGGAGTTGGGAAAAGAATGCGGTTTTGATGTTGAGGTTTTACACAAAGAGAAAATCCAAGAGCTTAAAATGGGTGGGTTATTAGGTGTGAATGCGGGTTCTAAAACACCGCCGACATTTAATATCTTCACTTATAAGCCTAAAAATGCAGTAAACGAAAAACCGATTGTATTTGTAGGGAAAGGAGTGATGTACGATACGGGAGGATACTCTTTAAAGCCAAGTAATTACATGAGTACAATGAAGTGCGATATGGGTGGAGGTGCTGCTGTATTAGGTTCTATTGCCGCAATTTCCATGAACAAATTACCTTATTATGTAATTGGATTAGTTCCTGCAACAGATAATAAAATCGGTCCTGATGCTTTGGTAGTAGATGATGTAATTACTATGATGAGCGGAAAAACCGTAGAAGTGCAAAATACTGATGCCGAAGGGCGTTTGGTATTGGCAGATGCACTGCATTATGCAAAACGTTATAACCCTGAATTAGTAATAGATTTGGCTACACTTACAGGAGCGGCTGCGGCAATTACTGGGCCTTTCGGAATTGCAATGGCAGGAAATACGCCCAAAAATATGGAGCAAGTAAAAGTTGCGGGTAAAATCACCCACGAGCAAATTTTTGAGTTACCATTCTGGGAAGAATATGACGAATTATTAAAAAGTGATATCGCCGACCTTAAAAACATCGGAGGAAAAATTGGAGGAGCTACTACCGCAGGTAAATTCTTGGAAAACTTCACTGATTATAATTGGATTCACTTAGATATTGCAGGTCCTGCATTTTTGGATAGTGCTAAAGGATATAAACAAAGTGGAGGAACAGGAGCCGGTGTTAGATTACTACACGAACTTGTTTGCCAAAGAATTAATGAAAAATAAAATATACTGCCCGAAATTAAACTTTCGGGCTTTTTTAATATGAACGAGGTAGAAATATTACATAATAGTTTAGTCGTTTTAGATTCTCAAAATCGGTATGAGGATATAAAAGAAGCGGAACTGTTAAAAACTAAATTAATAGAGCTTATTCGTAAATTATTAGATGAGGATTTCAGTCGATTACTTCAATTATTGTATCGTGTAGATGTATCCGAAGATAAATTAAAACAAGCCTTTGTAATTCATAAAGAAAAGGAGCCTTCCGAAATAATCGCAGAAATGATAATTAAACGCCAACGAGAGAAACTAAAATGGCGAGAGTGGTATAAAAATAGAGGTGCTTAGTTGGAGAAGTCGAATAAGATTAATTTTATATATTTGTAAAAACTGAGTATGAATAAGATTATACTAAAAAGGAATTTGAGCTTTCAGGAGTATCAGTTAGCTGTCAGAGCTTTAGAGAATTTAGGTATCGAAATAGAAGAACCAAAATTTGAATTAGAACAGACAGAGACCGGAGATTTTGTATATATATCAGAAGAGCAGGAACAAGCTGTTTTAAAATCAATGAAAAATGCCGAGAAAGGTGAGCTGTATACACAAAGAGAAATATTTGAAAAAATAGAACAGAGATGGAAGTAATTTTCTCAAAAGATTTTTATATCTCAGTAGAGGAAATTTATTCATTTTGGGAAGATTATACAAAATCTACATCTTATACTAAGAAAATAAACACAGAGATAAAAAGAACTATCGAAGTAATAAAAGAAAACCCGAACGGTTTTCCGTTAGTGAAAGGGCGAACTAAATTAAAAAGAGTAAGGGCAGTTAGTATTTTAGGAGTATTCAGCTTGTTTTATCAAGTTCGGGAGCAAGATATTTTAATCTTACTTTTATGGGATAATCGCCGAAATTCATTAAGTTTAAAATTATAATTTAATTTCCCAAAAGAGAAATAAAGATTATTTTAAATCAAAAAATTATGCTTACTACAGATATTACGGACTTTAGAAAAGATATTAAATCTTATTTAGATAAGGTTTCAAAAGATTCTGAAACTTTAATTATAAATCGAGGAAAAAATTCCGGAATTGTAGTAATTTCATTAGAAGAGTATAATTCTTTAATGGCTACAAATCATGAATTATCTTCTCGTAAAAATGAAATGAGGTTAGACTCTGCTATTGAGAAGTTAAGCTCGGAGAAGTCTTTCGCTAAAGGTTTAATAGAAGACTAAGAAATGAAATATACTTTTGTAGATGAAGTTTGGGAGGAGATAAAAAGAAACTTAAAAAAATAAATAATTATTAAAGGATATTATTTATAAAATAAGGCATAAATTAAAAAAGACTTTATTTTTGCATAAAGATTATTTAATTCAAAAAATATAAGATGGATTTAACTTTCAATAAAAGAGAAGATGCTAACAAATTAGCCTTAAGTGCAATCAATCATAAAATTGCTAAAATCATGAAAGGTGGAGGCGAAAAGAGAATAGAAAAGCATCATTCTAAAGGAAAGTTAACCGCAAGAGAAAGAATTGATTATCTTTTTGACGAAGATTCCAAAAGTATAGAAATAGGAACATTTGCCGGTTATGAAATGTATAAAGAACACGGAGGTTGCCCGGCGGGAGGCGTAGTCGTGAAAATTGGTTATGTTTCCGGAAAACAATGTATTGTCGTGGCGAATGATGCAACTGTAAAAGCAGGTGCATGGTTTCCTATTACGGGAAAAAAGAATCTTAGAGCTCAGGAAATTGCAATGGAAAATAATCTGCCAATTATTTATTTGGTAGATAGTGCAGGGGTATATTTACCAATGCAAGATGAGATTTTCCCCGATAAAGAACACTTTGGTAGAATTTTCAGAAACAATGCTAAAATGAGTGCGAAAGGAATCACACAAATTGCCGCTATTATGGGAAGTTGTGTGGCTGGAGGGGCTTATCTCCCGATTATGAGCGATGAAGCTATGATTGTAGATAAAACGGGAAGTATCTTTTTGGCAGGTCCTTATTTGGTAAAAGCGGCGATTGGTGAAAATGTGGATATTGAAACCTTGGGAGGAGCAACCACTCAGTGCGAAATCAGTGGCGTAACGGACTTTAAAGCCAAAGATGACAAAGAATGCTTAGACCGAATTAAATCTATTATGGGAAAAATTGGTGATTATGAAAAAGCAGGATTTAATCGAGTCGAACCTAAGCAACCTGAAAAAGAACCAAAAGAAATTATGGGTATTTTGCCCGAATCTCGTGCAGAGCAATACGATATGTACGAAATTATACAGCGTACCATAGACGCTGATTCTTGGGACGAATACAAACCAAAATACGGACAAACTTTAATTTGTGGTTATGCCCGAATTGATGGTTGGGCAGTTGGAATTGTAGCCAATCAACGAAAAATTGTAAAGTCTAAAAAAGGAGAAATGCAGTTTGGTGGCGTGATTTACTCCGATTCTGCCGATAAAGCTACCCGTTTTATAGCAAACTGCAACCAAAAGAAAATTCCGTTGGTCTTCCTTACCGATGTTACAGGATTTATGGTGGGCTCTAAATCGGAACATGGCGGAATTATAAAAGATGGAGCTAAAATGGTAAATGCCGTTTCTAATTCGGTAGTACCTAAGTTTTCAGTAATTGTTGGAAATTCTTATGGAGCAGGGAATTATGCCATGTGCGGAAAAGCCTACGACCCTCGATTGATTTTTGCATGGCCTTCAGCTAAAATTGCGGTAATGGGAGGCTCACAAGCGGCAAAAGTTTTATTGCAAATTCAAGAAGCAAGTTCTAAAGAACCTCTTACCGAAGAACAAAGAAATGATTTATTAAAGAAAATTACCGATAAGTACGAGAAACAAACTATGGCAGAGTATGCAGCTGCACGTCTTTGGGTAGATGAAATCATCAATCCACTGGATACCCGAAAATGGATTAGTATGGGAATTGAAGCGGCTAATCATGCTCCGATAGCGGAGAAGTTTAATTTTGGAGTATTGCAGGTATAGAAATTAACTATAAGGTTATCAAAGAAATCTATAAAAAATAGTTATATAGTGGGATTGTAGCTTTATATTTGCGGTTATATAAAGTCTATAAACTATTTATAGATTTTTCATTATTTTATAATTTATGAAACACATTTATACATTAGTTCTTTTTGTAGGACTAACAAGCTCTTTTTTACAAGGACAAGACAAAGGACTACCAGTTACCAGTATTGAAGCAGATTACTATCCTAATTATCAATATACCCCTGAAAATGATGGTGTAGCACCGGGAGTACCTATAAAGGTAATGGCATCTACAGACGGAGTATGGAGAAATTTAAATGGACAACCAATTCCTCCACCTCAAAATAGTCTTATTTTAACCAAAGTTACTACCTCTGAAGTTACTACCTCTGATGGCATAACATCAATCACAACACCAATGGAAGAAGATGGGGTTCATAGATTTAAAGCCATGCCGGCTAATTTACCTAAAGAAAGAGGCTCTCAAGCTTATTTAAAAGGAGTTGTTTCCGGTTATGGACAAGTTTTTCCCCCCACAAATCAGGAGAAGTTTTCTTGGTATATTACTTCCGGGAAAAGAGGATTAGATTTAGCTACAGGAATTACAAATATTCCTCCTTATCCTCCTTCTACTGAAAAGAAAATATCGTATGGAGCTGTCATTGTAAATAAAGATAGAATAGAAGATAATATTCCGGATATTATTGTAACACAGATAGCCAATCCAAGTAATGAGTTAGATAAATTTAAGTTAGTAGATGAAAATGGAGATAAAGTAGGAGATGTGGTTGAAGTAAAATTTACAAATATTAACCCATTAGGTAAAGATAGAAAATGGAATCTTTATGATCCAGAAAATGGAACCTTTGCCTCAGAAAGTCCTAGAGCTTTACGAATGATAACTTTTAAATTAAGTGATTTTGGGATAAATGACACCAACTATACAGAGGTAAAACAACTTGTTTACGAACCTTCAGGCTATTCAGATCCCGCATTTTTGGCGGTAGATGAATATTCTATGATCATTTTTAGAGATGAATGTGAAGGAGAACCGGCAGAGAAAGATCCGGAAATGGCGAAAGTAGGAATAAGTACTTTACAAAGAGGAAATGAAGAATGGTTATCAAATTCCGGTGCTTATATAGAGTTAGAATCTTCAAAAAAAGGTTTTGTCATTACACAAAATGCGAATCCTGCATTAAATATTTCTAATCCGGAAGAAGGAATGCTCGTGTGGGACACTACTGAAAAATGTTTAAAAATATATAATGATATTTTAGGTGAACCACAATGGCATTGTATAGAAAAATGTATAAAAAAGGACTAATTTATGAAAAAGTTAATATTTAGTATCAATTTTGTTTTATTTTCTACTTTGCTTATCCAAGCACAGGTAGGAATAGAAACTGAAAATATTGGACAATCCGCTTTATTGGATTTTCCGGGTAATATAACGGATGGAAGTTATGCGAGAAAAGGAATTTTACTTCCAAAAGTTAATGACAAAACTACAGCGGGTACTCGGCCCGGTACTTTTATTTTTGATATGGATGAAAAAAAGGTTTCTTATTACGATGGAAAAACAAATGAGTGGAAACCTATGAGCTCTGCTCCCGGTCAAGAAGTGGCAAATGAAATTACTGCTTATTCTATAGGAGAAAATGAAGGTAGCACAGGAGCTCTTATTACAAATCAATCGGAATCCGTTGGAGATGCTCCGGATGGAGTTTTAAGTTTAGTATCTTCTGATAAGGCGTTGGCTTTGCCTAAAGTAAAAGATGTTACTTTATTGCCTAAACCAAAAGCAGGGATGATTTGCTATGATGTAGCAAGTAAAGCTGTAGCTGTTTTTAATGGGGAGATATGGGAATATTGGAGAGGGAAATAACGATATTATAAAAGAGATAAACCGCTTCCGTTTTGAAGCGGTTTTTTTATTGAGTTTTGTTCCACATGTTAAAAGGTTAGAGAAGTTTGTAGATGTTGAGATGCTTTAATAAATAGTTAATTATTTGACTATAAAACTGTTATTTATTTGTGTGTTATAATAATTTAATTAAAGAATATTACAATTGAGTAAAATAAATATAGACTTTTAAAGTAGATTGAAATATTTAATTTAAAGGTCTTCTTTATTTTACATTGCTACCAAATAATAGGCTGAATATTCTTGGATTTTAAAAATTCATTGGCTTTAGAAAAGTGTTTATTTCCGAACCAATAACCTCTATTCGCACTTAACGGTGAGGGATGTCCCGATTTTAAAATAAAATGCCCATTATTTTTATTAATTAAACTTTCTTTTCTTTTAGCAAATCCACCCCAAAGCATAAAAACTATATTTTTCTGTTCATCAGAAAGTTTTTTAATTACGGTATCTGTAAAAGTTTCCCAGCCTTTTCCTTGATGAGAACCTGCTTGATGAGCCTTTACCGTAAGACTTGCATTTAATAAAAATACGCCTTGATCTGCCCATCTTTCTAAATTACCCGAAGAGGGTGGAGGAGTGCCTAAATCATCTTGAATTTCTTTGAAGATATTAATTAAACTTGGTGGCTGAGGAATATGGTCTGCAACCGAAAAACATAAACCATTCGCTTGACCTTCACCATGGTAAGGGTCTTGCCCTATGATTACTACTTTTACATTTTGCGGAGGTGTATGGTCAAAGGCAGAGAAAATCTGTTTTCCCGGAGGAAAAATTTTAGATGTTTTATATTCAGATTTTACAAAACGAATTAAATTTTCGAAATAATCTTTATTAAACTCATCATTTAGTAATGCTTTCCAATCTTCTTGGATATTAACTTCTGCCATAATGTTTTATTTTTCCGTAGATTTTATATCTTCTAAAATATCTTTTGTTTCTATTTCGTTGTTTAAAAAATCCGTATTATTAGTAGGTAAATCTTGTATTAGCCTATCTTGCGTGTATAATTTCACAGTTCCTTCAATAATAGAAAATTTTAATAAATGTCCGCCAAAATCTTTCTCATCATTGATGATATGAGAATGAAATTCTTGAGCAGAAATCATTCCGAAAAGATTAGGTGTATAAAGCCCAACAAGAGTTCCTTTCATTTCTTTTTTCTCAAAAATAACTTGATCTTCTATGGCATCTTTAAAAGGTTTATAAGGTTTTTTTTGTGCTTTTACAACTCTTGTTTTTACTGATGTAAATACTCCGTCAACACGAAGCATCGCAAAAAGATTAAGACTGATTAATTGTGATTTTAACCAATTATAGAATTGAGAAGATTCCATTTTATGGGGTACTTCTAATTCAATTGCATTTTCACAGTTGGCAACAGAGGCATAAGGTAACGTATCCTTAGGTTTTGCTTTGTATATTTTTCCGTCGCTATGTACTTGATATGCAACATTGTCCAAAACAACTAATTCTCCGTCTATTTTATCATAAGTTCCGATTCCTAAGTTTCCTTTAGTCAAGAGTTTTTCAATAGAGATAGTACCATCATAATTGCCTACCATTATAGAACCCAAAGTATTATGTTGAAATAAAGCCATAATTAATCAAAAAATTCTTTTACGACAGCTTCTATATTATCACTTTTACCCATAGAATAAAAATGCAATGCAGGAACACCAAAATCTTTTAATTCTTGGCATTGTTGAATACACCAATCTATTCCTATATTTTTTACATCTCTATTCGTTTTGCAATTTTCTATCTTTTTGATTAATTCATTAGGAATATCAATATGAAAACGATGTGGAATAAGACTTAGCTGACGTAGCGTAGAAAAAGGTTTTAATCCCGGAATAATTGGAACATTAATATTTAAACTTTTACATTTCTCTATAAAATCAAAATATTTTTGATTGTCAAAAAACATTTGAGTTACAATATATTCTGCACCGGCGTCTACTTTTTTCTTTAAGAATTTTAAATCTTGGTCTAAACTTGCAGCTTCCATATGTTTTTCTGGATAACCGGCAACACCTACTTGAAAGTTAGTTTTTGCAGGATTTTTAAGACTGGAATCTAAATAAGTTCCGTTATTTAAATTAATAACTTGTTCCACTAAATCAGCCGCAAAATGATGTCCGTCTTTTTCAGGTTTGAAGTAAGTTTCTGACTTTAAAGAATCACCTCTTAATGCCATAATATTATTAATACCGATGAAGTCTAAATCAATTAAAAGATTTTCTGTTTCCTCTTGATTGAAACCTCCACAAAGAATATGAGGAATCGCATCAATCCCGAATTTATGCTGAATAATAGCACATGTACCTACTGTTCCCGGTCTTTTTTTAACAATTTTCTTTTCTAATAAACCATCCGGACGCTCAATGTATTCATGTTCTTCTCGGTGATAAGTTACATCTATAAAAGAAGGACTGTATTTTAAAAGAGGAGTAGTGTTTTTTAAAATACCATCTAAGTTTTCTCCTTTTTTAGGAGGTAAAATCTCAAAAGAAAAAAGCGTTTTTCCTTCGGCTTGTTTTATATGTTCGGTTACTTTCATTTTTTTATTTTTAAAAGTATATTTATTAATAATTTAATGTTGGCGCTAACCAGCGTTCAGCTGTTTTTAAATCCATATTTTTTCTTTTGGCATAATCCTCTACTTGGTCTTTTCCTATTTTTCCCAAACCGTAATATTTACTTTCAGGATGTGCAAAATAATAACCACTTACACTTGCCGCCGGCCACATAGCCAAACTCTCGGTAAGCTCTACGCCTATATTTTCTTTTACTTTTAATAAGTCCCAAATTGTTATTTTTTCTAAGTGGTCGGGACAAGCAGGATATCCCGGAGCTGGTCTTATTCCTTGATATTTTTCTTTGATTAAATCTTCATTATTCAAGTTTTCGTGCTTTGCGTATCCCCAATAATGCGTTCTTATATTATAATGCAAATATTCAGCATAAGCCTCTGCAAGTCTGTCTGCCAAAGCTTTAACCATAATAGAATTATAATCGTCTAAATTCTTTTCAAATTCTTTCGCCATTTCATCTGTTCCAAACCCAGCTGTTACACAAAAACATCCGATGTAATCTTGAATCCCTGAATCTATGGGAGCAATATAATCAGCCAAAGCAAAATTTGGAAACTTTTCATTTTTCTTAGTTTGTTGTCGTAGTGTATAAAAAGTATGTGTATGTTCATTCTTTTCATTATAAACTAAAACTTCATCCTCTTGAGAATGTGCCGGGAATAAACCAAAAACAGCTTTTGCCGTTAGTTTTTTATTTCTGATAATATCCCGCATCATTTTTTTTGCATCATGATACAAACTTCTGGCTTGTTCACCTACTACTTTATCCTCTAAAATATTAGGAAATCTTCCGTGTAAATCCCAACTTCTAAAAAACGGACTCCAATCAATGTAATCATATAAAGCCCCTAAATCCTGATTTTCTATAACAGTTATGCCTAAATTTTTAGGTTTAATGATATCAGACGCTTTAAAATCAATTTTGAATTTATTTTTTCTGGCTTCTTCAATCGTTAAGAATTCTTTGTTAGATGAACGCGATAAAAATTTATTTCTAAAAGTTTCGTAATCTTCCTTTAAATCAGCAATATACTTATCTTTAGATTTAGGATTTAATAAATCACTTGCGACATTCACTGCACGAGAGGCATCGTTTACATGAATTACTGCATTATTGTAATGCGGATCTATTTTTACCGCTGTGTGAGCTTTGGAAGTAGTTGCTCCGCCAATCATCAACGGGATATTAGAATTGATAGCTTGTAATTCTTTTGCTACATGTTCCATTTCATTTAGTGATGGAGTAATAAGTCCGCTCAGTCCGATAATGTCTACATTTTCCTCTTTTGCAACTTCCAAGATTTTTTCTGTGGGAACCATAACACCTAAATCAACAATATCGAAATTATTACAAGCTAAAACTACATTTACAATGTTTTTCCCGATATCGTGAACATCTCCTTTTACGGTAGCAAGTAATATTTTCCCTGCAGATTGTCTTACATTGTTTTTTTCTGCTTCAATAAAAGGCATAAGGTATGCCACAGCTTTTTTCATTACCCGAGCCGACTTTACAACTTGTGGTAAAAACATTTTTCCACTCCCGAACAAATCTCCTACAACTGACATTCCCGTCATTAAATGTCCCTCAATTACATCTAAAGGCTTCTCCACTTCTTGGCGAGCTTCCTCCATATCTTCAGTTATGAATTTATCTACACCTTTTACCAAAGAATAAGTAACTCGTTCTTGCAACGATTTTTCTCGCCAAGATAAATCTGCTTTTTTAGATTTAGCTGAACCTTTCACATTTTCGGCAAAATCCAATAATCTTTCGGTTGCATCATCTCTTCTGTCAAGAATTACATCTTCTACATGTTCTAATAAATCTTTTGGAATATCATCATAAACACCTAATAAAGTAGGGTTTACAATTCCCATATCCATACCGGCGTTAATGGCATGATAAAGGAAAACGGAGTGCATAGCCTCTCTTACAATGTTATTTCCCCTAAACGAAAACGAAACATTACTTACTCCACCGGAAACATGAGCTCCCGGTAGATTTATTCTTACCCAACGGGTTGCCTCTATAAATTCAATGGCATTTCTCCTATGTTCTTCCATTCCGGTAGCCACAGGGAAAATATTTAAATCCATGATGATATCTTCCGGCGGGAAATTCACTTTTTGTGTAAGAATATCATAAGATTTTTTAGCGATTTCTATTCTTCGTTCATAATTGTCGGCTTGTCCATCCTTGTCAAAAGCCATGACAATTACTGCTGCACCATAGCGTTTAATTAATTTGGCATGATGAATAAATTCTTCTTCGCCTTCTTTTAAACTAATGGAATTTACAACACTTTTACCTTGAACTACTTGCATTCCGGCTTCTAAAATCTCCCATTTAGAACTATCTATCATAATGGGAACACGAGCGATATCCGGTTCAGAAGCAATTAGATTTAGGAATTTAACCATAGCCTCTTTTCCGTCGATTAAGCCATCGTCCATATTAATGTCTATCACCTGAGCACCACCCTCTACTTGATCTCGTGCAATCTCTAACGCCTCGTCGTACTTGTCCTCTTTAATTAAATTTAAGAATTTTTTAGATCCTGCAACATTTGTACGTTCTCCTACGTTTACGAATCTTATATTTTCGTCTACGATAAGAGGTTCTAATCCGGAAAGTTTAAGTAAACCCGGAGAAGATTTTTTATTGATTTTATTTTCTGTACTCATGTTTAATTGATTCAAAATTCTTGATGATTATTTTACTCGTGGACTATATTTTTTGGTTAATTCATAAATTGCTTTTATATGTTCCGGTGTTGTACCACAACAACCGCCTATTATGTTTACTAATTTTTTCTTGAAATATTCTTCAATTTGAGTTGCCATTTCCTCAGGTGATTCGTCATATTCCCCAAAAGCATTTGGTAAACCTGCATTTGGGTGAGCCGAAACCATAAAGTCTGATTTATTGGCTAAAGTTTCTAAATAAGGCGTAAGTTGATTCGCCCCTAAAGCACAGTTTAAACCGATACTCATTAATGGAATATGTTCTACTGAAATTAAAAAAGCTTCTGCGGTTTGTCCCGAAAGTGTTCTGCCCGAAGCATCTGTAATTGTTCCGCTTACCATAGTAGGAATATCCTTATTTAATTCCTCTTTTAAATCTTCTATCGCGAATAAGGCTGCTTTTGCATTTAAAGTATCAAAGACTGTTTCTACCATTAATATATCTGCCCCACCTTTCATAAGTGACTTGGCTTGTTGGTAATACGCGTCTTTTAATTCATTGAAATTAATGGCTCTATATCCCGGGTCATTTACGTTGGGCGAAAGGCTTGCTGTTTTATTGGTAGGTCCCATACTACCAACTACAAATCTTGGTTTTTCAGGATTTTTTTCGGTGTATTCTATACATAATTCTTTTGCGATTCGGGCAGAGGTTTCATTAAGTTCATCTACTAAACTTTCCATGTGATAATCTGCCATGGCAATGGTGGTAGAGGAAAACGTATTGGTTTCTATTAAATCTGCTCCGGCTTCTAAATAGGCTTTGTGAATGTCTTTTATAGCAGCAGTTTGAGTAATAGATAACAAATCATTGTTTCCTTGTAACGGATGTTCCCAATCTTTGAATCTATCTCCTCGGTAATCTTCTTCAGAAAAATTATATCTCTGAATCATAGTTCCCATTGCTCCGTCTAAGATTAGGAAATTATTTTTTAGTAAATTATGTATTTCTTTTGTGTTCAAAGTTTTTTGTTTTTAAGAGAATAGCTTTATTTAGTCCTGTTATTTAAAACTAAATAAAGCTATTGCTCAAATATTTTTGTTAGCGATTATTTAGCTAATTCATCTACTGTTTCTTGTAATATCTCAACTTGTTTTTTCAGGCTATCATTCGGATATTGGTTATAAGTTTCTGTTTTTAAACTTAAAGCTTTCTGCGCCATTTTTTGTAAGAAAGGAATAGCTTCCGGCTGATGCTCTTTCATGAAATTATAATAGTTTTGATATGTTTTTGCAACTGCTTTTGTAGAGCCTAAATCGTTGGTAGATAAAATCCAATCAAAAGCTGCTTTTGCTGCATCTGTATATTCCGGTTTTTGGAAAGGCATAAAAGCAAATAAAGCCGCCATTTCGTTTAACTCAGGGAAATATTCAATTTTATTTTCTTTTCTCCATTCAGGAATTAATTTTTCTAATAATTTAGGTGAGTTTACAACTACTTTTATATCTAATTCATCGGGCGCTACATTAATTTCATCAGGTGCTTTTTCACTTAAATATTCTAAAGTAGCTCCTTGTACTGAGAATGACTCTGAATGAAGAGCGTCTTTAAATAATTTTAAATGTTTTTTCTCATTATCTATGGTTGCTAATTTTTTAAGAGCTTCTGCTTTCACTAAAGTCTTTTTGTCATTTTTAGCAATATCAACAAGTTTTGCCTCTACTTTTTGTCTTACAATATCATCGCTTGTATCAAGTGATTTAATAGCCTCTATTCGTATG
Organism: Weeksellaceae bacterium TAE3-ERU29; assembly: GCA_019218445.1. GTDB lineage: Bacteria > Bacteroidota > Bacteroidia > Flavobacteriales > Weeksellaceae > Ornithobacterium. The sequence goes on along the minus strand of JAHUUM010000011.1, from coordinate 61,485 downwards.
CTGTAAAAAGGATCATCCAATGCTTTGATAAGTGCATTTAATGCATTTTTATTATTAAGCTGATTGTAGCCTAATTTCTGAATAGCATCATATCTTGTTTGGAATTCATCTTTATTCCATAAGTATTGATTAGCGTATTGATCCGGAGTTTTTGTTTCGTTAAATACAGCTAAAATATCATTGATAGCATCTACAACCACTAAATCCGCTTTTTCTTTAACTTTGAATGTAAAAGAATTAATTCTTTGTTTTTTTACCCATACTTTATGACGAGTTGCAACTCCGTTTTCATAAACATCTATGGTTAAAGGAAATTCGAATAACGGTTGCTGTGTTTGTTTTAGGTTTACGACAACTTCTCCCGGTTTATCTTCTTCTACAACATCAATTATCGGGTGACCGTTTCCGTAATACCATTGATTGAAAAACCAATTTAAATCTTTCCCTGATACATGCTCAAATGCTAATCTTAATTCCTGAGCTTCTGCTTTGCCAAATTCATGTGTATTCAGGTAATATTTTAAACCTTCAAAAAAGGCATCATCTCCTAAATAACTTCTAAGCATGTGTAATATATAACCTCCTTTGTTATAGGTTACAGCATCAAACATTTCTCCATTACTATGAATGTTGAATCTCACTAAGTCTTTATCAAAATTATTTCCTAATAAATAACCTTGTAGAGCTTCTGCTCTGTGAGCATCTGCATAATCTTTTCCGTATTTATGTTCAAACCATAAATATTCGCTGTAATTTGCAAAAGATTCATTTACAGTTAAGTTAGGCCAGCTTTCAGTTGTAACTAAGTCACCAAACCAGTGGTGAGCTAATTCGTGAGCAATTACACTTTCCCAAACATTCTCATCAATTAATTGACCTTTTTTCTGTTGAGAACGTTCCATGTGGCTTACTGCGGTAGTATTTTCCATTGCTCCACTTACAAAATCTCTCACTGCCATTTGTGAATATTTATCCCAAGGATATTCATACCCAAATTTTTCTGAGAAAAAAGTAATCATTTCAGGAGTTAAACCGAATATGTCTTTTGCTACTTCTTTATACTCAGGTTCAACATAATAATTTACAGGTCGTCCTTTCCAGCTGTCTTCTACAACGGCAAAATCACCTACGCCCATAAAGAATAAATAAGGAGCGTGTTTTTGAGTTTGTCGCCAATTATCCGTTCTTGTTCCGTCTGCATTATTGATTTTACTTGTAAGCGTTCCGTTGGAAAGCGTTACAAATTTTTCCGGAACAGTAATACTTATTTCTTCTGTTGTTTTTTGGTTTGGCCTGTCGATTGTAGGAAACCAAGCCGAAGATTGTTGAGTCTCGCCTTGAGTCCATGCTTGGATAGGTTTATTTGGAATACTACCATCAGCATTTATAAAATATAAACCTTTATTATCTGTAATTGCTTTTCCACCCTCGTTTGCTATTTTGTTAGGTTGAGCAATGTATTCAATAAATACTTTATACTCTTCGTCTCTATTGTATTTTTTATCCAGTTTTATTTTGATTACTTTATTATCATAATCATATTTAAGCGGGATGTTTTTACCATTTTTTACCAAATCAACATTTTTAATTATCATGTGATTTGCATCTAATGTTAAAGAATCGGTAGGGTAGAAGTAAGGGCTTAAAGTAATCCATTCTTTTCCGTCTAAAGTTTGAGTGTCAAAATTTAATTTAACATCTAACTTTGTATGGATTAAAGCATTAACTCTTTCCGCTTCCGGTTTGTAAATTTCAGATCCTGTATTCTGAGCGTTAGTAAATATAAAACTTAAACTTACTATGCCTGTTATTAATATTTTCTTCATATAAGCAAAAATAACGAAAATAAGTTGAACTTTGGTTTTTTAACTGATTTTTAAAGCTAACTTATTATTATACAAAAGATTCAGAAAGTCTTAAAACATCACCGAACACACCACGAGCAGTCACCTCTGCACCGGCACCAGCTCCTTGAATTACAAGTGGTTGAGATCCGTAAGATTCTGTGTAAATCTCAAAAATACTGTCCGCTCCTTTTACTTGTCCTAAAGCACTATTTTTAGGTGTTTCAATTAGTTTTACTTCTAAAGTTCCGGTTTCTTTTTCTAAGTTCCAATTCAAATCTCCCACATATCTTAAAACATGATCCTTTGCTGCATTCTTTTTAATTTCATCATAGATAGGATCTAACTCCTCAATTCTATTTAAAAATGTTTCTTTGTCTACATCAATTAAATTATCCGGAATTAAATTCTGAATTTTAATATCAGAAAATTCACTTTCAAAGCCTAACTCTCGTGCTAAAATAAGAAGCTTTCTGGCTACGTCATTTCCGCTTAAATCTTCTCTTGGATCAGGCTCTGTGTATCCTCGTTCTTTTGCTTCTAAAAGTATTTTGCTAAAAGGCTCGTCTTTTACCGAAAAATTATTGAATAAATAACTTAATGATCCTGAGAAAACTCCGGTTATTTTAATAATGTTTTCTCCTGAAAGATGTAATAATTTTAATGTATCAATTAAAGGAAGACCAGCTCCTACATTTGTTTCGTAAAGATATTGTTTATTATTTTTAGCTAATACTTTTCTCAATCCGTAATAAGCATCCAAAGATAAAGTGTTTGCTATTTTATTGGAAGAAACAATATCAAATCCTGCTTCAGCGAATTTAGAGTAACTTTCAGCAATATTTTTATTAGCTGTATTATCGATTACAATTAAATTTTCTAATAAATTTTTATGTGCATAATCAATAATTTGATCTAAAATATTTTTAGTTTCTTTTAAATCTTCTTTTTCTTTTTCCCAGTTTTCATCTACACCTTTTGCGTCTAAAAGTAATTTGGAAGAGTTTGCAATCGCGAAGATTCTTAAATCAATATTTTTTCTTTTTAAAATTATTTTATTCTGATTTAAAACTTGATTGATAAATGTTTTCCCTACAATTCCATGACCAATTACAGCTAAATGTATTTTCTTTGGCTGATAAAATAATTCTCCGTGAATTACATGAATAGCTTTTTCTATTTCTTTCTCTTTTAGTAATAAACAAATGGTATTTCCCGTAATTGTATTATTGAATAATATAGGAGTAATTTGGTTTTTTACTAATGCACGGTAAGGCTTATCAAACTGATTTAGGCTTAACCCGACAATGGCTAAAACTGCAAGACTTTCTTCAGCAACAATGCTGTCTACATCATTATTTAAGATATCTCTCTCAAACTCTTGTTTTAAAACATTTACTGCATCATTAGCATCTTTTGTATCGACAACAATTCCTATTCCTCTTTCTGATGAGCCTTGAGAAATCATTCCTACGCTGATGTTTGCTTTTTGAAAAGCATTAAAAATACGAGCATCTACTCCTACTTTACCTAATAAACTTTTTCCCTCAAAACGGATAAGTGCTTTATTTTTTAAGGTAGCCAAAGCTCTGATTGAGGTGTCTTTAGGATTCGAGGAAATTAACGTTCCTGTTTGAGTTTCATCTCCAAAAGTATTTAATATTTTTAAAGGAATATTCTTTGTGATTAAAGGCTCTATTGTTTTTGCATGTAAAATATTTGCACCGAACTGAGCTAACTCAGCGGCTTCTGTATAAGATAATTCAGGAATTTTTTTAGCTTCTTTTTCATGATCAGGATTGGCAGAAAAAATACCGTCCACATGCGTATAATTTTTTAAAATATCTGCGTTGAGGTAATTGGCTAAAAGAGCTGCACTGTAATTACTTCCGTTTCTACCGAAAGTTGTGCGTTCATTTCTATTATTAGATGCAATGAAACCTGTAACAATAGCGACAGTGTCATTTTTTATTCCTTCGAAATAAGCCTCTGTAAGTCCCTCAGAAAGTTCATTGTTTATATTTGCATTCCCAAAGTTCCCGTCGGTTTTAAATATTTTTCCGGCGTCTACAGAAACAGCTTTTATTCCTTTTTTATTTAATTCGTGTGCAATCCACTGAGCAGAAATAAGTTCGCCATAACTTAAAACTCGATCTCTTGTTTTTAAAGAACATTCTTTTAATAGTCCGATACCTTCTAAAAGAGAATATAATTTATCAAAATCCTCGGATAAATCTATATCAGAATCTGCTATTTGCTCTTTTTTAAATTTATTGAAAGCGGTAGTATAATCTTCTTTTTTTAAAACAAGATCTATAATATTAATTAAATCATCAGTTGCGTTTCCTCTGGCTGAAACTACTACTGCCAACGGTTTTTTACTATTATAATGTTGAGTGATTATTTCGAAAACTTTTTCTATGCCTTCTTGATTTCCAAGAGATTTTCCGCCGAATTTTAATATTTTCATTTTTTAGGTTTTTTAGTTAAATATAGGATTAAGTATATTTTTCAATTGTTCGTATTCCATTAAAAAAGCATCGTGCCCATGAGGGGAAGTTATTTCTTTGTAATAAACGTTTTGCTTTTTTGCTTTTATAATTTCAAAAGTTTCTTTATTTCTGTCTGCTGTAAAGAATAAATCAGAATCAATACCTACTATATATATATTTGCTTTGATTTCTGCTAATTCCTCTTCGTTTTCAGTTACATATATACTTTTTATCAGGTGATTCATTAGCTTATAAGACTTTATTTCAAACCTTTCTGATAAAGCTTTACCGTGATAGTCTAACCAATCTTGTGACTTGAAAACAGAAGAATCATTTTTTAAATCTCTTTTAAATCTCTCATTAATAGATTTAGGAGTTCGGTAAGAAAGCATTGCTTGTACACGTGCATCATGCAACGGATTTTTACTGCTTTCTAAAATAAGTTCTTGTAAATAACATTGAGAAATAATCCAGTCTGTGGCAACAGTATCTGTAGCAATTGCAATCAAATTTTCACAAACAGAATGGGAGATATAAGCCATCTCCCACCCAATCGCTCCTCCTAAGGAGCCTCCTAAAATACTATGTAATTGATTTATTTTTAATTCTTTAAGACCTGTTAAAAATATTTTTGCAATATCTTTTACTGTAATATCTTTATAGTTATCTATAAAATAACCATCATATCCGTTTCCCGGAACATTAAAAGCTAATACAGTATACTTTTGAGTATCAATAATCTTGTCTTCTCCAATAATTTTTTTCCACCAACCATTCTTTCCCGTAACAGAGGAATTCCCCGTTAAAGCATGATTTACCAATACGATAGGAGCAGTGCCTATTTCAGGGCCAAAAGTTTCATAACTTAATGTGAAATCTTGGGTAACTCCTGAATTTAGTTTAAAGTCCTTTATTTGAATTGATTGAAGCAAAATTTTAATATTTGGTTGAACAAGATAATGAATAATTTTTAAAGGGTATCAAAAACTATTTTTAAATCAGCTTTTAAGTCTTCAACGTTTTCTAAACCAACAGATACTCTTATTAAATCAGGGGTAACTCCAGAAAGTTCTTGAGCCTCTTCACTCAATTGCTGGTGAGTTGTACTTGCCGGGTGAATAATTAAAGATTTAGAATCTCCAATATTAGCTAAAAGAGAGAACAATTTAGTTTCATTTACGATTTTTTTAGCTGCTTCGTAGCCACCTTTTACACCGAAAGTTAAGATTCCGTTTTGTCCTTTTGGTAAATATTCTTTAGCTAATTTGTTGTATTTGTTCTCTTCTAATCCCGGATATTTTACCCATTCTACTTTTGGTTGATTTTGTAACCATTTAGCCAATTCTAAAGCATTTTTACTGTGTTGTTGTGTTCTAACTTCTAAAGTTTCTAATCCTTGTAAAATTTGGAATGCATTGAACGGACTTAATGCTGCTCCTAAATCTCTTAAACCTTCTGTTCTTAATCTTGCAACATAAGACGCTTTTCCTAATACTTCCCAATATTTTAATCCGTGATATGCCGGAGAAGGCTCAGTAAACTCAGGGAATTTTCCGTTAGCCCAATTGAATTTTCCGGCATCTATTACTGCACCACCCATTGCAGTTCCATTTCCGCTGATGTATTTGGTAAGTGAGTGAATTACAACGTCTGCTCCGTATTTTATTGGATTTAATAAAGCCGGTGTAGCAATGGTATTATCTACAAAGAAAGGTAAATCATTTTTATGAGCAATATCTGCAACTTTCTTTAAATCAATAATATCTAATTTAGGATTACCTAAAGATTCAGCATATACAACTTTAGTATTTTCATTAATAGCATTCTGAATGTTTTCCACTTCATCGAAATCAACAAAAGTAGTTTCTATTCCAAATCTGCGTAATGTAACATTCAGTAGGTTATAAGTTCCTCCGTACAAACTGTTTGAGGCTACAATATGATCTCCTTGTTTTAATAAAGTAAGTAAAGCAGTACTGATTGCCGAAGTCCCTGATGCTGTAACAATTGCCCCGATTCCTCCTTCTAATGCCGCTAAACGCTGCTCTAAAATATCGTTGGTAGGATTATTTAGTCGAGTATAGATATAACCGGGCTCTGTTAAATTGAATCGATTAGCAGCTTGGTCTGCATTGTCAAAAACATAAGAACTACTAAGATATATTGGAACGGCTCTCGTTTGTAAAGTTGCTTTTACGTCATGTCCGGCATGTAAGGCTAAAGTTTCGTTTTTTAAATTACTCATCGTTTTTATTTTTAAGGTTTTTTATAATATTTTTAGTTCAAAGTAAAACCGCTACGGTTATCGCAGCGGTTTAGGTTTTTATGATTTTACATTTAAGCATAACCTATCGCTGCGTTTTATAACACATCATCATAGGTAAAATTTGCATAAATCTATTTTTCATCTTTGAATTGTTTTACACTGCAAATATAAATCAATTATTTAAATCTCAAAAATATTTTTCGACAAATTGAGTAATTTAACATTTTATATATTTAAGTATTTCTGTTTATTCAGTATTTTATACTTTAAATTGCAACCTTTCCCTTAATGTGTGGATGAGCCTTATAATTAACTAGGCTAAAATCCTCATATTTAAAACTAAAAATATCTTTTACTTCAGGATTTATTTCGATTTCGGGTAATTTATATGGTGTACGTTTTAATTGCATTTCCATTTGCTCAAAATGATTAGAATAGATGTGAGCATCTCCCAAAGTATGGATAAAGTCGCCTTCTTTCAAATCACAAACCTGAGCCATCATTTTTAATAAAAGAGCATAAGAAGCAATATTAAAAGGAACTCCCAGAAAGATATCGGCACTTCTTTGATAAAGTTGAAGCGATAATTTTCCGTCTGCCACATAAAACTGAAAAAGAGCATGACAAGGCATTAAAGCCATATCTTCTAATTCTCCTACATTCCAAGCAGATACTATGATTCGGCGAGAGTCAGGATTGTTTTTTATTGTATCTATTGCAATTTTAATTTGGTCTATTGTTTTTCCGTTCGGAGCGCCCCAACTTCGCCATTGTTTTCCATAAACCGGACCTAAATCTCCATTTTCATCAGCCCATTCATTCCAAATCCTTACGCCGTTATCGGTTAAATATTTAATATTGGTATCTCCGTTTAAAAACCATAAAAGCTCATAAATAATTGATTTTAAATGAAGTTTTTTTGTAGTTAAAATAGGAAAACCATTGCTTAAGTCAAAACGCATTTGATGTCCGAAAATACTTTTAGTTCCTGTTCCTGTTCTATCTTTTTTATAGGTTCCTTCGTTTAAAACTTTTTCTACTAAATTGAGATACTGTTGCATAGACTGGAGATTTATAAAAAAATCGCTCTTTTATGAAAGCGATTTTAATAAATTATTTTATTTTGAAAACATTATTTATTGATTATTAGAACTATTAAAACTTTTTTAAAGTTTTGTACTCTTGCAAATTTATCAAAGTTTTAAAGAAAACTAAAATAATAAAAACAAATTTTATATTCTTTATTAAAAACTTTATCTTTGAAGAAATATTAAAAACTAATAAATGTCTAAAATACTTATAGTTGAAGATGAACAGGCAATTCGTAATGTATTGAAAAATATATTAGAAGACGAAGATCCGGATTTCAAAATTGAAGAAGCTGAAAACGGAGAAATTGCTTTGGCTAAAATAAAAGATACTGATTACGACTTAGTAATTTGTGATATAAAAATGCCTAAAAAAGATGGAGTAGAGGTTTTAGAAGAGGCGTTAAGTATGAACCCCGATATTCCATTTCTAATGATTTCGGGACATGGTGATATAGAAACTGCTGTAGATTGTATAAAAAAAGGAGCGTTTGATTATTTACCAAAACCACCGGATTTAAATAGATTATTAAATAGTGTGAGAAATGCTGTAGATCGTAAAAATTTAATTCAGCAAAATAAGACACTAAAAGATGAGAATAAAGCACTTAAAAGAAAAGTAAGTGCTAAATATGAAATGATTGGGAATTCTGAATCTTTAAATCATATCAAAGAAATTATAAATAAAGTAGCGGCTACAGATGCGAGAGTTTTGATTGTAGGACCAAATGGAACAGGAAAAGAATTGGTAGCTCATCAAATTCATGAAAAGTCTGATAGAAATAAAATGCCTTTGGTAGAAGTAAACTGTGCTGCTATCCCGGCTGAGTTGATAGAAAGTGAGCTATTCGGTCACATGAAAGGCTCTTTTACGGGAGCTCATAAAGATAAAGCGGGTAAATTTGAGCAGGCTAATAAAGGAACATTATTTTTAGATGAAATAGGGGATATGAGTCTTTCTGCACAAGCAAAAGTGCTTAGAGCGTTACAAGAGAAAAAAATATCGCGTGTGGGTGGTGATAAAGAAGTAAATGTAGATGTAAGAGTTTTAGCGGCAACTAATAAAGATTTAAAAAAGGAGATTGCCGAAGGTAACTTTAGAGAAGATTTATACCATAGATTAGCTGTTATTTTAATAAAAGTTCCGGGATTAAATGATAGAAAAGAAGATATTCCTGAATTAGTAGAGCATTTCTCCGGAATCATTGCACAAGAACAAGGAAAAACACAAAAAGAATTTTCAGCCTCTGCATTAAAGGAACTACAAACTTATGATTGGACAGGAAATATAAGAGAGTTACGTAATGTTGTAGAAAGATTAATAATTTTAGGGGAAAATCCGGTTTCAAAAAAAGACGTACAAACATTTGCACCAAAAAAATAAATGAATAATTTAGGCAATAATCTTATTTTTGCCGAATGAATTTTAGGGAGCATTTTAAAAGAACCTTTATAATTGCCTGGCCTGTGATGTTGTCACAAGCCGGGCAAATGGTTGTAAATGTAGCAGATAATGTGATGGTGGGCGGCTTAGGCGGTCGGTTTGATACAGTAGATAATATAGAATTAGGAACTACTGCATTAGCCGGAGTTGCATTGGGGAACTCAGTTTTATTTATTATAATGAGTACTGCGTTTGGTTTTTCTTTTGGGATGTCCCCGTTAATTGCTCAAGCAGATGCTAAAAATAAAATAGAAAGAGGAGCAAAAGTATTTTCGCATGGATTATTACTAAATCTAATAATCACAACTATATTCCTTACTATACTTTATAGTATAGAATCTTTAATATATAAAATGGGACAGCCTGTAGAGGTAGTGGATGCTGCTATTCCTTATTTAAGAATAGCGGGTGCATCTATTATTCCATTAATGATTTTTCAGTCGTTAAGGCAGTTGTCAGAAGGGCTTTCTCTTACTTTGAATGTAGCAATTGCCACTATTTTAGCCAATTTATTAAATATATTCTTCAATTATTGTTTTATTTATGGTAATTTAGGAATGCCGAGATTAGAAATAGCCGGAGCTGCTTTAGGGACTTTAATCTCTCGAATTTTAATGATTTTCATTCTTTTAGCTTTAATGCTAAGAACACCAAAAGCCAAAGTATATTTAAAAGCTGTTAAATTTAAAGTTTATAATAAATTCATTATTAATAGATTACTTAAACTTGGAACACCTGCAGCATTACAAATGTTTTTTGAAATGGGAACGTTTTCCGCTGCGGCATTCATTTGTGGATTAGCCGGGACAGACCAATTAGCAGCACACCAAATCGCATTGAATTTAGCTTCGATAACTTTTATGTTATGTGTAGGAATTAGTACAGCTGCTACTGTGAGAGTTGGGAATCAATTAGGATTAAAAGATTATTTAAATTTGAAAAAAGCCGGAATTTCCGCTATTGTTATGACAACATTAATCATGGGAACTTCAGGAATTTCGTTTATAATATTTAGAAATGTATTGCCAACTTTCTATACCGAAAATCAAGAAGTAATAACAATTGCCTCCAGTTTATTAATAGTTGCGGCGATTTTTCAGTTGGCAGACGGAATTCAGGTTACGGCTTCGGGTAGTTTAAGAGGAATGCAAGATGTGATTATTCCTGCAATAATTACAATGATTGCTTATTTTGTGATTGCTCTTCCTGTAGGGTATTATCTTACAGTTTCAGCTGAAATGGGGGCTTTAGGAATGTGGATAGGCTTAGGTTCAGGATTAATATTTTCTGCTATTGCCCTGGTTTCAAGGTTTTACGTTAAAACCAAACAATTATCTTTGTTAAATTGAAACTAATATCATAAATTTGGGACAAATAAAATAAATTTTATAATTATGGAAATGCCTAAATTTTTATTAGCAGATAATTCTGAGTGCGAAGAAGCTTTTGTTTTGCATACAGAATACCCTCGTTTTTTAATCAATATTCATACAGATGAAGTAGAATGGTATGATGAATTAGATGAGGAGGATGGAGAAGAAGAAATCCAAAATCAAGTAAATGATTTAATAGAAAAAGCTTTTGATTTCTTTGAAAATGAAATTGAGGCTTATGATGAAGAGGAAGAAGAATAATTATTACGAATTTAATTAACGTAATAAAAAATAAAGCTGACTATCTAATTTTTAATTAAGGTAGTCAGTTTTTTATTAAATATAATTTGTTGTAAATGAGAAATATACTTTTTTTATTATTAGGGATATTTAGCTTCGGGCAAGTGACTAAGCCAATGCCTATGATTTTATTTTCTAAATCAGATAGTTTAAACGGAGGATGTTATAGAATTCCCTCATTAATTACGGCACAAGACGGGACTTTGATAGCTGCTGTAGATCAGAGATTTAATTCTTGTGGAGATTTAAAATATAACGATGATATAAATATTGTAGTTAGAAGAAGTTTTGATAACGGAAAAACTTGGACTAATGTAGAAACTGTTGTGGATTTACCAAAAGGTGAGTCTGCCTCTGATGCTTCTATGGTTTTAAATAAATTGACTGGAGAAATTATTTTGTTTTACAATTACATGGATTTGGTAAACGCTAAAGATATTTATAGACAGTTTTATGTGATTAGTGATGATAATGGGGAAACTTGGGGTAAACCTTATGAGATTACAAGTCAAATTGCTCCGGAAAATTCTTATAAAGATTTTAAATTTATAACATCGGGGAGGGCAGTTCAGGCAAAAAATGGAATAATTTATCAGACATTGGTAGACTTACAAAAAGGAGTTTATATTTTTGATTCTAAAAATAACGGAATTTCTTGGAGTTTGTTTGCAGGTCCTGTAAAACCGGCTGATGAAACAAATATTGTAGCTTTAGAAAATGGAAATATTTTACTGAATTCACGAGTGCGTAATTTAGGATATAGAAAGGTTTATGAGTTTTCTCCACAAGGTAAATTAATTAGAGATAAAGTAGTGAAAGATTTGCCTGACCCCGCTTGTAATGCTTCTATGCTTAATTATAAAGTAGGAGAGCAAAATGTATTATTTTTTAGTAATGCAAACTCTCAAAAAGCCAGAAAAAATATGACGATAAAATATAGCTTAGATAATGGGAGGAAATGGTCTAATGGTAAAATATTAAATCCGGAATTCGCTGCTTATTCGTCTTTAACCCAATTAGAAAATAATGATTTGGGTATTTTATACGAAATAAATAATTATGATGAAATAGTGTTTAGTCTTATTCCTATTAATTGGGCTTTAGATTGATGATATTTTTATAAAATAAACAAAAAATTCCGTTTTGTATATAAAACGGAGTTTTTTGTTTTCTAAATTAATCTTTTTATAAAGATTTCTCTAATTCAATAGCTTTAGGGAATAAAATATTATTTTTTAAGTGAATTTGTTTACGTAAACTCTCATCAAAATCATTTAACATTTGGAAAGCCACGCGATAAGTAGTACAACCATCTGCCGGAGGAGTAAAATTGTCACTTAAATCGGCAATCTTTTTAAAGCAATCGCTTTCTTTTTGATATTCACGTTTCATTGTATTTAACGGACTCTCTTTTGCTTGGAAAGATTTGTTTTCTGCCTTTGCTCTTTCCATTTCTTTTATGTACGGAAATAGAAATTGCTGTTCTTCTCGTAAACTAACAGAAAGTTCTTCTGCACATTTTGTAAACTCCTCATTAATTTCGAATAATTCGGGATGACGACCGCCATGAACTTTACAAAGTTTATCTAAAAACTGAAGTAATACAGGAATTTGATCTTCTATATAATTATGGTGATTTTTTTCTATATATTCAGCTAATTCATCTAAAGACCAATTATTAAAATCTTCGCCTTTTTTTCCGTCTTGAGCCATTATATTTTTTAATTCCTCTAACAACAATTCTTTATTTACCTTTTTTCTGTCACAAGCCTCCGTGATGGTTTGTCCGCCTCTGCAACAGAAGTCAATTTTATGTTTTTGGAAAATAGATGCTGTTCTATAATCTTCAGCTACAAAAGAGCCTATGGTTTTTTGTTCTAATGTTTCCATTTGTATAGTTTTATATTAATTCTCCTGCAAAGATAAAACTATCATTCACTTTCATCATCATCAAAAAAGCTGTTTTCTATCATTAAATTTTTAGAGGTTTTTGCACCTAATTTTTTAAGATTTTCAATATTTTTAATTAAGTTTCGGTTACCTGTTAGCTTTTTCATTGCAGAGTTGTAAGTGTTTTGAGTGGTTGTTAATTGACTGCCTACTTTTTGCATTTCATCTATTAATAACGCAAATTTATCATATAATCTCCCCGCTTCTTTAGCAATTTCCTGAACGTTTCTTTTCTGTTTTTCATTTTGCCAAATGCTATCAATTGTTTTTAAAACAGCGAGTAGAGTAGTGGGAGAAACCAGAATAATATTCTTATCAAAAGCACTTGCATATAAATCCGGTTTTATATGAGAGGCTGCTGCAAAAGCTGCTTCTATCGGAATAAAAAGTAAAATGAAATCCGGTGAGTTTTCATGATGGATATGTCCATAATTTTTATCACTTAATTTCTGAATATGAATTTGTATAGACTCCAAATGCTTTTTTAGATAAAATTCTTTTTGTCGTTCGTCGGGTTCATTTATGTACTTTTCATAAGCAACTAATGAGACTTTGGCATCAATAATCATTTTCTTGTTTTCGGGTAAATCGATAATGACATCAGGAATTAGCCTTTTCCCTGAATCTGTCGTGAAAGATTGTTGAACGTGATATTGCAAACCTTTTTGTAAGCCTGATTTTTCTAAAACACTTTCTAAAATCATTTCGCCCCAATTTCCTTGTGTTTTATTTTCACCTTTTAACGCTCGGGTTAAATTTTTAGTTTCCTCCGACATTTGTTTGTTTAGCTCAGACAAACCTAAAATTTGCTGTTTTAAAGCAGCATTTCTTTCAATAGATTCTTTGTTAGTTTGTTCAACTTTAGATTCAAAAACCGATATTTTTTGTTGCAAAGGTGCTAAAAGCGTATTCAAGTTTTGTTGATTTTGTTGAGTAAACTTCTCGGATTTTTCCTCTAAAATCTTTTGAGCTAAATTTTTAAATTCTTCTTTGAATCGAGCATTTAAGTTTTCCCATTCACTTGATTTATTCTTTAATTTAGATCTTAAATAATCATTTTTAATATTTAATTCTTTATTCAATAATGAAAGTTCTTCGGCTTTAATCCGTTCATTTTTAAGTTCGGAATTTAGATTATTATAAGAATTGTTCAATAATTCCAATTGCTTTTCAATATTAATTTTATCAGATTGACTTTGGATGATTTTTAAATTGAAATGTTCATTTTGTTTTTTAGTAGAATTTAAACTTTCATTTAATTCAAAAATTTGATTCTCATATTTTTTAAGAGAAACCTTATTGTTATTCAGCTTTAAATAAAAGTAAAAAAGCAATAGTAAAAGAATAAATAGAATTGATAAGATAAAAATGAATTGAACTAAACTTAACGATATAATACTCGGCATAATAATTGTCTAATAAAAAATACTAAATTACAAAAATAGAATGGATACTACACTCTCAATAATTATTTCATTTTGCTTAGGAATAGGCTTGTCGGCGGCTGCCGGATTTAGAGTATTTCTTCCATTATTTATATTTAGCCTTGCTGCAAAATTTGGATTAGATTTAGGTGAAAGTTGGGCTTTTCTTGGCAGTTGGACTGCAATTATAACTTTGGGCGTAGCAACATTTGTAGAAATCTTAGCCTATTATATTCCTTGGGTGGATAACGCTTTAGACAGCATTGCTATTCCGCTTGCAGGTTTAGCTGGAACTTTACTTATGGGGCTTTCTTTAACAGGAATAGATTCTGAAATATTTCAGTGGGGGCTGGCTATTATTGCAGGAGGAGGAACAGCTGCTGCTATAAAAGGAACAACGGCGAGTGGGCGTTTAATGTCTTCTACAGCCACAGGAGGTGTCGGGAATTTTGTGGTTTCCACAACCGAGACCATAGCGTCCTCTATTTTAGGGATTGTATCTATATTTTTGCCTATTTTGGCTTTTATATTGGTTTTAGTTGTTTTTTACTATTTATACAAAACATATAAGTATTTCAAAAATAAAAAATCTAAAATAGGATTAAGAACTTAAAATTATTTAGACAAATGTTAGATTTTTAGCTAATCAAATTGTTATATTTGTACAACTAAATATTAAATTCCTAAAACATAATGAATAACTCTAAAATCACCGTGCTAATACTATTAATTTTAATAAGTATTGTTTCTTGCGGTAAAAAAGAGAACAACGTAACAGACCAACAAAAAATAATAGATTTAGATTCAATTTCAATTGCCGGAAATATATTTAAATCTGATGAACAACCAAAAGAAGATATGGGAAGAGAACAACCCGAATGGGCGAAAAATGCAGTTGTATATGAAGTAAATGTAAGGCAGTTCTCTAAGGAAGGAAGTTTGAAAAAGGTAACAGAACAACTTACCAGGATTAAAGATTTAGGAGTAGATGTGATTTGGTTAATGCCTATTTACCCTATCGGTAAAAAAGGAAGAAAGGGGAAATTAGGAAGTTATTATGCTATAAAAGATTACAAAGCAATCAATCCGAGATTTGGTACAAAAGAAGATTTTAAAGTATTGGTGGATAGTGCCCATACACTTGGAATGAAAGTAATGTTAGATTGGGTTGCAAATCATACTTCGCCGGATCATGTTTGGGTAAGAAAACACTTAGATTTTTACGAATTAGACAGTTTAGGTAAAAAACCGATTAAACCAAAAGGAACTGATTGGGAAGATGTTGTAAAACTAAATTATGAAAATCAAGCTATGCAAGATTCTATGATTAGTGCAATGGGATATTGGCTAAAAGAATTTGATATAGATGGTTATAGATGTGATGTTGCAGAACTTGTTCCACTTGAGTTTTGGGAAAAAGCAAGAACAAAATTAGATTCTATAAAACCTGTTTTTATGTTGGCAGAAGGAACTAAACCTGAGCTTTATTCCGCATTTAATATGACATACGGAACGGCTTTTAATGATTCTATAATAAACATAGCAGAAGGTAAAAAAGGCTTTAAATCTATACATAGTTATATTTTAGATAAGGATAAAAAGTATAATCCCAACGATATTATTATGTATTATTTAACGAATCATGATGAAAATTCTTGGAATTATACCGAGAAAGAAAAATTCGGGCAAAATACAGATAATTTCACAGTGCTTACTTATGCAATGGGTGGAATGCCTTTAATTTATAACGGACAAGAATCAGGATTGGATAAAAAACTGAAATTCTTTGAAAAAGATACAATCAATTGGGGTGGTTATAAAAAACAAAATTTATATAAAAGATTAAATCATTTATTGAAGAATCACCAAGTTTTATGGAATAACGGAGGTAGAGCAAATATGGAAGTAATAAAAGCAAATAAAAATACTTTCCAGTTTATAATTTCTAAAAATAAGGAAATGATAGTCTTTCTGCAAAATTATTCCGATAAGCCTATTTATATTTCTAAATTGAGTTTAAACGGGTTTAATACAAATTTGGATTTATTTACAGAACAGCCAATTCCTGATAATAATAGAGGTATAGAGTTACCGCCACATCAGACTATTATAATAGGTCAATAATTAAATTTCTATTAAAAATTATAGAGATAGAAAAATATTTAATTAGATTTGCAAAACGATTTGAAAACAAAAATAGAACATACAAACATTCTAAAATCATTTTTGATTTTATTATTTATAGGGATATACTTTTTTAGTGTAACACCTGTACACGTGTATGCTCATAATATTTTTGAAGAAGATTTTCAAAAAACAGAACAATCATCAAAGCATGATTCCTCTAAACAAAAAGGATGCGATTATTACAAATATGTATCAAACGGGTTAGGGAGTGCTTTAGTTGGTAATACTCAAATTTTAGAAGAAAATAAAGAATATAAACAACATCAAGACTTAATAATTGATGCTTATAGTATTTCTTTAAAAGACTACACATTAGACTCTAAATCCCTTAGAGCACCGCCTTTTATGGCTTAATTTCTTTTATTTAACGCATTATTATTGCGTGTAATTTTATACGAAAAGAGTTTATAAAACTTTTAGAGTATCAATCATTCAATTTATTATTTACTAAAAATAGAATATGCTAAAAAAGTATATTACGCTTGTCGTTATTCTATTTATTAGTTCTATTATAAATGCTCAGAATTGTGATTTAAAAATCGAAGGAGAAATCATAGATTTTCATGATATGAGTACTTTAGAAGGAGCTATAATCAAGAATAAAAAAACAGGAAAAGAGTACCGAACAGATAAAAACGGACAATTTTTAATCAATGATTTATGTCCGGGGAAATACCAATTTGTTTTATCTCATCCCGAATGTGATGACGAAACTATAGATGTAAATTTAACTGAAAATCAAAAAGTTTCATGGTCTATGGAGCATCATTTGGTGGAATTAGAAGCTGTGGAACAAGAGGGAACTATCGCAAAAAAAATAGAAAGTTTGCCCGAAGAGCATTTGCATCAAAAAGATTTAGATAAATATGCAACTTCTAATATAGGTGATGCCTTAACACAATTAACGGGGGTTTCGGCTTTGGAAACGGGAAATTCTATTGTAAAACCTATGATTCATGGATTGCACAGCAGTCGAGTTGTTATTTATAATAATGGTGTAAGACAGGAAGATATGGAGTGGGGAGTAGAGCATTCACCTAATATGGATATTAATGCATTTAATCATATAAGTGTAATAAAAGGAGCGGGAGCATTACGATATGGAGGTGATGCTATTGCCGGAGTAGTTTTAACGGATTATCCCGATATTTTGAGAACAAAATCTTTTAAAGGTAGTTTGTCTTTGAATGGAATAACTAACGGACGAGGAGGTTCTGGAAATATTAATTTGCAAAAAGGATTTGGAAATGGTTGGGGGATTAATGCTCAGGCATCTTATTTACGAAATGGGGATTTCTCTGCACCGGATTATATTTTATCTAATACCGGAGTGGCTCAAAAGGCTTTCCGAGTAGAATTTGGAGAAAATTCATTTAAAAATAAATTGAAGTTCAGTTATTCATTTTTTCAAAAAAGAATGGGAATCATGTTGGCTTCGCACTTTGGTAATATGGTTGATTTAGCCAATGCCATAAATAGAGAAGAGCCTGCAACTATAAGAGATTTTACGTATGATATTTCAAAACCGTATCAAAAAATTATACATCATTTGGCAAAAGCAGAATGGGAAAAGAGAATTCAGAATTTTGGAAAATTAGAATTTAATTATGCCTTTCAGTTTAACCACAGATATGAGTATGATAATAGACGAGGAGAAGTGAAAGAAACACCGTCTATGGATACGGAATTAAAAACACATTCGGTAGAAGGAGTTTTAAGTTTAGATTCTTTTAATGATTTAAAAATTCAAGGAGGATTTTCCGGAGGATATCAAGACAATTATTCTAGTCCGGACACACAAGTTAAAAGACTAATTCCTGATTATAATAAATTAAATGCAGGTGTTTTTACCGCACTTAATTATAAAAAAGAGGCATGGAATTTTAATGCGGGTTTAAGATATGATTTTAGCTATATGCACACGAAAAAGTATTATAGAAAACGTTTGTGGGATAGCAAAGGTTATGATAAAATCTTCCATGAAAATATCTTAGATGATTACTCAAATGAATGGTTGGTTAAGTTTGATTTAAAGTATCATAACTTTTCCGGAGCAGTAGGAGCGGTTTATAATTTTGATAATCAAAGAAATATTAGTTTGAGTTATTCGGTTGCGAATAGAGCGCCTAATCCTTCGGAATTATTTAGTGAAGGATTGCATCACAGTGCCTCTGCCATAGAAATTGGAGATGTACTTTTATCGCCTGAAACTTCGCATAAAATTAATTTAGGAACAAAGTATAATATTGAATTATTAGAAGGTTTAGATTTAGATTTTAATCTTTATCATAACAGAATCAATAATTTTATATACCAAGTGCCTCAAGGTTTACAAAATACAATTAGAGGGGCATTTCAGGTAATGGCTTATGAGCAAGTGAATGTTGCATTATCGGGCTTCGATTTTAATTCAGAACTAAAAATCAATAATAATTTAAACTATAAAAATAAATTGGCTTATCTCTATGCAAATGATTTAACGCACGATTTGCCATTAATAAATATGCCTCCGCTACAATGGGATAGTGAATTAGAATGGACAAATAGAGAAAATACATGGAAACCTTATGTTTCGTTAAGTTCTCATTTTACAGCAAAACAAAACCGTTTTCCTGATTATAATTTCGAGGTGAAAGATGTTTTTGTAAATAATAAATTAACTACAATCTATCCCGACATAAGTACACCGCCTAATTCTTATTGGTTATTCGATTTTAACGCGGGAATTAGCACAAACTGGGTAGGGAAATCATTAGATTTTAATTTATTCGTGAAGAATTTATTTAATCAATCTTACAGAAATTATTTGAACAGATACAGATATTTTGCAGACGAAACAGGAAGACAAATTCAATTACAAGCAATTATTAAATTTTAAAACAGAAAAATAATATTATTAACAATTAAATTTTTTTATTATGAAAGCAATTAAATTTTTAAGCTTAGGCTTATTGACAGCAGGATCGTTAATCTTTACATCATGTAATAATGATGACGATAAACGTCCGGAACACGTAGAAGACCATGAGGAAATCAGCCAAGTGGAAGTAACTGTAACTCCTGCGAATGGAGAGGCAGCAAAGTATGTTTTTAATGATGATGAAAAAGAAGGGCAAAAGATAACTTTAAAAGAAGGAGTTAATTATACTTTTGAGGTTACTGCTTTAAATTCAAAACATGAAGACCATTATCACAATGAAATCGGTGAAATTTCTGAAGAAAAAGAAGCACACTTTTTTGTTTACCAAACAGACTTAACTGATTATACTTTTGTAAGACAAGATGGACCTGAAACTACAAGAGAAGATAAAACAAAATTAGGTTTAAAAGTGAGCTTACAAGTAGATAAAACTCAAACAGGAAAATATTTAAGTTTTGAGCTTAAACACCAACCTGCAAGTGTAGATCCTGCGGCAAATAACGGATTGGGTTCTGCAAAAGGTGGAGCAACAGACATTTCTGCTAAATTCCCTGTGGAAGTAGCTAAGTAGTTTTTATTTTAACAATTAGAGTAAAGCCATTGCAAATTTGCAATGGCTTTTTTAGTTTAAAAACTCTGCACATCTTTTTGCAATTTCAATAAAGCTGAAGAAGAAGGCTCATTTCCGTCAACTGATTTTTTTATAATCATATCTCTGAGTTGCTCGGCATTGGCATTTTCATCTAAAGACTCACGACATTGTTTTATAAAATTCTGAGTAGCATTTTTAGTCGAGAAAATAATATTCCAAGTATCGGGAGCAATGTAAATTTGCTGACTTAGATTGTGGTTAAACTCCTCTTGTATAGAGGAAATTAAACTATATTCATAAGTGTCTATAGAATCATTTAGCTCTAAACGTCTTACTAAACTTGTGGGGCGAATTCTTTCTAAAAAAAGAGCCATACGTTCATAAGCTTGTAATTTTTGAGTGGTTAAAATATCATTCTTATTTTCTTTAGTATAATCAGGAGTTATTTCTTGCTGTCTGCGTAAATGCTCTTCCTTAAAAAACCTATCAAGTAACAAAAAAAATATTCCCGAAAGAAAAAGCATAGGCAATAAATACATTAGCATTTTTATAAATTCCATAATCTTGTATTAAATTATTTACCTTACGAAAGTACGCAAAAATAAAGAGTTTTTAAATAACATATTAAATAATAAAGCGAGAATTAACTTTGGGAATAATTTTTGAAAAAATTATCTCTATGAAATGGATATTAGTAATTTTTTCTGTATTAATAAGTTCCTTCGTTTTATCTCAAGAAAATGACTTTGATTATAAAAATGAAGTGAGTCAGGCTGAAATAGACTCTTTGGATTTAAATAATTATTCTGCTATTGAGTTAGGAGAAGTAAATGCATATTCTTTAAAATTAGAAAAAGATTTAGAAAAGAAATATTATGTATGGTTAGAACGAAGAGTAGATGATATTTATCCATTCTTGCAAAAAGCAGTTACCGAATATTATTTGGTAAAAGACAGTGCGAATAATATAGAAAGTAATCGGGAAAGGAAAAGATATATTAAAAAAAGGTATAATGAATTGGCAGACAGATATGAGGAGAGATTAAAGAATTTATCTACTTCTCGCGGTCAAATATTATCAAAACTAATTCAGAGAGAAACCGGAAAAACTACTTATGATATTATAAAAGAATTAAGAGGTGGGTTTTCTGCTTTTTTATGGAATACAGCCGGTGGAGCGTTCAATATTGATTTAAAACAAGGATTTGATCCGGAGAGAACCAGAGAAGATTTATTTATAGCTGTAATAATTCAACGAGGAATTGCAAGTGGAAAATATCAGCCAATAGATAAAAACCCGACCCGAAAAAGAGAAAATTTAAAACCAATTTTAAGGGCTTTAGGTAAAGATGTGAATTAGAAGATTTAATTAAAAAAATTAAAAAATCTTTAATAATAATAATTATCCGTATTTTTTAGGTTGAAAAATTAAAAACACTTAACTTTGAAGTGCAAAAAAATCATCAACTATGAATAAAGGATTATACATTTCAACATTGGAACCACGCAGTGGAAAATCAATGATTGTTTTAGGTTTAATGCAAGCACTTTTAGGTAGAATGGCAAAGGTGGCTTATTTTAAACCAATAAGTGGCGAAGACAATACCGAAAGAGATAATCATATAGAAACTATTATAGATTATTTTAAATTAAATTCATCTTATGAAGAGAGTTATGCAGTAACTAGAGATGAACTCATAAATAATAGAAACTCGGGAAAAATAGGAGATACTTTAGAGAAAATAATTTCTAAGTATAAACAACTGGAAGAGACACATGATTTCGTTTTAGTTGAGGGTACAGACTTTACCGGAGAAAGTAGTGTTTTTGAATTTGATTGGAATGTAAATATAGCCAAAAACTTAGGACTTCCTGTTTTATTAGTAAGTTCAGGAACTAATAAATCTCTAAAAGAATTCAATAGGAATTTAGAGATGGCATATAAAACCTTTAAAAATAAAGATGTAGAAGTTTTAGGTATCGTTGCTAATAAAGTACAAGAAAAAAATATAGATTTATTAAAAAGAGAATTCAAATATTTACCGGAGAGTGTAGAAAAGATAATTGTTCCGTTAGTAGATGAACTTAAAAATCCTACAGTAAGAGAAATTGTAGAAGAATTAGATGGAAAAACGATTATAGGAGAAGAGTTTTTAGAAAATCTTACAAAAGATTTTGTGGTAGGGGCAATGCAATTACCTAATTTTCTAAAACATTTAAAACAGAATAGTATTGTAATAACTCCGGGCGATAGAGCAGATATTATATTAGGCTCTTTACAAGCACATGCCTCTTCTAAGTATCCGGGAATATCCGGAATTGTTTTAACCGGAGGAATAAGACCTGAAGAGTCGGTGACTAATTTAGTAGAAGGTTTACAGCAGATAGTGCCGATTATTTCAGTGAAAACAGGAACTTTTGAAACCACACAAAAAATAGGGAATATTAAATCCCATATATCTAAAGGAAATACTACCAAAATAAAAACATCAATAGATACATTCACAAAATTTGTATCGCCGGAGAATTTTATAGATTCTATGAATTCTTATAAGAATCAAGTGATTACTCCTATGATGTTCCAGTATAGTTTGGTTACGAAAGCTAAACAAGAAAGAAAGAAAATTGTATTACCGGAATCTAATGATGCCAGAATTCTGTCAGCTACTGCAAGATTATCTAAATTAGATATAGTAGACATTGTATTGCTCGGAAATAAAACACAAATAGAAACTCAATTAAAAGAGCTTAATTTAGAAATAAACTCTAAAAATGTAGAGATAGTAGATCCGGAGAACTTTAATCGATTTGAAGAATATGCGGAAACTTTCTATGAACTTAGAAAACACAAAGGAGTAAATATGGACGTTGCAAGAGATACAATGAAAGATGTATCTTATTTTGGAACAATGATGATTTACAAAGGAGATGCAGACGGAATGGTGTCCGGAGCAGCTCACACAACACAACATACAATTCGTCCGGCATTACAGTTTGTTAAAACAAAACCGGGATGTTCAATTGTAAGTTCAGTATTCTTTATGTGTTTAGAGGATAGAGTTTCAGTATTTGGAGACTGTGCAATTAATCCAAACCCTACAGCAGATCAGTTAGCAGAAATTGCAATTTCTTCTGCCGATAGTGCAACCGCTTTTGGAATAGAACCAAAAGTTGCAATGCTTTCTTATTCATCAGGAAGTTCAGGAAAAGGAGCAGATGTAGATGTAGTGAGAGAAGCAACAGAAATTGTGAAACAAAAAAGACCTGATTTAAAAGTAGAAGGTCCAATTCAGTATGATGCAGCAGTAGACCCGAGTGTAGGTAAACATAAAATGCCGGATTCAGAGGTGGCAGGGCAAGCATCGGTACTTATTTTCCCTGATTTAAATACAGGAAATAACACTTATAAAGCAGTACAAAGAGAAACAGGAGCTATTGCGATTGGTCCAATGTTACAAGGACTTAACAAGCCTGTAAATGATTTAAGTAGAGGTTGTACTGTAGACGATATATTTAATACTGTAATATTAACAGCAATTCAAGCACAAGATTTTTAATCATAACATAATGGAAAAAAAGATATTAGTAATTAATTCGGGCAGTTCCTCTTTAAAGTTTCAACTATTCGAGATGCCACAAGAAAAAGTTTTAGCTCACGGATTAGTAGAACGTATAGGTTTAGATATTTCTGCAATTCATTATAAAACTGATGGTGAAAAAAACTCTAAAGAGTTAGAAATTCCTAATCATGAAGAAGCATTGAGAAATGTAACTGAATTATTGTTAGATGAGAAAATAGGAGTAATTAAAAATGTAGAAGAAGTTGAAATTGTAGCACATAGAGTAGTGCATGGTGGAAAAGAATTTACAGAAACGGTAAAAATCAATAATGAAGTTAAAGAGAAAATCAAAAGTTTATTCCCTCTTGCACCATTACATAATCCGGCCAACTTAAAAGGTATAGAAGTAGCAGAAAAACTATTTACTAATGCTGAACAGGTGGCTGTATTTGATACTTCTTTCTTTAAAACACTTCCGGAACATGCTTATCGTTATGCTATTCCTAAAGATAAAGCAGATGAGAATGATATCCGAGTTTATGGATTCCATGGGATTTCGCATAAATATGTAAGTGGGAAAGCGTATGAATTTTTAAACGATTCAGATAAAAAACAAAAATTAATTACAATCCATTTAGGAAATGGTTGTTCTATGAGTGCTGTAAAAGATGGGAAAGCAATAGATCATTCATTAGGATTTGGTCCGAATGACGGTTTAATCATGGGAACACGTTGTGGAGATATAGATTCTTCGGTAGTATTTTCTTTAATGAATAAATATGGTTATTCAGCAGAAGAAATGTCTAACTTCTTATCTAAACAAAGTGGAATGTTAGGTCTTACCGGCATGAGTGATATGAGAGATATAGAAAGTGGGGCAGAGGAAGGAAACAAGGATTGTCAGCTTGCTTTAGAAATGAATGTTTATAGAATTAAAAAATATATAGGTTCTTATATTGCTGCAATGAACGGAGTAGATGCTCTTGTGTTTACTGCCGGAATTGGTGAAAACAGTGATATTATCAGAGGAATGGCAACTAAAGACTTAGATTGTTTTGGTATAAAAATAGATGAGGAAAAAAATAGTATCCGTGCAAAAGAAGTAAGAGATATTAGTGTTCCGGATTCTAAAGTTAAAATTATTGTAGTGCCAACGAATGAAGAATTAGAAATAGCTCAAGAAGCATATAATTTGAAGTAAATTAACTACATTTAATAAATTAGACTCCGTTTTATGACTCATGAAACGGAGTTTTTTATTGCTTATTTTGTATCTTTAGTTAATAAATTAATGAGGGATGCCGGGAGTATGAGAACTTTTATTAAATTATTTATATTTATTCATTTTTCGGTAATGTTATCGGCACAGGAATACAACATTACAGGGAGAGTTTTGAACGAACAAACACAAGAACCTTCTGAATTTGTAAATGTTTTATTAGTAAAAAATGATAGCATAAATCCACAAGGAACAATCACTAATGAAAAAGGTATTTTTAGTTTAAGAGTAAAAGAAGGGAATTATATTTTACGTCTGGAGCAATTTGGACAAAGGTTTTTGAATAGAGAAATTTCTATCACAGAAGATACGGATTTAGGTGATTTATTTATAGAGCAATCTATTCTTTTAGAAGGAGTTGTTGCGGAGGGTTCTACCTCGTTAATTAAACAAAAAGCAGATAGATTAGTCTTTAATATAGAAAATTCTTTTTGGAGTGAGGGGCGGAATTTAATAGAAATATTGGAGGTGACACCTCTTATAAATATTTATGGTGAAAATCTGAGTATAATAGGAAAAAGCGGAGCGGGAATTGTAGTAAACGGAAAACCGATTAATCTAAAAGGATCTGCACTTATTGATTATTTGCGGTCTTTACAATCAGAAAATGTACGAGCAATAGAAGTTATTACTTCTCCGTCAGCAAAAGGAAATGCTCAGGGGAATGGCGGTGGCATAAATATTATCATGAAGCAAAAGCCTGCTGAGGGTTGGAACGGAGATGCTTTTCTTTCTTATAAACAAAGAGCTCATGCCAGTGTTACTTCCGGTATTACATTTAATTATGTAAAAAATAAATTGAAAGTATCGGCTAATGTTTTTGCTTATCAGTCTGAATATTCTCCGTATCAAAGTTCTACCTCTCAAACAGAAACACAGTTAATTAATAATGAGGTTTCTAAAGATATTAAGAATAAAGGACTGGCTTACTTTCTTTCTTTTAATTATAAAATCAGAGAAAATACAACTTTTGGCTTAGTCGCTCAAGGAGATAATGGATTCACGAACACTAAAGAAAATTCAATTTATAAATATAAACAGGAAGATAATAATGTTAATAAAAACAGTACGTTAAGTGACAAAAATAATACTTTGGGTTCTATTAGTTTAAATGCTTTTTATAGACATAAATTTAAAAAAGGAGGAGGATTTAATTTACTTTCAGCTTATTCTAAAAGAAAAAATGATATGCCAACAACTTTCTATTCTGAAAATAGAGTAGATAACACAACTTTTAAAACCAGTCCGTTCGAGGGGTTTACTGTTTCTGTTCATCAATTGGGGATTGAATTGCCTTGGAAATGGATGAAAATAGAACCCGGAATAAGATATGCTTTTATTGAAAATAGCTCTGATTTTAAATTTTTTACTGAAGAAAATAATACTTTAAATGAGATTTTTGATAAGGCTAACTATTTCATTTATAAAGAAAAAACAATTGCAGCCTATCTTGCAACTCAAAAAGAAATCGCCGAAAAATGGACGATACAAGCGGGACTTAGATATGAGAATACTTATGTGCAAGGAGAAAATAAAACTATTCAAGCAATAAATGAATATGAGTATGATGATTTCTTTCCCAGCTTAAATATCTTATATAACTTCACTAAAAGTAAATCTATCTCACTTCATTATAATAAACGAATTACCAGGCCTAATCTTAATCATTTAAATCCTTATAGGAAATATGATAATTTAAAGTCTTATTTTGTAGGAAATCCTTATTTAGAGCCTACTTTTATGCATAATTTCGGGATTAATTATTTAAGGAATAAATATACAATATCCATATATTATCAAAAACAAAAAGATATTAATTCATTAATTTCAAAGGTGGATGATAATTCTAATACAATAAAAACATTTGAAAAAGCTTTTAATCAATATAATTTTGGAATAAACGCGAATTATCATTTCTCTCTTTTTAATTTCTGGAGTACTGCTCTTTCAGCAGATGTGTGGTATTCTGAATCTGAGATAATAAATCCTGCTTTAAAACCTCTTAAAGGATATTCAGGTTATTTATTTATGAGTAATTCTTTTAATTTAGATGAAGATAAAATCTATCAATTTCAGATTAATTATTATCAATTTTTCACTGCGAAACAAAAAAATATTATTACAAAACCCCATTCTAATCTAAGTGCAAGACTTACAGCTTCTTTTTTTAATAAAAGATTATATGCGTATGTAGAAATGAATGATATTTTAAAAAGTGCAGAAACAAATGCTGAATATTATCAGACAAATTTACAAAAGAAAACTTTTAGTTATGAAGATAGTAGGGCGTTTACTATAGGTTTAAGTTATAAATTTGGAAATGAAAAATTAAAGGAAACTCAAAATGATATTAGTGTGGAAGAAGAAGGCAGAAAGTAATTTTAAATTCTGTCTAAATCTTAGTTATTATCCCAAGCATAAAAATTATGCTCTGTATCTAATTTAAAGCCTGTTCTGGGATATAATTTATTCCCGACAATATTTGTTTTATCTGTTTCCAAAATTATTCCGTGAGCTTTTGTTTCTCTACATAAATTTTTAGCTTCATCCATTAAAAGAACAGAAATTCCTTGTCCTCTATGACTTTCAGATACAAATAAGTCATTTAAAAGCCAAAGTTTTTTTAGGTTTGTAGAGGAAAATAATGGATATAATTGTGTGAAACCTACAATTTCATTATGATTATTCTCTGCTATAAAAACCACAGATTCTTCATTTTTTATTCTTTCAATCAAATATTCCTCACAGGCTTTTACGTCATCATGCCCTTTATGCAACATTCTGTGATTATTAAATAAAATTGATAATTCTTTTGTATCTGATGGTGTAGCTTTTCTTATTGTCATAAATATTTATTTTCGGCTATTATAGCATAATTACGCCTTCTATTTTACCCACTTCTTTATAAAAATGAATTACTTGATCTGCATCTATAACATAAATCACAACAGTTACACTTGTGTATTTTCCGTTTTTAGATTCTCGCATCTGAAACTGAGGATTCGCATCATCAAAAATCTTTTGAATTTCAGCAATCTTTTTATGCTCTGTCGGAATTATAAATTTATAAGTGAAATTAGTTGGAAATTTCTCAACTTTATTTAATTCTTCTTTTAATTTTTTATAAAAATTTTCTTGCGTCTGTTTTTTATTTTCTTGTTCCATAAATTATTTTATGACATTAAATCAACTATTAATCCAATTCTATTAGGGTGCCAATCTTTCTCTTAGCCAATCGTAATTTTCTTGTAAAGTGTATCTGATTCTATCGTGCAAACGGTTTGGTCTGCCTTGCCAAAATTCAATACTTAAAGGACGAACAATATAGCCACCCCAATAATCCGGACGATTGAGTTCAGTATTTTCGGTTTCTTTTATTAATTTTTCTGATTTAGTTTCTAAATATTCTCTATTCGGAACAACTTGACTCTGAGGCGACACAATGGCACTTATTTGACTTTGTTTAGGTCTGGATTCAAAATAACCATCAGATAAATTACTCGGAACTTTTTCCGCTTTTCCTTTTATGATGATTTGTTTCTCTAACACCGGCCAAAAAAAAGATAAACAAATATGATTGTTATGTTCTATTGCTTTTCCTTTTTCGCTGTTATAGTTGGTGTAAAATATAAATCCTTCATCTGTAAACTTTTTTAATAGAACTACGCGAGATTTTGGAAATCCGTCTAATCCTATTGTAGAAACAGTCATCGCATTAGCTTCTCCAATTTTATCGTTATGGTCAGCCATATAAAACCAGTCCCTAAAAAGTTCCATCGGATTATCTGTTAAGCTCTCTTCAGTCAGCTCAAATTTCTCATAACTTTTACGATAATCGCTTAAATCTTGATTCATAGAATAATTATTAATACATTTGGTAAATATAATAATTAAAAAGTGGATTTAAAAAAAATACAACCCGGTAATATTTTAGTATCTAAACCATCTTTAATAAATGATGTTTTTAATCGTTCTGTGATATTGCTTACGGAGCATGAGGAGGAAACACTTGGTTTTGTATTAAACAAAAAGACTGATTATTTTTTAGGAGATTTACTTTCTGTATTCAATGTAGGAATACCTGTTTATGAGGGTGGTCCGGTAGAAATAGATAGTTTATTTTTTATTCATAAACGTCCTGATTTGGTACGACAAAGTAAATTAATTACTGATGATTTATATTGGTGTGGCGATTTTAATGATATAATAAATTTTGTAAATAACGGATTATTGACAGAAAAAGACATTCGATTTTTTATAGGTTACTCAGGCTGGTCTAAAGGTCAATTAGTTAATGAAATAGAAAATAATTATTGGTATGTAGAGCCAAAACCGGATTTTGATTTATTTAACGACAGTCCCGAATTATTATGGAAAAATCAGTTAAAAAATAAAGGTCCGGAAGGTCTTATATGGATGAATATGCCGGAAAATCCAACACTGAATTAATCTCTTAAATTTTCTTGTAAGGTTCTAAAACAAAAACGTAAAGAAACAAGGTTTATTTAACAGATTCTTGAATCGCATTGATTATACTTTTAGTATAATCGGTGGTATATTTTGTTTTTTTATAGCTTTCTAAAGAAATAACACCTTTTCCGTCTATGGCAATAAAAAGTTCTTCGGCTTTTGTTGTAGCAAATGGGAATATTTCACCTTCTACTACTTCATCAAATTCAGGAAGTTTTTTAGCCAAGCTGATAATTTTACTTCTTAATACAGAATCTTTAGCTCCGTCTTCTATACTTGGTGTAGATAATTTTGTTCCACTAATTAAGAATACACTTCCGTGTACACTACGAGCTAATTTTTTTTGATCATTTTGTAATAACAAATCATCAAAATCATTCTCTTTGCAATAGATTTCTAAAATATGATTTACCGGATTTAAGAAGTTTAACCTGTCAAAGAAAGTATTGCCTACATAAGCCTCTCTGTATAAATCTATTTTATGGTCTTTAATGAAATAAAATCTCTTTGCTTTTTCTGCTTTTATTATAAAATGTACTTTATTTTTACTGTAATAAACATCAAAACGAACGCTTAAATGTGGCGTTGCATATTCTTCTAAAAGCAGTTGTATTTGTTGTTCGAAAAATTCAGGAGTAAAACTTAACGGAATCTCTATTCTACTGATTCTCATTGCAGCCATTAAGTTAAAATAATGTGCCTCAGCAAATAGAATTTTATGGCTTAAAACCATTAGTTTTTCAGTGAGAATAAGTCCGTTTTCAAAAAAATCATTGGACAAATCCAATTTAGCAGCTGTTATATTAACAATCTGCCCGTTGTGATTAATCAATTCCTCTTGCATAGCTTTTTAAGAACTTTAAGAACCTATAATGTGTTTCAAGTCGTCTAATTGACTTCTCCATAAGTCTTTAGCCTCTTCCAGTTCATCCTCTTCCGCAAAGTCTGTTACAATTAAAGATACATCTCCGGTAAGCTCGTCTTCTTGGATTTTAAGCTCAAAAAAACATTTAGAATCTTCGTTCTCTTCCCATCTAAAGCGAACAAATTCGTCTTGTTTAGACTTTACCAAATGTGCTACTTCTTCGTAGTCGTCCCAAATAAAAATAAATTTATTACTTCTGGAGTTTACATTATCCGCAAACCATTCTGACAACCCGGAAGGTGTAGCTATATAGTTGTATAAAAAACTTGGTGAAGCCTGTACCGGCACTTCTAAATCAAACTTTTTCTTAGACATAAGCTTTAATTATTTTTGCAATATAAAAAAATTAATAGTTTAACGAAAAAAAAAGAAAAATAATTTGTTATTTTTCTTTTGTTAACTATGTAATTTAAATATAACCAATTGGTTATAAAATGTATTTAATGACTAAATATTGATTTCTTTTTTAAGAAAATCAATGATTTCATAGGTTTTTGTAGGATTAAACCATTTTATAGATTGGTCTTTCCGATACCAAGTTAATTGTCTTTTTGCAAACCTCCGAGTATTTTTTTTGATTTCCTCTATTGCCTCTTCCAAAGATATATTTTCATCAAAGTATTCAAATAACTCTTTATAGCCAACAGTATTTAAGGCATTTAAATTTCTGTATTTATAAAGGTTTTCAGCCTCTTGTAAAAGTCCGTTTTGCATCATTAAATCTACTCGTTTATTTATTCTGTTATAAATAATTTCTCTGTCATTATGCAATCCTATCTTTATAATATTGAACTCTCTTTTTTCTTTTGGCCGATTTAAGTAGAAACTATAGGGTTTTTCTGTATGCCTTATTATTTCTAAAGCCCTGATTACTCTATGCGGATTATTTAAATCTACTTTTTTATAGTATTCTAAATCTTTTTCTTTTAATTCTTGTTGTAAAGTTTCTATACCTTTTTCTTCTAATTCAGAATTTAAAGTTTCTCTTATGTTGCCGGGAACATCAGGGAAGTAATCTAAACCTTCTGTAACAGCTCTTTCATATAAACCGGAGCCTCCCGCCATTACTAAAACATCATTAGTTTTAAAATAATTATTAATAAAAGAAAGAGCCTCTCTCTCAAAATCTCCCACTGAATACTCTTGCAGAATACTTATATGTTGAATGAAATGATGAGGAATTTGAGCTAATTCCTCAGTATCGGGAACAGCTGTACCTATCGTCATCTCTTTAAAAAATTGCCGACTGTCCGATGATATAATTTCTGTATTAAAAGCTTTAGCAACTTCTATGGCAGTGGCTGTTTTCCCGATGGCGGTAGGTCCCACAATTACAATTAAATATTTCTGCATTTTACAAAAATAAAACCCTATATTTAAAAATATAGAGTTTATATAAAATATTTTATGATTTATAAATGTAACTGATAGTGAGCTTCTAACTCCTCATTATTATAAACATTGGTATTTAAATCTTTAATTATCCCGTCTTTTAAACTGTAAACCCAACCATGTAATCCTAATTGTTGCCCACTTTCCCAAGCTTTTTGTACAATAGAAGTTTTTGCTAAGCCATATACTTGTTCTTCTACATTTAATTCAACAAGTCTATCAAGCCTTTCTTCTTTATCTTTTATTTTTTCTAACTCCTCTAAATGGAATCTGTAAACATCTTTTGTATGTCTTAGCCAATTGTCTATAATTCCTACAGAATAATTTCCCATTGCCGCTTTTATTCCACCACACCCGTAATGACCACAAACAATGATATGCTTAATTTTCAAAACATTCACAGCATAATCTAATACCGACAGCATATTCATATCTGTATGAACAACCATATTAGCTATATTTCTGTGAACAAATACTTCTCCCGGTTTTGCTCCTATAATTTCATTTGCAGGAACTCGGCTATCAGCACAACCAATCCATAAAACAGGAGGCCTCTGTTCTTTAGCCAATTCATTAAAAAAATCAGGATTGGCTTCTATTCTTTCCTGAACCCATTTTTTATTATTTTTTAAAAGCCTGTTATAAAATGTTTTCATAATTATATTTGAGTAAACTAATAGTTATTTAGTTTTAAAATAAAAAACACCCTTTCAAAAACCGAAAGGGCGGTATTTATATTTTAATTAAACTATTGATTAATTGTAACGATTTCTTCTCCTAACTCTTGTTCTTGTTCCCAAAGTAAGAAACGCTCGATTTCGTTGTTCACTTTTTTTAAACCGTAACCTAAGATTACGAAATCATCTAAAAGCCCGAAAGGTCCTGTTAATATTTCAGGAATTAAATCTAATGGAGAAACCGCGTAAATTACAGCTCCTAAACCGATTATAATATTGGTTTTACTTTTAGGTTTATAATGCCCTTTTATCATAAGTGGAACCATTCTATAAAATGCTTTTGCTTTATCTTGAAGGCTTGTTGGATCTAATTCACCTCTGTTTTTCCAGGCATTCATTAATAATTTCATTTTACTCATAATATATATTTTGTCTTTGTGATGGTAAAGTAATGACAAATATCATTCCATTATTTAAGAATTTGTTAAAAAATATACTTAAAATCTTTATATATCCTGAAATGAAAATACTGCTGATAGTCCTTTTAAAGGAACTTTTGGGAAAATATCATAATGACAGAAGCTATTAATATGCCCCTATATTTGGAGGAGTTGTCCTTTCTTTTCCGTTTATATTTTTAGGATAAGAATTATTTAATAAAGAATTTCCTTTTTT
Source organism: Weeksellaceae bacterium TAE3-ERU29 (assembly GCA_019218445.1). Classification (GTDB taxonomy): domain Bacteria; phylum Bacteroidota; class Bacteroidia; order Flavobacteriales; family Weeksellaceae; genus Ornithobacterium. The sequence goes on along the minus strand of JAHUUM010000011.1, from coordinate 28,627 downwards.
TATTACAGGTGAATTTTCTTTCGGGTTTAAATTTGGGTTACCAAAAGTAGTATTTTGCAAAAGAGGATTTTCGGTAATTATATTATTAAAATAGGGTAGGGTTAAGTCCAATTCTTTTTTACTTTCATTTTTAATTAAAGAGTGATTAACTATTATATGATTTGTCATTCCATCTTTTAAATCTATTGAAATTCCATTTGGATATCTTCCGTATAAAATTGAATTTTCTATTATTAAATTAAGATTACTTCGTTCTTCTAAATCATCTTTCAAGCTATAATTTGTTACAGAAAAAGGTAAGTTAATACCGTAAATACCTACAATATTTCCTTGCCAATTATTAATAATAGAGGAGAAGTAGAATTTGTAATTTCCTCCATTTGTTATATTGATTCCCGTGTTTCCCGCATTGTTAACCACTAAGTTATTCGCTAAAATATTGCTATTATCTGTAAAAATAGCACTTTCACCACTATTATAAATTTTAGTATTAAATATTTTATTTTTATTTTCAGTAAGGTCTAAAGCTGTTTTTGCTCCTTTAATTTCGGTGTGGTTTAAATTAATTTCACTATTTTTTAATCCTGTTATCCCAATCCATTGATTAGGCAAAGAGTCATGCCGAACATCATTTCTTAAACTTTTAAAAATTACAGGTTTTTGTTGAGTTCCTATAATATTTAATTGAGCGTTGGGAGAAACTGTAATTTTTCCATTTTTATAAAATAAAACTTTAGTTCCGTTTAAAATATTAAGTTTTCTGTTTTCTGCTACTTTAAAATCACCATATATGATATGATATGAACTGTTGTTAAACTCAGTATCTTTATCTATAGTAAAAGAGTCTTCGCCCTTTTTTGGGTAGTAGTATTTGGCTTTTGCTATAAAAGATAATAATTTAATCGATTTTTGATTATTGTTATTTTTTAGAATAATTTCATCTTCATAAATAAGGTCAGAAGCGTCTTCCGCAGCAATATTTATAAATATATTTAAGCTATCTTTTGCTCTTAAATAAACATCAGAAAACTCAAAACCAGGTATTCCGTCAACATTTATTCTATAATAAGAATTATTTTTTTTGTTAAGATATATATTTGGAATATTGATGTCTTCCTCACTATTATTGTACAACCTAATTAAATAAGTTTCGGAATTAGAATGACTCATTACAGTATCAAAAACTACGGTATCATTAGAAAATTGTATATTTGTGATATTAGAAACGGTATTAAAATCCTTTCTGCATGAGATTTGGGTTGAAAAGCATAAAACAAGCAGAATTAAAGAGAAAGATATATAAGATTTATTTTTCATTGCTTTAGATGTTTATACAAAGATAATTAATTAAAAAATTTTTGCAGATAAAAAAAATGTTTTATATTTGCAGTCCGATTTAATAAAGATAAGAATCATGAGAAAAGATATACATCCGCAAGATTACAGATTAGTTGCTTTTAAAGATATGAGTAACGATGAGACTTTTATTACAAGATCTACAGCTAATTCTAAAGAGACTATAGAAATAGACGGAGTAGAGTATCCTTTAATTAAATTAGAGATTACATCTGCATCTCACCCGTTTTATACAGGTAAAATGAAACTTGTAGATACTGCAGGACGTGTAGATAAATTCATGAATAAATATAAGAAATTTAAAAAGTAATTTCTCATAATAAATAATTTTTAAGCCTTGCTCCGCAAGGCTTTTTTTATTTTTTTTATAAAAATTACTCATCCATTTTTCGGTTGTTTTTAAATTCAGGTCTTTTCATCTTTGCAGAAATCATTTTAAAATGAAAATCGAAAATCAATCAAAAATTGATGATTATTATCAAGCACTTTTGGATAAAAATCCCGATTATGTGGGAGTTTTCTTCGTAGGTGTGAAGACCACTTCGGTATTTTGTATTGCTACGTGCCGAGCGAGGAAACCAAAAAAGGAAAATATAGAATTTTTCACTACCTTTAAAGAAGCTTTGGAAGTCGGATATCGTCCGTGTAAAATCTGCAAACCGACTGAAAATGCTTACAAACCACCCCAAGAAGTAGAAAAAGCCATTGATTTGGTTCGAAAAAATCCCAAAGCAAAGATCACTGATTATCAATTAAAAACCGAGAATATTAGTCCGATAGCCGTTCGGAATTGGTTTAAAAAACATTACGGAATTACTTTTCACGCTTATCAAAGAATGTATCGGATTAACAATGCTTTTGAAGAATTACAAAATGGGAAAAACACCACCAAGACTGCTTTTGATTCAGGTTATGAATCTTTGAGCGGATTCGGATATACTTACAAAAAACTAATGGGAAAATCGCCAAAAAACAACAAAAATCAAGAAGTTATTTTAATCAGCCGACTGACGACACCTATCGGGGCAATGTTCGTTTGTGCTACTCAAAAAGGCATTTGTTTGTTAGAGTTTACCAATCGGAAAATGTTGGAAACCGAATTTCAAGATCTGCAAAAAAGACGAAATGCCACTATTCTAACAGGTGAAAATGAACATATTATCCAAGCCAAAAATGAACTACAAGAATATTTTGAAGGTAAGCGAACAAGTTTTGAAGTAGCTTTAGATCCTGTCGGCACGGACTTTCAGAAATTAGTTTGGAACGAACTTTTAAAAATTCCCTATGGAACAACCACTACTTATCTCAATCAAGCCAAATCATTAGATAAAGTAAAAGCTATTCGGGCGGTGGCATCGGCAAATGGTTATAATAAAATCTCTATTATTATCCCTTGTCATCGTGTAATAGGAAGTAACGGAGAATTAACAGGTTACGGAGGTGGACTTGAACGAAAAAAATGGCTACTGGACTTTGAAAGTAATTTACAACAAACTCAATTGGATTTGTAGTTATACATTTATCTATCAATATTTTTTATTAAAAAAAGAAAGCGTTCCGATACTCACACCCCCTCTGAGGTTTTAATATTTGAATATAACTCTTGTGTGTGTGCGAGCAAAAATCACTAAAAAAGCCGTTTCAATGAGTTTTGAGACGGCTTCTTTTTTCTTTATAAGAATTTTAATATTTCTTATTTCATCATTTCTTGAGATAACTCTTGAAGTTCTTGTGCACTTTGAGTCATATATTCTTGAAGTTTTTGCATATCTGACTCGCTCAATCCTGAAGTAGATAACTCTTGCCCTTTTGTAGCTAATTCTTGTCCTTTTGTAGATAGCTCTTGGAATTTATTCATGTCTTTAGACTTTACAGCTTCTTTATATTCTTCAATATAAGCATCGTAAAGTTTCATGTACTCTTCAACTTCTTCGTTGTCGAAATCAGGAACATCAGTTGTTACTGTTTCAACTTCTTCTACTTGAACTTCTGGAGCTACTTCTTCGTGTTTGTCTTGTTTTCCACAAGATACTAAAGCAAATGTTGCTAATAATGGTAAAATTAATTTCTTCATTTTAACTGTTTTTAAAATTATAGCCACAAAAATAACAATAATTTTTCTAATTTGTATATTCTAATTTAATAAAATTTTTTCGAATGTCCGTACTGTTTCATAGAGTAGTTTTTTGATATATTCTTTTTATTTGTAATTATTTCATTATTAATATAAAATATATGTAACAAATCAAAAGCAAGATTTAAAAACCATTATTATGTATAAAGGACACACGAAATTTTTTTAAACGAGAATACCAGTATATAATTTATTCTTTAGTCAACCTAATAGGAATATCTTTTTCAGTACCGTATATTTTAAGTTCTTTAATATCTGCCGGCATGTTAAAGTTACCTTTAGTTAGTGCCTCTTTGACTTCTCGGATGATATTACCTCTTAATATATTAGAAGCTACTTTATAATCTTTAGTGTCTACCCAGAAAAATACTTTTAAATTTACTGTACTTGTTCCTAACTCATCTTCTATCACAAAGTTTTTATGGCTGGCATCTTCTATGATGTTTGTATTAGATGCTAAAATTTTCATAATTAATTCTTTAGCGGCTTGTATGTCATTTTCATAACCAATACCTACAATAAAGTCTAACCGGTAAAAACCATCTCTTGTATAATTTTCTACAGGTTTCGTAAGTACATCGCTATTAGGAATAAAAATATCTCTCCCGTCTATTGTTTTAATATGTGTGTATCTGAAATTCAGAGCTTTTACTTTTCCAAAATGAGCATCAACTTTTATAGAATCATTAATATTAAAAGGGCGGTTAAAAGCTAAAATAATTCCGGCTAAAAAGTTTTTTCCAATATCCTGAAAAGCAAAACCTGCAATAATAGCAAAACCTCCGGCAGCGGCTAAAATACCTCCGGCAACAGAGCTTAGCCCTGCTACTTCTAATGCTAACATGGTGGAAATTACCAAGAAAAATAAGCGAACAGATTTCGAAAGAAAACTAGCCATTAAAGGATCAGTGGATTTTCTCATGAAACGTTTTTTGTATACGTTAGTTATAATTTTAGAAATTAATAGTCCTAAAATAATTATTAATATCCCTATAACTATTCGTGGGAGCATTAGTAATAATTTCTCATAATGTAGAGATACTGATTGCTCTACAATGCCTACAGCTTCTTTTGTTTCTTGTTTTATTTGTAAGAATAGCATATTTTTATTTAAAGAAACAAATATATGAAAATATAAAATGATTTAAATTTTTGGATATTAGTAAATAAAAGTTTGTGAGATAAAAAAGTTTTCTTACATTTGCAACCCGATTTTATCCAAAAGTACATAGAAATTAATTAAAAAAACAAAAAGGTGGATACACTAAGTTATAAAACATTATCAGCAAATAAAGAAACCGCCAATAAGGAGTGGTTATTGGTAGATGCAGAAGGACAGTCTTTAGGACGCTTAGCATCTAAAGTGGCTAAATTGCTTAGAGGAAAGCATAAACCGAATTTTACACCACATGCAGATTGTGGCGATTTTGTTGTAGTAGTAAACTCGGATAAAATCAATTTAACCGGGAAAAAATGGTCTGAAAAAGTATATGAAAGATATACAGGTTTTCCAGGCGGACAAAGAAGTGTTACAGCAGAACAGGTGCACGATAAAGATGCAACTCGCTTAGTAGAGAGAGCTGTAAAAGGAATGTTACCTAAAAATAAATTGGGTAGAGCAATTCTTAAAAATTTAAGAGTATATGAAGGTGCAGAGCATCAGCAAGATGCACAACAACCAAGAAAAATAGATATAAACGAATTCAAATAAAAATATGGCTACTATTCATAAAATAGGACGTAGAAAAACATCTGTTGCAAGAGCCTATATCCAAGAAGGAAAAGGTGAAATCGTAATCAACGGTAAAGATTTAGATACTTACTTTGGTACAGACGTATTAAAGTATAAAGTAAAGCAACCTTTCTTGTTAACAGAAACATTAAATCAATACGACGTTAATATCTTAGTTCACGGAGGTGGAATTACAGGACAAGCAGAAGCTATAAGAATGGCTTTATCTCGTGCTTTATGTGAGATAAATCAAGAGTTTAGAACTGTATTAAAACCTGAAGGTTTACTTACTCGTGACCCGAGAATGGTTGAGCGTAAGAAATTCGGTCAGAAGAAAGCTCGTAAGAGATTCCAGTTCTCTAAACGTTAATATATTAACTTTTGGAAAATACAATTTCTTAAGATTAAAAAATACAGTTTGCTCAGTAATTTTATTGAGCAAACTTTTCATGTTAAATAGAATAATTAAATAAAAAAAGCCGGTTAGTTTAGCATCCAAATTTATAGGGCGCGCAATTAAAAATAAATATTGCAACCACCAATAGATTGATTGCTGATGAGCGGAAAGTAAACTAATTTAAAACAAATTAAAATGGCAAAAAAAAGCGTAAAAGAATTGCTTGAAGCAGGTGTACATTTCGGACACTTAACTAGAAAATGGAATCCAAATATGGCTCCTTACATTTTTATGGAGAAAAATGGAATCCACATTATCGATTTACACAAAACAGCAGTAAAATTAGAAGATGCTTCTAAAGCGTTACAACAAATGGCTTCTTCAGGAAGAAAAATCTTATTTGTTGCAACTAAAAAACAAGCAAAAGACATCGTTTCTAAATATGCAGCAGAGGTTAATATGCCTTACATCACAGAGCGTTGGCCTGGTGGAATGTTAACAAACTTTGTTACCATTCGTAAAGCGGTTAAGAAAATGAACTCTATTGATAAAATGAAGAAAGACGGAACTTTCGAAAGTTTATCTAAAAAAGAAAGATTACAGGTAGACCGTCAAAGAGCTAAATTAGAAAAAGATTTAGGTTCTATTTCTGATATGACTCGTATCCCATCTGCTTTATTTATAGTAGATATTGTAAATGAGCACATCGCTGTTAAAGAAGCTCAAAAATTGAATATTCCTATCTTTGCAATGGTAGATACTAACTCAGACCCAAGAGAAGTAGACTTCCCAATCCCTGCAAATGATGATGCTACTAAATCAGTAGAAATTATTATGCAATCAGTTACAGATGCAATCAAAGAAGGTTTATCTGTAAGAAAAGCAGAAAAAGAAAAAGCAAAACAAAATAAAGAAGGTAATACTGAATCTACTAAAAAAGAGGAAGAGTAAAATCTTAGATTTTAAGTAATTTTAGTATAACATTAAATTTAAAAATAAAAAAACATGGCATATCAAGTAAAAGCTGCAGAAGTTAGTAAATTAAGAAATACTACCGGAGCAGGAATGATGGACTGTAAAAAAGCCTTAGTTGACGCTGAAGGTGATTTTGATAAAGCAATTGAAATCCTTAGAAAAAAAGGACAAAAAGTAGCTGCAAAAAGAGCTGATAGAGAAACTTCTGAAGGTGCAGTTATTGCTGCTACAAATGCAGATAACTCTAAAGGTGCAATTATAGCTTTAGGTTGTGAAACAGATTTCGTTGCAAAAAATGATGATTTTGTTGCTTTAGCTACAGAATTTGCTAATCATGCACTTGATTTTAATTCTAAAGAAGAGTTTTTAAGCTCAGAAATGGGAGGAATGACAGTTGCTGATAAATTAACTGAACAAACAGGTGTAATTGGTGAGAAATTAGATATCAAATATTTTGAGACTTTAGAAGCTCCGTTTGTAGGTTCTTATATCCATAACGGAAACAAAATTGCTGCTTTGGTAGGAATTAGTGAAAACTTTGATAATGCTGCAGAAGTAGCTAAAAATGTTTCTATGCAAGTTGCTGCAATGAGTCCTATCGCTTTAGATGAGTCTAAAGTAGAGCAAGAAGTAATTGATAAAGAAATTGAGATAGCTAAAGACCAATTAAGACAAGAAGGTAAGCCGGAAGCAATGTTAGATAATATCGCTAAAGGTAAATTGAATAAATTCTTTAAAGAAACAACTTTAGTTAATCAAGAATATATTATGGGAGATAAAACTTCTGTAAAAGATTACGTAAACGGAGAGAAGGAAGGTGTTACAGTTGTAGACTTTAAAAGAGTTGCTATTTAATACTTTAATATAAACATAAAAAAGAGGACTAAACCAGTCCTCTTTTTTATTTGATTAATTTAAGAATTCTTTAAAATATTGAATGTCTTTTTCTATTTGTTTTTTTAGACATTCTAAGTTTTCAAACTTCTGTTCATCTCTAATCCGACAAATAATATCTACACTTACTTTTTCTCCGTATAAGCTGTGATTAAAGTCGATAACATAAATTTCTATCCTTTGGTTTTTGCCTTCTATTGTAGGTCTAAATCCAATATTCATTAATCCTGTGAAACGTTTATTGTCTATTTCTAAATTAACACCGTAAACTCCATCTTTTGGAATTAATTTATCTGAATCTAACTTCAAATTTATTGTAGGGAAACCTAAAGTTCTCCCGATTTTATCACCGTGAATTACTTCTCCGGAAATACTGTACGGATGATTTAGTGCATCATTGGCATAATCTATATTTCCTAGCATAAGAGCTTCTCTTATTTTAGTGGAGCTAATAGGTTTTTCATCTTCTAAAATTGCTGATAATTGAAGTGTTTTGAAATGGTATAAATCTGCTAATTCTTGTAACTGAGAAAAATCTCCGGCTCTGTTACGTCCAAAATGATGATCATGCCCTACAATTAATGTATGTATGTTTAATTGATTTACGAGTGTATCTCTTACAAAGTTGAGTGGAGAAATACGAGAAAATTCAAAATCAAAAGGTTGAATAATCAAGTAATCTAAATTATAGTTTTTTAATAACTTAATTTTTTCATCTAAAATTGTGAGTAATTTAAAGCTGTTATCTGATTGTAAAATTTTTCTGGGATGAGGATTAAATGTGAGTAAAGCAGAATTTCCATTTTCTTCAAAAGCGATTTCATTTAATTTTTTTATGATAGATTGATGTCCTTTATGTACACCATCAAACATACCGATTGTTAAAATAAGCCTTTCTGATTTAGAGATTTCCTCAATTCCGTTTATAATTTTCATTCTGATAATGCTTTTTAGCATTGCAAATATATAAATTTAGAGTAAAGCAAAGGCTTTTAAAATTCTATTAAAATTAAATCAAGTTCTTTAATTTTAGAGAAACCTTTATCTGCTGTAACCAAAGGAATTCCATAAGTAATTGATGTTGCTGCTATTATAGCATCGGGTAGTTTTATATTATAATTTCTTTTTAATTTAATTGTTGTTTCCTTTATTTTTAAATTCCAGTCAATATAGAAACAATCAGTAATTAGATGTTTTAGTTGTATTTCTTCTTTCTTTTTTATTCCTTTAAAACCTATAAGCTCAATTTCAGAAATAAATGAAATTCCAAAATTATATTCTAAGAAAGGAAAAACTATTTCGTTTCCTTCGTGCACGTATACTAAAAAATTAGTGTCTGCAATAAAGTCAATCTTCATTTTCCCTTATTGCTAATTGATATTTCATTCCATCTAAATTTCTTTTCAATTTACCGAAATGTTTAGAAATATTTCCTTTTTTAGATGTTTTCTTTAGTTTTTTATCTAATAACTCTTTTAAGTTTTTAGTATCTTTTTTATCAATAATAATTGTCATTGCATATAGGTTTCTTCAAAAATACAAAAATTAATTAAATAAATATGTAATAGCCACAATTATAAAATTTTAAATTTATTTAATTAACTTTGTAAAGATGGATATACATAAATTAATTTTAGAAAAGCTTAATTGGCGATATGCAGTCAAAGAGTTTGATATCAATAAAAAAGTAGACGAAAAGACATTAGATACACTTTTACACGCAATAAATTTAACACCTACTTCTTTAGGTTTACAAGGGTTTAAAGTTTTAGTTTCTGATAAAGAGTCTGTTAAGGAAACTATTAAAGAAGCTACGTTTAATCAAAAGCAAATACAAACTTGCAGTCATAATATTATTTTCTGTATAAGAACTGATATTGATTCAGCTCATATAGATAATTATATTGCTGTAATGGCTAAGGAAAGAAATGTAGAAATAAGTGAATTACAAGGGTATAAACAGATGTGTATAGGATTCTTAAAAACGATGGATGATACTGCTAAGTTAGCATGGCTTAAACATCAAGTTTATATTGCGTTGGGGAATTTTATTAATTCTTGTGCTTTATTGGGTGTAGATTGTTGTCCATTAGAAGGATTTAATCCTGTAGAAGTAGATCGACTATTAAATTTAAAAGAAAAGAATTTACATTCAGTGGTAATGTGTCCAATAGGGTATAGAGCTGATAATGATGCTCTAAATGGAGTTAAAAAAGTACGTTTTCCTAAAAGTGAAACAATAATTAATATTTAAATCTGAAGAATGAAAAAATTAGAACTCCATTGGCAGATAATGATAGGAATGATTGTCGGGATTACATTTGGCTATTTAATGACATTTTGGTCAGGCGGAGCTAAATTTATAAACGATTGGATTGTTCCTTTTGGTACAATTTTTATTAGATTGCTAAAGTTAATAGCAATACCCTTAATTCTTGCCTCTTTAGTAAAGGGAATATCTGATTTACAAGATATTTCTAAGTTTAAAAACATGGGAATAAGAACAATTCTTATTTATATGTTTACTACTTTAATAGCGATTGTAATAGGTTTAGGCATCGTGAATTTGCTTGATCCCGGAAAAGGAATACCCAAAGAAACGATAGCTCAATTAACATCAACATATACAAATAATGCTGATATTTCTGCAAAGATTACAGAAGCTGCAAATCAGAAAGCGGCAGGTCCATTAGACTTTGTGGTTAATATGGTGCCTGATAATATTATAGGAGCTATGACGGATAACGGAATGATGTTGCAAATAATCTTTTTTGCTATTTTTATAGGGATTAGTCTTTTATTGGTAGACGATAAAAAAGCAAAACCACTCAAAGACTTTTTTGATTCTTTAAACGAGGTTGTTCTTAAAATGGTAGATTTAATAATGTTAACGGCTCCATTTGCGGTATTTGCTTTATTAGCAGGAGTTGTAGTGAGTGCAAATGATCCTGAAATATTAAAAAAATTAGCTTTTTATACTGCCATAGTTTTATTAGGATTGTCTTTAATGATAGTTTTTTATATGACAGTAGCTTATATTTATACGAAGAAAACACCGGGACAATTTTTCAAAGCAATTTCACCGGCACAGCTTTTAGCTTTTTCTACCAGTTCCAGTGCGGCAACTTTACCCGTAACTATGGAGCGAGTGAATGAACATTTAGGAGTAGACGAAGAAGTGAGTAGTTTTGTTCTTCCTGTGGGGGCGACAATTAATATGGATGGAACAAGCCTTTATCAAGCAGTTGCAGCAGTTTTTATAGCACAAGCTATGAATTTCCCTTTAGATTTCACGGCTCAGTTAACGATTGTTTTTACTGCTTTATTGGCATCTATTGGTTCAGCTGCAGTTCCGGGAGCAGGAATGGTAATGTTGGTTATTGTTTTAGAATCTATAGGATTTCCGGCAGATAAATTGGCGGTAGGTTTAGCTTTAATTTTTGCAGTAGATCGTCCGTTAGATATGTGTAGAACCGTAGTAAATGTTACAGGAGATGCCTTTGTTTCTCTTTGTGTTGGTAAATCTTTGGGGAAATTGCACGAGCCTCATGAAAGAAAATGGGATGAAAATTATAAATTAAAACATAAAAAACTATAAAGATGAATTTAGAAAAGTATTTAGAAGGCAGTTTGTCTTGGGAGCAATATTTAGCTCATATTAAAGATGTCATAGAAAACGGAGATAAGGAAAAAGATACTTATCAATATTATCCGCTTAATTTAACAAGAATAGAGCGTTTATTAAAAAAGATAGAACTGAGCGATGCTCAGAAAGAAAAGCTTGCTAAATTAGACAGAGAAATAATTTTAGTAGAAATAACAGAAGGTTGGTGTGGAGATGCCTCCCAAATCTTGCCTGTTGTAGAGAATATGGTTTCAGAAAGTGATAAATTAACTTCCAGAATAGTTCTTAGAGACAGCAATGATTTAATTGAAAACTATTTAACAAACGGAGGAAAATCTATACCTATTATAGTAGGAGTAGATAAAGAAACCAAAGAGGAATTATTTAAATGGGGACCTAGACCGGAATGGGCAGCTGATATTTTAAAAGATTATAAGTCTAATAAAATAGACCATGATGAGTTTGTAGTAGCCTTACAAAAAGAATATAATAAAGATAAAGGAAATGCTATAATAGAAGAATTGTTAAATCTATTAATAAATTAGAATTTAATATTACTTATTTAATTGGAAATTCTATTAAGATTAATTTCTTAATAGAATTTTTTGTTTTAGAATAGAATTTTATTAATTATTAACAATGTATCTAAAGTGCATTGTGTTAAAGTTCTAATTTGTAATAATTATAAATAATTGAATTGTAGAGTGTCGTTTTTAGAATAAAGTTATTAAAGAATGCTATTTTTATTATGTATTTAATAAATAGATATAATATTTGAGCTTTATTTAATAATTGTAGTTAAAATAAAAATAGCTTATTTATACAATTGTTTGTTTTTTACTAAAATAATATTAATTTAGCGACTCAAACATAATAATAACACATGAGGAAAAATTTCACAAAACTGTTTAGTATTGGTTTACTCTGTTTTTCAATGTACGCATTTGGACAGCAAAAACCTATTACGGGAAAAGTGTTAGACTCTAATGATTATCCTGTACAAGACGCTTATGTCTATGTAGAAGGACAAGAATCAGGAGTTTATACAGATGGAGATGGTAATTATACCATACAAGCAAAACCGGGAGATACTATTAGTGTTGAATTTATTGGATTCGATACTAAGAGCGTTACTGTTGGAGAGGCGGTTAATTACGATATAAAATTATTAAAGGGGCAAGGAGCTGTAAGGCTTCAAGATGTTGTTGCTGTAGCTTATGGGACTCAATCTAAAGATGAAATAGCAGGTTCTGTTTCTGTATTAGATAGCGAAGCACTTCAAAATGTTCAATCTGCAGATGTTATGCAAGGATTGACTGGTAAGGTAGCAGGGGTTCAGGTAATCAATAGTACAGGTCAGCCAGGGGATGCTCCAACCATAAGATTTAGAGGAATTGGATCTATAAACGCTTCAAGTGATCCTTTATATGTAGTTAATGGAGTGCCTTTTAATGGGAATATTAGTTCTATTCCATCTCAGGATATAGAGTCTATAACATTTTTGAAAGATGCCTCAGCTAATGCTTTATACGGGCATAGAGGGGCTAATGGAGTCGTTCTTATTACTACAAAGAAAGGTAAAAGAGGATTAAGTTTTAATTTAGATGTTAAAACAGGATTTAATGATAGAGCAGTACCTGAGTATGATATAATGACTAATCCGGCAGAGTATTATGAAGCTTACTATCAGGGGCTTAAAATGGCAAGGATAGCTCGTGGAGAGACAGATGACCAGGCGACGGCTTATGCTCAAAAAACATTGATTAATAATTTAGGTTATAATGTATATGATGTAGATGATGATAAATTAATAGACCCTGTTACAGGAAAGGTTAATTCTAATGCTAAATTACTTTATCAAGATGATTGGGGAAAAGCATTTTTTAAACCTAGTATGAGACAAGAATATTTTTTAAGTGGAAATGCTGGGTCTGATTTTAGTAGATCTTATTTCTCATTATCATATTTGGATGATAAAGGATATGCGTTAAATTCTGGATTTAGAAGATATACGGCAAGATTAAGTACTGATTTCTATGCTTCTAAAGATCTTGGATTTGGAGTGGATTTAAGCTACGCAAGGACTGATCAAGATAGTCCATTATCAGGAAAATCATCAAATGCTTATAGTAACCTATTTTCTTGGGCGAGGAATATTGCGCCTATATATCCTATTTACGGAAGAGATAGAAAAGGTAACCTAGTATTGGACTCTAAAGGTAATAAGCAATTTGATCCTGGTACAGATAAAGATGATTTTTACGGTATTAGAGGCTACGGAGCTACACAGAACCCTGTAGGGACATCTGCTTTGGATGTGAGTAATAATGTATATGATAATGTAAATGGTAGAGCTTATGTAAGCTATGATTTCTTTAAAGATTTCAACTTCAAATATAATTTATCTATAGATTTATACTCAGGTAATGTTACTCGTTTCGCTACTCCATTGTTAGGAGATGCACAAGAAGTAGGGGGGAGAATAACTACTTATGCTAATAGAGGATTTACATTTACAAATCAACAATTATTATCTTACGATAAAAATATAGGAGATCATTCCTTATCAATATTAGTAGGACATGAGAGTACATCTTTTAATTTAAAAAGATTTAGAGCTCAGAAAACACAAGTGGCTATAGATGATTTACCTGTATTAAATAATGCTGTACAAACCAGTTATGTAAATGGGGCTGAGAATGATTATAAAGTAGAGGGATACCTGTCAAGAATCAATTATTCTTATGCTAATCGTTACTTTTTTAATGGTAGCTTTAGAAGAGACGGAAGTTCTATATTCCACCCGGATGCTCGATGGGGTAATTTTTATGGAGCCGGAGCAGCTTGGAATATAGCTAAAGAAATCTTTTTAGAGAATGCTACATGGTTAGATCAGTTTAAATTAAAAGCTAGTTTTGGTAAACAAGGAAACGATAATTTACTTTATCCTATAGACGTTCAAAATGCCTTATCTAATCAACCATGGGGATTAGAAAGAAATTATATGCCTTATGCTGATCAATATGAGATTGTTAATGCAAATGGGGTAGGAACTAAGTTTGTAATATTAGGAGCTGGTAAAAAAGCTACTTGGGAAACTTCTACTAATATAAATGCCGGAGTAGAGTTCGCTTTATTTGACAATAGATTATCTTTTGAGGCTGAATATTTTGAAAGAAAAGTGGATGATTTATTATTAAACAAGCCAATTACTCCATCTACAGGGTTTTCTTTTGTTCCTGAAAATGTGGGAGCTATGGAGAATAAAGGATATGAAGTTTCTATATCTGGACAGCCGATAAGATCTACAAATTTTGATTGGAATATTAATTTTAATATAACTCACTTTGATAATAAGGTAACAAAACTTAATCAAGAGTTTATTGATTATGGAACTTTTAGATATACGGAAGGTAAGTCTATTTACGATTATTTTTTAAGAAAATATGTCGGTTATGATAAAGATGGGAATGCTTTATGGCTAATGGATGAAATAGATTCAACAACTAAGAAACCAACAGGTAAAATAGTAGAAACAACTGATTACTCTAAGGCTACTAAGTATTATACAGATAAATCAGCAATACCTGATTTCTATGGAGGATTTGGTACATCTTTAAGATATAAAGGGTTTACCTTGGGTGTAGATTTAGCTTATCAAATAGGAGGATACGGTTATGATGGTACTTATTCTGATTTGCTTTCTCCTGCAGGGAATCCGGGTAATAACTTACATAAAGACTTCTGGAAAAGCTGGACTCCAAATAATAAAAATGCAGAGTTACCAAGATTTGATACAGATAATAACTATCAAAATGGGACTTCAGACTTTTTCTTAGTAGATGCATCTTATTTAAATATCCAAAATGTAAATTTAGGATATGAATTACCGGAAAGTATTATTAAGTCAGCTGGTTTAGAATACATGAAGTTTTATGTAACAGGATCAAATCTTTATTTATGGTCTAAAAGAAAAGGGTATGATCCGAGACTAAGTACAACAGGGCTTTCTAGCAACAAGTACGGCTTAATGAGAACTATTTCAGTAGGTGTAAATGTTAAATTTTAAAAAAATAAATCATGAAAATAAATAAATATTTAACATCAATATTGTTCGCTGGAACCCTTTTTACAGGGTGTTCTGATGATTTTCTTGATGTAGAAGGTAAGAATATATTAACTAAAGAACAAGTAACAAGTAGTCCTATAGCGACTAATGGTGTAATTGATGGTATTTTCGCCTCATTTAGAAGCTTTGGAATAGGAGGGGTTTCTTCTCATGTTGACTATGGACATAAAGGAGTAATCTCAGCTTTAGATATAATGGGAGAGGATATTGCTATGTATAAATTTCACTGGATGGGGTATTTTTATAACTATCTGGGGAGAACTACCACTAATAGTCGTAGTAAAATACTTTGGAATACTTATTATACTCAGGCAGGTCAAGCAAACTCTATAATATTAAGTATAGATGATTCAGACAATGCATCAAAAAACCTATTAGGGCAAGCTTATTTTTATAGAGCATTTTCTTATTTTAATTTAGCTAGAATATTTGGACCGACTTATGTAGGTCATGAAAATGATAAATCTATACCTATATATTTAGATGATAGCAAAGAAGGAAATCCTAGAAGTACTAATAAAGAAGTCTACGAAGTAATACTTTCAGATTTAAAGAAAGCTAAAAGCCTTTTAAACGGTTACCAAAGAAACACAAAAGAGAAAGTAAATGAAGATGTAGTAACTTATTTACTAGCAAATGTATATTTGGAAATGGGAGACTATCAATTAGCTGCTCAGTCTGCTGATGAATTAATTGGAAAGTATAACTTAATGGATGAAACAGAATGGTTAAGTGGATTTTCAAATATATCTAATACAGAATGTATTTGGGGAGCTGATATAACATCTGAAACATCAACATCATATGCTTCTTTCTTTTCTCATTTTGATAATGGTGGATCTGGTTATGCTGGAGCGTTGGCTGTTTATAAACTAATGAACAAAAGATTATATGAGAAGATATCTGATACGGATTATAGAAAAAAAGCTTTTGCTGATGCAAGTTCAGATGTTCCTTATAAAAGTTTAAAATTTAAAGATCCGGGAGGTTTCGAAGGAGATTATATTTACATGAGAATATCTGAGATGTATTTTGTTTCTGCAGAGGCAAAAGCTAGGCTTAATAATGGAGATGCAGCTCAAGTTCTTTATAATATAGTAAGTAAAAGAGACCCTAATTATCAAATGTCACAAAATACAGGTAATGACCTTATAGAGGAAATAATTACTCAGAAAAGAATAGAAATGTGGGGAGAGGGAGTACATTGGTTTGATTTAAAACGTCTTAAAAAAGGAATAACACGAGATTATGATGGTACAAATCATTTAGAATCTGCTCGTTTGAATTTATCAATGGATAGTCCTAGCTTTTTATTTCAAATACCTGAAGATGAAATAAACTCTAATAATAATATTAATGCAGGAGATCAAAATCCTAATTAAATTTCTTTAAAAGTTAGTTTAATATTTATTAAAAAACCGTTCCAATTTGGAACGGTTTTTTTGTACATAGCAACAATCAAAAGAATAAAAACATCACAAATCGATCATAAAGAGCTAACCTTTTAATAGTCAAAAGATGATTTATTTGATTTTTAAAAAATATTTAATATAATCATTGATTTATATTGATTTTTTTCCTAAATTTATAGGAAAATAATAGCCATGCATATCATACATTTATCATCAGAGTGCTACCCTATAGCAAAAGTCGGAGGATTAGGGGACGTAGTGGGAGCTCTTCCTAAATATTTAGATAAAATAGAGGGAGTAGAATCCAAAGTCGTTATGCCTTATGTTTATAACGAAAAGGTAAAAAATATAAATAAAGAATTAGATCATGTAGCTTATCTTCCTTTTAGGAAGGATAATTTAGAAGTTAAAATTTGGAAAACATTAGATTTTGGATATAATCTTTATTTAGTAGAGATAGAAGGTTTTTCTCATAGGAATGAAGTTTATGGGTATGCTGATGATAGTTATTATTTCACAGCTTTCCAAATAGCCGCTTTAAATTGGATCCATCAATGGGAGGAAATGCCGGATATTATTCATTGTCATGATTATCATACAGGGTTTGTACCGTTTTTTATGAAATATGCTCATCAATACCCAAAATTTAGAGAAATTCCATCCGTGTTTACAATACACAATGGTAAATATCAAGGTCAAATGTCTTGGGATATTCCTAATTGTTTCCCTTGGTTTGACACTTGGCAAACACCTCTCTTAGTGTGGGATAATTGTGTAAATGCAATGGCATCTGCTGTAAAATGTGCTTGGAAAGTTAATACAGTTTCTCAGCAGTATATGCAAGAGCTTATGAATGGAGATTCTAGTTTAGCTCCTTTATTTAGGCAAGAATGGGCTAAATGTTCCGGAATATTAAATGGTATAGACAATGAAGAATGGAATCCGGAAACAGATCCGAACATTGTTTTTAATTATACAGCAAGAAATGCGATTAAAGGAAAGAGTGAAAATAAAAAAGTCCTTTGTGAACGTTTCGGTTTTGATGAGAAACTACCATTAATTGCTTTTATTGGTAGATTTGTAGACCAAAAAGGAGTAGATGTACTTTCAGACGCTATTTGGAAAGCAATAAATATAGCAGATTTTAAAGCTAATTTCTTAGTGATAGGTAGTGGAGATATGTTTTTGAGTGATGGAGTAAAACAAATGAAAGCTTATTTAGATGAAAGATTTAATTATTTCATAGGTTATGATGAGGTATTGGCGAGATTAGCTTATGCCGGAGCAGACTTTATGATTATGCCTTCTAGATTCGAGCCATGCGGATTAAATCAATTTTATACTTTTAGATATGGAGGATTACCAATAGTAAGAACAGTTGGAGGTTTATTAGATTCAGTAATAGATTTTGAAGATGAAGGCGGAAATGGAATAAGATTTATAAATCTTACCAGTGATGATATCTTACATGCAATTTATAGAGCTATAAAATTAAAAGCAGATAAAAAACGAATAAATAAAATAATAAAAGATAATATGAAACTCGATTTTTCTTGGGAAAAATCTGCAGAAGAATATTTAAAACTATATAGAAGTTTAAAATAGATAAGTTATGGAAAATAAAAAGAAAATTTTAGCATTAATCCTTGGAGGAGGAAGAGGAACCAGATTACAACCTCTTACAGATAAACGTTCTAAACCGGCAGTGCCTTTAGCAGGAAAATTCCGATTAGTAGATATTCCCATATCTAATTGTTTAAATTCAGGAATAAATCAAATATTTGTTCTTACACAATTTAATTCAGCCTCATTAAACAAACATATTAAAAATAGTTTTAGTTTTGATTTATTCAGTAAAGGTTTTGTAGATATTTTAGCTGCAGAACAAACTGCCGAAAATGCAAATTGGTATCAGGGAACAGCAGATGCAGTGAGACAAAGTTTACAACATTACGATAATATAGATTATGATTATATGTTAATTCTATCCGGAGATCAATTATACCAAATGGATTATCAGGATATGTTAAATAAGCATATAGAAAGCAAGGCTGAATTGAGTATAGCAACAATCCCTGTAAATGCTTCGGATGCTACAGGGTTCGGAATCATGAAAACAAATGAAGAGAATAGAATAACTTCATTTATAGAAAAACCGGACGAAAAAGAACTTAAAAATTGGGCTTCAGACACAGGAGAGAAAATGCATGCTTGTGGTAAAGACTATTTAGCTTCTATGGGGATTTATTTATTTAATAAAGAAGTATTAAAAAAACTATTAGCAGATAATGACGGAGAGGACTTTGGTAAACATATTATTCCGGGAAGTATAGAAAATCACAAAGTACAAAGTTATCAGTTCGAAGGATATTGGACAGATATAGGAACTATAAAATCATTTCATGAAGCAAACTTAGACTTAGCAGATCTTTTACCAAACTTTAATCTATATGATAACAGTAATCAAATCTATACCCATGCAAGAATGTTGCCTCCTGCAAAAGTAGTAGGAACTACTTTAGAAAGAGTAGTGCTTTCTGAGGGAGCAATCGTCCATGCAAGTAGATTAGAGAACACAGTTGTAGGAATTAGAACTCGTATTGGTAAAGGGACTTCAATAGAAAACACTTACATTATGGGAAGTGATTATTATGAAGAATTAGAACAAATGGAAGAAAATGAAAAAAATAAAATTCCACCTATGGGAATAGGAAAAAGATGCCATATCAAGAATGCAATTATAGATAAAAATGTAAGAATCGGAAATGATGTAAGAATTTTTGGAACGCCGAGCTTAGAAGATAAAGAAACAGACGAATATAAAGTAGTGGATGGAATTGTAGTTATAAAAAAAGGAGCTATTTTACCAAATGGATTTAAATTATAATTAAAGTTTGAGTAGTTAAAATAAGGTTAGTTTTTATGCTAACCTTATTTTTTTATATGAAAAAAAATGAAAATATTAATAGTCCTCTTAATATTTATAAGCCCTTTATTAAGAGGATTAATTAATAGTGTTATAGTAAGGAGTTTAGATATATTTTAAAACAAGAGCATAACAAATGAGTAATACTTATTAAATAAGAGCATTCAAAGAATTATAGAAAATTTTAAATATTTGTTATCAAATGGATTTAAGATATAAAACCTGATTTTTTTAATAAAAGTAATGCTGATTTACTAAATAAGCATTATTATTTGTAAAAAAGCATTAAAAAAATTTCTTTATTAATTATATTTACTTATATTTGCTGAATAAAGATAGGGATAAATGAATTTTTTAAATATAATTATTAATGTTGTCATTATTATTAGCACTTTGTGTTGATACGGACATACATATCCCAAAATAAAAGCCTGTATCAACATATTAGAGATACAGGCTTTTATTTTTTTACATCTGAAAGTAAAACAGTTATGATAAATTAGTTATGGAACTAAACAAATACAGTAAACACGTCACACAAGACGACACACAGCCCGCAGCACAAGCGATGTTACACGCTTTGGGGCTATCCGATGAAGACTTAAAAAAACCGTTTGTAGGAATTGCCAGCACGGGATACGAAGGAAACCCGTGTAATATGCACCTGAACAAACTCTCGGAACACATTAAAAAAGGCGTAGAAGCCGCCGGTTCTGTCGGGTTGATATTCAATACAATAGGTGTAAGTGATGGAATTTCAATGGGAACACAAGGAATGCGATATTCATTGGTTTCCCGCGATATTATTGCCGATTCTATCGAAACCGTTGTTCAGGCGATGAGTTATGACGCTTTGGTTACGGTAGTAGGTTGCGATAAGAATATGCCCGGAGCATTGATGTCGATGTTACGATTAAATCGCCCTTCGATTTTGGTATATGGAGGAACGATTGCGGCGGGTTGCCACAACAATAAAAAGCTCGATGTAGTTTCAGCTTTTGAGGCGTGGGGACAAAAAGTAGCCGGAACGATTACCGAAAATGAATATAAAGATGTTATCCACCACGCGTGTCCCGGAGAAGGTGCTTGCGGAGGAATGTACACCGCTAATACAATGGCTTCTGCGATTGAGGCAATGGGAATGGCACTTCCTTACAACTCGTCCAATCCTGCGGCGGGAATTGACAAGCAAAAAGAATGCGACCGTGTAGGAAAAGCCCTACGTTATTTACAAGAAAATGATATAAAACCGCGAGATATTGTTACCCGAAAATCATTGGAAAACGCTTTCCGATTGGTAATTGCTTTGGGTGGTTCAACCAATGCGGTTTTGCACTTTATGGCGATTGCTCATTCGGCTCAGATTGATTTTTCATTGGACGATTTCCAAAAAATCAGTGATGAAACGCCTTTTCTTGCCGATTTGAAACCCAGTGGTAAATACGTAATGGAAGATTTGCACAGCATAGGTGGTATTCCTGCCGTGTTAAAATATCTTTTAGATAAAGGCGTTCTGCACGGAGATTGTTTAACCGTAACGGGAAAAACATTGGCGGAAAACTTGGCTGATGTTCCTTCACTTACTGAAAATCAAGAAATTATTAGAGATTGGGATAATCCGATAAAAGACAGTGGACACCTTCGTATTTTGTACGGAAACTTAGCCACAGAGGGAGCAGTAGCAAAAATCACAGGAAAAGAAGGATTGTCATTCACAGGAAAAGCCAAAGTATATGAAGGAGAATTTGCTGCCAATGAAGGAATTTCCAAAGGAGAAGTAACCGAAGGAACGGTAGTGGTGATCCGTTACGAAGGACCAAAAGGCGGACCGGGAATGCCCGAAATGTTGAAACCTACTTCCGCTATTATGGGAGCAGGATTGGGTAAAAAAGTAGCCTTGATTACAGATGGACGTTTTTCGGGTGGTTCTCATGGATTTGTAGTGGGACACGTTTCGCCCGAAGCCCAAGAGGGAGGAAATATCGGTTTGGTAAGAGATGGCGATATCATTACCATTGATGCAGTAAAAAATACCATTGATTTACATTTGACCGAAGAAGAATTGGAGGCACGCCGTAAAGAATGGCAACCGCACCCACTAAAAGCTGAACGAGGTGTATTGTACAAATATGCACGTACCGTTTCATCAGCCTCAAAAGGGTGTATAACCGATGTTTTTTAATTAAAAATGAAGAATTAAAAATTAAATATGCACGTCATTGCGATGAGGAACGACGAAGAAATATTTAAGTATAGATAATGGGATTAGAAAGTTTAAAGAGAGAATATAATAATATTTTGACTAAAGGAACAACTTTTCAAAAGTATCTAGACTTTGAAAGGGAGTTAATTAGTGATAACTCAATTAAATTTTTAGAGTTTCATTATCAGATACTTTCAGAGAGGAAGAAAGAAAATCTATATAAATATATTAGGGCTTGTTTTCATTTGAGGAAGGATAGAGAAAAAGTAATAGTATTTTTAGTAAACAAATACAAAAGTGATATAAAAGATTTGATATTGAAGGCTGATATCATTTCGATTTTAGGACGCTTACAAGCTACTGAAGTAGTTTCTTTTGCAAAAGACAATATCAATTCTGAAAGTTATGATTTGAGATATAGTTCTATTATAACATTAGGTTGGGTAGGAGGCAAGGAAGATTTACCTATTCTTAATGAAAGATTGAAAGATGAGCCTGACGATACATTAAGAGGATATGTAGCTACTTCTATGAGGCAAATTTGGTTTAATAAAAATGCAACAGCAGAGGAGATTTTGCCCTATTTATATAAGGCACTTATTAGGGAAAAATCAGAAGAAACCTTGTCAATGATTATTGTGGTTATTCAAGATTTATTAAAGAAAAAATTTGGGTTAAAAGAGAAAGAGGGAATTATAGAGGGAAATGTACTTAAAAGTAAAGAGAAAATAATAATTAACAGAGGGAAATAATATAAAAGTCAATATGAAAGATAACATTATACACGGGATAAAAAGAATAGCAATATTAGTGCTGTCTTGGTTTTTGGCTGTTCCTATTGGCTTTATTTATTTGGATATTGTAGCCTCTGACAGACGTTGTGGAACGGGAGATGTTTTAATTGTATTCTTTTTAATAGTTTGTTTTTCATTTCTTTGGATTATTGGATTGGGAATAGAAGCGATAATATTGAATAAAAAATGTAAAAAAACAAAGAGAAATATAAATTTGATTATGGCGGGAATTATTCTTTTGATTTTCATTCAACTAATAATAAAATATTCATATTACTAATTGTTAAATAAAAAAAACTAATAAAACTAAATAACTAATTTGACTAACTAATTAACTTAATTACTAAACAACTTATTTACTAAATAACTAAACAAAAACAATATGCCAGACAAAACTACCATTTCAGGAGCAGAGGCAGTGATAAGAAGCCTATTAGCCGAGGGCGTAGATATGGCTTTCGGTTATCCGGGCGGAGCGATTATGCCGGTGTATGACGAATTGTATAAATTCCAAGACGAATTACGCCACGTACTCACTCGCCACGAGCAAGGAGCAATTCACGCCGCACAAGGTTATGCCAGAGCCTCAGGACGAACGGGAGTGGTTTTCGCTACTTCGGGGCCGGGAGCTACCAATATAATTACGGGTATCGCCGATGCCCAAATTGATTCTACACCATTGGTCTGCATTACGGGTCAGGTGGCACAACATTTATTGGGTTCGGACGCTTTTCAAGAGATAGATATTGTCGGGATTTCTACGCCCGTAACCAAATGGAACTATCTCGTTACCAAAGCCTCAGAAATTCCTGAAGTGATAGCAAAGGCATTTTATATTGCCAAGTCGGGCAGACCGGGTCCTGTTTTGATTGATATTACCAAAAATGCTCAATTTGAGGCGTGTGAGAATTTCGAATATAAAAAATGCAATCATATCCGAAGTTACAAACCCGCCCCAAGTATTGATGAAGATAAGATAAAACAAGCAGCGGAGGTCATCAATCAAGCCAAAAAACCGTTTATCATTTGGGGACAAGGCGTGATTTTAGGAAATGCTGAAAAAGAATTTAAAGCAGTATTGGACAAGACCAATATTCCTGCAGCGTCTACAGTATTAGGGCTTTCTGCGATTCCTTCCGATTGTTCTAATTATGTAGGAATGGTAGGAATGCACGGAAATTATGCACCGAATGTTCTGACGAATGATTGTGATGTTTTAATCGCTGTTGGAATGCGTTTTGACGACCGTGTTACGGGCGATTTAAGCCGATATGCTACTCAGGCAAAAGTTATTCATTTTGAAATCGATCCGTCGGAAATTGATAAAAACGTAAAAGCAGATATCCCTGTTTTGGGCGATGTAAAAGAAACTCTGGCAAAAGTACTTCCATTATTGGAAAAGAAAGAACACACTGCATGGCGTGAGAAATTCCGAGAATTGGACAAAGACGAACAACGAGAAGTTATTGATGATGAAATCCACCCGAAAGGCGAAGGACTTTCAATGGGCGAAGTTATCGAATTGATAAACAAATACAGCAACGAGGAGGCGGTAATCGTTTCCGATGTGGGGCAACACCAAATGATGGCGTGTCGTTATGCTCGTTACAAAAATACCCGAAGTAAAATCACCTCGGGCGGATTGGGAACCATGGGATTTGCATTGCCGGCATCTATCGGGGCAAAATTGTCAGTTCCTGAAAAACAAGTGGTTGCAATCATTGGCGATGGAGGTTATCAAATGACGATACAAGAATTAGGAACGATTTTACAGACCAAAGCATCGGTAAAAATTGTCGTTTTGAACAATGAGTTTTTAGGAATGGTACGCCAGTGGCAACAGATGTTTTTTGACAAACGTTACGCTTCTACTGAAATGGTAAACCCTGATTTCGTGAAGATTGCAGAAGGTTATGATATTAAAGCCAAGCGAGTGAAAAAGCGTGAAGATTTGGAATCATCGGTAAAAGAAATGATGGAATCCGACGAGGCTTTTTTCTTGGAGGTTTGTGTAGAAAAAGAAAACAACGTATTTCCAATGGTGCCAACGGGTGCATCGGTTTCGGAAGTAAGATTAAAATAAAAAATTATGGAAGAAAAAATATATAACGTATCCGTTTACACCGAAAACAGAATTGGTATATTAAGCAGAATTTCGGGTATCTTCACCAAATGTCAAGTAAATATTGAAGATATAAGTGCTTCAAATACAGAGATTGACGGGGTTACTCGTATTATAATTGTGTCAAAAACCACCGAAAAATGGATAAAAACGATTGTTAAGAAAATCGATAAGCAAGTGGAGGTTATCAAAGCGTATTATCACACCGATGATGAAATCGTTTATTTGGAAAATTCTTTGTTCAAATTGGCAACCGCTACTTTGTTCGATAATAATGAAATACAAGAAATTATCCGTGAGCATAATGCCGAAATCGTAATGGTGTATAAGGACTTTTTTGTACTTTCCAAATCAGGCGACCGAGAGTCTATCAATCAGATGTACAGTCGTTTAAAACCTTTTGGAATTATGCAATTTGTTCGTTCGGCACGTATTGCTGTTTCTAAAGAAGAAATGAAAGTTTCTGATATTCTGAAAGAAAAAGATTTTGAGGAGAAAATATGAAAACAACACCCCTATAATCCCCTAAAAGGGGATATTTGGCAGTGAATTTATTTCTGCTTGGAGCGTTTTCATTTCCCCCTTGAGGGGGACTCAGGGGGTGTTCATTGAAGAAAAATTTAATAAAAAATAAAATTCTGAAATAAATTCAGAATAACAAAATAAAAATAATAACGTCATTGCGAGGAGGTACGACGTGGCAATCTGTAAAAACTCACAATGAATAAATTAAATAAAAATTATCAACCATTAAAAATAGAAAAATGAATTATTTTAACACATTATCATTTAGAGAAAAATTATTACAATTAGGCGTTTGCCAAATGTTGGACAAAAAAGATTTTGACAACGGAGTGGAGGCACTCAAAGGCAAAAAAATCGTGATTGTAGGTTGCGGTTCACAAGGATTAAATCAAGGATTAAATATGAAAGATTCCGGATTGGATATTTCGTATGCCTTGCGTGAGGGGGCTATCAAAGAAAAGCGAACTTCCTACAAAAATGCGGTAGATAACGGTTTTAAAGTAGGAACTTACGAGGAGTTAATCCCAACTGCCGATGTAGTTTGTAACTTAACGCCCGATAAACAGCATACTTCTGTAATTGAGGCGATTATGCCATTGATGAAAAAAGGTTCAACACTTTCATATTCGCACGGATTTAATATCGTAGAAGAAGGAACACAAATCCGCAAGGATATTACCGTAATAATGGTTGCCCCAAAATGTCCCGGAACAGAAGTACGTGAGGAGTATAAAAGAGGATTTGGAGTGCCGACTTTGATTGCGGTTCACCCTGAAAACGACCCCGAAGGAAAAGGATTTGACCAAGCGAAAGCCTATGCAGTAGCGTTGGGTAGCCATACGGCGGGAGTATTGCGTTCGTCATTTGTGGCGGAAGTAAAATCGGATTTGATGGGAGAGCAAACTATCCTTTGCGGACTTTTACAAACGGGTTCTATTCTTTGTTTTGATAAAATGAAAGCGGACGGAGTGAATCCGAATTATGCATCAAAATTGATACAATATGGTTGGGAAATCATTACGGAAGCTTTGAAACACGGAGGAATTACCAATATGATGGACAGACTTTCCAATCCTGCAAAAATCAAAGCTCATCAATTATCTGAAGAATTAAAAGAGATAATGACACCGCTTTTCCAAAAACACATGGACGATATTTTGAGCGGACATTTCTCTCAAACAATGATGGAAGATTGGAAAAATGATGATAAAGATTTATTGAATTGGAGAGAAGAAACAGGTCAAACTGATTTCGAGAAAACAGAAAACACAAGCGAAGAAATCAGTGAACAAACTTACTTTGATTACGGAACTTTAATGATAGCATTTGTAAAAGCGGGAGTAGAATTGGCTTTTGAAACGATGTCAGATGCGGGAATAAAAGAGGAGTCGGCTTATTATGAATCATTGCACGAATTACCTTTGATTGCCAATACCGTAGCTCGTAAGAAATTATACGAAATGAACAGAACTATCTCGGATACAGCAGAATATGGTTGTTATTTGTTTGATAATGCGTGTCGTCCGTTGTTGAAAGATTTTGTAAATAAAGTGGATTCTAAAACTATCGGACAGAATTATTGTGACAAAAATGATGTAGATAATCTTACTTTAATTTCTGTAAATAAAGCGATTAGAAATCACCCGATAGAAAAAGTCGGAGAAAAACTAAGAGCGTATATGAAAGATATGAAAACTTTGAAATAGTTTTTGAAAACACCCCCAGAGTCCCCCTCAAGGGGGAATGAGAACGCTAAAAGCAGAGGTCAATTCACTTCCTAAATATCCCCTTTAGGGGATTATAGGGGTGTTTATCCCCTTGAGGAAAGTCTTTTGAATACTTGGAAAAGGAGTATGTGATATAGGGGTGTTTTTCTAAAAAAATAAAAAATTAAATGAAAACAGAAACAAAATATATACCCTCATTAGAGGCAGTACAACGAGCTACGCTCACGCTGAAAGAAATACTCAGCCCAACACCTTTGATGTTAAATATCCGTTACAGTCAGCAATTGGACGCGAATATTTGGCTCAAACGAGAAGATTTACAACAAGTTCGCTCATATAAAATCAGAGGTGCGTACAATAAAATCAGTTCTTTGACCGATGAGGAAAAGAAAAATGGAATTGTCTGTGCCAGTGCGGGAAATCACGCACAAGGAGTGGCACTTTCGTGTAAATTACTCGGTATACAAGGTACAATTTATATGCCTGAAACTACTCCAAAACAGAAAATAGAACAAGTACGAATGTTCGGTGAAGATTGGGTTGATGTAGTTTTGGAAGGTGATACTTTTGACGATTCGGGTAATTCGGCAATGAAATTTTGCGAGGAAAATGAAAAGACTTTTGTACACCCGTTTGATGACGAAAAAGTAATCGAAGGTCAGGCAACTATCGGATTGGAAATTTTAGATCAAGCCACTTCGCCGATTGATTATGTTTTAGTTCCGATTGGTGGCGGAGGTTTGGCATCGGGATTGTCGTCCGTATTTCATTTATTGTCGCCACAGACGAAAATTATCGGGGTAGAGCCTGAGGGAGCACCGTCAATGCAAACCGCTATAAAAGAAGGACAACCGGTTACTTTGGACGAGATAGATAAATTTGTAGACGGGGCATCGGTAAAGAGAGTAGGAGAGAAGACGCACTATATTTGTAGTCAGTTTTTGAGTGATGTGATAACCGTTCCCGAAGGAAAAATTTGTCAAACTATTTTGGATTTGTACAATCGTGATGCCATTGTGGTAGAGCCTGCGGGAGCATTGACGATTTCTGCTTTGGATTTATATAAAGATAAAATCAAAGGGAAAAATGTGGTTTGTGTCGTGAGTGGAAGTAATAATGATATTACCCGAATGGCGGAAATAAAGGAACGAGCATTGTTGTATGCGAATTTGAAACATTATTTTATTGTACGATTTCCACAGCGTGCGGGAGCTTTGAAGGAATTTGTGGCAGAAATTCTCGGTAAAACCGATGATATTACTTATTTCGAATATTCTAAAAAGCACGAACGCGAAAACGGACCGGCAGTGGTAGGTATTGAGTTGAAAAATGAAGAGGATTTAGCACCGCTTATCGAGCGTATGAAAAAACGAAAATTCTACGGAGATTATTTGAATAATAAACCGGATTTGTTCCAGTATTTAGTTTAGAATAAGAAAAGGTAACTTTTTTATCTAAATTTTATTTTGCAAAATAAAATAAACGTTTTATATTTGCAATCCAATAAAACGGAGACCCATGGTGTAACGGTAGCACATCGGTTTTTGGTGCCGCCTGTCGGGGTTCGAATCCCTGTGGGTCTACAGTAAAAAATCGCTAACACTATTATATATAGATGTTTAGCGATTTTTTCGTTTTATTATTTCCCCACATTTTCTCCACAAAAATTTATTAGT
>JAHUUM010000010.1 GCA_019218445.1 Weeksellaceae bacterium TAE3-ERU29 | reverse complement strand
CGCATTAGCAAGAACATGCGTTTTTCTATTTTCACGTCATTGCGACCGAAAGTGAAGCAATCTCTAAATAGGTTTGTTAGGTATTGCTTCGAGCAAGCTCTCGCAATGGCGTGCATTTTTATTTTTACTTGTTAATTTTTAATTTACTACAAAGCTCGCTAACACCTAACAGGGTATAAGGCAAAGGTTTATAGAACTTTTTAGGGTGTTTGGTATGCATTTTTTGCTATTTTGTAGTTTATGTAAAAAATATAAAAACCTTGCATAGGCTCTGCAAGGTTAGTTAATATTTATACCTATTCTTAAAAAACAAAGATTGCTGTAAGCAACCTTTGTTTTTTAAAATAACTCTTCTTATAAACAACTACTATATACTTAACAAACTACCTGTCCGTTATCAATCCTTGAGACATCTTACGGCAAAAGCATCACCTCGCCCTCTATCTACTTGTTGATATTGGTTAGAACCTGTAATCCAGAAAGCTTTACCGTAGTTACCACTCGGATCCGATGACCAGTAATATCCGCTAACTCCTGTGCCTCCAAAGGAATTAATACTGTTTTGTCGGTAGCCGGTTGCTGACAGCACTAAGCTTGAGCTCCACACATCTGATCCTTCTGTATTAGCTGCAGCTAAATAAATATTCCACTCTTCATTTGTAGGAACATGAAATCCAGTAGGGCAAGGATTTGTAGAGCCATTAATCTGCCATAAATTATATGAGCCATTACTATTTATAGTATTGTCCACCCAAGAGTAGGTAGAATAAATAGAATTTACTATATAGCCATTTGTACCAGCAGTAGTCCAAGATTCTGCTAAGGTGTTTGAAACAGGATAAAAACCAGACGGTTCAGAACCATCTCTATTAATCAACTCATGACCATCTGCACTACGCTGCCATTGGAATAATGACCCATAAGCATTTTTATCATTTTTAGATATTGCCTGTTGTGCTGGATTAAATACAGAAGAATTTACATTGGCATATTCTGCACCTAAATTATTATTTAACCAGGTTCTTCCATCTGGACCTTCTATAGGTATATAAACAAATCTATGTTCATATTTACCATTAGTTTGTACATTATATAATTTATCTAAGATACCTCCTATTCCTTTTAATACGACATTATACTGTGTGCCGTTCATATTAACAGGGAATGTAACTATATTATACGACTGTCCTGGCGCCATTTGTTTTACTAAATACTCTCCATCTCCACCCACTTCTATTGTAGCCGTTAAAGTACCGTTTACGCCAAACGTACCCGCAGGTATATTTAAAGTTAATGGATTGGTGTCATTCCCTTGTCCTTGGGCAGTGGTTTGAGTTACACTGACCGCATTATAACTTCCTTTTCCGTCGGTATAAGGAATTTGCACGGTTACTTTGTTATTTGTATTGTTGATTTTCCCTTGTACCGTAGTTTCATTTGTTTTTAATGAGACTACATATTGCTGTTTGTTAGTAATTGTTGCTGAACCTAAACCTACTTGTGTAGACTGATCGGCTTGCAAACCTAATTTATCAAAATAAGCGGTAATCTTTCCTTCTTGTGGTGTTCCTTCTAGGATATAGCTCAACGTTGTACTTTCTCCCCCATTTAAAGATATACTGTTGTTTTGTCCAGTCTTCACACGTACGTTTCCTATACCATTTTCTATACGTACTGCCTCAGAAAAGTTTACATTGCTAATCGCATTAAAACCATTATTAGTTAATTTAAAGTTTACTCTATTAGCATTCGTTAAAGCTACACCGGCTACGTAAGCCCCTTCAACCCCTGCAGGTGATACTGCCACACTCTGTGATTGAGCACTCCCTGCATCAGGTAAACATTGCCATTGTTGTACTCCATTTACTACCCCTTGATACATTTCTATACACTTTTTAGTTGTATTATAAATCATCAAACTTTCTGTTGTGCCTTCAAACTTAGAACGTTCATCTGTACTAAATCTAGGGAAGATAATTCCTTGGGGTTGTGTCTCGGGTAAATCCTTTCTTTTTGCTACTTCTAAACTCGCATTAGGAGAAGTTACTCCTATCCCCACTCTACCATTACGGGTAAAAGTAGTATGGTAAAAGCTTTTTGGGTCTTCTCTATCTTTTTGAGTACGGAGATGGAAACTTTGCCCATCGCTATGGGCATTAAAAGTCCAATCATTCTCATCTTTCCCGTCTAAGGTTAAACTTGTCCAGTCATTGTTTCCTATGATTGTATTTCCCTTTACGTCTAAGGTTTCTCGTGGAGTTGTTGTATTAACCCCTACATTTCCTCCTGTAAAGTTTAGGTTATGATTGTCTAAGTTTACCTCTCTGTCTCCTGAAAGTGTTCCGTTTTGGCTATAGAAACTCGATATGTTCGCTCCTGAACCAAGGGGTTTCCATCTTCCGCCAGCTAAATTCCCTGAGGTGTTTCCCGTAGGATTACTAAAATAATAAAAACCTTCTTTTAAATCTAACGTATATGTTCCTGTGGCAGGATCATCTATCGTAGCATTTTCTTCTACATGAGTATTGTAAACCAACATGCCATCAAATGCCGTTGGGAATACCAAACCTAACCCATCGAATAAATCTGTTTTAAATTTAAACGTGGTTAAATTAGTTCTTGGAAATACGATTCCTTTTCCCGTACTTGAGAAAACTGATTGAGAAGAGGCATCCAAAAAGGGGTTTTGACTATTAATACTTGCTTCTACCTGTAAATTTGTTTTTATCTGTGCTTGTGTTTTAGGTAAGGATATCAAACCTAAAAGTGATGCTATGATGATATATTTTTTCATTTTGATTTTATTTTAATGATTAATTATAAAGAACTTGATATCCAATACCATTGGTTGTCTGTATCTATAAAAGAAGTATAACATCTGGTAAAGCCCGGATTAATAGTTTTTGCATCTGCAACTACATTATATACAGACAAGGGTTCTGCTCCGGGACCAAAAGGTGCGGTTGTAGAGTTTCTGAGACATAATGTTCTAGTTTTATTCTCTTCGGCACTTGGTAAAGTAACTTGTGTTACTTTTGTAAATGCAATTACATGATCATCTTTTTGAAAGTCTGTAGGTGCAAAAGTATCTCCTCTAAATACTCTTACCTTTTCATAAACAGCTCCTATTGCATTTCCTACTTTTGCCCATGATGTTCCATTCCAATAGTAATAACCTGCAGGGGTTACACTTCCGTTTCCGTCATTCCATACTAACAGTCCTGCTGTATTTGCACTTCCGTTTAATGCTTCGGTTCTACTGTTTAATGATACTGACGGTAATACTACGCCTTTCTTTTCTCCTGTTTTGTTTTTTACATGAAATACTGCATCAGGTGCTATGTCTCCATTGTTTTCTGTGTTAATGCCTACCTGTGCAAATGTTACACCGGCTAAGACAATTGCTAACGTTGTAAATACTCGTTTCATAATTCTTTAATTTTTAATTGTTAATATTTAGTTTTTAATTGTTTCTTTTGTTTTCAAGTCATTGCGAAGAATAAAGCAAGCTCTGAATAGATTTGTTAGGGATTGCCACGAGCAAGCTCTCGCAATGACATGTGTTTTGACTCTATTTATTTTTATTATGAGACCCTGAAACAAGTTCAGGGTGACACTGCGTGCTTTCTCATCGTTGCTGTCATGCCAACCTTGTTTCAGCATTGTACGCATAAAGAGATTGCTTCGTAAACTCGCAATGACGCACGCTATATTTTTTAATTTTTCATTGTTAATTTTTATTTTAAAAAAAGAGCCTGCTCCCCCAACACACACAAAGAGGAACAGGCAGGCAACCGAGTATAAGAAACAGTTTACTTTAAAACTTAACTCGGTTGATGAACTGGAAAGACAAATGTTATTTTTAAACTCTTGAGAAGTTAATCCCAAAATAAAAAACATGAAAAAAGCCGTATCTCCCTGTAAAAGGGAAATACGGCTTTTTTTTAGAGCTAAATTTAATTTTAGCTTATTTGTGTTTTTTGAAAATTTTCTATAAACTAACGCACACGCATAATTATACTGTGTGTGTGTGTGTGTGTGTGTGTGTGTTTACACTATTTCTTGAATTGTGCAAATCTAAAATGTTAAAGTTTATATTTTGTGGTGTGCTGGTCATTTCTGTTCTGATAACGTGACAAATATAGGGATTATTTTTAAACCAAAAAGAATTTTTAATATTTTCTACCTTAAGGTTTTATTTCAATTATCAAAAGGTTTTATTTTTTTGATTAAAAATCGTTACTTTTACAAAAATTTGAAAAAATGGCTGATATTAAAAAGTTAGAAAATTTAACTAAACAAGTCCGTAGAGATATTCTCCGTATGGTACACGGAGTAAACAGTGGACATCCCGGAGGTTCTTTAGGTTGTTCCGAGTTCCTTGTTTCTCTTTACGGCGAAATCATGGAATATAGCACAGATTTTAAAATGGAAGGTAAAAACGAAGATTTATTCTTTTTATCTAATGGGCATATTTCTCCTGTTTTTTATAGTGTCTTAGCAAGAAACGGTTTCTTTCCTGTTTCTGAATTAGCCACTTTCAGAAAATTAGGAACTCGCTTACAAGGTCACCCTACCACACACGAAGGTTTACCGGGAATACGTGTAGCTTCAGGCTCTCTGGGACAAGGACTTTCTGTTGCGATAGGTGCTGCTTTAAGCAAAAAATTAAATAATGATTCTCATCTTGTTTATACTTTACATGGTGACGGAGAGTTACAAGAAGGTCAGATTTGGGAGGCTTTAATGTATGCCGGAGCTAAAAAAGTAGATAATATAATTGCAACGATAGACTACAACGGAAGACAAATTGACGGTGATACAGATGATGTACTTAGTTTAGGCGATTTAAGAGCTAAATTAGAGGCTTTTGAATGGGAAGTTTTAGAAATAGATAAAGGTAATGATATTGAATCTATTTTAAACGGACTAAATGAGGCTAAAACTAAGACCGGAAAAGGAAAACCAATCGCTATTCTTTTACATACAGAAATGGGAAATGGTGTAGATTTCATGATGGGAACTCATGCTTGGCATGGAAAAGCACCAAATGATGATGAATTAGAGAGAGCATTACAACAGAATTTATTAGAAGAATTAAGCGATTACTAAACTTTAAATATTATGAAATTTACATATACAGAAAAAAAAGATACACGTTCAGGATTTGGTGATGGCTTATTAGAGGCTGCAAAAAAGAATGAAAATGTAGTAGCTTTAACTGCCGACCTTACAGGCTCTTTAAAAATGGATGCTTTCAAAAAAGAGTTTCCTGAAAGATTTTTCCAAATTGGAATTGCTGAGGCTAATATGATTGGGATTGCTGCCGGTTTAGCCATTGGAGGAAAAATTCCGTTTACAGGAACTTTTGCTAATTTCTCTACCAGCCGAGTGTATGACCAAATCCGTCAATCTGTGGCATATTCTAATAAAAATGTGAAAATTGCTGCTTCTCACGCTGGTTTAACTTTGGGTGAAGATGGTGCAACTCACCAAGTTTTAGAAGATATCGGAATGATGAAAATGCTACCGGGAATGACAGTTATTTGTCCGTGTGACTATAATGAAACTAAAGCAGCAACTATTGCCGCAGCAGAATTTGACGGTCCGGTTTATTTAAGATTCGGACGTCCAAGCTGGCCTATTTTCACTAAAGCGGATGATAAATTTGAAATCGGAAAAGGTAAATTAATGATTGAAGGTTCTGATGTTACAATTGTAGCAACAGGGCATTTAGTTTGGGAAGCGATTGTAGCTCAAGACGAATTAGAGAAACAAGGAATTTCCGCAGAAGTAATTAATATTCATACCATAAAACCTTTGGATGAAGAAATTATTTTAAATTCAGTTGCTAAAACAGGTTGTGTGGTAACCGCCGAAGAACATAATATTTTAGGCGGATTGGGAGAATCAGTTGCTCGTACATTGGCATTGAACAATCCTGTCCCTCAGGAATTTGTTGCAGTTAATGATACATTTGGGGAAAGTGCAACTCCAATGGAATTACTGAAAAAATATAAAATTGACAGTTCTGCTATTGTAGAAAAAGTTAAAAAAGTAATTGATAGAAAATAATCTTATCAATTCATTAAAACATAAGAAAGCCTTTCCGATTTGGAAAGGCTTACTCTTTATAAAAATTAAGCTATATGAAAAAAATCAATTATTATTCTTTTGTTCTGAATACAAGTCCACTATCTTCAAAGTAATCAATTAAAACTACAGAGTTATCATGGATTTTACCCGCTAATATTTCTCTGGACAATTGATTCAATACTTCTTGTTGAATAGCTCTTTTTATTGGTCTTGCCCCAAATTGAGGGTCGTATCCTATTCTTGATAAATAATCTATTGCCTCTGTTGTTGTATCTAATACAATTTCTCTTTTCGCCAATAACTTAGACAAAGATTTTATTTGTAATTCAACAATTTCTCTAATTTCTTCTCTTTTTAAAGGTTTAAACAATATAGTTTCATCTATACGATTCAAAAACTCAGGTTTAAAACTTTGTTTTAACAAACCAAACACTTCATTTTTAGTGGTTTCTAAAACAGCTTCTTCGTCTTTATTCTCTAAATCGGCTAAATTCTCTTGAATAATATGAGAACCCATATTAGAGGTCATAATCACGATTGTATTTTTAAAGTTTACCGTTCTACCTTTATTATCTGTTAATCGACCATCGTCTAAAACTTGTAACAAAATATTAAACGCATCTGGATGAGCTTTTTCTATCTCGTCTAACAATACCACAGAATATGGTCTTCTACGAACCGCCTCAGTAAGCTGTCCACCCTCATCATATCCTACATAACCCGGAGGCGCTCCTACCAATCTACTTACGGCATGACGTTCCTGATATTCACTCATATCTATACGCGTCATATTATCCTCGTTGTCAAATAGATATTCTGCCAAGGCTTTTGCCAACTCAGTTTTACCAACTCCGGTAGAACCTAAGAATAAGAATGAACCTATTGGTTTTCGTTCATCGCTTAATCCCGCTCTGTTTCTTCGTATAGCATCTGATACTGCAGCTATCGCCTCTTCTTGCCCAATTACTCTTTTATGCAATTCTGCTTCAAGGTTTAATAACTTTTCTCTTTCAGACTGCATCATTTTAGTTACCGGAATACCAGTCCAGCGGGCAACAACTTCTGCAATATCTTCTCTGTCTACTTCCTCTTTTATCATTTTTGTTCCTTGCTCAGAGAAAGATTTTTCCAACTCAGTTAATTTAGCCTCTTCTTCTTTAATTTTTCCGTATCTTATTTCAGCTACCTTTCCGTAATCACCTATACGTTCTGCCTGTTCAGCTTCTAACTTATACTCTTCTATTTTTTTACGAGATTCTTGTATGCCTTCTGCTAAACCTTTTTCTGATTGCCAAACTGCATTCAACTCAGAACGGCTGTCATTTAGTTCAGATAACTCTTGTTTTAATAATGCTAATTTTTTCTCGTCGTTTTCACGTTTTATCGCTTCAATTTCAATTTCTAATTGCATTATTTTTCGGTCTAAAACATCTAAATCTTCCGGTTTAGAGTTCATTTCCATTCTTAGTTTAGACGATGCTTCATCAATTAAATCTATGGCTTTATCAGGTAAAAATCTGTCAGAAATATATCTTTCCGAAAGCTCTACTGCCGCAATAATTGCCTCATCTTTAATTCTTATTTTATGGTGAACTTCATATTTTTCTTTAATTCCTCTCAAGATAGAAATCGCATCTTCTTCATTTGGTTCTTCTACCATAACTTTCTGGAATCTACGTTCTAAGGCTTTATCTTTTTCAAAATATTTTTGATATTCATTCAAAGTTGTTGCCCCAATAGAACGCAACTCACCACGAGCCAAAGCAGGTTTTAAGATATTTGCGGCGTCCATTGCACCTTCTCCACCACCGGCTCCTACCAGCGTATGGATTTCATCTATGAAAAGAATTATTTCTCCTTCTGAATTAGTTACCTCTTTCACTACGGATTTCAATCTTTCCTCAAACTCACCTTTGTATTTTGCTCCGGCAACCAAAGCTCCCATGTCTAAAGAATACAATTTTTTATTCTTCAAATTTTCGGGAACATCACCGTTTACAATTCTGTGAGCCAACCCCTCAGCAATTGCAGTTTTACCAACTCCTGGCTCTCCAATTAAAATCGGATTGTTTTTAGTTCTACGTGATAAAATCTGTAATACTCTACGAATTTCCTCATCTCTACCAATCACAGGGTCTAACTTACCTTCTATTACTAAATCATTTAAATTTTTAGCATATTTAGAAAGTGAATTATATGTTTCCTCCGCACTCTGAGAAGTTACTCTTTCTCCTTTTCTAAGTTCTTTACAAACTTCTAAAGTTCCTTTATGAGAAAGCCCTTGAGATTTTAACAACTCCCCTACTTTATCACTTGATTTTGAAAGTGCTAAAATCAAATGTTCCACACTCACAAAATCATCTTTCATTTTTTGAGCCTCTATGGAAGCATCATTTAAAACTCTACCTAAAATAGAAGATAAATGTAAATTTCCTCCCGTAACTTTAGGATAAGAATTAATGATTTCATCTACTTCTTTTCTTACATACTCTACATTTACGCTTTGTTTTCTGAGAATAAAATCTACTACTTGATTATCCTCTACCAACAAAGCTTTCATTAAATGTCCTGTTTCTATGGCTTGATTGCCTACAGCTTGAGCGAGTTGTTGTGCTTTTTGAACAACCTGCTGTGCTTTTATTGTAAATTTATTTATATCCATTTTATTGTTTATTTTCTAATTTATTGGGTACTAAACAAATTTAAAACCAATTTAATTTTATGCCATTTTTACCTGAAAAATAAAATTAACACATTAAAAACAAGACAAAAAGTCACTGAAAATTAAATACTTATGAAATAATGTCAGTTTAAAAGTTGTTTGTGTTAATTATTTATTTTATATTTGCTTCTATATTAAAAAGCTATGAAAAATTTATTTGCATTTGTATTTGTTATTCTATCCTGTTATTCTTTTTCACAATCTGTAAAAGGAACTTGGAAAACCATAGATGACAAAACAGGAAAAGCCCGTTCTTTTGTAGAAATCTACGAATCTAATGGAAAGTTATACGGAAAAATAGTAAAAATTACCGACCCTAATAAACAGGATGTAAAATGCACTAAATGTAAAGGAGATAAAAAAAATAAACCTTTAATTGGTCTTAATGTAATTGAAGGATTAGAAAAAGACGGAGACGTTTGGAAAGATGGTAAAATTACCGATCCTGATACAGGTAAAGAATATTCTTGTAAAATAGAATTAGACGGAAAAGATAAATTAAAGGTTAGAGGATTTATTGGATTTTCTCTTTTAGGGAGAACCCAAGTATGGCAACGAGCTGATTAATTCATAAGTTGATTTTTTCATTTATTATTTGTACAGAAGAAGCCGTCTCAAAATTAATTAAGACGGCTTTTTATTGATTTTTTATCTTTACCTCCATAATAATTATAGTATTCTTAGAGAAGTGTTTTTATGGGTATTAAAACAGTTCATTAATTTTCTAAATTCAATCCTCTTCTTCCCAAGTGGCATTAGAATATACTCGCCATTTCTTAATTAAGTTTGTCATATCATCAGGGACAGGACATTCAAAATCGAGTTGTTCTCCTGTTACAGGATGTTCAAAACCTAAAGTTCTGGCATGTAAAGTTTGTCTTGGGCAAATAGTAAAGCAATTCTGAACAAATTGCTTATATTTAGTAAACGTTGTCCCTTTTAAAATCTCATTTCCGCCATATCGTTCATCATTAAATAAAGTATGCCCAATATGTTTCATGTGTGCTCGAATTTGATGCGTTCTTCCCGTTTCCAATTTACATTCAACCACGGTTATATAACCTAATCGTTCTAAAACTTTGAAATGAGTTACGGCATGTTTTCCTTGCGAACCATCTTCAAAAACAGTCATTTGCATTCTATTAGACGGATGCCTTCCGATATTCCCGATAATTGTACCTTCGTCTTCTTCTATATTCCCCCAAACAATTGCTACATATAAACGACGAGTTGTTCTATTAAAGAATTGCTTTGCCAGATGATCCATTGCGTATTCAGTCTTAGCAATTACTAAAAGTCCGCTTGTATCCTTATCAATTCTATGCACTAAACCGGGACGATCTAACTCTGCAACTAAGGACGGAAGATTATCAAAATGAAACTTTAAAGCATTTACCAAAGTTCCTGAATAATTTCCATGACCGGGATGAACTACCATTCCCGGTGCTTTATTCACTACGATTACGCTCTCATCTTCATAAACGATATCAATAGGTATATCTTGCGGAATAACAGTGGTTTCTCGTGGTGGATAACTTAAAACTACTTTTACTTCATCCCCTGCTTTTACTTTATAATTTTGCTTTACAGGCTCATCATTCACTAAAATGTTTCCTGCTTTTGCTGCTTGTTGAATTTTATTTCGAGTAGCATTCTCTATAAAATTCATTAAATATTTATCTACTCTTAAGGGCTGTTGTCCTTTATCTGCTTTAAACCGATAATGCTCGTACAACTCATCTTCTTCGTTCTCTTCCGGAGCGTCTTCGTATTCTCTCATATTTTAATCTATAATTATTCCGGTAGTATCTATTTTTGGTTTATTCGTTTGTTTTTTATTTTTAGGCTTATTCAAATTATTTCTTGCAGCATCATCGTTTTTAACTTGATTTCTAATCTCTTCCGGTAAATTAGAAATATCTATATTTTTAGATTTTTGAATAGATTTGTAATATAACGAATCTTCTTTTTTCATTTTTCTTCTAAATACAATATCCAACGAATCTATTTGTTTAGATAAATTAGAAACCATATCCGTAGAAAGCCAAACAGAAATTGGTAAACCTTGATCATAAATATCACCAAAAGGTGGGTCTTGATAAACAACTGTTGCCGAAAGTGTATCTTTACTTGCTCCTAAAAAGTTTATATTTCCTAATTCAAAAAAGTTTTCTGCAATTGTTGCTCTTGCCTCATCTAAAGTAAGCCCTACTAAATTAGGTACAGAAACATCTAAATCAAAGCCTTTCCCTAATACCAAATCTACTCTACTTCCTCTTGGTAAAAGCGTTCCGGCAGCCACTTCTTGTCCGTTATACAAAACTTTTAACACAGCATCTTTTGCAGGATCTTTTACATAAATAGTATCTCCCACTACAAAATGTCTCATAGTTAATTGAGTAAAAGCCAATCTTTTACTTTTATCTATTAAATTAGGTAATTCCACAGGTTGCCAAGTTCTAGGATTAGACTTTATAAAAATCTTTCTTCCCGGTTTTACGGCAGATCCGGCAATAGGATAATAATCTAAAACAGCATAAGGTTTATAATCTTCAGAAAATCTCACACTATCCACAGAGTACTCCAAACCTAAATTTTCCAACTCAGCCATTGCTTGTTGAATATTCATTTTAGAAAGATCAGGAACTTTTACCTCTACATTGTGATTAGTAAAAGAATTCAACCAATTAAAACTAAAGAACCAAAGCCCTACAATAATAATAGCTCCTATCAATATATTTAACCATAATTTCCAACTAAATAATGCTTTAAAAAAATCCATACATAAATGTTTTCAGTACGCAAATATAGAAAATTCATTTAAGTTTAAATCTTAAAGCTATCAATTATTTAAAGTCATAAGTTTTTAATACTTTTGTCAAAAATTTAATCGATGCAAAATATTGCAGTTGTAATGGGTGGGTACTCGGACGAGTACGAAGTTTCTTTAAAGAGCGGACAAACAATTATTGATAATATTGATAAAAAAATATATAATCCTGTAAAGGTTCATATTTTATCAAATGGTTGGTTTGCCGTAAAAGAGAATGATAAATTTGAGATTAATAAGGCTGATTTCTCCTATATCAATGCAAAAGGAGAAAAAGTAAAGTTTGATTGCGTTTTTAATATTATTCATGGAACTCCGGGCGAAGACGGACATTTACAGGCTTATTGGAAACTTATCGGCATGCCTTTTACCGGTTGCAACCATTATCTTTCTGCACTTACATTCAATAAAAAAGATTGTATTTCTGTATTAAAGAAATATGAAATTCCTTCGGCTAAATCTATTTATTTAGCAAAAGGTGATATGTATGATTTAGACTTTATTATTAAAGAATTAGGTTTACCTTGTTTTGTAAAACCTAATCAATCAGGGTCTAGCTTAGGAATTACCAAAGTAAAATCCAAAGAAGACTTTGAAGGTGCTTTTAAAAAGGCTTTTGCTGAAGACGACGATATTTTAATCGAAGAATTTCTAGATGGAACAGAGGTTTCGGTAGGAGTTATTGAATACAAAGGCAAAACTTTTGTAAGCGGAATTACAGAAATCATTTCCGAAAATGAATTCTTTGATTATCAAGCAAAATATGAAGGTAAATCCGAAGAAATTACTCCGGCAAGATTAGACAAAGAAACCACAAAAGCGGTAGAAGAAATTGCTAAAAAAGCATATAACTCTCTACGAATGAAAGGAATGTCTCGCAGTGAATTTATTATCGTAAACGATATTCCGCATTTTATAGAAATGAATACGCTACCCGGTTTTTCTCCCGCAAGTATTTTACCTCAACAATTAGCTTTTTCCAAAATCAGTATAAAAGATTTTATTTCTAATGAGATTGAAAGTGCTCTACAAAACTTTCAACAAAAATAATATTATGAAAAGAATTGCTGTTTTCCCCGGTTCATTCGACCCGATAACTTTAGGACATTGCGACATTATAAATAGAGCTCTGCCCTTATTTGATAAAATAATCGTGGCGATCGGTCAGAATTCGGGAAAGAATTATATGTTCAGTTTAGAGCAAAGAAAGAAATTCCTTCATGATACTTTTTCTCATTTAGATAAAATTGAAATTGATAATTATGAGGGCTTAACCGTTGATTATTGTTTAAATAAAAAAGCGAATTTTATTCTACGTGGTCTTAGAAACCCTGCCGATTTTGAGTTTGAAAAGGCTATTGCTCATACCAATCGTGCATTAACAAGAGATAAAATTTTATTAGAAACTGTATTTTTACTTACTTCATCGGGAAAATCTTATATAAGCTCAAGTATTGTTCGGGACGTTATTAGAAATAATGGAGATTATACTATTCTCGTACCCGAAGCAGTAAAAATTGACGGATTAGATATTAATCTATAATTAAAGATCCAGTTTTAATTGTTCCGGTAAAAGTTTAAAACTTTTTCTGTGGAATTCGGTTGCTCCGTATTCCCTTATCGCATTTCTGTGGGCAACAGTGGGATAACCTTTGTTCTTTTTCCAAGCGTATTGAGGATACATTTCATCTATTTTTTTCATGTACTCATCTCTATGTGTTTTAGCTAATATTGATGCTGCCGCAATAGATAAGTAATTGGCATCTCCTTTTATACAACACGCATGCGGAATATCTAAATAAGGTTTGAATTTATTGCCGTCTACCGCAATAAAACAAGGTTTAACACTCAGCTTCTCTACCGCTTTATGCATGGCGAGAATACTGGCATTCAAAATATTGATTTCGTCTATTTCTTCGGGTTCTACAAAAGCTACTGACCATGCAATTGCCTCTTGTTCTATAATCAATCTTAATTTATCCCGTTTCTTTTCAGTTAATTGCTTAGAGTCGTTTAATTCTAAATTAATGAAATCTTTGGGTAATATTACTGCTCCTGCCACTACCGGACCGGCTAAACAGCCTCTCCCCGCCTCATCGCAACCAACTTCTAATAATTCGTCTTGAAAAAATAATTTCATAAGACAAATTTAAGGATTTATATAAATATATCTATCTTGTCAGATTGATACAAGAATATATAGTTAGAGATATTATCTTTTTGGAATACTATAAAACAGTAATAAATAATATAGCTAGTACAGAATTGACTTTTTCTCATACATAAGCTACTCTCATAAACTTTCTCATTAGAGGAATTTTTAGTTCTCTAAAATATCATTTATCATTGGCTTCTTATATAAATCAAAAAGCCTCTCAATCGAGAGGCTTTTTGATAAGATAATTAAGTCTTATTTATTTAACAATTGCTGAACAAGTGATTTTAGTTCTTGTACATCAGATTTCAACTCTTTAATCTCTGCATCTTTGGCTTTAATCGCTTTGTCTTGCTCTATAGTATGCAAATACAACTCCTCAATTTTCTCTACATTGGTTAATTGTGTATCCATTATATCAATATAACCTTGTGCTTTGATTTCTTTTGCAGAAATATAACCCGGTAAATGACCATT
Source organism: Weeksellaceae bacterium TAE3-ERU29 (assembly GCA_019218445.1). Lineage (GTDB taxonomy): Bacteria > Bacteroidota > Bacteroidia > Flavobacteriales > Weeksellaceae > Ornithobacterium. Next base: position 68,188 of record JAHUUM010000010.1, on the reverse strand, counting down.
GGTTTTTACATAGTCCTCTACTTGATCTAAGTTTTTAAAGCTATATTCTGCTTTAGTAGTAGAAGTTCCTGTATAATAGTTCTCAAATACGTAATCAGGGAAAATAGTGGCTCCGTTGGTTCCTTTAAAACTTTCTGCTTTTACAGCTCCTGCTACTTCTAGTTTTTCTGTTGGAGTTAATGTGGCTATACCTATATTTTTACTGGTGGGACTAATATATAAATCTGCTACATTAACATCTTCAAAATTATTACTATTATTGACACTAATTGCAAAACCTTTGTCTGTACCTGTCTTTATTAAAGCAATTCCTTGTGAGTTATCAAAAGAACTGGTTTGTATTCCAAAATCAACCCCTATTTCTGAATTTCTGATAGTGATAAATTGATTAAATAAATTTGGATTATCTGAAGGTGATAAATTCTTTGAGAATTGTGCTACTCTCGCATTATCATTATCACTTAATACATGGAGTTTTGCCTGAGGCACTAATACACCCAATCCAATCCTTCCATTATCAGATCTTAATGCCATGATAGGTCTTGTAGCAAAATGCTCTGAAGGACCATTACCCCCACGGAACAATAGCCCTCTAAATAAATCAGTTGAAGAAGTTGGTGTATGAAAATCAATATAAGCATTACCACTACCAGTTAAAGCAGGAGAAATAGACATTCCATACACAGCATTATTCTCATCATATAAAACATCATTTCCTGAATTAGTTAAAACGATACGAGGATCATTCTGTTTATCTACAATTTTAACCGTTACTTTATCAGGAGAAGGGTCTCCTATTCCTAATTTCCCATCATCTGTAACAAAAACATTTTGTTCATTGGTTCTCTCTGTTACACCATCAGATAATTCTGCTAACTTTACTACATTATCTGTAGTTTCATTAACCCATATAGGAGAAAAAGCAGATGAGTTAACTGTTTTTAAAACACCATCACTATCTACAGTTACCACTCTATCTACAGTAGCACTAGAATTAGCTAAATCTCCTAAACGAAGTTTTCCATCATTAGTATAAATAGCGTAATTATTAGTAGCATTATTATTTCCTACATTATCTATGAACAAACCATAGTTTCCAGTTTGCCCATTAACAATTTGATCTAAATAGACTCCATACATGTTATCTACTGTCCAATTCCCTCTATTATAATTACGAAAATCAAATCCAAATAAATTATCAACAAGGGATGCTCCTGGTTCTACAACATTAATACTTGATTGATTCAAAAATACATTTTTAGCCGTAGCACCATTTTTTTTTAATTCAAACTTATTCCTATTGACATATACATTATTGCCAGGCAAAGCACTTGCTAAACTCACTGAATTGTATCTCCCATATACCCCTTTTTTATCAGCCATAGTTACATTTTCTCCGATAGAAAGGAGAGATTTATCCGCAAAAATTTGTTGCATAAAAGTCGTATTATCTGAAATATTAATGAAAGAATTTTTCCCCCAAACATCTTCTTCCATTGTTGCATTAGGTGAAACTACTACTCTATTCCCCATTCCTTTCATACTTTTCATCGTATGGTTAGGATAAATTCCATTTTCATCTGCAGCCTGAGAAACTATTGTATTTTCAATACCCGACATATAATTAACTGTCCCATAGTTTGCTATAGTAGAAGCTATAGCTCGTGACTTATCTACAGTAGAACCACTATTAACTATTAAAGTTGCTTCAATATTTCTTATATTTTCAACTACTGCAGTATGGGTCTCATCCCCAACCGTACTGTATAACCAAGCAGACGTTAAATCTGCTAAAGTTGCATCTGAATAATGATCTGCACGAGTCTCACTACCTACTAATCTAATAATAGGTGTATTCACATCTTTGCTAGTTAGATAGGTACTTTGGCCTATATAAGTCGTCACATTAGAGTTTGCTGCTACATAGTTTTCTCTTAATACATTATTAAACTGAGTGAAATCTGCTCTTTTTGTTATCCCTAACACCCGACCATCTTCCAACTCTAATTGAGATTGTGGTAAAAGAACATCTGAAGATATAGCGATAGAATAAGGAATTTGTCCAGGTTTGTAATATTGAAGAGTGTTTAATACTCCCTCAGATTCCGTAACTTGCCCTAAGTTTAATTGGTATTTTCTATCACTTCTATATCCTATAAAATCATTATTATCTAAAGCCGGTTTTAAATAGGTTTCAGTAATTCCATTTACTTGGCGTTGTGCCCATAAGCTAGCATTGGCTTGTGCATCGCTAATTCTTACCCATTCTCCATTTTCTATACTTCCTCCCGGAAAGGTTTGATTTGGATTTTTAAAATAGTAAAATCCTCTCTCTAAATTATTTCTTTTTCCTCCTACATTCGCAGCCGTTGTGGGTGCTCCTTCTCCCGTATTATACACGATCATTCCATCAAAGTAGTTAGAGAAATTTCCAGGATTAACTAAATCTGTCTTAAACTCCCATGTCTTCAAATTAGTACTTGGGAAATATAATCCTTTTCCTATATTATTTCCAAAAGTATTGTAGTTAGACGCATCTAGAAAAGGATTCTGCTTACTTATTGAGCTACTTATATTCGATTGAACTTGTACCTGTGCATTAACTAATAATCCGGCTAATGCACCTATTGTTATAAATATTTTTTTCATTATCTTAATTTTTTAATTAATAACTTCCTCCGATGATGTACCAATTTGTACCATCAGACATTAATAAGTGTCCAAAACCTGAATATAAACTTGATTTATTCACAGGTGCAGGATTAGTATAATTAACTGTTGTTGTATATTGGTTATTCACCGATATAATTTTATTTTTATAAGCTGAAGGTGCAGGTAGTTTAATATCAGCATCTGTAGTTTGAACCAATGCAAATGTATTTGGCTTTGCCCACTCAGTTAAGGTAATCGCGTCTACGACTCTTATTCCTCCTGTAATTGTTTCTAATGAGGCTCCACTTGCTCCACCTCCTACTTTATTCCATTTGTTATCTGCAAAATAATAGAAACCTTTTGCATCTACTTCCGCAGTATATGTATCTGTACTTGCAGCAGTATCATCGCTGATATAAATCAAAGTGGATTCTTGGATTTGATTATTCGCCCCCATGTCCTCTGCTTTTTGAGTGGTTACTCTGGGTATTAAAATCCCTTCTAAGTCATTCCCGGTAGCTGTTTTAGCAGTTACATCTAAAGTAGCCTTAGGAGCATCCTCGTTAATCCCTACCTGAGCAGAAACCATTGCTCCCAGTCCCAAAAATAACATTGTGCTTAATTTGTAAAATTGTTTTTTCATAATTCTTAAATTTTAATTGTGAATGTTTATTTTTATTAATTTATTTTTATATATTCGAAGTCTATTTTTGAATAGAAAAAGCCTGCTCTCCCAACACACACAAGAGAGAACAGGCATAAAACAGAGTCTGATTTCTTATAAGTAAAAGAATTCAGCTCTGTTGCTTGTTTGAAAAAACAGAGTTTACTCGCAAGTCTTTGTATTGCTAAATACAAAAAATTGAAAATAAAAAAAGTCATGCTTTCCCGTAAAAGGAAAACATGACTCGTTTTTTTTGCTAAATTTAATTTTAGCTTATTTGTATATACAAAAAATATTCTATAAACTAACGCACACGCATAATTATACTGTGTGTGTGTGTGTGTGTGTGTACACAATTTCTAAAACTGTGCAAATTTAAAATGTTAAAGTTTATATTTTTTTGTGTGTTGGTCATTTAATCTTTGATAACGTTGCAAATGTAAGTATAATTTTTAGTTAACAAAAAGTTTTTTTGCTTTTTTAAATTATTTATTCAAATAAAAAACATTAATTTAGTATTCTATAAAACCAAACTATGAACTCAAGAAAAGGTCTTATTCGCTTTGTTATTGCTGCTGTACTTGTAATAGTCTCTTTAGTTTCTTACTTTTCTAACAGCTCTGTAAATGAGGTTACAGGAGAAAAACAGCATATAAGCATCTCCCCGGAACAAGAAATTCAATTAGGTTTAGATGGTAGAGATTATATGATTCGGCAATCGGGCGGTTTGTTAAATGATGCTCAGTCCCAAAATTATATAAAAGCTTTAGGACATAAAATTGTAAGTAATAGCGAGGCTTCTAAAACTCCTTATAAATATGATTTTCACATACTTGCTGACCCTAATACAGTAAATGCTTTCGCTCTACCGGGCGGACAAATTTTTATTACAGTTGGTTTACTAAAACGTTTAGATTCAGAAGACCAAGTAGCCGGAGTTTTAGGGCATGAAATTGGGCATGTGGTTGCAAGACACAGTGCAGAACAAATGGCTAAACAAAATTTAACACAAGGGCTTGTAGGTGCTGCTACAGTTGCCGGTGGTGATTATACTTCTGCTCAATACGCTCAAATGATTGGGAATATGGTAAATCTAAAATATGGCAGGAGTGACGAATTAGAGGCTGATGAGTTGGGAGTCCGCTTTATGTACCAAGCAGGCTATAACCCGGAGAGTCTTATAGATGTAATGAAGGTGTTGGAACAAGCTTCGGAAGGTAGTTCTCAACCTGAATTCACAAGTACTCACCCATCTCCTCAAAATAGAATAAAGAAAATTAAAGCTGCTATAGAAAAATATAGAAATAAACTAAAACACTAAATTTTGATTGAAAATGAACCATATACGCCTTTCGATTCTCCACCGGAGTGGGCTAAGAATGCCATATGGTATCAGATTTTTATAGAGCGTTTTTATAATGGGGATAAGAGCAACGATCCCATCACAGAAAATATAAAAAATGCTTGGCCTAAAAATTATGATGAAAACTGGAAACTAACCTCATGGACTAAAGATTGGTACGCAGATGCTCCACATACTGCTGATAGACTACAAATGCAAGCATGGTATGATGAGGTTCAATCAAGGAGGTATGGGGGAGATTTACAGGGGATTATAGATAAATTAGATTATATTCAAGACTTAGGAATAACGGCTATTTATTTAAACCCTATTAATGATGCTCCTTCTTTGCATAAATATGATGCAAGATATTACCATCATGTAGATATTCATTTTGGTCCAAATCCTGAAGAGGACAAGAAAATAATAGCTTCTGAAGTCCCTGACGATCCCTCTACTTGGAAATGGACTAATGCAGACCTCCTCTTTTTAGATTTAGTAGAAAAGGTTCATAAAAGAGGAATGCGGATCATTATTGATTTTTCTTGGAATCATACCGGAAACGAGTTTTGGGCATGGCAAGATATATTAAAAAATGGGAAAAACTCTAAATATGCCTCTTGGTATCATATTAATTTTGATGAAAACGAGGAGAATAATTTTGATTTTGAAGGCTGGTCCGGCGTAAAAGAAATGCCTCAGCTTAGAAAAATAAAATATTCTCCCAAAGTAAACGGATATCCGTACGAAGGAGATTTAGATGAAGGAGCAAAAAATCATATTTTACAAGTTGCTGAAAGGTGGCTTGCTCCATTTGGCGACTCTAAAAAAGGAGTAGATGGCTTTCGATTGGATGTAGCCGACCAAATCGGGATGAATTTTTGGAGAAAATTTAGGCAACGTGTTCGCTACATTAAACAAGATGCTTTATTAGTGGGTGAAATTTGGTGGAAAGTTTGGCCTGAAAGTATGATGGATCCCAGACCTTATTTAAAAGGGGATACTTTTGATTCCATTATGTTTTATCAATCTTATCGTTTTAATAGAGCTTTTTTTGCTAAAAATGTTCAATACGGAGGAGCGGAAAATTTAGTCCCGGATTTGGGATTATCGGTTTATGGACTTAAACAAGAAACCGTTGATTCTCTAATGATGATGACTGCTTCTCATGATTCGCCACGACTTCTGACTTCTTTTTATAATAAAGGAAAATATAAGTTTTTCGCAAAACCTTTAGAAGATGTTTTTTACAAAACAAATAAACCGGATGAAGAAACTTATCAACGTGTTCGTAATTTTTTAGTTTTTAGATTTATAATGCCCGGCTCTCCACAAATATGGGCAGGTGATGAAATGGGTATGTGGGGTGCAGATGACCCTGATTGTAGAAAACCACTTTGGTGGCCGGAGTTTGAATTTGAACCGGAAACGGCCAATCCTTTTGAGGAAGCTCCTTCAAGATATGATAAAGTAGAATTTAATAAAGAGCATCACAATTTTTATAAACGATTAATCAAAATAAGAAAAACAAATGCTGTTTTGAATTTAGGAGTTACTAAATTTCTTTATTTTGATAAAGATTTATTAGTAATTCAACGCCGATTAGGAGAAGAGAAAATTATTGTTGCTTTTAATAATCATACTGAGCCAATAGATATTTCTTCCATTAAATTAAAATTAAACGGATACGATATTTGGAATAACAAAGAAATAGAAGAACCATTAGAATTTCTGCCATCTCTATCATTTTTAATCATAAAAAAATAGAGCCACTTTTTAGCGACTCTATTCTAATATTTTTTATTGACTCAATTATTTCTTAAGCCAATTAAAATCAAAATTACAATTTTGGTAATCTTTCCCTATTTTTACATAAGTCTTATCTAAGTTTTCTCTAATCCACTTATATAATTTCTCTTGTTTTTTCTGTTGTAAAGTATAGTTTTTTAATCTTGTATAATCTGTACTTAAATCAATTTGGTGTGCCGGTATTACATCTTTCAATTGTAAAATAGATAATACTTTTTTATTTCTATAATCAGATTCAAATACATCACTTATATCTCCTTTTTTCAATCCTGCCAAAGCATAAATTTGATTATACGGCAATCCACTTCTCTCAAATCTATCTTCTCCTGTTTGTGGATTGGTTAAAACACCTCCATTAAATCGAGTATATTTATCTACCGAGTTTTGATAAGCAGCTTCTTTAAAAGTTAATTTACCTAACTTAATATCTTCTTTTATTTTATTTAACTTCTCCTTAGCCGCAGCTATTTCCGCTTCGGTTGGTTTCGGTGTTATTAAAATATGTCTTACGTCTATTGCCTGTCCCAATCTTTTATCTAATTGAATAATATGGAAACCAAATTCAGTTTCTACCGGATCAGAAATTTGTCCTTCTTCTAAGTTAAATGCAACAGCATCAAACTCAGGTACAAATTTCCCTCTTCTTATATTTTTATATAAACCGCCCTCATTTGCAGAACCGGGATCGTCCGAAAATAACTTAGCTTTTGTAGCAAAACTCCCCCCCTGTTCTATTTCTTTTTTTATCTGTTGAAGAGAATCTATTATTTGCTGTTTATGTTCCTCTGTAATTTCAGGGTAAATGATAATATGAGCTAATTCTACCTCTTCATTTATTCTTGGCAACTCACTTTTATTTTTCTCGAAAAAGTTTTTAACATCCTCAGGAGAAGCATCTACTCCATCTTCTATTAATCCTTTTTTACTTTCTATCAAAGCATTTTCTTTTACAATGATTTCCAATTCGTTTTGTAGTTCCGGAATGGTTTTCACTCCATACATTTGGAATAATTGTTCATCTGTTGCACGAGAACGGAAATCCTCTAAAATTCCATTTACTCTTGCTTTTATTCTATCATCAGAAACCGAAACCAAAGTATCGTTTTTTGCTTGGTTAAGCACCATTTTCTGTACCAGTATATTATTTAAGAAACTACATTTATCAGGAAAAGACTGTCCGCTTTGTTTAGCGATTTCAAAATCTCTATCAATATCTGATTGTAGTATAATCTCGTTTCCTATTACCGCCTCTACGCCGTCTATTTTCGTTCCACTGCTCTGAGCAAAACCTAATTGCGACACAAATAATAGTGCGAATATAATTTTATTTACGTTGAATTTCATTTTCATAAATTGCTTTTTGGTATAAATCTTCCTTTTTTTGAGAAAGCAAATTTAACTTTCTTTTATTTAATAATATACTTTTCAGTGCTTTTTTAGAATAACTTAACGGAGCCGCCTCTCCTTTTTTAGCATAATCTACCACTTTTAATAAAAATATTTTATCTTTATTTTTAATTTCAAACATCTTATTTTTAACAAGATACAAACTTTGAGGGGAATTATCAGACAGTGGAGTTATACTTACTAAATCATCCCATTCTACCCATTGATTTTTTTTCAATTGATTGGTATATTTCTTTTCTTTTGCCAGTTTAGACAGCTCTTCTAAAGCTTCCGGAGTATTTTTTTTGAGTAATTCTCTACTTTTATAGAGATCTTCCTTATCAGAATTTATAAACTGATACTCCACAATTGTATTATTAACCGGAATTATATTCGGGTTTTTATCATAAAATGCTTTTACCTCTTCATCTGTTGGCTCTTCCGGTGGATTTTCCTCTAACCACTCTTCTTCTAATTCATTTAAAATTAATTCGTTTTTATAGTCTTGAACTTTTGCTTCTATCATTAGTAATTTATCATTACTCAAAATATCTTGACTATTCTCCATAAGAACTTTTTCTTTCAGCCAATTTTTAATATAACCATCTGCTATTCTGGCACTATCTTCTTTAGATATTTCTGGAGGAATTACTCCTATAAGCTCAGTGGTTGTAAGTTCATAATCTTTGTATTTTGCCACTACATTCTCCCCCATGGAGTTACAGGCAAAAATAAAAACGAGAAATAAATAGAAAAATATATGTTTTTTAGACATTAGTTATTCAATTCATTAGGAATTACAATATTTGCATCTGCTTTAATTTCAGCTAAAACTTTATTAAACATAAAACTTCTGTAATCATCTCTAAGTGTATTTCCGGCTTCTTCTACCGTCATTAAAACAGGCGGAATTTCTTTGATTACATTTATGATTGCAGGTGCATTTCTATAAGTTGAATTTTGAATTTTCTGATTTGGATTGATTTCTCCTAAGTCTTTATTATTTAAAGGGAAATAACCTGTTGTGAAAACCACTTTTGGCGAATTATCTATAAACTGACCATCGAATTGTTTATTGATAAAGTCAGAAGTTTTTCCGAATTTAATCCAATTTTCTATTTTTTTCGCATCTCCCTTATTTTGATAACGATAAATATTTAGCTCATACCTCGTTGGCCAAGTATAGCTTTTTGCATTGCTTTTCAAAAATTCACTTTTCCCTGCTAAATCTTGATCTGCTTTATGGTAAATTTCTTTTTCTATAAAATAATTCACATAAATTGTTCTTTTGAGCTCATCTGAAAGCTTTTTGTATGCCGGATAATGAGAATCTATATTACTTCTTATATCATCTAAAATAAATTTATCTCTTATATAGAAATACGCTTTTTGTAAAAAGTCCGAAAGCTTCATATCTGCAACTACTTCTTTCTGAGCCTGATTTAAAAGCTCTGCGTAATCTTTCTGAGTAAACTTACCTGTTTTTGTAGAAAATATAGTTTTATTTCCTTTAAAATTATTCGGTTTTTCTTTATTTAAAAAGTCTTCTCCTACAAATTTATTCACCTCAACCAAAACTGTAGAATCTACTTTTAAATCTTTAAAGTTCTCTTTAAAAAAGATATTATTAAGAATATATTTCTTTTCATCATTATTTAATGAATCTATAGAAACATTCATTTTCGCTACCTCTACAGTTACAAGACTATCATAAAAAGGTTTTGCGTAAGCTGCTATATTTGAGTTATAAAGACTTTTAAAATAATAAGTTGTATCTGCTTTTTCTTTTTTAGATTTCTGAAACATTAATTCATATTGAATAAAAGAATTTAAAGCATTTTTGATACCTTCTGCTTCTATATTATTTTTATAAAGATTTTTAAACTCTTCAACACTTATTTTTCTGTCATTCACCTGAATATAGTTTTGTGCATTCAGTGCTATTAACAAAAACAGAACAATAAAAGTAGTTATTTTCTTCATAGATTTTTCATAATTGATTCGGCTAAGGTAAAGTATAACCAAAAGTTATGCAAATACTTACTCGCCAAACAATGTTAAAGCATTATTAAATGCGTGCTCAAAAGCTAACGGATTTATCTGTATTTTCTCTTTTTTAGCATTGGCAAAACTTATTAATTTTTCAGTAGGCATATTCCCCAGTAAACTCACACCGGAAAGCGGACAGCCTCCATATCCTTGTATTGCTCCGTCAAAACTACGGCATCCGGCATCATAAGCCGAAGAAACTTTTGTGTACCAATCGTTATAAATTGTATGGAAATGTGCAGAAAACTGAATTTTCGGGTATTTTTTATTTAAAGTAGAAAATATAGCTGAGATGTCTTCTTCATCTGCTGTTCCCACCGTATCAGAAAGATTTATTTTCGTAATTCCGATTTCTAAAACTTTTTCTACATAATTAAATACTAAATCTCTATTCCAAAACTCTCCGTAAGGATTTCCAAACCCCATAGATAAATAAACGACTAATTCTTTTTTTGTACCTTTTGTTAAATCAAAAATATTTTTAATTCTTTGCAAACCTTCTTCACAAGAACAATTGGCATTATATTGTTGAAATTTTTCTGAAATCGATAAAGGAAAGCCTAAATAATGAATGTTTTTTATTTTTAACGCTCCTTCTGCTCCTCGTTCATTTGCTACAACAACAGAAATTTTTGTTTTAGTAATGCTTAAATCTAAAGATGAAATTACTTCAGCTGTATCTGCCATTTGAGGAATTGCTTTGGGAGAAACGAAACTCCCACAGTCTAAAACATTGAAATTCACTAATAATAAGTCTTGCAAATAAGCTATTTTAACATCCGTAGGAATGATTTTTTTTAAGCCTTGCATAGCATCTCTTGGACAATCTACAATCTTTAACATTTTAATAATTGGGTACGAATTCCGCTAAAGATAATTTAAATTCACTATATTTACCAAAATTTTTTTTATGGAGTCGAATTGGAATAAAAAATTATTAGAAAGATTCATAGGGTACACAAAAGTTTATACCACTAGTGAGCCTGACGTAGATGAAATCCCAAGTACTGAGCGTCAATGGGATTTAGCTCGCTACTTAAAAAATGAATTAGAGGAATTAGGATTAGAAGACGTAAGTATAGATGATCACGCTTATGTTATGGGATACTTACCCTCTAACCAAGAGAAAGAATTACCTACAATTGGCTTTATAGCACACTTTGACACTTCTCCCGATTTTAACGGAGAAAACGTAAATCCTCAGATTTGGGAAAATTACGACGGAAAAGATGTTGTCTTAAATAAAACTGAAAATATTATTTTAAAAGTTTCTGAATTTCCTGAGTTAGAAGGTTATAAAGGTGAAACTTTAATCACTACCGACGGGACTACTCTTTTAGGGGCAGACGACAAAGCAGGAATTGCTGAAATAGTAACTGCAATTGAGTACTTAATTGCAAATCCTGATATTCCAAGACCAAGAATTGCAGTTGGTTTTACTCCTGATGAAGAGGTAGGAAAAGGGGCTCATTTATTTGATGTTGAGAAATTTGGTGCAGATTGGGCTTATACTATGGACGGAAGTTCCGTAGGAGAATTAGAGTACGAAAACTTTAATGCTGCGGGGGCTAAAGTAACTTTTAAAGGAAAAATGGTTCACCCGGGATATGCTAAAGGAAAAATGGTAAATGCTCTTCATATTTACAGAAAATTTGGAGATATGTTACCGGCAAATGAAGTTCCTGAAAGCACTTCCGGTGTAGAAGGATTCTTCCATCAAATGGGATTAAATGGTGGTGTAGATGAGTTAAATTTAGATTTAATCATTAGAGATCACGACGAAAATAAATTCGAAGAAAGAAAAAAATTACTTTTAGACATCACCAAAAAAATCAATGAGGAAATTGGTGAAGAAAGAGTTTTTATTGAAATTAAAGATCAATACTTTAATATGAAACAGCATATTAAAGATAAAATGTATATTGTAGATCTTGCGGAAGAAGCAATGAAAGAGCTTAACATAAAACCATTGATAAAACCAATTCGTGGTGGAACAGACGGAGCTCAGCTTTCTTATAAAGGTTTACCTTGTCCTAATATTTTTGCAGGTGGACAAAATTTCCATAGTCGTTTTGAGTATGTTACTTTAGAATCTATGGAAAAAGCGACTGAAGTAATTATAAAAATGGCAGAATTAGCTACAAATAAATTCTAAAATCTACATATGGATATATATTTTATAATGGGCGGAATGTCCATACTTATAATATTTTCCTATTTATTTGATACTATCGCAAGAAACACTCGATTTCCTTCTGTAATTTTATTAATTGCAACAGGTATCGGGTTACGTTTCCTTGCGGATAACTTCAATTATCACATTCCTTATTTAGATAAAATTATTCCCACTTTTGGAACATTAGGGTTAATTCTTATCGTTTTGGAGGGAGCATTGGAACTAAAAATAAATAAAGAAAAAAAAGGGGTAATTATTAAAGGTTTCTTTTCTGCCCTCACTATTTTACTGGTAACAGCCACAAGTTTGGCTTTTATGGTAAACCATTGGTTAGGCGTCCCCTTTCTCAATGCAATGTTAGAGGTTACTCCTTTAGCCATCATTAGTAGTGCTGTGGCAATTCCAAGTGCTGCAGGGCTTTTTGAAAAGGATAAAGAATTTGTTGTTTACGAATCCACCTTTTCAGATATACTGGGGATTGTACTTTTTTACTTTTTAAAACCACATATCGTAGATTCACTCGGAGAACCCTATGAGGCTATTATACCTATAGGAATAGGATCATTTTTTGAGCTTATTATAGAAATAGGCACAGTTGTTATTGTATCTTTTATAGTTACTTATATTCTATTTACACTTATAGAAAGAATCTCGCATAAAGTAAAATTCTTCTTAATTTTAGCTTTATTAATATTGGCTTATGTAATTGCTAAAAAATTCCATTTATCTGCACTTATTATTATTTTCTTTTTTGGGTTATTCATGGCAAATACCAGAGATATGCTACCGGATAAATTAAAAAAATATATTCCTACAAAAAAGGTAAATGAAGGTTTACATGAGTTCCATTTATTAACTGCTGAATCTACTTTTTTAATTAGAACAGGATTTTTCTTATTCTTTGGTTTCAATATTACCTTAGATATGTTTATGAACCCTGCTACTTATCTATATGGTTTAGCAATTATAGGAGTTATATTCGCCGTGCGGTTCTTATACTTCGGCATTACACAACCCAAAAGTATATTACCGGTGGCTACTATTGCACCAAGAGGGTTAATTACGATTTTATTATTTTTAGATTTACCTTTAGCAATGAGCAATGATTTTGTGAATCAGAAAGTACTGCTAATCGTTATTTTATTATCCATGTTTATTATGCTAATTGGATTGATTTTATCACCGGAGAATAAAAAAGGAGATAAACCAAAAGTTGATTTAGATTCCTTTGGTGATGTAATTAATAAAAATGAATAGACGACTTTTTATAAAAAAAACATCTTTTATCGCTATATTTTTAGTATTAATTTTTAATTGTCTAAAAGTAAATGCTCAAGCTAATTATAGCTTAGCAGAACTTACAGGACGTGCAAATATTAAACTTTATGGAAAAGATTTTAAACTACAAAAAGAAGTCGCTGAAGCTTTTTCTAAATTACAAGAAGCTGCAAAAAAAGACGGATTTTCACCTTATGTAATCTCGAGTTATCGTTCGTTTAATCATCAAAAATCTATTTGGGACAGAAAGTATAAAAAGTATATAAAAAGTGGACTTTCTCCTCAGAAAGCAATAGAGAAAATTATACTTTACAGTACAATTCCCGGAACATCTCGCCATCATTGGGGAACGGATTTAGATATTATTGATGGTAAAGTAGGAATTGTAGATAACCCTCTGAACGAAAAACATTTTAATAAAGGAGGCGTTTACCATCCATTTAAATTATGGCTGAACGAAAATGCTCATAAATTTGGTTTTTATGAAGTCTATACTAATGAAAAAAACAGAAAAGGTTTTGCTTACGAGCCATGGCATTTTTCTTATAAACCCATTGCTTGTACAATGCTTAGTGAATATACGCTCTTAGATTTTCAAGATTTAATTAAGAATTTAAATATTTTAGGTAAAGAAAACTTTACGCCGGAAATGATAAATAAATATTTAAAAAATAATCTTTTAGATATAAATCCCGAATTACTTCCTTTTTAATATAAAACATATATTTAATCATATTTTTTTATTCTTGGGAAATTGAAAAAAAGTTGTATTTTGCAGTAAGTTTAATTGATAAAAAATAAAAATCATATACAAATGAGTAAAACAAAACAAAATTATTTAGGTCCATTTATTACAATGGTAATCCTAATGGCGTTGGTAGGTTTCATTACTGTGGTTAATCAGCAGTTTCAACTACCATTAAAATCCGCTTTTTTAAGTAAAGCAGGTGATTTGCAAAATACATTAACTACCCTTATTACATTCTCCTTTTTCTTGGCTTATTTAGTAATGGGAAATGTAGGAGCAAAATCAATCGACTCCGTAGGATATAGAAACTCTCTTGTAAGAGGCTTAATTATACTGATAGTCGCTTTCGGTATTTTCGAATTATCAGCCTATCAATTCAGTGCATCTGGAGGTTCTTCTATGGTAATAGCAGGAGCTACTATTCCTCATGCTTACTTTATTTTCCTTTTAGGATCATTTGTAGCAGGAACAGCTTTAACCTTTTTACAAGCAGCAATTAATCCTTATCTGGTAGCTTGTAAAGTACCGGGAACCAGTGGAGTGCAAAGACAAACAATTGCAGGAGCAGGTAACTCGACTATGACTACTTTAGCACCTTTCTTTGTTGCTTATGTTATTTTCCAAGGACAATCTGTAGAAGATATGAGAGTAGATTCATTATATCTACCTTTTGGAATCTTAATTGTAGTAGTAGCTATTTTAACTATTATTCTTAAAAAATTAGATTTACCTGACATTGCAGGAAGTACAGCTAATAAAGATGAAAAATTACCAAAAAGCGTTTGGAAATTCTCTCACTTAGCATTAGGAGTTTTAGCTATCTTCTTTTATGTAGGAGTAGAAGTGGCAGTTGGAGCTAACATCAACCTTTTTGCAGAAGATATAGGATACCAAGCTACTACAGCAGCTCAAATGGCTTCTATGTACTGGGGAGGAATGCTTATTGGACGTTTAGCAGGAAGTTTCGTAAGTAAAATCCCTGCAAATACACAATTACTTGTAACCTCTATTGCTGCAACTATATTAGTAATTGCATCTATGGTACTAAAAAACCCTTGGTTACTTGTAGGAGTAGGTTTATTCCATTCAATTATGTGGCCTGCAATTTTCGCATTAGCTATCGAAAGACTCGGAAGATATACTTCTAAAGGTTCAGGAGCTTTAATGATGGGGGTTGTAGGTGGAGCAATTCTACCATTCGTTCAAGGTATCACTGCAGATGCTGTCGGAGGATGGGAATTAACTTGGATCATCGTTGTAGTTGGTGAGTTATTCTTGTTATACTATGCTTTAGTAGGACATAAAGTGAAAGAAAGAGATGATATTTTAGAAAAAACACCTATCGTTTAATCACAAATAATTATAAAGTAAACAAAAAACTCTGAGAATTTCAGAGTTTTTTTATTTTAATAGAAATAAATTCATTAAATTTAAGTTCTAAACAATAAGTATAAATATCATGGATTTACAGAAGAAAGTTAGAGATACCTTTAAAGAAAAATTTAAAACCGAAGGAGAAGTTTTTACCTCTCCGGGGCGTATTAATTTAATCGGAGAACACACAGATTATAATGGTAGTTTTGTTTTTCCGGGTGCTATTGACAAAGGTATGGTTGCCGAAATCAAAAAGAATGGAACGGATAAAGTACGTGCTTATTCAATTGATTTAAACAAAAGTTTAGAGTTTGGTTTAAACGAGGAAGATATTCCAAACCAAAACTGGGCAAAATATATCTTCGGAGTTTCTAGGGAGATTTTAAAAAGAGGTGGAAGAATAGAAGGCTTTGATACTGTATTTGCCGGTGATGTTCCGTTAGGAGCAGGTATGTCTTCATCTGCAGCATTAGAGAGTACTTATGCTTTTGCCTTAAATAAAATGTTCGATTTAGGAATTGATAAATTTGAATTAGCAAAAATAGGGCAATCGACAGAGCATAATTATGTAGATGTAAAATGCGGTATTATGGATCAGTTTGCTTCTGTTTTCGGTAAAAAAGGAAATTTAATGCGCTTAGATTGTAAATCTATGGAGTATGAATATTTCCCGTTCAGTCCGAATAATCATGGATATAAATTAGTTTTATTAGATACTGTTGTTAAACATGAATTAGCATCCTCTGCTTACAATAAACGTCGCGAATCTTGTGAGAGAGTTGCTGAGGAAATCAAGAAAAATCACTCTGAAGTTGAGTTTTTAAGAGATGCTTCTATGGAAATGCTCAATGAAGCAAAAGACAAAGTTTCCGAAGAGGATTACATGCGTGCGGAATATGTAATAGAAGAAACGCAGCGTGTATTAGACGTTTGTGAGGCATTACAAAAAGACGATTATGAAACTGTAGGACAAAAAATGTATGAAACCCATGACGGAATGAGCCGTTTATACGAAGTAAGTTGTGAAGAGTTAGATTTCTTAAACAACGTAGCTAAAGAATGTGGCGTTACAGGTTCTCGTGTAATGGGTGGCGGATTTGGCGGCTGTACAATCAACTTGGTAAAAGAAAATTTATACGATGAATTTATTGCTAAAGCTAAAAAAGCCTATTTGGAAAAATATGATAAAGAACCAAAAGTTTATGACGTCGTCATTAGCGATGGTGCAAGACAATTGGCTTAATTTCTTTTAGTTATACAAAAAGTGCTATAATTTCGGTTATAGCACTTTTTTATTATTTATAAATTTAGATTTTAATTTGCTCTATATTTATCTTCAAAATTAACCCTTTTATTTGCTCCTTTAACTTTACTGCTTCCAAAATTGTAGCTAAGACTAAGTGTAAATCGCTGGTAATCATTGTAGGCAGAAAATTGGGAACGATATCCATTGTTATACGAATATCCTTCATTTTTGAGAGTTTTAAATAAATCGCTTACATTAGCACTTACACTCAATTTTCTATCGAAAAATGAAGTTCTTACTCCCACAGAAAATTCAATCTGTTTTTCTAAATAAATATTATAAGCTAAAAATGGAGAATTATAGGTATGATTGATAAGTACATACCATTTTTTATCTTTATCCACTGCAATGGTATTGTAAATAGAATAAGAGTAAGAATTCATAGAGAATTTCTCTACTCCATCTATAATAGGTGTTGTTTCGGTATGGGTTCCCGTAGCGTTAAAAGAGACTTCCCATCGATTGAAAAAGGTTTCATAATAACCTAAACGTAGGCCGGTTTTATTCTGATTGTATGCGTTTTGCATTACATTACTGTTAATTCCGTTTTCAAAATAAGCAATATGTGTATTATTTCCTTTGCTGTAATTATTATATAAAGATGCAGTTATTTTCCCTTTATAGTTATAGGAAAGAGATACATTATCACTAAAGGAAGGCTTCACATTGGGATTTCCTGTATAATAAATGTACGGATTGGTATACCAACGGAATGGATTTAATTCTTGAAAAGAAGGACGAGAAATACGTCTGGAATAATCAATAGAAATGGCATTGTTACTATTAGGTTTATAACTAAGATAAGCGGTTGGGAATAATTTTCCATAATTGCTTTTAATTTTTGTTATTTCTCCGGGTGTACTACCTTCCAAGGTGGTATATTCATATCGTAAACCTGCTTTGGCAGACCACTTTTTGCTCAACTCTCTATCCCAACTAATGTATGCCGAATAGTTATTTTCTTTATACTTAAAAACATTGCTATTCAATGGATTAATAATATATTCTTTATTTTTATAATTAAAATATTTTACATCGGAATCATTTGTAAATAAGGTATACTTTACGCCCGTTTCCCAATTACTCCAATCATACGGCAAGGTAATATCCATTTGTCCGGAATAAACATTGTATTTCATATCACTGCTGTTTTTTACCAATGTTTGAGAATGGGTATCAAGGGTTTTCGTATCTAAATTATTTACTTTTTCTGTGGGTCTAATAAGCACATTCCCTGTAAAACTTATTTTCTTTCCTAATGTATCTAATTTTAGATCATAATACGTATTTAATGTATGAGCCGGCGAATCCCATTTCTGATTTTGGAGTGTCACGAGTGTGGAATCTATATGATTTGTATGTTCATAACGTGTATTTCCATTGGCATTTGAGTCAAAATAAAATTGACTATAATCATAAATAAACCCAAGATTTTGGTTAGGAGATAATTGATAATCCAACGCATAATTAACACTCCACAAATGAGGACGATCTTTTCGTGTTTCCGTTGAATAAATGGCATTATCTTTTCCTATTAAATCTCGGGTTGAAATGACATTATATGGTAAATCAAACTGATTAACTTTTAGCGAAGTATTTATTTTTTCTCTTTGATAGTTTAAAGTAGCACCTAGGCGTTCTCCATGATATGTACTTTTTTGGTAGGTACCTCTTAATGAGCCACTCCACCCGATATTTGGATTCTTTTTTAGTATAATATTTACCAACCCGCTATTTCCTGATGCTTCGTATTTTGCCGGTGGTGTTGTAATTACCTCTATACTTTGTATGTTGTCGGACGAAAGAGAAGATAAATAATTCATAAGTTCTCTACCACTCATATGCACCATTCTATCGTTTATCATTACTGCCACACTACTTTTCCCCGCAATCGAAATCCCATTATCATCAGTTCGTAAAAGAGGCGTACTTTTAAGTATTTCTACGGCAGTCATCCCTTGTGAAGCAATAGAGTTTTCTACATTATAAACCAACCTATCTACTTTTTGCTCAATTAACTTTTTCTTTCCTTCTGCTACAACCGCATCCAATTTTAAAGCATTGTCAATCTTTATTGTTTTTAAATCAATATCTTTTGTAGGTAAAATAGTTTGCGTAAATAATTCCTGCCCAAACTGTTCTATGCTCACAATATAAGGTTGCTTGGTCTTTTTTACAGAAAAGCTGAAAGTACCGTCACCATCACTAAATGTGTAGCTAAGTAAACTGTCTTTTTCTGTTTTTAATAAAACTTCTGTATAGACAGCAGGCATTTGTTCGTTGTCTATCACTTTTCCTTTTATCGTAATTTCTTGAGAAAATAAAAAATAAGAAAAAACAAAAAGAGTTAAGAAAATAGTCTTTTTTATATAAATATCTTTCATGTTACAAATATATATTTTTTTATAACATAAATAATATTTTTTTATTATTTATAAATTTAGATTTTAACTCGTTCTATCATTATCTTCTCCAAATAAATTTCAGATAGAAATAAGGCTTATAAGGTGCATTATAATAACTGGTATTCAATAAAGAACTTTCCCCTTTTAGGTAATTCAGTGTGGTATGATAAAAACTAATATATTTTAATTATCAATAACCCAACCCTGAGAAACAGCATAATCTAATTGCATATTTATATAGTCCCATAATTGAGTTGATACTGATTTTAAAAGTGAGTTACGTTTTAATATTTGAGTTTTAGTTATTTTAAACTCAGACCAACTTCCGCCTTGATTATTCATATTCTGAATAAAAGGTATAATTCTATCAATGCATACAGCGAATTGGGCTTCAAGAGTTTGAGTTTCTTCAAATTCCCACCAAAGATCTCTAACTGATTTAACAAATTCTATTGGGAAATTCTTAAACAAATCATTGATTGCTTTACGCTCGGCATCTTGATGATGATTTTTATTTTCACTGTCACCAAAGGCAAAGAAATCTCCTGCGTAAATTTCAGAAATTTCATGAATTAATAGCATTTTTATTACTTTATTAATATCCACCTCTATATCCGAAAAAGAAAATAATATCTGAGAAGCTAAGCTAGCATGCCAACTGTGTTCTGCTGAATTCTCACGGCGGTAACCATCTGACTTTATTACTGCTTTTCTATATACTGCTTTTAACTTTTCTAACTCAATGATAAAGCTAATTGAATTATCAATTTTTTCATTAACTTTCATACTACTTTCTCTATATTATTTAATCTCTATTTAATTTAAAGTTTAGCCTTTATTAAAATAATCCCAAATTAAACTTGCTCGGTGTACCCCCACTACTTCTTCTAATTCTTTTTTATCGGATTCCTTTATTCTTTTCACCGATTTATAATGTTTTAAAAGCTCTTTTATAGTTTGCGGACCAATTCCTTGAATCCCTTCTAATTCAGAATTAAATGAATTTTTACTTCGTCGGTTTCTATGTCTTGTAATTCCGAATCGGTGAGATTCATTTCTAATATGTTGTAAGATTTTTAAAGTTTCAGAAGATTTATCTAAATAAAGCGGAATACTATCTCCGGGAAAAAATATTTCTTCTAACCTTTTTGCTATTCCTATAATTGAAATTTGACCTCTTAACCCCAATTTATCTAAACTTTTAAGTGCTGCTCCCAACTGACCTTTTCCTCCGTCTATCACAATCAATTGAGGCAATTCCTCCTCTTCTTCCAATAGCCTTTTGTACCGACGATAAATCACCTCTTCCATAGTAGCAAAATCATCCGGACCTTCTACTGTTTTCACATTGAAAATTCGGTAATCTTTTTTACTTGGTTTCCCATTTTTAAAAACTACACAAGCCGAAACAGGATTTGTTCCTTGAATATTAGAATTATCAAATCCTTCTATATGACGAGGCTCTACCGGCATTCGTAAATCCGTTTTCATTTGAGCCATAATTCGATTGGTATGCCTGTCGGGATCTACAATTTTGGTCTGTTTTAATTTTTCTATTCGGTAATACTTTGCATTTCTTTCAGATAGTTCTACAATTCGTTTTTTATCACCGATTAAAGGCACAGTAATTTTGACATTAGGTATTTCAAAATCAACCTCAAACGGTAAATAAATTTCCCGAACCATAGACGGAAAACGCTCTCTAAGCTCAATAATAGCTTCTTCTAAAATTTCGGCATCGGTTTCATCTAATTTCTTTTTAATTTCAGTAGTATGACTTCTAATAATAGCCCCATTCACAATATTAAAAAAGTTGACGTACGCATAACTTTCATCTGAAATAATTGAATAAACATCAACATTAGAAATAGACGGGTGAACAACTGTAGATTTAGCTTGATACTTATCTAAAAGCTCTATCTTCTCTTTTATATTTTGAGCTTTTTCAAACTCCAATTTTTCAGCAAACTCATGCATTTTTTCAGTTAAATAAGAGTTAGCCTCTTTAAAGTTCCCCTTTAAAACATCACGAGCATTTGCTACCATTTTCATATAATCTTCCTCACTCTGGTATTCCTCACAAGGTCCTAAACAATTCCCTAAATGGTATTCTAAACATACTTTGTATTTACCTTCTTTTATTTTATGTTCAGACAAATCATAATTACAAGTTCTGAAGGTATAAATTTCTTTAAACAAATTCAGTAATATCTTAGCTATCTTTGGATTAGCATACGGACCAAAATACTCCGAACCATCTTTTATTACATTTCGAGTATAAATTAATCTGGGAAAACGCTCTTTTTTTATACAAATCCAAGGATAAGATTTGTCATCCTTAAGCATTACATTATACTTAGGCTGATACTTTTTGATTAAGTTATTTTCCAACAAAAGAGCATCAAACTCAGTTTCTACAACAATCGTTTTTATATCCTCTATTTGCCGAACGAGCAACTTTGTTCTGGCATTATCATGCTCTTTCTGAAAATATGAGGCAACCCTTTTTCTTAAATTCTTGGCTTTTCCTACATAAATCACTTTCCCGTTTTTATCTAAATGCTGATAAACTCCGGGATTATTCGGTAAAGTTTTTAATATTAATTCAATTTTTTCTTTCAATGTTTTATAACCTAATTGACTATTTAATTAAAACAAAATCTTTAGTTATAATTAATCATTTAAAAAGGTGGTTCATCACCATCATAATTGTCTGAATAAGAATCGTCAAAGCCTTTGCTCTCCATTACACCAAAAGAATCTTCGGGATTTATAGTTGGCAATTCAGAGCCTGAACTTGCTAAATCACTATTCATACTACTTTGCAATTCCACCGGACCATCCAAGAAAAATGTATCAGGATTTAAATCGGCAAATTTAGCTTGGTGCGCAATAAACTTCAATCGAATATTTTCCAAAGCTCCGTTACGGTGTTTTGCAATGATAAACTCTGCCTGACCTTCACACGGCGTATGCTCTTCATCGTCCCAAGTATCTAATTTATAATACTCCGGTCGATAAATAAATGATACGATATCGGCATCCTGCTCTATCGCACCCGATTCACGTAAATCAGAAAGTAACGGACGTTTACTTCCTCCCCTTGTTTCTACCGAACGTGATAGCTGAGACAAAGCTATAACCGGAACTTCTAATTCTTTTGCAATTGCTTTTAAACCTCTGGAAATCGCAGAAATTTCTTGCTCTCTTGTTCCTGTACTTTTATCTTTGGAGGTCATTAATTGCAAATAATCAATAACTATCATTTTTACTCCATGCTGAGAAACCAATCGACGACATTTTGCACGTAAATCAAAAATATTCAATGCAGGCGTATCATCTATAAATAATGGAGCATTTTCTAAACTTTTTACTTTTGTATAAAGCTGTTTCCACTCAGCATCATTTAATTTCCCTTTCTTTATTTTATCATTGTCTATTCCCGTTTCCCCCACAATTAAACGCTTAATCAACTGAACACTAGACATCTCTAATGAAAACACAGCTACAGGAATCTCGTAATCTACGGCTACATTTTTCGCCATAGAAAGTACAAAAGCCGTTTTACCCATACCCGGACGTGCTGCAAGAATTACTAAATCTGAAGGATGAAAACCGGAAGTAATTTTATCTATATCTTTAAACCCGGAAGGAATTCCACTTAAACCTTCTTTTTTAGACATCGCTTTTATTTCTTCTATCGCTTGGTAAACCAATGATTTCGAATCTTGATATTCTGATTTTAAACTTCCATCTGTAATTTTAAATATCTCAGATTCAGACTCATCTAATAAATCAAAAATATCTGTGGTTTCATTATAGGCTTTATCAATAATATTAGAAGATATTTCTATCAATTTACGCAACACATATTTTTCTTGAATTACACGTGCATGATATTCAATATGAGCAGATGAAGATACTTTTTCAGTCAGTCCGATTAGGTATAAATCTCCTCCTACACTATCAAATTTCCCGTCTTTTTTCAGTTGATTAGAAACCGTTAATAAATCTATCGGCTGAGAATCATTAAACAATGTAGAAATTGCCGCAAAAATATCTTTATGCTGTGGTCGGTAAAAAAAGTCTTCTTCCAAAATCTCTATTGTTTCGTTAAGACCTTTTTTATCTATCATCATAGCACCCAGTACAGCTTCCTCTAAGTCTACGGCTTGAGGTGGCATTTTTCCTCTGCCAATTTCGCTTGTTATACTTTTACTTTTTTTGCTTGTGTTAAAATTTCTCGCTTGTTCCATATTGTAGATTGCAAAAGTAAAAAAAAGCACCTCAATAGGTGCTTAAAATTTTAATTTTATTAGTTAAAGTTTTTAGCCTTTATAAATTCCCATTGCTAAGAATTTCTCTCTTCTCATTTTACTTAGCTCTTCGGGAGAGTATTTGTCTAACTCTTGTAAAGACTCTTTTATTTGATTCTTTACAATAGCAAAAGTTTCGTAATAATCATAATGAGCTCCACCCAGTGGTTCTTTAATTATTCCGTCTATTATTTTTTGCTCTAACATATCATTAGCAGTCAGTTTCAGAGCTTCAGCAGCAGTTTCTTTATAATCCCAGCTTCTCCAAAGTATTGATGAACAAGATTCCGGAGATATTACAGAATACCAAGTATTTTCTAACATAAATACTTTATTTCCAACACCAATTCCTATTGCACCACCACTTGCACCCTCACCTATTACGATACAAATAATCGGTACTTTTATTTTGAACATTTCATAAATATTCAAAGCAATAGCCTGTCCTTGTCCACGTTCTTCTGCCTCTAATCCGGGATATGCGCCGGGCGTATCTATAAAAGTAACGATTGGCTTATTGAATTTCTCTGCCAACTTCATTAAACGCAATGCTTTTCTATAGCCCTCAGGATTAGACATTCCAAATCTTCTGTATTGTCTTTCTTTTGTATTTTTCCCTTTTTGTTGCCCGATGAACATTACAGTTCGCCCGTCCATTTTTCCAAATCCACCTACCATTGCTTTATCATCGGCAAAACTTCTATCACCGTGTAATTCTATAAAATTATCATCGGTAATTCCATAAATATAATCTAAACTATATGGTCTGTTTGGATGTCTGGACAACTGAACTTTTTGCCAAGAAGTTAAATTTCCATAGATTTCTCTTTTCTTCGCATCTATTTTATCTTGAATTTGTCGGCAAGATTCTTTAACATCTACCCCACTCTGCTCTCCTACCAATGCACATTTAGTATATTGCTCTTGTAAATCTTTTATTGGCTCTTCAAATGGTAAATAATCCATAAATATCAAATTAAATATTGTGTGAAAGTAATAAATTTTAATCGAACTTAAACAATTTTAAACCTTTTTTTATCTCAATTAAAAAATCATCCTCCTACTCTTTTTACTTTCATTCCTAACTCTTTCAGATAATCCATGATTTGTTTTCGGTAATCTCCCTGAATGATTATTTCTTCATTTTTAGAAGAACCTCCCACACCCAACATCTTTTTTATATCTTTTGCTAATTGCTTAAAATCGTCTTTATTTCCAGTATAACCTTTTATAATCGTATGCGGTTTCCCGTTTCTTTTTTCAAAATGACACTCTACCGCATCGTCCGGAATCCACAAACCTTTATCCTCTGTTTCTTGTGGCTCTTCCGATACTTTATGGTCGGGAAATAAATTTTTTAATTGATCTTTTAAATCCATTTTAATTGATTTTTCAAGGCTAAGATAATAATTAATTTTTATTTGAAATGAAACGAGGGAACAAGAATTCTTGAACAGACTTCTTATATTTACAACAAAAAAGAACGAATGAGCGCAAACCTAAGTATCAAACCTCCGAAAAATACGCTGAATATTGCACAAATTCACTTATCGGAAGGAAATCGGAAGAAATTAAATCAACTTTTAGAGGAATTTACCTACTCCGAAGCCTTGCGAAAATACAATCTCCCCATTGATAATAAAATTTTGTTGCACGGTGCTACGGGTTGTGGAAAAACAGCCACTGCCAACGCTATTGCCAAACATTTAGGTAAAGATATTATCATTTTGAATTTAGGAAATTTTGTATCTTCACGATTGGGAGAAACGGCAAAAAATATCACGGAAATATTTAGGAAAGCCTATTTGGAAAGAGCCGTTTTGTTTATTGATGAATTTGATTTTATCGGAAAAGAACGCGATTACGACGAAAAAGATTCAGGCGAAATGAAACGCTTGGTAAATGCTCTCATTCAGCAAATTGACAACTTGAAAGAGGAAGTTTTGCTCATTTGTGCAACCAATCATATTCAGGTAATTGACTCGGCTTTGTTACGCCGATTTCAATTAAAACTTTCATACGAAATGCCCACTCAGGAGCAATTGGATGTATATTATGATGATTTGCTTTCCGCTTTTCCCGAAAACCTTACACAATTCGACCGAAAGTACGGAATATCCTATGCGGAAGCCAAAGATTTTGTTTATCAAGAGATTAAAACGAAAGTAATTGAATTGGAAAAGCAGAAAAAGCAGTTATTATTTTCGTATGGAACATTGCAATTAGAACGTGTACAATTGGAAACCTACGGAAGGAAATTGGTCGGGAAAGCCGATATTTTACGAGGATATCAAATACAAGATTTGAAAATCACCGATGAGGAAGTTATCAAAAAAAGCGGAAAAGATACGCACCCGATAGCGGTTAAAACCAATAATGAAAACGACACCATTGAAGGAGTAATTTTTGAAATTACCAACGAGGAATTGATTCAAACCGATTTATATGAAGTAGATGATTATCAGCGTGTTTTAGAAACGTTTGAATCGGGAGAAAAAGCGTGGATTTACACTAAAAAATAATTTTATCAGTGACCAAAATAGTTCTACCAAAAAACTATATAACAGAATGGAAAAAAATAGAAGAAAAATATTGATTTATTTAACTATTAAAAATCATTCATTATCTTTGTAAGAAAAGTAATTATGGAGGCAATCAAGGAAAAAACAGAGTTCAAAGTAGGTGATAAAGTACTTATTTCCCCTGACCTTACTCATAAGTCTGACTGGGTTTTGGGTACAGTAATAGACGTAGAGCAAAATCCATTTGCAGGTATAGTTATAACCGCTGAAACAGAGGATGATAAAGATATTTTCTTTGAGAAAGAATATTTATTTAAGAAAGTAAAACAATAAGCTATACAAGTATTGAGTGGTTTGCAAAATCTGTAAGGGAAATTCAAAGTTTTAAAGTAGAAGATTGGTCTGATTTTACACCAAGAGCTAAGAAAAATGCAGAGCAATTCGAGAATAAATAAAACGCCCTCTCAGTGGCGTTATTTTTTTACCTGTATATTTTGAAAACGTTTAAATCGGGAGAAAAAGCGTGGATTTACACTAAAAAATAGCAAAATATGAATGAAACTATCCTAAAAAACTTAGAATCCGTACAAAATCGTATTCGTTTGGCGTGTGAAAAATCTAACCGAAATCCCGATGAAGTTAAACTTCTATTGGCAACCAAAACGGTTTCTGCCGATAAAATAAAAATGGTTTTACAAAGTGGAGAAACACTGATTGGCGAGAATAAAATTCAAGAAATCAAAGAGAAATACGAGGAATTGAAAAACACACCGCACCAAAAGCATTTTATCGGGCATTTGCAAACCAATAAAGTGAAAGAATTATTGCGTTATGAAGTGGATTGTTTGCAATCTTTGGATAGAATTAAGTTGGCTGAAAAACTTCAAAATCGGTTGGAATACGAGGATAAAACTATTGATGCTTTTTTGCAATTTAATACGTCGTACGAGGATAGTAAATTTGGAATGAATCCCGAAAAAGCACTCGAATTTGCGAATGAAGTCAAAGCCTTTGACCGCATACATATCAAAGGATTGATGATGAATGGCTTATTTTCTGCGGAAACAGAAAAAGTGCGAAAGTGTTTTCAATTATAAAAAAATATTCAACACCAACTTTTAGATAAAGGCTTTGATGTAAACGAATTATCTATGGGAATGAGTGGCGATTTGGAAACCGCTATTGAAGAAGGTGCAACAATCATCCGCGTAGGGACAGCTATCTTTGGTAAACGAAAATACTCCGATAGTTATTATTGGAGTGAGGGGTAACTAAACAAAACCACGAGATTTATTTAAAATCTCGCGGTTTTTATTGGTTTTTGCTATTTTATTCTATTATTAAAATAAAAAAACTTATTCATATAATTCAAAAACTTATTTAATATTTTTGTAAATCAACAAATAATACCTAATAGATATGAAATTGCTCACCGAAAAACTAATATTAGAAAAACCAACCCCAAAAGATTTTCAACGGTTTTATGAAATCAATTCAAATCCTGAAAATAACCTTTTTAATCCGTTTGGAGCAATGAGTTATGAGGTAGCAAAAGAAGTATTTCATAAAACACTTGAACATTGGGAAAATCACGATTTTGGCGTGTGGAGTATTGCCGAAAAATCAAATCCCGACTATAAAATAGGTTTTGGAGGACTGACAAACCGCTATTATGGAGATGAAATTAAGTTGAATTTAGGCTTTCGGTTAGACAAAAAATATTGGGGAAAAGGATATGCTACCGAATTAGCAAAAACAGCTATTGAATTTGGTTTTGAAAACCTGAAGCAAGAAGCAATTTATGGCTTAGTCAGACCTAAAAATGTAGCATCTGTCAAGGTACTCAAAAAATGCGGAATGGAGATAGTAGATACCTTAGATGATGTCCCCAATGAAGAAAAAAGTTTAGTATTTAAGATAGAAAATAAGATGCAACCCTGAAGAATTTAGAGTAGTAAAAGTTTATTATAATTATGAAAAATCATTTTATTTTTGATATGGACGGGGTTTTGGTGGATAGTGAGCCGATGCACCAAGAAATTTTGAGGCTTGTTTTTAAGAAATTGGAATTAGATATTTCAGAAGAATATCTTGCAACTTTTACAGGAATGTCAGATATTCCCGTATGGACAAAGGTTTCCAATGATTTCCTTCCCAACCGAACACCACAAGAATTATATGAATTTCATAAAAAGATTTTCTTTCAGGAGTTTCCCAGTAAAAAAGTAGAACCGGTTTCGGGAATAGTAGATTTTGTTCATTATTTAAAAGAAAAAGGTTGGAAACTTTCGGTAGCATCTTCATCCTCTTTACGAATGATAAAGCATTTTACTAAAGATTTAAACATTATAGATTATTTTGATTTTTTAGTAAGCGGACAATCTTTGGAACGTAGCAAACCTTTTCCGGATATTTTTTTGAAAGTAGCCGAAAATTATCATTTACCACCTCAAGAATTTTGGGTTTTAGAAGATAGCTATAATGGAGTAAAAGCCTCAAAGACTGCGGGAATGTCATGTATTGGTTATCAAAATCCAAATTCGGGAAATCAAGATTTATCCCAAGCGGATTATGTGGTAAATACGATTGATAAAATTTATAAAATCCTTTTTTAAATAAACTTCCAACACAAAAAAACCGCCCCTTGAGGCGGTTTCAATAATACGAAAAATATTATTCTTATTGTGCGTGAAGTTTTCCGATCGCTTTTGCACTTTCTCCCACTACTTTTCCTAACTTTTTAGCTTGAGTGTTTCCTGCACTAATTTCATACAGATATGACTCTGAATTAGAATCTGTAATAGGAACAATGATACGACTTTTATTTTTCTCAATATAAGGAGTTCCTATTGAGAATTTATCCTCTTTTCCTCCTGCAGCTTTCGGTATTCCGGTAACCCATTTAAATTCCTTTTTCACTACATCCACTATGGCAAATCGGTCGGCAGATGCACCAAAAGTGGCTTTATCACCTTTTCCGTCGTACATATTCACAATGAATTTATCGCCTCCTACATAGTAGGTTCTAAACAGATTGTGTCCATTTGAGGCTTCGGTAATATTGAAGAAATATCCCTTATCAAACTCCATAGTACCTTTATTGATTTTTAAAATTCCTGAAGGAATCATTAAAGTATTAGCATTAGGGTAATTGGTTTGTCCTGAAGAAAATACGTATAAATCTCCATTATCCACTACTTCCAGTCCGGTTTCTCCTTGTGAGTATTTTTGTCCTGCCACAAATCCGGTTCTTCCGGTATCTTTAATTACTTTTTTTACCGTAAAATCAGAATTGAATACAACTACATAAGTACTATTGAAGTGATCAGAGTTAAACTTCGCATCTTTTAAACTTCTTGCTCCGGCAATCATACTTCCCTCATACTCTGCTATGTCTGTAAAATAAGCAAATTCTCCGTTACCCAATAGGTTTTTAGTTTCTATTTCAAAAGGTCCTGAGGTAGCATCTGTATTAGGATTTACTTTATAAAAATAAGCTTTTTGAGGTTGTACAGGTTGTCCTTCTTTCGGTGGTCGGTTTCGGTCAGAATAAGCTAAAATAAGCTCTCCGTTTACCAATCCACGAGTATGAACACCCACTTTTAACGCCAATTCATTTCGTTGTTCAATGTTTCCTTCTTTATTCAAAATATAAGAAGCGGTTGTACTTGGGTCTGTTTGGTTATAAATAAACCCGTAGGCTACTTTATTTTCAAAGAAATTCCATATTCTGTCACCCGGTGCTTGAATGGCATTAGAGGAAGTAGCATCTATTGTACTTTCCAAATTTTCAGTTCCCACCAAGTAATCGTTGTTACCTGATGAAACAGCCACTACATACTGTTCCTTTGCACCTATAGTTTCTTCATTTTTGTTATCATCGGTACACGATGAAAAAATAAGTAAACTCATTGCTATCCATCCTAAACTTTTTCTGTTGATTTTCATATTGATTATTGTTTATAATTATTAAATTTTTAATTGTATTTATTTATAAAATATCTGAATTTTACACTAAATGCTCTGCCCGGCTTTTGCAAACTGTAATTATCATACAGGTCAGCATCAAAAATATTTTTCACGTCCGCCGAAAGATTGTATCTCCCTTTTCCCCAAGAATACGTCAGAAAGAAATCGTGACTCCATTGCGTAGGAATTTTGGCTCGGTTAGATGCCTTGTAGATATCGTAATCGTATAAAAATTCATTAATGAAACGAACACCATACGAAGCTGTTAACTTTTTTGCATTGTTGTTCAATAATACATACGTTGCATTGGTATTGGCAAAAAACGTCGGCATATTGGGTAATGTACTTGGGTTAAGCACTGATTTTTCCTTATATAACTTAGGGTTTAGATAAGAGATATTGGCGTTTATCGAGAATATATTTCTGTATGAATATCGTATATCTGTATCCAAGCCAATGGTTTTCACTAAATCTTCATTCAAATACGAACCTTCTCCTTGTGAATAATTGACGTTCAGCCGAATAAAATCTTTGGTATGACGATAAAATAAGTTTAAATCGACACTAAACGTACTGTTTTTGCTAATATCAAGACTATAAATCGCTCCTAAATTAAAGTTGTGACTGCTTTCGGGTTTTAAATCAAAATTAGCTATATAAAAACCGAATACTTCTCCAAAAAGCTCTCTGCTGACAGGTAGTCTGCGAGCCAATTCGTAATTGGTTTTGACTTGAAAATTATCTTTTATAAAATAAGTTGCGGTTAATCCGTACCCAAATAATGATTCATCTTTTGTCACCGTACGGAAATTAAAAATGCCGCTTTGCTGTGATAAATTAAGAAATGCCGAAGCTTTATAAGCATATGATTTGGCAAATAAAGTTGTATTTATTTTATCAGAAAAAGCACTATTTAAACTAAGTCCGTTAATATATCGGTTATTGATACGCGGTTCTAAATTTGTATAATCCTCGGCATCGGTTTTTTCATTTGCTTTTCGTGAAAACAAACTGGAAACACTGTTAAACACCAAATGATGACGTGAATTTAAAGTATATTTTAAATTGGCATTCACAGATAAATTATTGTAATGATATTCAAAGTTAGAATATTGTATTTCTCCTAAAGAATTCGATTCCCTTGACTCTCCAAGCCAGTTATACTCTTTGTTTGATAAATCATAATTATTTCCTCCGCCCAAATTATAATTTGCCGTAAGTTGAAAATCTAAATTATTGAAAAGAAAACTTTTCTTTGCATACGTTAAGGAAGGCATTATAATTTTTGCGGTTTG
This sequence comes from Weeksellaceae bacterium TAE3-ERU29, assembly GCA_019218445.1. Lineage (GTDB taxonomy): Bacteria > Bacteroidota > Bacteroidia > Flavobacteriales > Weeksellaceae > Ornithobacterium. Next base: position 36,897 of record JAHUUM010000010.1, on the reverse strand, counting down.
ATATTTCTCCCCAAAGGCAATATTAATATACGCAGGGTGCTGTATTTCATCGTATTCATTCCCGAAAGTAAATCCTAATAAAAATTTATCGGCATACCATTTATTGATAAATCCCACTTTGGCGATAATCGTTTCATTATGATATTTATTATGAAAGCGTCTGACTTTTTTCTCTTCTTTGCTCAATAAATTGGTAGAAAAATCTTTGATTTTTGCTTTTATATAATAATCATTATCGGAGTAATTTTGAAAAGCATTGATTTGCGTTGTGAATCCGCTCTTTGAAGTGTAACCGGCATTTACAAAAGTTTTGTGCGTATTAAATGATCCATACGAATACGAAGCATCTAAATACAAGCCTTTGGGTTCTTTGGTAACAATGTTAATAGCTCCTCCCAAAGCATCTGCCCCAAAACTCACGGGAACAACGCCTTTGTACACCTCTATACGTTCTGCCAAATTGGTAGATAAATTATTGATTTGGAAAGCAGAGCCCATAGCATCCATCGGCATTCCATCAATAAAAACACGCACATGTCTGCCACTCAACCCATTAATATTGATATTAGTTCGGGAGCCTAAACCTCCATCTTCTCTTATCTTAATTCCGGGTGCATTTTCAATCACTTTGGTTAGGTCGGCAGATGAATTATGAAAAGGACGGGCATCAATGGCACTTACATTATAACTCGATTCCTGTAGTTTATCAATAATCGTTTTTCCTAAAACCACTACCTCATCAAGATTTACCGATCTACCGGCAATAATCACATTCGGCAACTGATTTTTACCACCGGAAAAATTAACCTTTACTTCTTTTTGAACTTCTCCGTAATAATAATATTCAAGTGTATTTTTCCCTGCCTTTACGGTGATGGAATAAAAACCATTTTCATCAGAATACGAATAATTATCTGTATCTTTTTCCCGAATAACAACATTTATAAGAGGTTCTTTTTCATCATCGGTAACTTTACCTTGAATAAGCACTTCTTGCCCCCAACAACTGAAACTCCCAATGAAAATGCATAAAAACAGTATCCTAAATTTCATATTTTAATTTATTCCAATTAAATTTGCCGACAAAAGTAATAATTTATATTGAATCTAAACAATAATCAAAATGCATAAACATTATATTAACTTTTATTTTACTTTATTAGCCTTATTTATAAATTTTCAAGCGGTATGGGCTCAAGAAAATATCATTATAGGACAAAAACATAGCATTCATTCCGAAATTTTGAATGACAACCGAGAGTATTGGGTGAGTTTACCGCAAGACTATGACAAAAAACAAAATGAAACCTATCCGGTAATTTATTTCTTTGATGGTGAAAATCATTTTTTTAATATGAAAGGATTGGTCAGCCGGCTGACGTATGGTTTGTATAAATCCATGCCGGAGGTGATTTTGGTGGCAATTATTCAAAAAGACCGCACCAATGAGTTGACACCAACAAATATGAAAACTCCTGAAGAATGGAAACGAGCCGATTTCTCCACCAGTGGCGGGAATCCTGATTTTATGCGATTTATCAATCAAGAATTAAAACCCAAAATCAATAAAAATTACAGAACCAACGGATTTAATATTCTGGCAGGACACTCTTTTGGCGGTTTGGCAACGCTTAATTCATTTGTAAAGTCGCCCGATGATTTTCAGGCGTATATTGCTTTAGACCCAAGCCTTTGGTGGGATGATGAGTATTTGACAAAACAAATCTCAAACATAAAAGATACCCAACCTTATGAAAATAAGATAATTTATATTGCTACAGCAGGAGCTCCTAAAAATGAAAATAAACTTTCTATCACTCCTTTTATGGAGAAACTTTTAGAGAAAAAAATCTCTAATCTAATTATTGAAAACAAATTTTATCCCGAAGAAGACCACGGAAGTGTAGTTGTACCGGGAACTTATAACGGATTGCAGTTTATTTTTGACGGGTATCAACTCCCTGTAAAAGAGGCAATAAAAAACCCGAATTTGATAAAAGAACATTACAAAAAGATTTCCAAACGATTGGGCTATCCGGTCTTTATAGAGCAAGAAATTATCGAAAAAATGATTGAAATGGCTCAAAAACAAGACCTTGCCGAAGAGGCCGAAATCTTAAAGCAACTTCTTAAGGAAAAGTATGGAGAGTTAGAGGATAAAGAATAAAGCTTATATTTGTAAAGAAAGTTATTATGCGACCCTGAAACAAGTTAAGGGTGACTATTAGAGTGTATCGTGCTGAACTTGTTTTAGAATCTCATCAAATATAAATGAGGGAATTTTTTAAAATAGTCTGGTATTTATCTGTATTGGTAGTATTCTTTTTCAATCTTTTTTTTGATGGTTGGAGAATATTTGATTATGTACAGGGTAACTATGTTACAGAGAAAATGAGTATAGAAAATTACTCATATAATTCTTCATATAGAAGAAGGAGCATCACAGTTAAAGGGTATATTGATAATGAAAAAGTATATTTTAGTGAGTTTGATAAGAATATAGATAAATTATATCAGCTTTACCCTACTATTTTTTCAGAAAATGAAAATACAACAATAGAAGTTTTAAAATTTAAAAATTCACATAATCTCTTGCTTCCTAGTGAATTTAAAGATTGGAAAACAGAACTCCTACTTTCTGCTTTTTATGTTGTATTTTCTTTATTAATTTATCTATCAAAAAAGATAATATCCCGTAAACAAAAAACTATGGAAAAAGGATTTAAAATCATCGGAATTTCAACACGAACAACCAATAAAGATAATCAATCGGCAAAAGATTTAGGCGAACTTTGGGGTAAATTCTATTCGGAAAATATTATGACAAAAATACCAAATAAAATATCCAACGAAATCCTCTCGATTTACACCGATTACAAAAGTGACTATACCGATGAATACACTTCTATTATTGGAATGCCCGTTTCTACATTAGACGAAATCCCCAACGGATTGATAGGACGAGAATTTAAAGCAGAAAACTTTAAAAAGTTTATAGCAAAAGGCGAAATGCCTAAAGCAGTAGCGGATACTTGGGGAGAAATCTGGCAAAAAGACAACGACCTCAACCGAAAATATACCTACGATTTTGAAGTATATAGCGAAAAATCACAAAATGGAGAAAACTCAGAAGTAGAAATTTTTGTGGCTGTGGAGTAGTTTTTAATTAAACTAACTTTTAACATTATTTAAAATCATCTTTATTTGCCATTTTAATCTCTCAAAAGAACCTTTATCCAATGCTCTTTGTCCAGATAGCATTCCTGAAAAAATAATAGGTGTTTCCTTTTCTCCTAACTTAATTTTATAAGTACCTATATTTTCATCAAAATCCTTATAAAAATCAAGATTATATCCTTTCCATATTGTATCAAAAACACTATGTTTTTGCTTTTTCTTTCCAAAAAGTTCTGATGCAAAAGAATTACAAACTACTATAATTTTAGGAGAAGCCTGCTCTATTATTTCAAAAGAAATATCTATTTGTTTAGATATAAAGTTAATTCCTTCTGATAAGTGAGATAATCTTTCTATTTCTTTTTGTTTAGTTTCTCTTACGAAAAGTAAATCCAAATGAGTCCAATGTTCTTCACAAAATCTTGCTATATCTTTAAATTTTTCGAAATAAATAATATCATTTTCTTTAGACTCCAGATAAAATGCTATCTTTTTTTCGTGCTCGGGAATTATAGATTTCTGATTAAAAGAGGGATTTATTCCTATAAATAAAATAGCCTCTTTTCTTATAAGTTCAGGAAGAAGGGGAGATTTTCTATATTCTTTCCCATTTTCATTTAGAAAGTTAAAATTTTGAAAATCTTTCCAAATAGCTAATACTTCTTGAGTATATTTTTCTTTTAAATTAATATACATTTCACTCAATATTTAAACCAAATCTACAAAATATTTTCTTATTTCTTTAAGTCAAAACAAACTATAAACATTCCACCATATCAACAATAATTACTAATTTTACACTATCTCTTAACAAGAAAAAACACTAATTATGAAAATCTTTACTCCAAAACAAATCGCTCAAACCGACCAATTCACTATCAAAAATGAGCCTATTTCGTCTGTGGATTTAATGGAACGCGCTTCTACAAAATGCTTTGAATGGATTATTGCTCATTTTCCTAAAACGCAACCGATTGCTGTTTTTTGTGGTACGGGAAACAATGGCGGAGACGGTTTGGTAATCGCTCGTTTGTTGGAAAATAACGGATTTTCAGTCAATGTGTATATTTTAAAATTAGGAAACAATCCGGGTGAGGAATTTTCTACCAATTTAGAAAGATTGAAGAAATACAAATCTACCATAAAAATAATAGAAAGTACCGACGATTTTCCAAAAATCACAAATCAAACACTTATTATTGATGCTTTGTTTGGCAATGGTTTAAACCGCCCACCTGAAGGACTTGCATTAGAACTTATTCAACATATCAATCATTCCAAAACAACGGTAATTTCCATTGATTTACCTTCGGGACTTTTTGCCAATCAACCTGTTACCAAACCTAATTCAGTAATAAAAGCTCATCACACTTTGACTTTTCAAGTACCTAAATTGGCTTTATTTCTTCCTGATAACAAAGACTTTGTAAAAGATTGGACAATTTTAGATATTGGTCTTGATGAAGAATATATCAATCAACTTCCTACGGATTATCACTATTTTACGGAAGATTTGGCAAAATCAATTTACAAACCTCGCCACGATAAATGGTCGCACAAAGGAACTTTCGGACACGCTCTTATCATCGGCGGAAGTTACGGAAAAATGGGTGCCGTTTTGCTCTCGTCCAAAGCATCTTTAAAAATCGGAAGTGGCTTGGTAACCGCTCATATTCCCGAATGTGGTTATCAGATTTTACAAATCGCACTACCTGAAGTAATGGTTACTACCGACAGCGATAAAATCGTATCTCAATTCAATATAAAAGTCGATGCGACCGCCATAGGAATTGGACCTGGAATGGGGACGGACGAAGAAACTCAAAAAGGATTTAAAATTTTCTTGGAGAACAATTCAAAACCTTTGGTAATCGATGCCGATGCGTTAAATTGTTTGTCTTTAAATCACGAATTATTAGAACTTTTACCTAAAAACAGCATTCTAACACCACACCCAAAAGAATTAGAACGACTAATAGGAAAGTGGAAAAATGACTATGAAAAAATAGAAAAAGTCCGAGCTTTTTCACAAAAATACAATGTAATAATGGTCGTAAAAGGTGCTTATACAATGGTGGTTGCCGACCATATTTATTTTAACAGCAGTGGAAATGTTGCCCTTTCTACGGGTGGCAGTGGCGATGTTCTTACGGGAATGATTACTGGATTGTTGGCACAAGGATATTCACCCAAAGACGCCACATTATTAGGCGTTTACCTTCACGGGAAAACCGCAGAATATTATACGGAAAATCACGCTCCGGAAACTTTTACAGCTTCGTTGATTTTAGAATATCTTTCGGAAACCATTGAAAAACTATAAGTAAACATCATTAACTTATTTTTATTTATTTTTTAAAAATTAACATTTTATTTATATATTTGAACATCTAACATTGAAATAATAGGTCATGAATAACACAAACAGAGTATTAATAGGTCTTTTAATTTTAGGATTTATAGCAGTTACAACAGGAGCATTTATGAAAATCAACGGAATTGAATTTTCTTCCTCTGTTTTATTAATAGGATTAATTTCAGAAACAATTGGAGGATTAGGACTTTTGTTCTATAATTCTTCAAAATTGAAAACTTTATTGAAGTAATAAACACAAAGTTTACTCATTACAACCCTGAGTAATACATTTCCATTGGTTGTTTTTATACAATTTTAAACATTGATTGGTTTTGTCCCACGTTAGCATTCCCTCTTTTGGGTCTGCTATCTTATTTATTTCGGTTTCTGTCATTCGGGTTATGACAAAACCTTTGGTATGGGATTCCATTTTTATAAATCCATTTTTAGAATTTCCCACCCAATTATCTTGAGTATTTCTGTTTAATGTAGTAATTCCAACTTTGGTAGGCAATGCTGTCCCTTGTGCCGTAGAAGGTTTAGAGCAAATGGTTTTTGGTGGCGTAACATCCACAGGTGGTGTACCTTCTGTAATGGTTATATTTGCTGTATTGACTGCTAAGAAAATATTATCATCGGCTCTTAGCATAAAGCGTCCGTTTTCCGTCACCATATTATTAGGTAATTTAATGGTTGCTGCTCCATTATTTGGAAGATTACCTTCTACTAATGTAAATGTTTTCCCTTCGTCCTTAGAAAAATACAACGATACCGTTTGAGCATTTACAGGATTTTGATTTGTTTTTGCTACGTCCCAAGTAATTGAAATCGGCTTATAAGCATGATAAGTAGTTTCTGATGATTGTGAAGTCATTAAAAATGGACCTGCCCCTTCAACAACTTTTAATGTTAATTTTTGAGTTCGTACTCTTCCCGCTTTTCCACTATTGATAGGCTGGTCTCGCACTACAAATGTCCAATTCAAATCACGTGCTACATTGGAAACTGTTTCCCATTCTGAATTCTCAATAAAAGAATTTTTAGACGAAGTTTGCGGATTACTCTGTGTTAATTTCCCTTCTAAAATTCGGCTCATTCGCGGAATATAACGAGTAGGATTTTGATTGGGTGGTAAAACACGTGTCATTCCTCCAACTTTTAGATTAGGACCAAAGTCCGACCTTTTAACAAGAGCATATTTTTTCATACCATTCTCTTCATATAAAAGGTTATCTGCTTCTTCCCAAGAATAATATAACTTGTCATTATCTGTGTCAGTTGCTTCTCCTTCCAATCGATAAGCTGTTCCTTTAGGAATAATATAAGTATCTTTTGGAAATGGTTTTATCTGTGGTGCATTTCTGTTAGGGCTTTCTTCTTTTTGTGCACAATCATAAATTTTCATATAGTCTTTTATCTGCTGAATGTTAACATGATTAAAATAATGGTCTCGACTATATTGTACATCGTCTGTATCAGTAATTCCCGCATATGACATAATGGTACTTCCACTTCCAGGTTCCACTTGAGATAAAACATCATCTAACTTATTAGAAAACGTATGATAAGCTCCCAATTGATGTCCTATTTCATGAGCCACAACAACTGTAAACAAACCTCCTTTTCTATAATCTCTAATATTATAAATACAAGAAAAACCATAAGCCTTCTCATTAGGTCTACAAGCAACTTTATAGTCTGCTAAACTTGCTACATCAGCATCATGAAATAAATGACCAATATCATAATTATCAGATCCTATTTTATCATCAAGAAATTTTTGTATTTTCTTTTTCGTCAAACTAAACCCTCGCTCACGATAATCTTTATCTTCTTTTGGAAAAGGGTCTTCTTCTCCATAATTCAAAAAAGTATGGTCTGTAACCAATTTAAATCTAATGGATAAATCTGCTATGTAAATTTGGTTAACTTGATTAATTGTTCTTACTACCTCTCTAAAGGCTATTCTTTTTTTCATATCCACATTTGATGCAGAAATCCAAGCAGAACGACTTTCTACAAATGCCGTTGTTCCGGCAATTGCCAAACGATATACTCTAACCTTACTATCATCGTACTCGTCTTCAACAGAATTATAAGCATTTCGAGCAGTTAAAGAAGATTTCAATTCTTTTTTAATACTTTCTGCATTTTCTCCTACTCCACAATCAATATGACTCCCTTCATTTTTGGCTTGTCGTATAGAGTAACGATTCGCTGTTGACTCATTTTTCTCTATATACTGCGTATTTGTACCATTTAAAAAGATTGCTTCCAAACCATAATTACTCAACGAAAACACCACTTCCTCCTCAGGATTATCTACCGAAGTCCCTACATAGGTTTTAATATCGGGATATTTTTGTTCCAATTCCTCTGAAAGTACATGCGTAGGCGTTATACGAAACTTCTTAACATTCCCCTGAGCATCAGGAAAAAGCACTGTTTTATCAGGCTGAAATAAGGCTTTTTGGAAGGCGATTTCATCTAACTCAAACTCTTGTGCATTAGATGATACGGAACGTGCAGAACGATTGAATTTATAATTGTTTTTTATAGGTTTCCAGTAATTTTCTTGGGCAAAAATTGATATATTTATGAATAAGAAAAAAACGAAAAAGTATTTATTGGATCTTGTCATTTTTATTTATAGTATTCTAAAATTCAAAGGTGCAAAAGTAATCTTTAACTTTTTAAAACAACTCATCACTTTATATAATAAAGTCTTAAATATTTAAAATTACCCGTTGTGAATTTTGTTTGAAAACAAGAATTAAAATCTTATTTTCTGCACCCCCTTTTCAATACTCTGTTCTCTCAGACTTTCTCTTAAGGAGAGAAGCAGAACGCAAGTAGAGGCTAAATTACTTCCAAAATCATTCCCTTGAGGAAAGTTCTTTGAATACTTGAAAAGAGCATGTGATATAGGGGTGTTCACTCTCGAAAAATATCATAATGCATAACAGGTTAAAATTTGTTTTCGCTAAACGATAATTTCATTTAATAAATTTTTTATAACTATTTTATGCATATACTCAAAATTTTCTCTAATTTAGGTATAGAAAAAATTATGTTAAAATTAAAACTAAATTATATCATGTATTTGTTATAGTTTTATTTTTAAATTTGCTGAACAACTAAATATAAATGGAAGAAAAATCAAAATTAATTCACGCAACGGAGTTATTTGCAGACCTCAGTGCTACGCTTATAATGAGCGGTGCAAACACCAATAGAGCATTGAGGAATGTAAAACGAATATCGGAGCATTTTAATTATACTTGTCATATATTTCATTCTTATTCAGGAGTAGCATTAACTGTACAAGATAAAAATACAAAAGAAAAATATACAGAATTTGTAAATATTCCTGTACACGGGATTAATTTTAATGCCGTTTCAGATATTAGTATTTTATCATGGGAAGTAATTGACAATGATTTAAGTTTAGAAGATATACAAGAAAGATTAATAGAAATAAAAGCAAAACCACATTATAAAAAGTATGTAACTTGGTTCTTTGTGAGTTTAGCGGGAGCCGCCTTATGCAGAATTTTTGACGGAGATGTATTACAATTTTTTGTAGTTTTCTTAGCTACTTTTTTAGGCTTATATGGGCGTTCAATCTTTATGAAACGAAGTTTTAATGTCTATATATGTTGGTTAGCTGGAGCATTTACTTCTGTATCAGTAGTTAGTATCTTTAAGCTGTTTTTCCCTGAAATGAGTAGTGCTTTTGCAACTTGCGTATTATGGATGATTCCCGGAGTTCCTCTAATCAATGGATTAATAGATGTTCTCTCAGGACATCTGGTTTCAGGTTTCGCAAAATACGTACATGCAATGATGCTGATTTTTATGATCGCCGTAGGTTATTTTTTATCTCTAACAATATTTGGAAATGGAATTTTTTGAAGCATTTATAAATTTATCAGAAAAAATATTTTGGTCTATGTGGGTAGCCGTAGGGTTTGCCATGTTATTTAACACACCCAAAAGGGCCTTATTAATTACCGCAATTTTAGGGGGAGTCGGTTTTGCCACAAAGTTTATTTTATTAAATACTATTTTACATAATCAATTGGTAGTTTCCTCATTCTTAGGAGCTTTTGCCGTAGGAATGCTTGGAGTTTATTTTGCTCACAGAGTGCATACGCCACCAATTGTATTTACAATTCCGGCAGTTATAAACATGATTCCGGGAAAATTTGGTTATGAATTTATGATGGGGCTAATTCGTTTAGTTACAGAAGAAGACAAACAAAATATTCTTCCACATGACTTTATGGAAACATTTAGTTTCGGACTTTTAACTACATTTATTGTATTGGGACTTGCTTTCGGGATAGTAGCACCGGTTTTATTATTTAACACTAAAACTGTGAAAAATAAAGATTTAAGAAATTTAAACAAAAAAATAAAACAGAAAGTTCTTAGAAAATAAATACATTTTTAAATAAAGGCATTCTTTTTAGTATCTTTGTTTTTGAGTGAAACAGAAGCCAACAGAGATATTATCAAAATATTGGGGATATTCTGAATTCAGATTTCCACAGAAAGAAATTATACAAAATATAATTGAAGGAAAAGATACGTTTGCTCTTTTGCCAACGGGAGGTGGTAAATCTTTATGCTTTCAAATTCCTGTATTAACAATGGATGGACTCTGTCTTGTAATTTCACCTTTGGTAGCTTTGATGAAAGACCAAGTACAAAGTCTAAAGAAAAAAGGAATAAAAGCTGAATTATTATCGTCGGAATTAACGCCTCATGATATTGATATTTTGTTAGATAATTGTAGATTTGGAGGTGTGAAGTTATTGTATATTTCACCCGAAAGATTAAGTCAAAAATCATTTAGAGAAAAATTAAAATATTTGAATATCGCCTATTTTGCCATAGATGAAGCACATTGCATTTCTGAGTGGGGGCATGATTTTCGACCGTCTTATTTAGCTTTAAAAACTTTAAAAGAAGAATATCCCAAAAAACCAATTTTAGCACTTACGGCGACAGCAACTCCAAAAATAAAAAACGATATTTTAAAGCAGTTAAACATCGAAAATGCAACTGTTTTTCAGAAATCTTTGCAACGAAAGAATTTAGCATATAGAATTCATGAAAGCTCAGATAAATTAAAAGATTTAGAATATTATTTAAAGAAATATAAAGGCAGTTCTATTGTTTTTTGCAAGACCAGAAAACAAACATACGAGGTTTCTACTTATTTGTCTAAAAGAGGTTTTAATGCAAATTATTATCATGCAAGATTGTCCAAAGAAGAAAAGAATAAACGTCAAAAAGACTTCATTAATAGTCATGATTTGATTTTGGTTTCTACCAATGCGTTCGGAATGGGAATAGACAAACCTGATGTTCGTCTGGTAATTCATTACGAAGCACCATCAACAATAGAATCTTATTTTCAGGAAGTTGGTCGAGGCGGACGGGACGGAAATCCAGCAACAGGAATTTTACTGTACAATGAAACTGACAAAAAAAATGCTTTAAAACAATTTAAAGCAGCAATGCCTAAAAAAGAAGAGTTTTTAAATATAATAAAGAAATTATACAATTATTTTCAGGTAGGAGATAACGAGTTTTTCACGGGACAGCATTCATTTTCCGAAAAGAAGTTTAGAGAGGTTTATAAATTATACAAACCGAAAGTAAGGCAAGTTCTAATGTTTTTGGAAAAGAAAAATATTATAAAAATTCATCGCTCACAAAGACAGAGTTTAGTAAAAATAGAGGAGGAGAATTATAATATAAAAGAAGATAAAAGCACAGAATCTAAAGTTTTAAGTTATATTGCAAGGCATTACGGCGGAATTTTTCAAGAGCCAAAACCAATAGATGAATATTTTATTGCAACAAGATTAAATATAACAAAATCTGAAGTGAAAGAGGCTTTAAAGACTTTGAACAAAAATCATAAAATATATTATAGAGATGCAGCGATTGTAAAACTGGAATTTTTAACGCCCAGAGAAGATAATTTAGCCAAAATTGATTATTGGAAAGAATTCTATAATCATCATATTTTGAAATGGCAACGTTTAAATGACCTTTTCTTTTTTATAGAAAATACAGAATATTGTAAAAGTTCACTTTTATTGCGTTACTTTGGCGAAAAAGAAACCGAAAAATGTGGAGTTTGCAATGTTTGTAGTCCAAGTGAAGGTTTAGAAAAATTAAATGAAAAAGAATTATTTGAGTATTTACAAGACAGCCCGAAAACGCAAGACGAAATTTTAGAACAATTTATTCAATATGATTTTGATGCGGTTTTATCTGCATTACAAAATTTATTAGACGAAGAAAAAATTAAATTTACATTACCTAATTATTATTCCGTATGAAACCGAATTTAAAAGTAGTATTTATGGGAACGCCTGAGTTCTCAGTTCATATTTTAGATAAAATAATAAAAGCAAATTATGACGTGGTTGGGGTAGTCTCGACACCGGATAAACCTGCAGGAAGAGGACAGAAAATTCATAGTTCTGCGGTTACAAAATATGCCCGAAAAAATAATTTACACTTAATGCAACCGCCAAAATTGAAAGCTAAAAGTTTTGTGGAAGAGTTGAAAAGTTTAAATGCAGATGTTTTTGTAGTTGTAGCTTTCCGAATGTTGCCCGAAGTGATTTGGAGTATGCCACCAAAAGGAACGTTTAATTTACACGCTTCTTTATTGCCTCAATATCGTGGAGCTGCCCCGATTAATTGGGCGATTATAAATGGTGAAAAAGAGTCTGGTATTACTACATTTTTGTTAGATAAAAATATAGATACAGGAAATATTTTATTACAGAAAAAAGTAAATATTCAACCTGATGAAACTGCCGGAGAATTACATGACGATTTAATGTATAATGGAGCAGATTTGGTAGTGGAAACTTTACAAGCCTTAGAGGAAAATAAGGTAGAGCCTAAACCTCAAAATGAAACTCAGGATTTAAAAGATGCCCCTAAGTTATTCAAAGAAAATACTCAAATTAATTGGGATAATTCTTTAGAGGGTATTCATAATTTTGTGAGAGGGTTAAATCCATATCCATCAGCTTGGACAAATATAAATATAGACGGAGATAAAAAGTTTTTGAAAATTTTTAAAGTAAAAATAGAGAAAGCAGATCACTCTGAGCCGATAGGGAAAATTATAAAAGAAAATAAGAGATTAGGAGTTGTTCATAAAGAAGGTTATGCTTGGTTAGAGGAAGTTCAGTTAGAAGGAAAAAGGAGGATGAATGCTACTGATTTTGCTAATGGAATGAGTTCTTCAAAAGAATTATCAATATTTAATTAGTTAAATAATGCTAAATTTAGTTAAAATACCCGTTATTTCCTTGTTTTTTCTCTATTTATAACTTGTTAAAATACTTATAAATAGTATATTTGTTGCAAATAATTAAAATAAGATTATGAATAAAACAGAATTAGTAGATGCAATGGCAGCTGATGCCGGTATCACAAAAGCACAAGCTAAAGCAGCATTAGATTCTTTTACAGACAATGTAACTAAAGCATTAGCAAAAAAAGATAAAGTAGCTTTAGTAGGATTTGGAACTTTCTCTACTTCAGAAAGAAGTGCAAGAGAAGGAGTTAATCCTCAAACTAAAGAGAAAATCCAAATTGCAGCTAAAACCGTAGCTAAATTTAAGCCGGGAGCTCAATTATCAGAAGCTGTTAATAAATAAGAAGGCTATAATCCGTTTCGGATTAAAATTAATTATAATTGATGTTAGATATTTATATCTGGCATCAATTTTTATTTTAAATAATCTCTAGAAAAAGAGAGATACTCTACAAATTATTTTATTTTTGAATTATAAAATTCAATTATGCTTCAACCTAATGATTTCAAGATATACAATGCTTCTGCCGGAGCGGGGAAAACTTATACTTTAGTTCAAGAATTTTTATATTTATTGCTTTCTAAAAAAGATCCAATGGCGTTCAGTCAGATTTTGGCAATTACATTCACTAATAAGGCCGCCAACGAAATGAAAGAAAGGATTTTAGAAAAGCTAAAAGAATGGACTAACGGAGAGATTTCAGAAGCAGAGCAAACAGGATTAAAAAATCATTTAGGTTTAGAAAAAAACGAAGTTCAGCAAAAAGCAAAAAAGGTTTTAACTACTATTTTGCATAACTATTCTTTGTTTTCGGTCAGCACGATAGATACTTTTAATTTAAGATTAATGCGTGCGTTTTCACAGGATTTGGGCTTATCGGTTAATTTTGATGTGGAAATGAATGTTTCCGAATTAATGGAAGAGGCGGTAAACCTTTTATATGCCGATTTACAAAATCATAAATTATTAACTGATACCGTTTCCGAGATTGCTTTAGAAAATTTAGGTCAGGACAAGCGTTGGGATATTTCTTTTCAGGTTGCTCAGAATGCAGTAAAAATGTACTCCGACCATTTCACGGAATACATGGAAGGACTCAATAAACTAAGTTTGGAAGAGTTGGTTGAATTTAGAAAAAAAGTAAGAACTAAATTTTTTTCAGCTCAAAAAAAGGCAGAAGAATTAAGCCAAGAAATTTTAGATTTAATAAAATCCAAAGGATTAGATTTTGCCGATTTTGCCGGAGGAGCAAGAAGCGGCTTACCTAATTTCTTCAAAAAAATCACCGAAAAAAAGTATGACTTCCCTACAAATACTCATTTTAAAAACTTAACCGAAAAGAAATACGCCTCAGGGAAAGCTACTCAAACCGCTTCTTTAAATATAGAAGAAATCTTCCCAAAAATTGAAGAAAGTGTAAATCAAGTTTTACATTATTTAGTTGAGATAAATATTTGGAGTAAAATTTATAAAACTATTAATTCGCTTTCGCTTTATAATGAGGTAGAAAAGAAATTAAAGGAACTCAAAAACGAGAATAACGTCATGCTGATTTCTGAGTTTAATAAAATAATCAGTCAGCATATTCAGGAGCAACCGATTCCGTTTATTTACGAAAAAATCGGGACGCGTTATCATCATTATTTTATAGATGAATTTCAAGACACCTCTACTCTACAATGGCAAAACTTAAATCCATTGGTAGATAATGCTTTATCTCAGTCAGATACGGTGATGCTGGTGGGCGACCCGAAACAATCAATTTATCGTTGGCGTGGCGGAAATTCTCAATTAATGATTGATTTAATAAATAATACGGAAAATCAACGAATTTCTGTCGAAAATTTAGAAACGAACTGGCGTAGCTTTGATGAAATTATAAATTTCAATAATGATTTTTATACATTCATCGCTGAATATATTCAAGATAAGGAGTTTAAGGAAATTTATAAAATCGGGAATCAACAAAAGGCAAATCCTAAAAAAGGAGGTTTTGTTCATTTACAAATTTTAGAAAAAGAGGAGGACATTACTTTCTCTGAACAAGCCTTAAATCAATTATTGGAAAAAATAAAATTCTCGCAACAAAATGGTTTTCGGTGGAAAGATATGGCAGTTTTGGTAAGAGCCAGAGCCGAAGGAAATAAAGTTGCCGAGTTTTTAAAAGAAAATGAAATAGAGGTCTTGTCGGACGAGGCTTTATTATTAAATAATAATGCAGAAATTCAGCTATTATTAAGTTTGTTTAAATTAATGACAGAAGTAGAAAATCCTACTTTCAGAATTAATTTTTTACTGCATCTTAAACGCCTGAATATTTTAAAAATAGATGATTTTACAAATTTTTCGCTCTCTGTAAAAAATATAACTTTTAATGATTTCTTGCTCGAATTAAGGGCTTTAGGATTAGATTTAAGTTTCCTAAACCTACCGATGAAATCGCTTTATGACCAAACGGAGCAAAGCATTCAAGCATTGGGATTAAATAAAAATAATCAATCTTATTTATTATATTTTTTAGATGAGGTACTTCAATTTCAAAACAAAAATGAATCTTCTGCCCAGAGCTTTTTAGAATATTGGGAATTAAACGGAGAAAAGAAAAGCATTACTGTTCCGGAAGGAATTGATGCCATAAAATTAATGACGATTCATAAGTCTAAAGGGTTGCAATTTCCGGTTGTATTTTTGCCTTTTGCCACGTTTTCATCAAAAACCGACGGCGTTTGGATTCCGATTAATGACGATAAAATCTCGGACTTTTATATAGAAGACACAAAAAATCATGAGTATTTGCCTGAGCCTGTAAAAAATATAATTGAAGGCGAAATCAATAATTCTCTAATGGACGTGATTAATATGCTTTATGTGGCGACCACACGTGCCGAGGAGCAATTATATATGTTCACTTCGCCTTTGGGGAAATCGGCTAAAAGTATTTCTACGATTACATTTATGAATGATTTTATTAATCAAAATTCAGATAATTCTTTGATTTTTGAAAAGGGAAATCCGGAAAGAAAAAGTAAAATAAAATCTGATAATTTAGACAATCAAAAATACTTTGAGTTAAGCACTTCCGACTGGACAGAAAAAGTGCGTATAAGTAATGAACACGCTAAACTTTGGGAAGAAAACATTAGAGAATCTCAAGATTATGGAAAGAAAATTCATGCTGTTTTAGAGCAGATTAATACTATAAATGATTTAGATTCGGTTTTAAATGATTTTTATTTGCAAGGCTTTATTAATCAGCAAGAAAAAACTTTATTAAATGACAGAATCAATGAGGTTTTTAACCACTCGATTTTAAATAAAGCATTTACAAATATTGAAGCCTTAAACGAAAGAGATTTTATAGATGAGAACGGTTTTGTTTTCCGTCCCGACCGATTGGTGAAAACTGAAAACGGTTGGTTTTTATTGGATTATAAGACAGGGGAAGAATTAAAATCTCATATTTCTCAAATCACAAAGTATAGAAACAACCTGAATAATTTAGGAATAAACATCGCAAAAACTTACTTGGTTTATTTAACTAATGAATTAAAAGTTTTGGAGGTTTGATAAAATTTACCCTTTTATTATATTATTCAAAATTGATTTTGCTTTATCTACCGAATCCACATTTTTGATTTTTAGAATTAATGTATTAAAATCATTTCCTTTTAATCTTTTCTCTTCCAGAGAAGTGGTTGTAGGATTTTGACTTAAATACATCGGGATTTTTCTAAAGTTTTCGCTCTCAAAGAAAGGCGATTGTGGGTTGGTTATAAAGTAGCACAACATTTTATTTTGTTTTAAAACTACTTTTTCTATTCCTAATTTTTTAGCAATCCATTTTAGCTCGATTGATTTTAATAATTCCACAACTTCTTCGGGTTGCGTTCCAAATCTGTCGGTTAAAGAATCACTGAATTTTTGTAATTGTTCGGGCGTTTCGACTTCTGCCAATTCTTGATAAAGCGACATTCGTTCTTCCACATTGTTCACATATTCATACGGAATCAAAATTTCTTGGTCGGAGTCTAAATTAAAGTCTGAAACAAAATCATCTTTTTTATTGATTTCATCATTAAACAAATCTTTAAAATCAGGTGAATATTTTAATTCTTCTATAGCTTCATTCAATATTTTTTGATAAGTATCGAATCCCATTTCTGCCATAAATCCGCTTTGTTCCGCACCCAGAAGATTTCCCGCACCTCGAATTTCCAAATCCTTCATTGCGATATTAAATCCTGAACCTAAATCACTGAACTGCTCAATCGCTTGTAATCTTTTTCTCGCTTCGTTTGTGAGCGTTACGGTAGGCGGTGTAATCAAATAACAAAAAGCTTTTCGGTTACTTCTCCCCACACGTCCACGCATTTGGTGAAGTTCTGCCAAACCGTAATTTTGGGCATCAACAATCAACATTGTATTGGCATTTGGAACGTCAACCCCGCTTTCTACAATCGTGGTGGAAACCAGAATGTCATATTTCCCGTTCATGAAATCGAGCAAAGTTCTTTCTAACTTTTTCCCGTCCATTTGTCCGTGTCCTATGGCTATTTTAGCCTCAGGAATTAATCTTTGCAACATTCCCGCCATTTCCTGCAAGCCCGCAATTCTATTAAAAATTACGAAGACTTGTCCGCCCCGTTGCAATTCGTAAAAAACAGCGTCTCTTATTACTTCTTCGTTTAAGCCTATCAATTTTGTTGCAACCGGCTGACGGTTAGGTGGCGGCGTTTTAATAACACTTAAATCTCTTGCCGCCATAAGAGAGAATTGTAAAGTCCTCGGAATTGGTGTGGCAGTTAATGTAAGTGTGTCTAAATGAGCTTTTAAAGTTTTAAGTTTGTCTTTTACTGAAACCCCGAACTTATGTTCCTCATCAACGATTAATAAACCTAAATCTTTGTATTTTACTTTTTTATTAACTAATTGATGTGTTCCGATAATAATATCTATTTTTCCGTCTTCTAAATCTTTTAAAATTTCGGTTTTTTCTTTAGCTGTTCGGAAACGATTAATGTATTCAATTCTTACGGGAAAATCTTTTAAACGTTCTCTAAAAGTATTATAATGTTGAAATGCCAAAATAGTTGTAGGTACAAGTATTGCCACTTGTTTTCCGTCTGTTGCCGCCTTAAATGCTGCTCGTATAGCAACCTCCGTTTTCCCAAAACCAACATCACCGCAAATTAATCTGTCCATGGATCGCTCATTCTCCATATCGGCTTTTACTTCTTCTGTTGCTTTTAATTGGTCGGGGGTGTCTTCGTACATAAAAGATGCCTCCAGCTCGTTTTGTAAATAAGAATCGGGCGAAAATTGGAATCCTTTTTCCATTTTTCTTTTGGCGTAAAGTTTTATTAAATCAAAAGCGACTTCTTTTACTTTTCGTTTGGTTTTATTTTTTAGATTTTTCCAAGCGGGTGAGCCTAACTTATTAATTTTTGGTTCTTTTCCGTCTTTCCCGTTGAATTTGCTAATCTTATGCAAAGAGTGAATGCTCAAATATAAAACATCATTATCCTGATAAATTAATTTGATGCTTTCTTGCATTTTTCCGTTTACGTCAATTCTTTTTAATCCGCCGAATTTTCCGACCCCGTGGTCTATATGAGTTACATAATCGCCTATTTGCAAGGAAGTCAATTCTTTAAGCGTAATACTTTCACTTTTTGAGAAATTATTTCTGAGATTAAATCGGTGATAACGTTCAAATATTTGGTGGTCTGTAAAACAGCTTAATTTCTGGTCGTGGTCTATAAAACCTTCATGAATAATTCCTAAAATCGGTGTGAAATGAACTTCCCGTTCCATGTCTTCAAAAATTTCCTCAAATCTCTGAATTTGCTTTTCGCCCGAACAAAATATAAAGTTTTTATAACCTTCTTTATATTGACTTTCCAACGTATCAATCAGCATTTCAAATTGCTTGTTGAAAGAGGGCTGAGGTGATTGATTAACTTCAAATATTTCTAACGGCGTGAATAATGTTTGATGAGAAAATTCGATTAAAAACTTGTCTTTTAATTGTTGAGTTAAGTCTTCTCCTTTAATAAATAAATCTTCGGGTGATTGATGTTTTATCTCGCCTGAAAGTTCAGAAAAAGCAGTCTCTGCATTATTGAAGTTCTTTGAAATTATATCTTTTGAGAGAATTAAATTTTTTGCTAAAACAATGCTCTTTTTGGGAATGAAGTCTAAAAATGATTGTCTTTTTTCCGAAATGAATTTATTTTCCATGTTCGGAATAACAGTAAAGCTATTCACTTTTTGAACGGAAAGCTGTGTTTCTAAATCAAATTTACGAATGCTCTCTATTTCGTCCCCGAAAAATGAAATTCGATAAGGTTGGTCATCTGAATAGGAGAAAATATCTACAATTCCACCACGCACAGAAAACTCGCCGGGCTCTGTGACAAAATCAACTCTTTGAAAATCATAAGAAAATAAAACTTCGTTTAGGAAATCAACCGATATTTTTTCGCCAACTTTTATTTTTTGAGTTTTCTCGTTTAAACTTTTTTTGGTAACTACTTTTTCAGTTAAAGCATTGGCAGTAGTTACAATAATATTCGGTTTTTTAGAGTTAGAAAGTTTATTTAAAACTTCTGTTCTCAAAACTACATTGGCATTGCTGGTTTCCTCTATTTGATACGGTCTGCGATAAGATGCGGGAAAGTATAAAACTTGCTCTTTTGTGTACAGATTTTCTAATTCGTTTAAAGCATAAGCCGCTTCTTCAGAATCATTGAAAATTAAGACTAAATTCTGTTTTAATTCCTCAAATAAACCGGAACTTAAAAAGCTGAAATAAGAGCCCACAGCTCCTTTTATCTGAATATTATTTATGTTACTTTCTTTAATAAAAGATACGAGCGAACGCAACAATCCATTTGAATTGTTCTTCGCAACCCATTGTTGAAGTGTAATTCTTTCCAAAACAAGGCAAAGATAATAATTAGAATTAAGTTGGAAAGTATTTTATTAATATTGATTATAGAATAAAAAAATCGTCCCAAACTGAGACGATTTTAACAATTAAATTAAAACTCTTAATTTAATTCTTTTTTTACATTTTCAATTCTTTGTAAAAGTTTTTCTTTTACTTTATCATAATCTTCTATATTATCTAAGTTTTCTTTTACAGAGAAATAGAATTTGATTTTAGGCTCTGTTCCACTTGGTCTTGCAGCAACTTTAGTTCCGTCTTCCGTATAGAAAATAAGCACGTTAGATTTTGGTAAATCAATTGCTGTTTTTTCTCCTGTTTTTATGTCTAAAGAATAACCTTCAGAATAATCGTTCATAGTGACTACCGGAGAATTATTAAATGATTTTGGTGGATTTTCTCTCCAGTCAGACATCATTTTGCTAATTTCTTCTGCTCCGGAAATTCCCGGTTTTACAATAGAAATTAAAGATTCTTGATAACATTTTGTTTTACCATAAATCTTGATCAGCTCTTTATAGAAACTACTGTCATTGGCTTTTGCCTTTGCAGCTATGTGGCAAGCAAGTATTGTAGAAGTTACAGAGTCTTTATCTCTTACAAAGTCATCTACCATAAACCCGAAGCTTTCTTCTCCTCCGCAAACAAATTTTTCTTGCCCTTCTGTTTCACGAATCATTTTACCTATCCATTTAAAGCCTGTTAAACCTGCTTTGCACTCTACACCGTATTTATCTGCTAAATCAAAGAAAATATCAGAAGTTACAATAGTTGAACCTATAAACTGTTTTCCGTTAATTCTATTTTCTTCTTGTAGTTCATTCAATAAAAAGTCAGTAAATACAGTATTGGTTTGGTTTCCGTTTAATAAAACCATTTTTCCTTCCAAATCTCTTACTGCAATACCTATTCTATCGGCATCAGGATCTGTACCGATTACGATATCTGCATTTACTTTTTCAGCTAAATCTAAAGCCATCTTAAGAGCTTCAGGCTCTTCAGGATTAGGTGATTTTACGGTTGGGAAATTTCCATTAGGCACTGCCTGTTCTTCTACAACATATACATTTTTAAACCCTGCAGCTTTTAATGCATCCGGAGTAATAGCTATAGATGTTCCGTGAATAGAAGTAAAAACTATTTTTAAATCATCATATCCTGTTTTATCATCTCTGGATCCGTATTTAACTGCTTTTTCTATGAAAGCTAAATCTATTTCATTAGGCAAAACTTCTATTAAATCTTCTTTAGCTTTAAAATTTATATTTTCTACTTTTATTTTACTTACTTCTTCAATAATACCATTATCATGTGGTGGCACCACTTGAGCTCCGTCATTCCAATAGGCTTTATATCCGTTGTATTCTGGCGGATTATGAGACGCTGTTAAAACAATACCCGCATCACATTCTAAATGTCTTACTGCGAAAGAAAGCTCCGGTGTGGGTCTGAAACTATCAAAAATATATGTTTTAATATCGTTAGCAGAAAGAACATCAGCTACGATTTGCATAAACTCTCTACTATTATTTCTTACGTCATGAGCTACAGCTACTTTTAATTCTTTTCCCGGAAACTGCTTTTTTAAATAATTGGCAAGTCCTTGTGTAGCTGCTCCTAAAGTATATCTGTTTAATCGGTTTGTACCTACTCCCATAATTCCACGCATACCTCCGGTTCCGAACTCTAAATCTTTATAAAAAGATTCTTGTAATTCAGTTCCGTTTTCATCAATCATTAATTGTATTGCTTTACGAGTTTCTTCATCGTAAGCATCACTTAACCATAATTTTGCTTTATCTAATGCATTCATATTTTTAATTATTTTTAATTATTCCTCTTTCTTTTACATCCACATCTTTTTTAGGATTACCAAAATACTCTAAAGATGCGTTATTTTGAACTCTACCATTTAGCTCATTTACTACATTGATTTTTACTTTAGCTTCGTCTGATAGGTTTACATTTACCACACTTGAAACCAAGTCTGATAAATTTAAAACTGTAGTTCCCTTAGCCTTTTTTATATTTAATTTAGTAGTATTCCCTTGTAGTGTAATTTCTGAGTTTTCTTCTGCCTCAATATCTAACTGTTTTAAATCCACATTAAACAAATCTATTCTGGAGTTGTCTTTAGTTTCCAGATCTAATTCATTCCCTCTGAAAACGCCTGCGGATTCTAACAATATTTTACCATCTATACTGATTTCCTCTATTGGCTGATTATAATATACATATACCTCATAAGATTCAAAACTATCAACACCTTTTTTTTCAGAAATTTTTAAAGTATTTCCTGAAGTTGAGATATCCATATTTTGGATTAAATTCTCGTGTGTTTGAACACTTACATATGTAGAGTCGCTTTCTACAAGCATTAATTTAAAGATTCCTTTAGCTTCAATCTCAGTAAAATTACTGATTTTATAATCTTGAGCAATATCGGCAGTTCCTTCTCCTGTGATTCCTTTTTTACACGAGGTTAAACAAAAGCCAATTAAAAATAGTAAAAATAGTTTTTTCATTCTTTTATTTTAACCCTAAATTTAGCTAAAAAATAAAGAATAAACTAATATTTTATTAGAAAAGTTTTCTATTATTTGTTTGAAAGAGTATTATTTAAGAAAATTAGTCAAAGTTCAACTCTTCTTCAACTTGGTATTCAATTTTATCTTCTCGAGTTCTAACTACAAGTTCTGCCACAAAGCCCGATAAAAATAACTGAGAGCCAATAATCATAGAGGTTAAAGAAATATAAAACCAAGCGTTGTCGGTTACTAATCTTGCAGGAATCCCTTGTGATAAAAAGTATAATTTTTGAGCACCAAGCGCTAATGCTGTTAAAAAACCAATAATGAACATTATTGTTCCCACTGCTCCGAAAAAGTGCATAGGTCTTCCTCCAAACTTCCCTACGAACCAAAGAGTAATTAAGTCTAAAAATCCATTTACAAATCTACTTGTACCAAATTTAGAAGTTCCGTGCTTTCTTGCGGCATGTTGCACACGTTGTTCATCAATCTTAGTGAACCCTGCATTTTTTGCTAAAACAGGAATATAGCGGTGCATATCGCTACGCAATTTTATAGATTTTACTAAGTCTTTTCTATAAGCTTTTAGTCCGCAATTAAAATCGTGTAAATGTAATCCGCTTGTTTTTCTAGCTACACCATTGAATAATTTAGATGGGATATTTTTAGTTAAAACAGGGTCTTTTCTTTTTTGTTTCCAACCCGAAATAAGATCTAAATTTTCGTTTAAAATTCGATTATATAAAGTTGGAATCTCTTCAGGGAAATCTTGTAAATCCGCATCCATTGTGACAACTACGTTCCCTTTAGCTTTTACAAATGCAGCATTCAGAGCTTGGGCTTTTCCATAGTTTTTTCTGAATTTAATTCCTCTCACTTCAGGAAAAGCACTGCTTAAATTAGAAATAACTTTCCAAGAAGAATCGCTACTTCCGTCATCTATAAAAATAATTTCATAACTGATTTCGGGTAGTTGATTTTCAATAGTTTCAGATATTCGTCGATGCAGTTCTTCTAAAGAATCTTGCTCGTTAAGTAATGGAATAACAACCGAAAGATTCATATAATTAGCGTTTAGTGGGGGTAGTTTTTACTTTCCATAAGAAAGCCATCATCAGACCTAATGAAAAATTGAAAAATACAATGATTAATGAAGCTAATATAAAAGTTCTGGAATTTAATATATTAGTATTTCTAACGGCGTCAGAATTAATGATTTTTGCAGCTTCCTCGTAAGATGCCTCATTTTTGTACTGTAATAAACTGTAGTCTAAATATTCATTTTTCAACTGTTCTACTCCTTCCGGAAAATAATTATTAAATATTAGAAAAATAACGGCTAAACTTAGAAAACCGGCTATTACTCCCGGACTGAAACATAACCCAAATACTTTAAAAAAGCTAAGTTGCTGTTTTTTTGTTTGGGTAAGCATATTATAGGCAGCAACAATGGCGTAGATACTTGTAATTATAAAGGCGTTGGAAACAGAAGTAGCCAAAAGATATTGAAAATCTGAAATCTGAAAATACTCTTGTGTTCTGAATAAAATTTGAACGATGCCAAATATTAACATCGTAATTAAAAATAGAATTAAGCTTGATTTTATAATTACTTGTTTAACCATTGATTAATTTTATAAACAACAAATATATGTAAAGTTATGAAAATCTTTAGCCTAAATTTAATTAATCATTTATAACTTCTCCAAATAAATCAAATTCTGAGGCATCTTTAATTTTCACATCCACAAAATCCCCGATAGGTAAATAGATTTCTTCGGCATTTATAAGTACCTCATTATCTACATCAGGCGAATCAAATTCGGTACGACCTATAAAGTAATCACCTTCTTTTCTATCGATTAAAACTCTAAAAGTTTTGCCTATTTTTTCCTGATTTAATTCCCAAGAAATTTGAGATTGAACTTCCATTATTTCTTCAACTCGTCTTTCTTTTACTTTTTGTGGAACATCATCTTCCAAATTATAAGCATGCGTATTTTCTTCGTGAGAATAAGTGAAACAACCTAATCTATCAAATCTTTGTGTTCTTACCCACTCTTTCATTTCTTGGAAATCCTCTTCAGTTTCTCCCGGATAACCACAGATAAGCGTTGTTCTAATCGCCATATTCGGCACTTTTTTTCTAAACTCGTCTAATAGTCGATTGGTTTTTTCTTTGGTAGTACCTCTTCTCATTGATTTTAAAACAGAAGTAGAAATATGTTGCAAAGGAATATCTATATAATTACAAACTTTTGGCTCATTTTTAATCACTTCTAAAACATCTTCGGGGAAGCCTGTCGGGAATGCATAATGCAAACGAATCCATTCAATACCTTCTACTTTTACCAATTCTTTTAATAAATCAGCCAAAGCTCTTTTTTTATAAAGGTCTAATCCGTAATAAGTTAAATCCTGAGCGATTAAGATTAATTCTTTAGTTCCTTTTTTCGCCAATTTTTTTGCTTCTGTAACCAAATCCTCAATCGGAGTAGATTTATGTTTTCCTCTCATGAGCGGAATAGCACAAAAAGAACAAGGTCTGTCGCAACCTTCGGCAATCTTTAAATAAGCAAAATGTCTAGGCGTTGTGGTAAGACGCTCACCTACCAATTCGTGTTTATAATCAGCGCCTAAGGCTTTTAAAAGCAATGGTAAATCTCGCGTTCCGAAATACTGATTAACGTCCGGAATTTCTTTTTCTAAATCCGGTTTGTATCTTTCTGATAAGCAACCCGTAACGAAGACTTTTTCTACAACTCCCTCTTGTTTTAACTGAACGTAATTAAGAATAGTATTTATAGATTCCTCTTTTGCGTTTTCTATAAAACCACAGGTATTAATAACGATTATATCGCCGTATTTTTGTTCATGAGCAACATCTTTTCCGTTTGCTTTGAGTTGCCCCATAAGCACCTCAGAATCATAAATGTTTTTAGAACACCCAAGCGTTACAATATTTATTTTCTTCTTACCTGTTGATTTCGTGCGCATATACTATCATTTGAACGTGCAAAGCTAAGGAATATTAAGTTTAGAATGATTTTAAGTAAGGAATATATCTCGACTATTTATAGCTTTCTTTTACATATTTAAAACATAAATATTAATAACTTTTAAATTTCTTAAATATTTTTTTAGCTGACAAAATAACTATATCTTCTACCAGTTGTGCATTTTGTTTAGAATAAGAATTAAAATCTTTTTTTTGTAATAAAATACCCCTTTTTCACATACTCTACTCTCGCAAACTTCCCCTCAAGGGAAAATCAGAACGCAAGTAGAGGCTAAATTACTTTCAAAATTATCCCCTTGAGGAAAGTTCTTTAAATATTTGGAAAAAGAGTATCATATAAGGGTTTTCGCTCTCGAAAAATATTATAATGCACAACAGGTTATCTTCTGTAAAAATTTAGTAATTACTACCTCATATAATAAGCACTTTTTAAAAAAAGTTAAGTTTTGAGTCTAAAAATCTATAACTTTACATAAATATTCTCCTCTGCTCTTATGGCAGAAGGTATTTAATAATAAAAAACTTATGTTTCCCGAAAAAGCAAAAAAACTAATAGAAGAAAGAAAAACACTCGAGAATTATAGAGAATTAAAAATATATGATAATAAAGTTGATTTTTTCTCTAATGATTATTTAGGAATAGCTAAAAAATTAAATAAATTTAAAACTACACAGTCACATTCCGGGAGTACAGGTTCACGATTGATTTCGGGGAATTCTGTTTTTTGCGAGGAAGTGGAGAATTTTCTTGCCGATTTTTATAATGTTGAATCTTCTTTAATATTTAATTCGGGATACACAGCAAATTTGGCGGTTTTGTCTGCGATTCCGCAACGCGGAGATACAATATTGTACGATGAATTGATTCACGCTTCTTTGAGAGACGGTTTAAGGTTGAGTAATGCCAAAAGCTATAAATTCAAACATAATGATTTAGAAGATTTAATTTTAAAATCTAAAAAAAGTTCGGGTAGCGTATTTGTTGTGACAGAAGGAATTTACAGTATGGACGGCGATGAGGTAAATCCTGAAATTTTAGAGGCTTGCCATAAAAATAATTGGTTTATTATTTTAGACGAAGCTCATTCTACAGGGGCTTTAGGCAGAAACGGAAAAGGTATTTATGAAAATTACTCAAATGAAATTTTCGCTCGTGTTCATACTTTCGGGAAAGCTTTGGGTACGCATGGGGCAGTAGTTACAGGAAGTAAAGAATTAAAAGAATTTTTAGTCAATTTTGCACGTCCGTTTATTTATACCACAGCCATGAGCAATGCCGAATTAGAGGTGATGCAACAAGCTCATACTTTATTAGATCAGTCAGAAAAAGAAAAGAAGAATTTAAACGAAAATATAAAGTATTTCCAAGGTAAAATTAAAGAAACTGAAGATAATTTTAGTTTTTTAGATTCTAATTTTGCTATTCAAGGAATTTTAGGGAATATTGAGGATTTAAAAAGTTTAAGCAATGTTTTAGATGAAAAAGATATTGCTGTTAAAACTATATTTTCTCCTACCGTTCCTATGGGAAAAGAGAGAATTAGAATAACTTTGCATAGCTATAATACAAAAGAAGAAATAGATTTATTATTTAATTCGATAAATTCTTTGAAATGAAAAATATATTTATCACAGGAATTGGGACCGAAGTAGGAAAAACCATTGCAGCTGCTGTTGCAGTAGAAGCATTACAGGCTGATTATTGGAAACCTATTCAATCAGGAGATTTAGAAAATTCTGATACTATTAAAGTTCAAAAAATGGTTTCTAATTTAAAAACGACTTTTCACCGAGAAAGCTATCGATTAAACACTCCTTTATCGCCTCATGCTTCTGCGGAAATAGATAATATTTTTATAGAAATAGATAAAATTGAACGTCCAAAAACCAATAATCATTTAATAATAGAAGGTGCAGGCGGACTGTTAGTTCCTATAAATAATAAGGAAAATATAGCAGATTTAATTAAGCCAACCGATAAAGTAATTCTTGTTACAAAACATTATTTAGGCAGTATTAATCATACACTTTTAAGTTATGAATATTTAAAAAATAAAGGAATAAACGATATTGCAATTTGGATAAACGGAGCAGAATATACGACAACAGAAGAAGCTATTAAAAATCGTGTAGATGCTTTTTTTATAGAGAGAATTAATAAGCTTTCTGAGTTTTCCAAAAAAAACATAAAACAAGAAGCTGACCGAATAAGCGAGAGTTTAGAAATTTGGGTAAATAATTAGAACAATTAATTATTACATCCTGCTTGTAAGCGACTTAACTATTTTATTATTGCCCATAAACTCTTTTAACACCACTTTAATTACAGTATAAGCAGGAATTGCTATAACCATTCCGATTACTCCATATAAATATCCTCCTGCAAGAATTGCAAAAAATATTTCCAATGGGTGAGACTTTACTGAATTAGCAAATATTAATGGTTGATTTACAAAGTTATCTAAAAGTTGAGCGAATAAAAACCCAATGGCTACATAAATACTTTTCGGTAAAATAACAGTAGCAAAATCAGAATCAATATACCCTGTCATAGTCAATATTACGATTACAAAAAAACTGACAGCCGGACCTAAATAAGGAATGAGGTTTAATAAAGCACAAAGAACCGCTATAATAGCAGCATTAGGAACTCCCACAAGAAGTAAAGTTACAGTATAGATTATAAATAATACTGTAATTTGCAGAATTAACCCGATAAAATATCTACTTAATAAGCTTTTTATAGCGTTTAAAGAGTTACGAGTATTTTCTATTTTATCTCTCGGAATTAATTTCAAAATCTCTTCCATTATTTTCCCACCATCCCTTAAGAAGAAAAAACTAATAAATAATACCGATAAAAATCCAATCCCAAAATCACTTAAAAAACTGAGTAAAGAATTTATAATATCAGGAAGATCATTAATACTAATATATCTGGAGATATCAAGAATACTTGGGTTATACTTCATGTTCACATATTGAAGAGCCTCTTGTATTACATATTTTATATTTGCTTTCAAAACTCCAACATCTAACAAAGATAAATTTTTACCCTGAGCTATTAATAAAGGTATAAATGAACTTATAACTCCTAAACTGAAAATTATTAATAATAATATAGTAGAAGCTACTGCTAATGTAGGAGGGAATTTTAAATATACACGAAGTGCTCTTACAATAGGCCTACCGATTAAAGATACAATCATAGCTATTAGAATATAATAAATAAGGGGACGAATTATATAAAGAAGATATGCTCCCAATATAATAATAAAAATCGTTCCAACAGCTTTTAATATTCCTTTTGATATCTCTTTTGAAGTCATTTATAAAACTAATTGATAGAACAAAAGTATCAATTATTTTTATTTTAAATAATTTTCTAATGCTTAAATATCAAAATGTTCAAATTATTTAATGGAATATCCCAGTTTATTATTCCTGAAACAAGAAATTTATCTTATAGAATGCTGATTTTTATATACTAATAAACTCAAGTAACTAAAATATAGGAATCCACTTTTTTTATTAAAATAAATTTTTATATATTTGCACTCCTAAGGCAAGTCCTACACAACCAGCTCCTGCTGAATCCCCCCAGGACGGGAACGTAGCAAGGGTATGCGGTCGTAGCGGTGTGATGTAGGTCGCTTGCCTTTTTTTATTCTCTAAAAATTACCTCGTTTTTTCCAAAATTAAACTCTTTTAGCTTTAAATAGTTAAAACCTTTTTGTAAGCAACTAAATAAACCCTATTTTTGCAAGCGGATTCAAAAATTTGTCATGGAAAAAAAAGAAACCAAATATATTTTTGTAACGGGCGGCGTCACTTCCTCTTTAGGTAAAGGGATTGTTGCAGCAAGTTTAGGTTTATTACTTAAAGCAAGAGGTTACAGAGTTACTATTCAGAAATTAGACCCGTATATAAATATAGATCCGGGTACGCTAAATCCTTATGAGCACGGAGAGTGTTATGTAACAGAGGACGGAGCGGAAACCGATTTAGATTTAGGACATTATGAGCGTTTCTTAAACCACCCGACAACACAAGCAAATAATGTGACAACGGGTAGAATTTATCAATCTGTGATAGAAAAAGAACGTAGAGGAGATTTCTTGGGAAAAACCGTACAAATTATCCCACATATTACCAATGAGATAAAACGTCGTATCACAATGCTTGGTAGAACAGGCGATTACGATATAATTATCACAGAAATTGGTGGAACTGTTGGGGATATTGAGTCTTTACCATTTATAGAAGCAGTAAGACAATTGAGATATGATTTAGGAAAGCATAACTCATTGATGATTCATTTAACATTAGTTCCGTATTTAGCTGCAAGTGGAGAGTTGAAAACTAAACCAACTCAACATTCGGTAAGGTATTTAATGGAAAGTGGAATTCAGGCAGATGTTTTAGTTTGTAGAACAGAGCATACAATTCCAAAAGAAACTTTATCTAAATTAGCTCAATTTTGCAATGTAAAATTAGGAAGCGTAATTCAATGTCAAGATGCGGAGACTATTTATGATGTGCCTTTAATGCTTCGAGAGCAAAATTTTGACGAAATAGCTCTGGAAGGTTTAAATTTACCAATTGAAAAAGATCCAAACTTAACTAATTGGAAGAAGTTTTTACATAATCATAAAAATCCTGAGCACGAAGTAGAAATAGCTTTAGTAGGGAAATATATTTCTTTACAAGATTCTTATAAATCTATAACAGAGGCATTTGTACATGCAGGATCTCAAATAAAAACTAAAGTAAAAATAAACTGGATATACTCAGGAGATTTAACCAAAGAGAACACTGCCGAAATATTGGGAAATGCAGATGGTATTTTAGTAGCACCCGGTTTTGGTGACAGAGGTTTAGAAGGGAAAATAGCAGCTTGTAAATATGCAAGAGAAAACAATGTTCCGTTATTGGGAATTTGTTTAGGAATGCAAATGATGGTAATAGAATTTGCCCGAAATGTATTAGGGTATAAAGATGCAGAAAGTGCCGAAACAAACTCACGAGCAGAACACCCTGTAATCAGCCTTATGGATGAACAAAAGAATATATCTTACAAAGGCGGAACTATGCGTTTAGGAAACTGGAAATGTAATTTAAAAGAAGGTTCTAAAATAAGAGAAATCTACGGTAAATCTACAATAGAAGAACGCCACAGACACCGTTATGAATTTAATAATGAATACTATGAAGAGTTTGAAAAATCATCATTTACTCCTGGAGGAGTAAACCCTGACACTTCTTTAGTAGAAACAATAGAATATAAAGATCATCCTTTTTATATAGGAGTTCAGTTTCATCCGGAATATAAAAGTACGGTAGCAAGTCCGCATCCTTTATTTAAAGAATTTTTAAAAGCAGCCTTAGAACATAATAATAACAAGAAGAAATAATTAAATGCAAGAAAATAAATTTGATAAAAATCAACTGATCGGTTTTGGTTTAATGATTCTTTTAATAATCGGGTATTGGTATTTTACAGCACCAACTCCGGAGAAAATAAAAGAAGTGCAAAAAGTGGAAAATCAAGTAATTGAAGAAACGAAAGAGTTAGATAAAAAAGAAGAACAAATACAACAAACTGATGTTTCGTCTAACGTACCTGCACAAACTTTCACATTACAAAACGATAAAGTTTTAATAGAGTTAACCAATAAAGGAGCTCAAATAAACAAAGTAGAATTAAAGGAATATAAAGCCTACAATCATAAAACTAATGATGATGATTTACCATTATATCTTTTTGATGGTAATAACGCAAACTTTTCATTAAAAATTAATGATAGAGAAGGCCGTTTAATAGATTTATCTAAAAGAACTTTTTCAGCTAAACAAGAGGGGAATTCGGTAATATTTACCACGCAAGAGAATGGAGGCACAATTCAATATACATATACTCTAAACGGAGATTATGACTTAGACTTTTCTGTTCGTTCACAAGGTTTAAATAAAATATCAACTGATAAAATAGCCCAAATTGATTTTGAAATGAATGCTATTTCTCAAGAAAAAGGATTAGCTTGGGAAAAGCGAGTAACAGACATTCATTATAGTTTAAACGGATATAAAGAAAAAGGATACACAAGAGGAAATGAGGTTTTAGACGATGATGATAAACTAGATTGGGTAGCATTTAAACAACAGTTTTTCACTACTATCTTAGAGCCTAAAGTAGCTTTTGATAATGCGGTAATGTCAGTAGAAGATGACCCAAAAGAAGATACTAAACACTCAAAAACTTTTACATTTAATTCAAAAATGAATGTAAACGGAGAATTAAACGAAAGCTATACATGGCACTTTTTCCCATTAGATTTTAAAATGCTGAAAGGATATAAAAAAGACTTTCAACATATCATTCCATTTGGTTGGGGAATATTTGGGTGGATTAACGAATGGGCAATTTTACCTACTTTCTTATTCATGGCATCATGGGGTCTTAAATATGGTTGGGTAATTGCATTGTTAACCATTGTTGTAAAATTGGTTACATCTCCTATCATGTACAAGCAATATAAGCAAAGTGCAATGATGAAGGTTTTAAAACCAGATATTGAGGAGTTAAATGAAAAATATAAAGGGAAAGATAACCAAATGAAGCGTCAGCAAGAAACGATGAAGCTCTACCGGACTGCGGGGGTTAATCCGTTAGCAGGTTGTTTGCCGGCATTATTACAGATACCGATATTCTATGCTCTATTTAATTTCTTCCCGAATGTGATAGACTTGAGAGCAAAGGGCTTCTTATGGGCCGACGATTTAACTGCTTATGATTCTATTGTAGAATTACCATTTCATATTCCGTTCTACGGAGGACATGTGAGTTTATTTGCATTATTATATGTAGTTACAATGGTAATTTACTTTAAATTTTCAGGAAACATGATGCAAACACCTAAACAAGAAGGAATGCCGGATATGCGTATAATGATGTATATTATGCCAATATTCTTTATATTTTTCTTAAACAGCTATGCTTCAGGTTTATCTTGGTATTATTTCGTTTCAAATGCAATTAATATAGGATTGGTATTATTAATTAAAAATGTGTTGATAGACGATGAAAAAATTCATGCGAAAATTCAGCAAAATAAAAAGAATCCTAAAAAACGTAAAAAAAGTAAATGGCAAGAAAGATTAGACCAAGCCATGAAACAAGCACAAGAACAACAAAAACTGAAGAATCAAGGTAAATAAAATTCAATTTGCCTCGTAATAAAAAGCCGTTACAGGTTTTCGGGAGTAAAATAGTTAATTTATTGGAAAAGAGAAGTAGACTTCTTTTTTCCAATTTTTTTATAAGTTCTGATTTGTATTTCATTTTGTCTGTGCATTTTCTCAGCGGTTCTGTAAAAACATGAGTAATGCCGTCTTAGTGTGTTGTGTTTTTTGACAACATCTACTACCAATACTTTTCTATCTTCTGTGTATTTTTCCATAACAATCAATCTTAAATTCTTGTTTTAAAATGCCATTTATTCTCTCTGCTATTGCATTGGTATAAGGGTCATAACTCTCTATCATACTATATTGCACCTTGTCTCAAACAAATAATTCCTGATACGTATCACTGCAGTATTTCAACCCTCTGTCTGAATGATTATCAGTGGTAATTTCTTATCTTTTCTTATTTTAATTGCTTTTTTTAAAGTCCTCAAACAACCATTAACATCTAAACTGTTAGACTATCTCATTATCTTTTTAGAATACGCATCGGTTATCAAAGCTAAATACATCGGATTTTATCTTTCGCCGATATAAATAATATCACTTACCCATTGTTCATTAGGACGGATAGGATACTTCTTCCACCAAGTTTTTATGCTTTCTAAAGCGATGATGAGAGTTCTAATTACATGCTTTAGCTTATAATTTAAAGAAAATCGTAGCTTAACAAAGAGAACCGTTTTGTCTTTTTTCTAAATCAAAGAAATAAATCCTATTTTTTAATAATCCTACCAAAACAAATAAAAAACCGCCTTGATAGGTATCAAGACGGGTTATTTCAGTTTAAAATGTTCTTATTTATTATTGAGCATCTTTTACTTCAACCAATTCTAAATCAAATACTAATGTAGAACCCGGTTTAATGTCCGGACCTGCTGCGTTATCTCCATAACCTAATTCAGATGGAATGTAGAATTCAGCTTTACCACCTTCTTTCATTAATTGAACAGCCTCTATCCATCCCGGGATTAAACTCCCTTGAGTTAAAGGAAACTCTATACCTTCCGGTTGAGATTGCTCACTGGAATCAAAAACTTTTCCATCAATGGTTTTTCCTGTATATTTTACTTTTACAACATCGCCTAATTTAGCTTGTTTTCCTGTTCCTTGTTTTATAACTTTATAAGCAATACCTGACTCAGTAGTTTTTATTCCTGCTTCTTTCTTTTTAGCCTCAATAAATTCTTTACCTTTTGCCTTATTACCTTCAGCAGCTTTTGATTGCTGAGCTTCGTAAAAATTCTGCATTAAAACATTAATTGTATCAGCCGAGATCCTAGTTTCTTTTTTATTTAAATAGTCCATTAAACCAGCAACAATTTCGTCTTTGCTTAATCCATCTTTTAACACTTCATCTTCAAAAACTCTTGTAATTTGAGTCCCAAGTTGCATCCCAAAAGCATAAGAATTTTTTTCTTCCGGATTTTTTAAATAATCTTTAACTCCCTGTTCTACTGCTTTATAATCTAAAGAATCTTTATTAGCAGGATTATTTTTATAATTTTCAACTTGTTGTCCAAGACTAAGTCCAAAAGCATAAGAAGCATCTTTTCCTTCTTGAGTAACTTCTGTAGTTGTATTATCTCCCGAAGCTGATTTATTTTTGTCACAAGCAACAAAAGTAGCTGCTATCGCAATCGATAAAAGTAATTTTTTCATTTCAATTTAAATTTATGCAAGTTTACGAACTTTTAGCCAAATTAAAAAAGAGAAAACCTCTTTGTTTTTAACAAACAAAGAGGTAACCCTAACTAATCAACCTAAACCTATGAAAAAAATTATTATTCTTATCCTTACAAAGATGGAGAAAAAAACTGGCTTTTACAAATGTTTTATCAATATAGGGTGTTAATTATTTTATAAAACAAAAATCCTTCCCCCCTAAAGATTTAATTATAATTAATCAAAACTTTTCATAGATTAAAATCTTTGTATCTTTGGGGCTATGGGAAGTGATTTTTTAGACGGTCTAAACGAAGTACAACGTAAGGCAGTAGAAGCTACAGAGGGTCCTGTAATGGTAATTGCGGGAGCAGGTTCGGGAAAAACCAGAGTTTTAACTTACAGAATTGCTCATTTAATAAATAAAGGGGTAGACAGCTTTAATATTTTGGCATTAACTTTTACCAATAAAGCGGCTCGGGAAATGAAAGAACGTATCGCTAAAGTGGTAGGCGAATCTGATGCTAAAAATATTTGGATGGGAACTTTTCACTCTATTTTTGCAAGGATTTTACGGGTAGAAGCTCCTAAATTAGGTTATCCGTCTAATTTCACAATTTATGACCAGCAAGATGCACTTTCTGTAATGGGAAAAGTGATTAAGGAAATGAATTTGGATAAAGATATTTATAAGCCTAAACAACTTTTGTACAGAATATCTCAGTTTAAAAATAATTTAATCACGGTTAGAGCTTATTTTAATACGCCCGAATTAATGGAAACGGATAAAGCAGCTATGCGTCCGCTTACGGGAGAAGTTTATAAGGCTTATGTGGAAAGATGTTTTAAGTCCGGAGCAATGGATTTTGATGATTTGTTGCTAAGAACAAATGAAGTTTTAACCCGCTTTCCGGAAGTTTTGGCAAAATATCAAGACCGATTCAGATATATTTTGGTAGATGAGTATCAGGATACCAACCATTCTCAGTATTTAATTGTAAAAGCTTTAGCCTCTCGGTTCGAAAATATTTGTGTGGTGGGAGACGACGCGCAATCGATTTATGCTTTTAGGGGAGCGAATATTAGAAATATTTTAAACTTTAGTAAAGATTACAACGATGCTAAATCTTTTGCTTTAGAACAAAATTATCGTTCAACGCAAAATATTGTAAATGCTGCAAACGATATTATAGCGAAAAACCAAGATCAATTAGAGAAAAATGTTTGGACGGCGAATGACGAAGGAAATAAAATTCCTATTTACCGAGCTTTAACCGATGTGGATGAAGCAAGATACATCGCTTCTCAAATCTTTGAAAAGAAGATGCGAAATCAATATAATAATAACGATTTTGCTATTTTATATAGAACTAATGCTCAGTCCAGAGCTTTGGAGGAGGCTTTAAGGAAAAGAAATATTCCTTATAGAATTTATGGGGGAACTTCTTTCTATCAGAGAAAAGAAATTAAAGATTTACTCGCTTATTTGAGATTACTCGTTAATCCGAATGATGAAGAAGCTTTAATGCGAATTATTAATTTCCCTACCAGAGGAATTGGTCTTACAACACAACAAAAATTAATTGTTTTTGCCGATAAAGTAGGAAAATCGGTCTATGAGGTTTTAAGTAATCTTAATTATTATGCACCTCAAACAGGCTTTAATTCGGGAGTTCTGAGTAAATTAAATATGTTTACCACAATGATTCAGAGCTTTCAAGTAATGCTTAAAACTCATGATGTGTATGATGTAGCAATGGAAGTTGCAAAACAAACCGGTTTATTAAAGAACTTACGGGAAGATGATACGCCGGAAGGAGTTTCTCGATTGGAAAACGTACAAGAATTATTGAATAGTTTGCAAGGGTATGTAGAAGAGCAGAGTCAGTTAGAGGGCGGAAATCCTACACTTCAAGGATTTTTAGAAGATGCCGTACTTGCAACCGATGCCGATAATGATGATGAAGATAATGATAAAGTACTTTTAATGACGGTGCATTTGGCTAAAGGATTGGAGTTTCCCGTAGTTTTCGTAACTGGTTTGGAAGAAAATTTATTTCCTTCTCAAATGAACTTAAATTCCCGACAAGAGTTAGAAGAGGAACGCCGATTATTTTACGTAGCTTTAACTCGTGCCGAAAAAGAGGCTGTTTTATCTTATTCCGTTTCTCGCAGTAGATATGGACGAATTGTAGATTCTGAACCAAGTAGATTTTTAGAAGAAATAGATGATAGGTATTTAGATTGGCAAAATCCTACTCCTCTTACTCCTATGAATAGAAGTGGATTATCATCTGATTTATTTGGAGACGATGTTCCTCAATTTAAAAGAAAAGAACCTATTGTCAGAAAAAAATTAAATGTTTCTCCAACTAAAAATTTGAAGAAATTAAGTGAAGCCAAAATACAAAACGGAGATTCTGTAGATCAGAATTTAAAAGTAGGCAGTATTGTTTTACACGATAGATTTGGAAAAGGAGAGGTAAAATCTTTGGAAGGAACACCGGGAGATGAAAAAGCAACTATCCGCTTTGAGAACTCAGGTGAGAAAAGATTATTACTGAAATTTGCAAAACTTAGGATTTTAGGGTAGA
>JAHUUM010000001.1 GCA_019218445.1 Weeksellaceae bacterium TAE3-ERU29 | reverse complement strand
TTAATCTTAATATAGTTCCTCATGATTTTGGCG
This sequence comes from Weeksellaceae bacterium TAE3-ERU29, assembly GCA_019218445.1. Taxonomy (GTDB): domain Bacteria; phylum Bacteroidota; class Bacteroidia; order Flavobacteriales; family Weeksellaceae; genus Ornithobacterium. The sequence continues at coordinate 178,613 of JAHUUM010000001.1, read as the reverse complement.
TTGGGAGAATTTTGCGTATTTACTTCTAAAATCTTTGCTCGTGAACTTTCATCGTAAAAGTTATTTAAAGCATATTTAAAACTGTTTTTATCATTTGCTAAAGTATATTCCAACCCGAAAAGCTCGGCAAGAGGTTTGGCAGATAATTGATGTTTCGTATTAAAATATTCCTCTTTTACACCCGAATTGTCAGGTCCGGGAATAATACTGAAAATATCACCGCCTCCATTATTTAATAAAATAATTCTTAAATTATTCGGTAACTTTTTATTCCATAGAGCATTGCTGTCATAGAAAAAGCTGATGTCACCTGTAACAATGGTAACTGGTTTTTCCGATTTTATGGCAAAACCAACCGCAGTAGAGGTGGAGCCGTCTATTCCGCTCGTTCCTCGATTACAATAAATTTCCAAACTTTCATCGTGCGGAAATAACTGACTATATCTTATAACAGATGAATTACTATATTGAATAACCGAGTTTTTAGGATAATGGTTGATTAATGTTTTAAAAATCCATAAATCAGAGAAATCGATTTTTTCTACATATTGATTTTGTTTGGATTCGTTTTCTTGTCTAATGTTCAGCCAAGTTTCTCTATAATCAGACGGAGTTTCCTTTAAATATCGGCTTAGAGCTTCCACAAAAACTTCTTCTTTTTGTTTGATTTTTTTACTTAAAACAAAGTAAGTATCAGGTTGCCAATAAGGGTTTACATGCCAATGTTCGGTTGGTGAATTGGTGCGTAAAAAAGTTTTAACTTTTTTGGAAATAACGTTTTGACCTAAAGTAATCAATAAATCAGGGCGGAGAGATTCGTCCTGTTTCTTTTCTCTTTCAAACAAAACATTGTCTATTCTCGAAATTAAATTCTCTCCGTGAGTGTTAGACGTGTTTTCTGTAAAAACAATCACTTGCGGTAATTTAGCTAATTGATTCAAAGCATCGTTCAACCATTTAGATTTTCTTTGAAGTCCGACTAAAATAAAGATTTTCTTTTTTGAATTTAAAGTTTCTTTCAGCTCTTCCCAATCGAGTTCGTCGTATTTAGGTTGAGGTAATGTAATCTTTTCAAAATCAATTAATAATTCATTGGTAGTTTCGTATAAAGGCTCGGAGAATGGCATATTGATATGCACAGGTCCTGAATTTAAAATACTTTCGGTAATGGCTTTTTTTATTTCTAAATAATTCTCGGTAATAATTTCATCTGTTTCCAGTTCAGATAATTGTGTGCTGAAATAAGAATGCTTTTCAAAAAGATTTTCTTGTCGAATGGTTTGCCCATCAAAAATATCGGTAAAATTTGCAGGTCTATCGGCGGTTAAAACAATCAATGGAATATTTTGGTAAAAAGCTTCTGTTACAGCGGGATAGTAATTTGCTGCCGCTGAACCCGAAGTGCAACAAATCACAACAGGTTTTTGAGTTTGTTGAGCCATTCCCAATGCTACAAATCCCGCCGAACGCTCATCTACAATAGAATAAGTGTTAAATCCATCATGATTTACAAAATGCGTGATTAACGCTCCATTTCTTGAGCCGGGAGAAAATATAATATCTTTAATGCCTGCTGCTAAAAAAACTTCTGCAATTAGCTGAACATTTATCTTTTTTGAAAATCTTTTTTCTGTCATTTACTTTATTTCCTTTTTATAAATCTGGAACTCTTTATAAAGTCTAAAGCCATTTAGTCGCTCTATTTCGTTTCGCATTTTTTTATTTTCTTCCATAATTAAATGGCTGTCCATAGTTTTAAAACCTAAATCTATGGCAGAGCGGAATAAACGAGTCGCTAAAACGGCATCCAAACCTTTGCCTTGCATTTTAGGGGTAATTCCTCCCAATAAAAGTACCAAACGCTTCGATTTTTTGGAGGCTTTTAAAATATGATACCAACCCAATGGAAATAAACGTCCTTTTGCTTTGCGGATTCCTTTGCTTAAATCAGCCATAGCAACGATGAAAGCAACGACTTTGTTATTGTTATCTGTAACGATTTTAATTAAACGAGGATTTAATAGAGGTAAAAAGCGATTGGCAAATTCATCTTTTTCTGCCTCTGTAACCTGAGTAAATCCGTAAATATCTTGGTAAGTTTCATTAATTAAATCAAAAACGGAAGAAACAAATGGTTTTACCTTTTTTGTTTTGGTAAATTCATGAACGTTTACGTTTAGATTTCGCTCCACACGTTCGGTAAAACGTTCATAGCGTTTAATAATTTGTGTATCAATAGGAACGTCATATTCACACAATTTTACAAAAGGAGAAAAGCCCATATTTTCAGTAAAATCCTTCATGTAGGGAAAAGAACAAGTAGTAACCATCATCGTAGGTTCATCAAAGCCTTTTACAAGAAAACCTTGCGGTTCTTTATCGGAAAATCCCATTGGCCCAATGATCTCGGTACAGTTGTTTTCTTTTGCCCAATTTTCTACAGCTTCAATAAGTGCTTTAAAAACTTCTTCGTCTTCGTAACATTCCAAATAAGAAAACCGAACACAATTAGTTTGGTTCGCCTTGTTATATTTAGTAGGGATAATTCCCATGATTCGCCCAACAATTTCTTCGTCTTTGTAAGCTAAAAATAATTTCACTTGGCTATGCTCAAACGCAGGATTTTCTTTAGACGAAAAGAATTTTTTCTCGTCCATATATAATGGAGGTAACCAATTTTTATGGTTTTTATGGATTTTCTCGGGCAGATAAATAAATTTTTTCCACTCAGATTTTGTTTCTATTTCTTTTATTTTAATCGGCATAGCTCTTTCTCTGTATTAATAGATAAATACTATTTACTATTTTATATATAATGATTCCGCTCAGTAATCCGGCAATGGCATCTATTGCATAATGTGCTTTTATATAAACCGTTGCAAAGAATAATAGAATGGAAAAAGGTAAAATATATTTAATTAAATTTTTCTGATATTGATAAAGCCATAAAAGCACAACAACCGAAATTCCTACATGAGAACTTGGGAATGCTGCGGTGGGTGCTTCTCCCATAGCTTGAATTAATTTTACGGCATAACCAAAAATTCCTTTGGCTTCTATATAATTGTCCGGTGCAGAGAAATGAAATTGAGGCCCCTCTACAGGGAATAAAATAAATATAGTGTAATAAACAGTAAACGAGGTGATTAATATAAATCCAAAATGTTTCAATAATGAAGTATTATATAACTTAAACATTACAAATAAAGGCATTAAATAATAAGAAAAATAGCCTAAAAACATTAATTCACTAAATAGCCAATGATGAATTGTTTTAGAAAATTCCAAAGACGGTTGAAAACTAAAAATTAAATTGTCTATATGAATTAAAAAATCATCTTGTTTATTAAAAAATAAAGTATTAAGCGTTGCAGTTTCTTTGTAAACACTACTTAAAAAGGAATAAGTCATAAGTAAACTGACAAATTGAAATATCTTTACGGAGATTTTCTTCCGTAAAATAATAGCAATAAATAATAAAACTCCAAAAACTACACGATTAATAATAAGTTCACTCCAATTAAAGTTTTCTTTTGCAAAAAAAATACTTACAATTAGTGTCAATAATAGGTATAGACCTAAAGAGTACCAATATTTAGGAGTTTTTATCTGCATTTATAGATTACATTAATATTAAATTTACATTAAAATATAGCAAATATACTAATTCATAAAAGAGGATTGGATTTTAATTTGAATAAAAAATTATATTATCTTTGGAAAAAAATAAATTATGCAAGAAAAAGCAAGTAGTCCTGTTTTAAAAACAAAAGCCTTTGAAGTTGTAAACTCAACTGACTTAGGGGGAATAATGACTTTAAACGGTGTTATTGGAAAATCTTTATTTCTAATATCTTTAACGGTAGCTTCTGCGATTTTTTCGTGGTTTTATATGCCTGAATCTATTTTGGAAAATATACGGGCTTATTTAATTGGTACAGCTTTAGTTGGCTTTGGATTAGCTATGTTTATTTCGTTTAAACCAAATGTAGCACCTTTTGCATCTCCTGTTTATGCAGTTGTAGAGGGGTTGTTCTTAGGAATGATTACATTAATTTTTGAGTCTATGTATCCCGGGATTGCATTTCAAGCAATATTAGGAACTATGGCAGTATTTTTTGCCATGTTGGCTCTTTACCGATTAAAAATAATAAAAGTAACCGAGCGTTTTAAGAGTATTATATTCGGAGCAACTTTAGGAATTGCTTTAATTTATGGAGTTAGTATTATATTGAGTTTCTTTGGAACTTCAATTCCAATGATTCATGAAGGAGGAATTTTAGGAATAGGGTTTAGCTTATTTGTAATAGGAATTGCTGCAATGAATTTAGCAATTGATTTTAATTTCATAGAAGAGCAAGTAGAGCGTGGAGCAAGTAAAAATATGGAATGGTTCGCCGCTTACGGGCTTTTAGTTACTTTAGTGTGGCTGTATTTAGAAATATTGAGATTATTAGGAAAAATTAGAAATTAATATATAGTTATTCAACAGAAATAAAAATATTCTCTATAATTTTATAGGGGATATTTTTTTATTACTCGGTTAAACCAAGAAAATGGATTCTAAAATAGTTATTACTAAGTATAACCAAATAAGTTGTGTAGATAATTTTTCTCAGTTAGAAACAGGATTAATTAAACATAAAATAGGAGAAGATTGTGAATGGGTAGGAAAGCTATCAATAGAAAAGGAAAGAGAGCTTCAATATTTATTGAACGAAAATCCTAATTATTTAAAATTAGATAGGACAGTTCATTTGGCTTTACTGTGTGCCTCGGAAATGGATTTTTCCAATATAAATAAAAGTTTAAGAATAGGCGTAAATTTAGGCTCGAGTAGGGGAGCAACAAATCTTTTAGAAAAAGAATTTACACATTTTTTACAAGAAAATAAAGTTGATATTTTAACTTCTCCGGTAACCAGTTTAGGGAATTTATCTTCTTGGGTTGGACAATATTTAGGCTTTAATGGAATAAGATTTAGTCATTCAATGACGTGCAGTACTTCTTTGTTAAGTGTTGCAAATGCAGTGGCATGGCTGAAATCCAATATGGCAGATAAAATGTTGGTAGGAGGATCAGAAGCTCCATTAACTCCTTTTACTGTTGCTCAATCCAAAGCATTGCGGATTTATTCTCGAGAAGAAGAAACACCTTCTTTAGCAGGGAACTTAGATAAAAAATCAAACACAATGGTTTTGGGTGAAGGAGCGGGATTATTATTGTTAGAGAAAGAAACCGAACAAAATCAATCCGAAAAATTAGCAGAAATTGTAGGAATAGGTTATGCCTCAGAGCCATTATCAAGTGCGACGGGAATTACAGAAAATGCGGAAAACTTTCAACAGTCTATGCGAATGGCGTTAGAACAAGCAAATTTAGAAACAGTAGATGCTATTATAACGCACACACCCGGAACTCGCAAAGGAGACCAAGCAGAATGGAACGCCGTAAAAGCAGTATTCCCCAAAGAACTTCCATTTATAACCAATAATAAATGGAAAATCGGACATACTTTTGGAGCTGCCGGAGTTTTAAGCCTTATTTATGGACTGAAAATGATGATAAATAATCAATTTTATCTTTCGGCATGGGATAATAAGCCTAAAGAAAATAAACCAATTAATACTGTGCTCATAAACGCAGCCGGTTTTGGTGGAAATGCTGTGAGTGTTATAATTAAAAAGTAATGTTTATCTGATTAATCTAATCAAAGCATTATTTTCTTCATCGGTAAAGATTCGGTAATTATATCTTCTGTTGTCTGCTATAATTGTTATTTTAGCTGTATTAGGGGGGACGTCCCCTAAATTATTAGCTACAAAAATTAGTTCATTCACTCCCTTTTCAAGTTTGAGTTTATATTCCTCTGCGTCTTTGTCAATTCTAATTTTATCGGCAATTAATTTTTTATTAAAAAAGATCGAAACTGTGTCATTATCAATTTCTCCATAATCTTTTATTAATAAAGTAACTTCTTTTAAATCATTTAATTGAATGCTGGAAACTAATTTATTTTTTCTATTCTCTTTAATAAATTCAATTTCAGATTTTTCTTCCTTTATTATTGTGTCTTGGTTTTGTCGAACCTCATCAGCGTCTGTTACAATACTTTTAAAAGGAGTAGATTTTTGTGGAGTTTCGTTTTCCTCAATGATTGTCGTTCCGCTGTTAGAAGACTCAATTATAGAATTATCAACTTTATAATTATAAGGAGTGTAATTGTTAGAAACTTTAACATATTTTACATTGAAGGGTTTATTTGTTTTAAAAAATAAGTCGAAGAAATCGTTTCCTGAACGATTTTGTTGTTGTAAATTAAATAATTGTTGAGTTCCGGTAAGATATTCCTTTCCGTCTTTTTCCTTAGAGTATTTTAAAATATAATTAGTCGCATCATGAGTAGGCGATTTGTCTATTAATTCTACATCTTTTCCGTCAAAGGACTTAGTTTTTGTGTCAAAAGTTGCATCTACCCAATGTCGGCAAAAACCGCCGTTTTCCGTATCATAAGAATGTCCGCCATATAAATTACCTTCATTATGAATTAAATTTAATTCAGCATAAAAATCTTTCTTTTTGTCCGGAACTATGACCCATTTTCCTGTTAAATCTTGAGCATTAACAGAGATTAAAGTATAGATTAGCAATAATGGAAATATCTTTTTTAAACTCATTTTTATATATTTAGCATATCAAATTTAAAGTTTTTTTATTTTACTAAAGCTCATATTAAGGCATTTTAGTACATTTGAACTCAAATTTTTTTAAAATTATGATTCAATCAATGACAGGTTTCGGTAAATCCGAAATTAGTTTAGAGAATACAAGATACACGATAGATATTAAATCTCTGAATAGTAAAAACTTAGACTTAAATGTGAGAGTTCCTATGGAGCTAAAGCACAAGGAATTAGAAATGAGAAAGATTTTAGCGGATATGCTAAATCGAGGGAAAATAGATGTTTATGTAAATTATGATTCTTCTAATTCAGGGAGAACTACTAAAATAAACACTGAATTAATCAAAGAATATATTGCTCAGTTTAAGGAAATAGATGAATATTTATCTGATGAGGTGCTTTTTACAAATGCCATGAGAATGCCTGATGTGCTTGTTTCTGAAAGCGAAGATTTGAGTGAAGATGATTGGAATAAATTTGTAATTGGATTGAATTCTGCGATTGAGAATTTAAATCAATTTAGAACAGATGAGGGGAAAGTTTTGGCAGAAGATTTTAAAATCAGAATAAATGAAATTTTGAATTTACTTTCACAAGTCACTCAATATGAGCAGGCAAGGATAGAAACGATAAAAGAGCGTTTATTAAAAGGCTTGAATGAAATAAAAGACTTAGATCAAAATCGTTTTGAACAAGAACTCATTTTCTATTTGGAGAAATTAGACATTACCGAAGAAAAAGTAAGACTTAAAAATCATTGCGAATACTTCTTGGAGACAATAGAATCAAGCGAAAGCAACGGAAAGAAACTGAATTTTATTTGTCAGGAAATTGGTCGGGAAATTAATACATTAGGCTCAAAATCCAATCATGCAGAAATGCAAAAATTAGTTATAAAAATGAAAGACGAATTAGAAAAAATTAAAGAACAAATATTAAACGTGCTTTAAAATTTAATCTATGAAAGAAGGGAAACTCATCATATTTTCAGCCCCGAGTGGAGCGGGAAAAACCACTTTGGTAAGACATTTATTAAGTAAAAGAAATGATTTAGCATTTTCAGTTTCGTGTTGTACAAGAGAGCCGAGAAAAGGCGAAAAAAATGGTGTTGATTATTATTTTTTAACGCCAGAAGAATTTAAGCAAAAGGTAAAAAATAATGAATTTGCTGAGTGGGAAGAAGTTTACGAAAACCATTGCTACGGAACGTTAAATTCAGAAATAGAACGAATTTGGGCAGAAGGAAAACATGTAATTTTTGATATTGATGTTATAGGTGGAATGAACTTGAAAAATAAATTTGGGGAGAGAGCATTATCTGTTTTTGTTCAACCACCAAGTGTGGAAGCTTTAGCCGTACGCTTAACAAACAGAAACACAGACAGCGAAGAAAAGTTAAAAATGAGAATAGCCAAAGCAGAGAAAGAATTAGAATTTGCTCCAAAATTTGATGAGATAATCATAAATGATGATTTAGAAAAAGCAAAGACAGAAGTAGAAAAAGTTATTTCAAAGTTTTTAGATTAAAATAATTTAATACATAAAATGTTGTTAGATAAAATCCAATTTCCACAAGATTTAAAGAAACTATCTTTAAGTGAGTTATCTACTCTCGCGGCGGAAATGCGTGATTTTATTTTAGACGTGGTTTCCACCAAAGAAGGGCATTTAGGGGCGAGTTTGGGCGTGGTGGATTTAACGATTGCCTTGCATTATTTTTATGACACACCACATGATTTATTATTATGGGACGTTGGACACCAAGCCTATGGGCATAAGCTACTTACAGGACGAAAAAACGATTTTGAAACCTTGCGTCAGTTGGGTGGAATGAGTGGTTTTCCCGTTCGGGAAGAAAGCGAATACGATGCGTTTGGTGTTGGGCATTCTTCGACCACAATTTCCGCAATTACGGGCATGGCGTTGGCGGATAAAATTAAAAATATTCATCGAAACCGAATTGCGGTGATTGGTGATGCCTCCATTGTTTCGGGTATGGCGTTGGAAGGTTTAAATCACTTAGGAGCAACGGATTTAGACGTTACCATTATTTTAAACGACAACAATATCGGGATTGATTACTCGGTGGGGGCATTAAAAAAGCATTTTGGAGAGTTGGGAGAAAACACTCATTCAGGATTTTTTGAGGCACTTGGTTTTACGTATAAAGGCGTTATTGACGGGCATAATATCGAGGAACTTTTGACCGCTTTTCAAGAATTAAAAGAAATTAAAACTCCGAAACTTTTACACATAAAAACCATTAAAGGCAAAGGCTTTTCTCAGGCAGAACAAAATCAAGTTTTGTGGCATTCGCCGGGGAAATTTAATAAAATATCGGGCGAAAGATTTCTTACAAAACAAAGAAAAACCTATCCCGAAATAGTGGGTGAAACTTTAGGCAATTTATTACAAAATAATGCCGATGTGGTGGTGATTACTCCTGCCATGCTCACGGGAAGTGGTTTAATTAATTTACAAGAAAAATTTCCCGACCGAGTGCTGGACGTGGGCATTGCCGAGCAACACGCCGTAACTTTATCGGCGGGGTTGTCAACGCAAGGCATGATTCCGTTTTGTGTGATTTATTCTACTTTTTTGCAACGAGCGTATGACCAAGTCATTCATGATGTGGCATTGCAATCTTTGCCCGTTGTTTTCTGCATCGACCGAGCGGGAATTGTGGGAACAGACGGAGCAACGCATCACGGTTATTTTGATATTTCATTCATGAATTCCATTCCGAATATGATTGTCGCTTGTCCACTTGAACAGACTGAATTGCAACAAATGTTGCATTTAGCGGTGCAGTTAAAACAACCGATAAGTATTCGTTATCCCAAATCAGAGGTTTCTACCTGTGATTTAAAAATGGAAAAAGTAAAATGTTTCCAAGCCAAAGTAATGCAGAAAGGAACAAAAATGGCTGTTTTAACTACGGGAACAATCGGGCTGGACGTTTTAGATATCATTAAAGGTAATTCGGAGATTGCATGGGTGCATTTCCCTTTTGTAAAACCGTTGGATACAACGACATTAAAAACGATTTTTGCTAAATTTAATCAAATCGTAACCATAGAAGAGGGAATCCAAAACGGAGGCTTTGGTGAAAGTATTTTAGCTTATGCTTCAGCGCAAAACTACAAAGGAAAAATAAAAATAAAAGCTCTTCCCGATGCTTTTATTCCGCACGGAACTACACAAGAATTACTTGCCATTAACGGTCTGGATAAAAATTCGATAGCGGAAGCTATTTTTTCAGTTTAATTATTTTTTTATTAAATATTTAAATATGTAATTTTGCAAAATTATATATTTAAAATATTAGTATCTATGATGTTACATGATTTTCGTAAAATAAAATTAACTAAGGTAGCATTACTTTTATCAATCATCTTTTTTGTTTTGTCGGCTTGTTCTAAAGAGGATATCGAGGAAAATAAAAAGGAAGAGCCAAAGAAAGAAGAAGTTAAAGATGATAAACAAGCAGAGGAAAAAGAAGAATATTTATCTTTTTCTGTTTCAGGAATAGGAGAAATTGAAGATAATGTTTCTATTGGTGTTTACTGCCCAAGTGCTACCGAGCGTTATAAACAATTTAAAATTACCAAAAAGGAAAAAGAGTGGTTGCCAAAAGTTACAAAGAATGATTTGAAGAGTGGGAAAATAATGTTTTATTATCCCGTTGAAAGCTCAATGAATTCTGAAAATTGTGTTTTAAATATGTCTTTAAATCAAACACAAGATATTGATTACGAGAAATCTAAGTTTTATTTTGCTCAATCTGATTTAGGTGAGAATAAAAAGGAAATAAATGTTTCTTTTAAAGAAATTATGCATGAGCTGGATTTAAATATTAAAAATGAAGAAATTCCTACTGATTTAAAAGTTTCTTTAAAATGTGTTCCTAAAGCAACAATTTCTCTTGTAACAGAGAAAATAACGATTGAAAATATAGAAAAAGGAGAAGCTATATTTCATAAAAAAGAAGAAGGAAAGTACAGCTTAATAATGATTCCTCAGGGAGATTTGGAAGGGATAGATTTTTTATGGAATGAAGGAAAGAGCAAAATGCACTATGAGTTTCAAAATAAATCGGTTTTTGAAAAAGGAGAAAAAACGACTTTAGAAATTACTTTAAAAGATGAGAATAAGGTAAATATAGAAGAACCGCCTTCAACAGGAATAATAGATAGTAATTTTAAGAATAAAAGAATGTGGGTTTATGGAGTGAATTCCCCTACTTATCCCGAAGATGAAAGCCAAGTGCCTACGTATGATTATGGAGATAACAGCGTGAAGGGAGAGTGGGTAAAAGATTCAGATAATCTTGGTGAGCTTCGCTGGGAAAAAGGAGCCGGGTGGTTTGATGTAAATAAAGCAAAATCCAAAAGAAAATATACTTATTCAGATGATAGATTATGTTGGGCGGCGACAGCTTCTAATATGGTACATTGGTGGTTGAAACATAATAAAGATTATATAAATAAATACTACGAAAAATTTTCGACAGAGAAGAAAATACCAGATACAGAATATGATATTCCAGAGAATTACAGTGAAATCTTTGAGTTGTTTACAGAATCTTTTATGGATAAAAGCGGGTGGCCTACCGACGGAGCAGAGTGGTTTATAAGTGGCTCGGGATACAATTTGGCTCCTCCTCGTAATTATGATAAACCAACGTTTCCCGGATATTTTTCTAAAGTATTTAAAGGAGAAAAATTAACGGAAGATGTTCGTTGGCCAAGTAAAGAGAAATTTAATAATGTTGTAAAGGAGGCATATAAAAATAAACGAGCATTAGGATTTGTTGTTTTTCTTGGAGGTTACGGAAATCATGCCATGACAATTTGGGGAACTGAGTTTGATGAAAACGGAGATGTTTCATACATTTATTATTGTGATAATAATTCTCAGGAAGAAATGAACAAAGTTGGAATTTGTATGAGAAGAAAGGTGATTTATGAAGATAATAAAACCTATTACGTACCAAGAGATAACGAGAAATATAAAAATCAAATTTTGTCGATAGTAACATTAGATTTAGGTACAGAGATTTGGAAACAAAAATTGAATTTGAAATAAAAAATAACAATATTAAAGAAAAATTCCCCTCGCCGTAGGCGAGGGGAATTTTTGTAAAAGATTTAAACTAAAGCCATAGATTTTAATTCAGTTTCTTGCCATTCATTTTCTGCAATGCTTTTTGCTGTAATTCCACCGCCTACATAAAGTAAAGTATAATCTTTAAATAATTGAGCGCATCTTAAATTCACGAAAAAATCGGTATGATTTTGTGTTTCAAAACCAAGAAAACCCGTGTAAAAGTTTCTGTTATGAGGTTCGTTTTTTATAATGAAATCCATTGCTTTAGATTTCGGAATTCCACAAACGGCAGGCGTTGGGTGTAGTTTTTTTACTAAATTGAAAACATTAATTTCCGTAGATATTTCAGCCGAAATATTGGTTTGTAAATGTTCTATATTTTGTAATTGAATTGTTTTTGTCGGCTCTATTTTTAAGTTTAAATCACTCAAAGAATTTACAATGTAATCTACCACAAATTGATGCTCTTCGTATTCTTTTTCTGTCCAATTTCTGTTTTCTGATTTAGATTTTGTCCCAGCTAAAGCAATGGTTTCCAAAAGATTATTTTCAACTTTTAATAATCTTTCGGGAGTTGCTCCCAGCCAAGTTTGTTCTTTATATTGAAATAAATAAACAAATGCGTTCGGATATTTTTTTGCTAAATCAATAAATTTTTGAACAGGATTAAATGCTTCTACTTTTTTTATTCGGCTGAGAATTAATTTATTAAATTCTTTATTCTTTAATTTAGAAATGAATAAATTACATAAATCCAAATACTCGTTTTTAGATAAAATATGGTTTGGTTTTTCTTCATTAAACAAAGAAATATTGAGTTTATTTAGATTTTCTTCATTAATTATTTCAGAAGATTTAATATCGAAACGCCATTCTGTTTTATTATCAAACGAATGAAAAATAAACTGATTTTCAGACTTTTCTTGGTTAAAAGAAAGTTCGTTTAATATAATAGGTGTTTCGTTTGGTTTTCTGTAAAGAATAAAGTCAGACATTATTTAATGTTGATAATTTTATTGGTCATGGTAGATTGAGCTGTGATTTCACCTTTATCATTTCGGATAATTATTTCAACAAAATGAATACTGACTCCTTTTTTCAAGAATTTAGCGGTGGCAGTAACTTTTCCTGATTTTACAGCTTTTAAATGATTAACATTTATATTCATGCCCACAGCACTTTTTCTATCTTCGGGCGTAAATTGAAGGATAGATAAATAACTGCCCACTGTTTCTGCCAATACAGCATTTACGCCACCATGCAATAATCCGTAAGGCTGATGCGTCTTGTGTGTAACAGGCATTTCTGCGGTTATGCTATCGCCTGTAAATTCAATATAGCTAATGTCTAAAACCTCCATTACGGTATTTTTATTAGCTAAATTTATTTTTTTAAGAATTTCTTCGTTAGTCATTTATAGCAATTTTTGTATTGAATTTTTCAGGATATTTTCCTGAGATATTTTTGTAAAAATCTTCGGCAATTTGTAGTGTTTCCTCATACGTTTTTTCTTTCGGGTCGATAACTACACCTGCCCCGGATTCCTTTTTTTTGTAATCACAAAAAGCTAAAACAATAGGAACATCTCCTTTTTGAGCAATGTGATAAAAACCTTTTTTCCATTTTCCGGAAAAACTTCTGGTAGCTTCCGGTGTGTTGATTAAATATAACCTTTCCGATTTATCTCTTAATAATTTAGCAGCGTAATCGGTTAAATTATTTCTTTTTGAGCGGTCTACGCCAATGCCTCCGAGCCATTTTACAAAGAAACCGTACCATGGTTTTGTCCAGGCATCTTTTATAAATAATTTCATGGGAATTCCCATTTTCCAAAAAGCCATTACGGCGTATAAAAAGTCCCAGTTAGAAGTGTGAGGTGCACAAACTAAAACGCAACTGTGTATTTTAGAGGTGTCTATACTGTTTTTTATTTTCCAACCTGTAACAGCATAAACTAAACTCCCGATAATCTTTTTCATTACACAAAGATAATCTTTTTATTAAAATAAGAATATTTTGCTTTATAAAAGAAGAAAAGCCTTCTACAAATGTAAAAGACTTTTCTATAAACAACACATGAATTTTTTTGAAATCTATTTTTCTATTTTCATTTTAAAATCTCCCACTCTAACATCTACTTTTTTCTTGTTACTAGTACTGTCGACTTTTATTTCTATTTCATTTATATTATTTCTTTTTTCTTCTAAAGAATCATCAAGGTCATCCTCAGTATCATCATCTTCTTTTTTCGGACAATTTATGCAAGTGAATTTTCCATTTACAAAACCATAGATTTTATCTGATTCTATATCTTGATGATCATTCCAATCTCTTTGTCCTTTCACAACAAAATCTCTAAAATTTTTACCGGAAATAAATTTACCTTCAGGTAAGAAGAGTGTGATGTTTACTCTTTGTTCACGCCATTTTGTACCTTTTTCAAAGCTTAAGAAATTATCTAAATAGATATTATTTCCTGAAACACGAGGTGTGTAATGTATTTTACTTAAGTTCTTTTCGGCATCTTCGCTGTTTTTACCTTTAGCAGAGTATTCTATTTCAAAATATGGAATTGAATCATTTGTTGGTGCTACAGATAAATCTCTACTGTCTTCTCTTTTGTAAGCATATTTATTATTTTTAAATTCAACTACATCATTCATTTTTTTGCCTTCAAAATCAGTTACATTATTAATTATTAATGTGTCAGAAGGAACTCTTATTTCTTTTTTAGTAATAATACTTTCTTTAGTTGCAAAATTTCTCAATGTTAAACCTCCTATAATTATAAATATGATAAAACTTATTATAAAACTGAAAATCATTCTTGTAGTTACTTTTTTATCAACTTTAAATCGTTTAGATATTAAGGTTATCGCAAATAAAATAAATCCGATTAGTGGTAAAACAAACACTAAGAAAGTAGAAATATACATCAACCAAATTTCTAACTGATTATCAAAGAAAAGAGGTAAATAATCTGAAAGAGCGATTGTTGTCATTCCTAAACCTGAAACACCAACTCCTATTCCGAAGATTAAAGCAACAATTGCAATTATTAAGGCTAAACAAACCATAAATAACATCACTAAGAAAATAGCAACAATTACTTTGAAAAATACTTTAAATACGGTTAAAAAAAAGTTATTGTTTCTTCTCGTATTTTTTTTTTGATGTCCAGAGAATTCTTTGATGGAATCTACATTCACGGGTTCACCACGCATTTGTAATTTTTCTGATGTTGTTCTGGCTTCCGGTACAATAATCCAAAGGATAATGTAAAGCAAAAATACTGTTCCTGTGGAGAAGTTTAAAAATAAGATATCTAAAAATGGTAAGATACAAAGTGCTAATCTTATCCAAACTCGTTCTATTCCAAAGTAATAACCTAACCCTGAACATACTCCGCCTAATATTCTATAGTCAGGATCTCTGAATAGCTTTTTCTTAGCGAAAGAACTTTTAGGAAAATCTGAAGTAGAATAATGTTCTTGATTGGCTGTAGTGCTGTCATCCAATTCGTTATAAGCTTCAGGAGTTCCCATTGTAGAGATAATATAGTTGATGTCTTCTGTATTTACAACCTCTCTTATTTTTAAACGCTCCTTTAAAAGTTCAGCCATTCGGTACTCTACATCAGCTATAATCTCATCTCTATCTTCGTTGTTTTTTAACTGAGTGCGAACAGCGATTAAATAATTTTTTAATTTATTATAAGCAGAATCTTCTATAGAGAAAGAAAAACCGCCAAGTCCTATGTTATGTGTTTTATCCATGAGTGTAGTGTTAGTATTTTATTAATTTATCTACAGTTTGAGTTAGATTAGTCCAGTTTTGTTTTAACTCTTCAAAAAATTCTTCCCCTTTTGGAGTAATGTCAAAATATTTTCTGGGAGGTCCTGAAGTTGACTCTTCCCAACGATAGCTTAGCATTCCGGCATTTTTTAAGCGAGTGAGCAAAGGATATAATGTACCTTCTACTACAATCATTTCAGCTTTTTTTAATTCTTCTATAATGTCAGAAGAATAACAATCGCCTCTTTTTATAATGCTTAGAATACATAGCTCTAAAATGCCTTTTCGCATTTGTATTTTAGCTTTTTCTGTATTCATAATTTTATTTTTACAACTTTATACTGCAAATATATAAATAATTTATAGTATTATGCAAAACAAAGTACTAAAATATTTATATATCGAATTAGGTAAATAAAAAAAGCATTACTTAAAAGGAGTAATGCTTTGTAAATCAATGTTGTTGAAAAATTATTTTTTAAATAAACCTTTTAATAAATCAGAGCCCATATTCATAACATCATCAGAAATATTCCCGTCACCATTTTTGTCCAACATTTTTTCAGCCATTCCCATAAATCCTGAACTGCTATTTCCGTCACCGCCAAGTACACCACTTAAAAGACCGGATAAACCATCAGTCCCTACATTTTTCTGTTGTTTTTGTTTTCCTAAGAAATTCATTAAAATAGGAGCTAAGACAGTTAGAATTTGCATTACATTTCCTGAAGAAAGAGCTGATTTATTCCCAATGTTTTCTGCGACTTGCTCTTGTTTACCTCCAAAAACATGGCCTAAAATCCCTAATCCTTCAGAACTGTTTACGCCACCTAAAAGTCCACTGATATTATCTAAAATAGAAGAATTAGAATGCTTGTTTAATGCTTTGTCTAAACTTTCTGCACCCTGCGGTGTTTGAGCATTTTTATTCATTTGTCCTAAAATAAAAGGAACAGCCATAGATACAGCCGATGAAACTTTAGAATCTTCTACTCCTAATTGTTTACTTAAATTCCCTATTAATTGATTTCCTATAGTGCCTGTGAGTAAGTTTTGTATATTCATAATTCTTATTTATCTAATTTTTATGTTTTTATCTATAATTTCTAAGTTTTGAGGATTTAATGTAGCAGTAACTTCTGCAAAGAAAATTCTGTCTTCATAGCATCTTCCTATAAATTTAACAGTAGTCTCTATTCCC
The DNA here is from genome assembly GCA_019218445.1 of Weeksellaceae bacterium TAE3-ERU29. GTDB lineage: Bacteria > Bacteroidota > Bacteroidia > Flavobacteriales > Weeksellaceae > Ornithobacterium. The sequence continues at coordinate 161,825 of JAHUUM010000001.1, read as the reverse complement.
TCTTTTGTTAAACTATAATCTCTTTTTTTATAATCAACTTGGTAACTTTGAGGACATAAAGTCATTAATCTTTCTTCTAAAACAGGCTTTACTAAACTTTGGAATACTTTAGCTTTAATATGTTTTCCTTCAATACTTCTATATCCCGGAAATATGGAGTCAAGTTTGGCTTTTTCTGTTTTGTAAAAAGGACTGACCATTGGAATATTATTTCTTTTTTCTAACTGACCAAAGTAAACATAATCTAAATCTTCATTTACAATAAACCAATTTCTATTTATATGGCTTTTTAATTCACCGTCCATTCTTCTGTTAAAAAAAGTTTGAGTAGATACTTTTTTAGAACGATCCAAAAATAATCCTTTTTCTGCATCTTGCAGAGCAATATAATTGGAAGAACAGCTATAAAACATTAAAAAAAGAGTAAAAACTCCAAATACTTTTATTATTCCATTCATTATTGAAAATTTAAATCTCCCAAATGTATAAAATAAACAGTATATATAAGGAAAAATAAATGAAAAATAATATAACTAATCCTCGTGAAGAGGATGATTTAATGTTAAAAATAAAATTAATTTATTACAATATATGAAGATGATTCCTTTATTTAAGCTATTAGAATGTTTATAATATTTTATGAATAATAAATTTTTAATTAAAGAAAATAACTAAAAATTACCATATTTGGTTATAACTATCTATATTAATAAATATAGTCTTACCTTTGTTGCCTAAGAATTCAATAATTAAAAAGATATTCTAATGGTAAAAAAACATACAATTGCCATTGTAGGTGGCGGTGTATCGGGAGCAACTACTGCCATCCGTTTGGGTGAGTTGGGGATCTCTACAATTCTATTAGAAAAAAAAGAAAGTTTAGTAAATGGGCCTCCATTTTGTCATTTGCATGCCGGAGGAAATTTATATCCGGATATTTCTGATGACCAATGCTTAAAGTTGATGGAACAATCTATTGAGATGGCTAAACTCTACCCTAATTCTATAGACCGAAGACCCACTTTTATTGCTATTCCGAAAGGGGAGGAGTATGAGCCAAAAAATTTAATAAAGCGTTTAGATAAGTTAGTAAAGCATTATAAATCATTAATTAGTAAAGATTCTACAAATGAAGTTTTAGGAGCTCCGGATAAATATTATCAATTATTCGAGAAAGAAACATTAGATAAATTGAGCGAAGAGAAATCTCTAAAACATCCTGTTACACCCGAAGAATGGATGACAAAAGTAACGAAGATAGTAGATTTTACTCAATTGAAATTTCCCGTGATTTTAGTTTCGGAATATGGCTGGAATTTATTTCGTTTAGCAGCACAAGCACAATTAGCTTTAAATAAAATAAAGGATTGTAAAGTACTGTTAGAAACAGAAGTAAAAGAAGTAATTGACAAGTCAAAAGAGGAAACTGATTATAATTGGGAAATAAAAACAAATAAAGGGGCGTTTTATGCAGATTATTTGGTGAATGCGAGTGGCTTTAAAACAGGAGAATTAGATAATGATTTAGATATTAATGAAGAACGTATGGTAGAATTCAAAGCTGCCTATGTTGCAAAATGGGAAAAGGAGGAAGGAGATTTGCCCGAATTGATTTTTCATGGGGAAAGAGGTACACCGCACGGTATGGCTCAGTTAACACCTTATTGCAATAATAATTATCAAATCCATGGAATGACGGAAGATATTACGCTTTTTAAAGATGGATTGGTGAAAAGTGAAGAGGAAGATGCACAACCGCGATTAAAAGAGAAGTTTGAGAAAAAGATAGAAAAAGGATGGAGCAAGAAAGAAATTAAAGAACGAACACAAAATGCAATTGATTTTATAGTACAATATGTTCCTTCATTTAAAACGGCAAAAGTAGGTGGTCCGCCTTTATTTGGAGCACAACAAATTCCGGGAGAAGATGCCTCGTTACGAGTAGCGGAAGTGAGTTTTCCAAGTAAGTTTTATGCTCGTAGCGAAATTGTAAAAGCCTCCTCAGCGTTAGATGTAGCAGATAAAATAGTGGAGCGATTAAAAAAAGAAAAAATTTTAGAAAAAGATTTTAATACGGGAAGAAATTTTAAAGTTTTAAATTCTATTTCGGTAAAAAAAATAGACGAAGCGGCTGTCAGTTTAGCAGAGGAAAGAGGATATCCTAAAGATATGGGATATTTATTAGTTTCTAAGAAAAGAGAAAAATAGTAAAGAATACAAAATCATAATATTTTGCTGAAAAGTAAAGATATATTATCTTTGATTAAGTTGCTATTTCTAAGTATAAATATAAAAGTATAAGATGAAAAAAGTTATAATATTATTATTGTTTATTATAGTTGCCATTGCAATAGTTCCTGTTTTTTTACCAAAAACAATTCATGAAGAGGCTGAGTATATTTATGATGCAAATCCTAAAAAAGTATATGATAGCTTTAATAATTTAAAGAAAATGTCTCAATGGTTTAGTTGGGATAAAAAAGATAATAGAACAATTGATTTTTCTACTCCCATAGAAGGTATAGGAGCATCTTATGATTGGACTTCTGATGGGGAGTTTGGCGGAAGTGTTGCTATTACAGATGCTAAGGAAATGCAATTTGTAGGATATAGTTTAAATTTTAAAGATCAAGAAGGAAATACGTCAGAGGCTATATTTCAGGTTTTAGATGATGGAAAAGTAAAAGTAATTTGGACTTTTGACAGTGGTGAACTTTCTTATCCTTTTCAGGTTTATAATTATTTAATGAAAGGTAAAGTAAAAGAGAATTTAGAAAGAGGTTTAAAAAACTTAGATGAAATTCTTAAAAAAGAAGCAGCAGATACAAATAGTAATTCAGCGAATGAGAACGAAATAAAAATATCAGAAGAATCGGCTAAGCAGTTATTAGGCGTTGTACAAACAGTTTCTGTAGATGATGACAGTGAATATAAAATTGCTGTAGATGAATCTTTGGGGCTTGTAGAAAGTTATTTATTAGACGAAAAAGGTTTAAACCGAGAAGATATTGGGAATGAAGTAATTTATTTTATAAATGAGAATAAAAATGAGATTACTTTTATTGTAGGTTTTTTCCTTAAAGATAAAGTTGCCGAGTCCGAAGATATAAAATATTTAAATGTTCCTGCGTATAAAACGTTGACAACTATTACGGATAATGATAAAGCGGCCATAGAAAAAGCGACTGTTTCCACTAAAGAATATGCTAAGGAAAATAATTTCTATCCTGCTCAGAATCATTGGCAAGTGATAGATGGAGATAAAGTGCAGATATATATTCCGGTAGAAGGAAGATAAGTATTATTAAAATACTATAAAAAAGAAGAAGGTGTCCCAATCTCCATAAAAACCTCTCTGATATTTGAATAACTTGGAAGATACGAGTAAAATCAATAAAATAACCGCCTTAAAGAATATCAATACAGCTTCTTTTTTATTACTTTTTTAAATAAATTAAGCTCTTATCACTTTTACCAATCCGTCTATTCCCAGTTTTATAATTGCTGAACCTTCAAATTTTGGTATGAAATTTTTAGCCTCAGGTAAAATATAATCAACTTTATTTAAAACCTCAGGATTAATTTCATCATAACTATTCGGGGCTTTCTCTCCTGAAATATTTACAGATGTAGAAATTAACGGCTCTTTTACTTTTCCGATAATCGTCTGTAAAACTCGGTTGTTTATCATTCTAATCCCGATACTCCCGTCCTCTGCCAAAACGTGTTTAGGTAATTCCAGTATTTTATCATAAATAATTGTTGTCGGTTTTTCGCTTAAATCAATAATATCCCAAGCCAAATCAGGCACTTCTACAATTCTTTGTAATCGAGCAGGGTTGTCCACCAATAAAATAAAACTTTTGTTTTTAGGTCTTTGTTTTATTTCAAAAATTTTATCAATGGCTTCTTTGTTCGAGCTTAAACAACTCAAACCAAAAGTTGTATCGGTATGTGTTAAAATAACACCACCATTCTGCAATACTTTAACCGCTTTTTGTATAGAATCAGACATATTCAATCTTAGTTTTTCCTTTATTTTGCAATGTTTCGTTGTACAAATCTACAACTTGTTTGGCAATTTTATCTTGATTAAAATTACTTAAATAAGATTTTACACCCTCTAATTTCTGATTGATTTTTTCATCATTTCCCCAATAATCCATAATACCTTTGGCAATAGATTCTGGCTCTAATTGATTGACATAAATCGCATAATCTCCACCAACTTCAGGAAAACAACCATTATCGCCCGTAAGCACAATCGTATTGCTGTGCAATGCTTCTAAAATCGGAATCCCAAACCCCTCAAAAATAGAAGGATATGTAAAAATATGAGTTAAATTATAAAGTGTGGGTAAATCTTCATCTGGAACATAGCCCAAGAACGAAACTCTATCTTGCAAATTATTTTCTTGAACAAAAGTTTCCAGCTTTTTGCGTTGCTCTCCATTCCCAGCAATCACTAAACTCACCTCATCAGGACAGTGCAAGAGTGATTTAATTAAAGTTAAATTATTTTTTCTGAAATTTAAAGCTCCAACCGAAAGCAAAAACCTATCGGGTAAATTATACTTTTTCTTTACTTCTTTAAGTTTTTCCGGCTCGATTGCCTTTTTAAATCGCTCATCACAATCTTGATAAATCACTTTTATTTTACTTTCCGGAACACTCAAAAAATCAATAATATCTCTTTTGGTCTGTTCGGAAATAGCAATGATTTTATCGGCTTTCTCACAGGCTTTTTTAATCTTCCATTTATAAGTAAAAACATCAATCGGATTGTAATTTTCTTTATGTCTGAGGAATATTAAATCATGAACTGTAAGAACTTTGGCTGTATTTTCAGAAATATTTAATGGCAATTCATGACTGAGTCCGTGATAAAGGTCAATTTGATTTTGTTCTACTATTTTCCCTAAATACAAACTTCGCCACAAAGATGAGAGCTTTTTCCAAAACCAACTTTTAGGACTGATAATGAAAACGTTATCTTCATTCATCAAAAATGATTTATACTTAAGTTTTTCTTTGGGTGAAAACAAATAAAAATCAGCACTTATTTCCTCCTTTAATAAAGATGAAATAAGCGTTCGACTGTAATTCCCGAGTCCCGTGTTATTGAAAAAAGCCCTTTTGGCATCAAATCCTATACGCACAAATGTAATTTTAAACTGCTACGTCGTTTTCTCTTAAAGCATCGTTTAGAGATGTTTTCTTATCGGTTGATTCTTTACGTTCTCCTATAATTAAAGCACACGGAACTTGATATTCTCCTGCCGGAAATTTCTTTGGTAACATTCCCGGAATCACAACTGAACGTGGTGGAACTTCTCCTTTAAAAATCTTAGGTTCACTGCCTGTTACATCTATAATTTTTGTTGATGAAGTTAAAGTTACTCCCGCTCCAATAACGGCTTCTTTTCCAATTCTCACGCCTTCTACAATAATACATCTTGACCCAATGAAGGCATTATCCTCAATAATTACAGGAGCTGCTTGCAATGGCTCTAACACACCACCAAGACCTACTCCTCCGCTTAAATGAACATTTTTACCTACCTGAGCACAACTTCCTACGGTTGCCCAAGTGTCTACCATTGTTCCTGTTTCTACATGAGCTCCAATATTTATGTAAGAAGGCATCATAACCACTCCGCTCTCTACATAAGCTCCATGGCGTGCAATTGCGTGCGGAACTACTCTTACACCTCTTTCGGCATAACCTCTTTTTAACGGAATTTTATCGTGAAACTCAAACGGACCGACTTCTATGGTTTCCATTTGTTGAATTGGGAAGTATAAAACAACTCCTTTTTTTACCCATTCGTTTACTTGCCACCCATTTTCAGTTGGCTCAGCAACACGAACTTTTCCTGCATCTAAATCATCTACTAATGCACGAATGGCTTGTTGTGTTTCTTTTTCTTTTAATAAATCTCGGTTATCCCAAGCTTTTTCTATTATATTTCTTAAATCTGACATATTCTTTTTCTATTTCTCACAAAGATAATCAGATTTTAAAAATCATACCGAGTCTTATTGATTAAATATTTCTATGACTTAATCGATTTATAATTTACATACCAAAATACGGGAATCAATAATAATAAAAGCACCGGTTGAATTACCAATCTTCTGATATAAAATCCTGCAGTATAACCTAAAGAGAATTCTGTGTGAATGCAATAATAATACAATGCAAAAAAGACTATAAATCCAATTAAATAAATGAATAATGATAACTTTAAATAATCTTTATTATTAAAGATAAAATAAATAATAGCAAGAGATAATAAAGAGTTTATTCCGTAACGCAAAGCCATACTTAAAAGGTGCTTTGTTACATCAAAATCAGGAAAATCTAAATTATAAAAATCAGATTTGAAGAAGTCTAATAAAGGATCATAGAAAAGTTGTGTTTCAAATACACGAATACTCATTAATAAGAACACACATACAATCGCTAAAAACCAACGTAAATACTTCATTTTTCTTTTTTAAATACAAAAAATTTAATCCAAATTAACCATAAAATAACAACCATTCCATAAATGATTGCCGGAAATAAAATATCATGAGACATTTTTGCATAATCAGGGTAATAAACGAATATATAATTAAGTATTGCTATTCTTATAATATTCGTGATGTGCAATAACACAACGCCGCCCAAAGCATAGAAAATAGTTGTAAGCCATTTCTGAGAAAAAGCTATGATAAACGAAACGTAAATAATCATGATAGAAAGTGCATTACAGCCTTCATTTATGATAGAACTATAATTTCCTTCCAGATAAAAACGCATATAATTCTCGTCGGGAAACTGCTGTGTATCTGCATTAAATCCTATCACATTCATTAAACTACTTACTGACTCCGAAACCCAAGCAGTAAAAGGGTCTGCAATTTTTTGAACTTCTAAATACGGTTGTAAATATTGGCTATATATAAGTGTTAAAACTATATAGGCTATAAAAAATTTAGCAACTAACCACAATGCCGATTTGTATTCTTTAAAATCCATAATTAAAAGCAAATATATACAGAATATTTTTATTTTTGCGGAAAATAAATAAGCCATGAATCAATTGAGAAAAAGAATAGATGTTATTTTTGAAGCAAAGACAGATTTTAATGATACTTTGCAAAAAGTTTGTCAGTTATTACACGATGAAATTAAGCACTTTAACTGGGTAGGTTTTTACTTTAAAAATGGAGATAAAAATGAGTTAAAACTTGGACCTTACGTAGGAGCTCCAACAGATCACGTTATTATTCCGTTTGGGAAAGGAATTTGCGGACAAGTTGCTGTAAGTAACGAAACTTTTATTTCTCAAGATGTTTATTCCGAGGAGAATTATTTGGCGTGTAGCATTGATACTAAAGCAGAAATCGTTGTTCCGATTTTTAAAAATGGAGAAAATATTGGGCAAATAGATATTGATTCTCATTATGCTAATTCAATTACAAAAGAAGATGAGGCACTTTTAACTTATATTACGAAGAAAGTAGGGGAGAAGATTTAGTTTATTTATTAACTAAAATTGTGTTAATGAAGAAAAATATTTAAATTTGCTTTCAAATAATTAAATATGAAAAAATTAATTTTATTAGCAGGCTTATGCTTAGCGACAGGGCTTTCTGCCCAAGTTCAGGTAGAAGAGCCTGTGACGTTTCAGGAAACTAAATTAAACATTGTAAAAACAAATGTGTTGGCTTATGCTTTCCGTAATTTAAATGTAAGTTATGAGCGTGTTATTAATCAATGGTTTTCTATCTCAGGAGGAATAAATTATGTGCCTAAAGGAAAAATCCCATTTATAGAAGAGTTTGATTTTTCTAATAATGATATAGAAAATATTAGAAATGCAAATGTATCTAATGTTGATATTACAATAGAACCTCGCTTTTATTTCGGGAAAGGGTATGGAAAAGGCTTTTATTTAACACCATATTATCGACATAGTTCTATAAATTTAGATAATATTATAATACCATTTAAGGATGAAAATGACAAAGATATTTCTCTTAATATGTCAGGAAATACTACTGCTAACTCTGTTGGTTTAATGATTGGTTCTCAGTGGTTTTTAGGAGAGAAACAAAATTGGGTATTAGATTGGTGGATTGTTGGTGCTCATGTAGGAGTGGCAAAGGTGGATTTTAATGGGAAGACAGACCGTATATTGACTAAGAAAGAACAAAAAGATTTAGAGGGTTCTCTAAATAATTTTGATGTTGCTACCGTAGAATATAAAGCAATCGTAAATGAAAATGGAGGTAGATTAGAAGGGAATGGTTTATGGCCTGGTCTTCGTGCAGGCTTAGCAATAGGTTATAGATTCTAAATTTTAAATAAAAATTATAAAAAATCTTCACTTTAATCGGTGAAGATTTTTTTATTAATATTCTATAAAGTTTATTTAAAGAATAAAAATGATTATTTTCGTAGCTTAAAATTAAATAATGTTTACAGCGGAACAAATTTCAGAGATAAAAACAATTTTAAATAAATCAAAGAGAATAGTTGTAATTCCCCATAAAAACCCTGATGGAGATGCGATTGGCTCTACTTTAGCCTTAAGTGAACTTTTGAAAAAGATAGGACATCAAGCAGAAGTTGTAAGCCCGAATGATTATCCTAAATTTTTAAAATTTATTCCGTTTGCAAAAAATGTATTTAATGCTGATTTTAATTTTGCGGGAGCAGAAATTAAAATAAAAAAAGCAGACGTTATTTTTCTTTTAGATTTTAATACAATTGACCGAATAGATGAATTACAAGAAGTTGTAAAACAATCCTCTGCAAAAAAAATATTAATAGATCACCATCAACAACCGGGAACATTTGATTTTGTGTATTCTGATACGAGTATGCCGGCAACTTGCGAAATGGTTTATCATTTTATACAAGCCATGGGCTGGGACGAATACTTAGATGCTGACATAGCTACATGTTTGTATGTTGGTTTGCTTACAGATACAGGAAGTTTTAGATTTCCGTCTGTTCAGCCGAGTACTTTAGAGACTGCGGCGGCTTTAATGAAAAAAGGAGCAATTCCATACAAAATTCAAGATGAATTATTGGATAACGCAAGTGAGGCAAAACTTAGAATTTTAAGTAAATTCTTAGATAATATGCAGCTTTTCCCCGAATATAAAACAGCTTTATTCACAATGACTAAAGACGAACTTTTAAGTAATGGTTTTGAAAAAGGCGATACCGATGGTTTTGTGAATTACGGTTTAAATTTAAAAGATTACAAATTCTCTGTTTATATGGCAGAGGATACTCAAAAGGATTTTATAAAAATATCTTTCCGTTCCAAAGACGATTTTGACGTAAGCGAATTAGCTAGAACTCATTTTTCGGGAGGAGGGCATATAAACGCTGCCGGAGGAAAATCTGAATTAAGCCTAAAAGAAACCGTAGAAAAATTCGTAAATTTGCTACCTGAATATGCAGAAAAACTTAACAATAGCCATTCTTAGTTGTATAACTTTTTTAAGTTGTTCTAAAAATCCGCCTCAATATCCGACCACGTATAAAGGCGAAGGCTTTATGGAATATTCCAAAAAATTTAATAAGAGTTTAAAGAACTTGGAGAATCAGTATTTTGAGGATTATATAAAAAATCATCCTGAATATGATTTTGTAAATACGAATGCCGGTTTTAAGATGACTAAAACCGAAATGAACGATAGGCTTACTCAGGATAATGATACAATATCTTATATTTACACTGTAAGAGATTTACAAGACAGCATAATTTATGATGCCAAGACCATTGGAAAAAAAACGGAAGTTATGGGTAAAGCTCATACAATTGTAGGGATAGAGTATGCTTTAAAAAGAATGAAACCAAAAGAAAAATCGGTTTTATTATTGCCTTCCTCTTTAGCTTACGGAACAAATGGAGATGGTAATAATATAGGAGTAAATCAACCAATAATAATAGAGATAGAACTTTTAGAAAATAGGAATAAATGAAAATCAAATCAATAATAATTGTCGCCCTTATCGCATTAATTTTTGCAGGGTGTACATCAATACCAAAATATATGAGTAAAGAAGAGTACAAAGAATTACAAGACGGGCTTTACGCTCACATGGAAACCTCTAAAGGGGATATGTTAATCAAGTTTTACAATGAGGAAGCTCCTATGACAGTGGCTAACTTCATTGGTTTAGCAGAAGGAGTAAAACCAAATGAAGCTAAAAAGAAAGGAGTCCCTTTTTATGATGGATTAATATTCCATAGAGTTATTAAAGATTTCATGATTCAAGGAGGCGACCCTCAAGGTACGGGAGCAGGAGGGCCTGGTTACGACTTTGAAGATGAGGTTGATAATGACTTAAAACATGATAAAAAAGGAGTTTTATCTATGGCTAATGCCGGACCAAACACAAATGGTAGTCAGTTTTTTATTACTGAAGTATCTACACCTTGGTTAGACGGAAAACACACAATCTTTGGTCAGGTAGTGAAAGGAATTGAAGTTGTAGATTCTATTGCAAATGTAGAAAAAGGACCTCAAGATAAACCGAAAGAAGATATCGTAATTAATAAAGTAGATATTTTAAGAAAAGGTTCTGATTATAAAAAGTACGATGCTAATAAAGCATTTGAGACTGCAAAAAAAGAACATGAATTAAAAATAGAAGAAGCAAAAAGACAAAAAGAAGAAGCAATGAAAAAAGAAACCCAAAGAATAAAAGATTTATCTGAAAAAGCACAAACTACTGATAGTGGTTTACAGTATGTAATTTTAGAAGAAGGTGATGGTGAAAAGCCTCAAAAAGGAGATAATATAGATGTTCATTATACTTTAAGATTAGCAAACGGACAAAAGTTAGATTCATCTTATGACAGAAATGAACCGTTAAATATAAACGTAGGAGAAACTCAATTAATCCAAGGTTGGATGGAAGCTCTTACTATGTTTAATAGAGGAAGTAAAGTATTTTTAATTATTCCTGCAACTTTAGGTTACGGAGCTCAAGGAGCGGGAGGTGTTGTTCCACCAAATGCAACTTTATACTTTGATATGGAAGTTCTTAAATAATTAGATGTTAAGTAAATAAAAAAGCCATTTCGTTTAGAAGTGGCTTTTTCAGTTTTCTTAATGTCTAGTCCTGAAATACCGTTACACAAAAAAGTAACAATATGAAAGACAAGATCAATTACGTAAAGCGAACACAGAAAGATTATTCATTAAGTTTCAAGCATCAAGTAGTATTTGAAGTAGAAAGCGGAGAAGAAAGTACAAGATCTGTAAAGAAACCTATTATGCTTTCCCTGATATAGGATATTGTGCTTCTCAAAAAACAAAATTTTATGGCTATAAATTACATGCTGTATGCTCTATCAAAGGTGTTTTTCACAGCTTTGATTTAACCCCTGCATCCGTTCATGATATTCATTATCTGAAAGATATTAGGCAACAGATGAGAGATTGTACTATCATAGCCGATAAAGGTTACTTATCCTCTGAAATTCAATTAAACCTTTTTGAAACCTGCCGTATAAAGCTTAATGTCCCTATGAGAAAAAATCAGAAAAACTATACAAAACAACCTTTCGTTTTTAGAAAATCAAGAAAACGGATAGAAACCTTATTCTCTCAATTATGTGACCAATTTATGATCAGGCGAAATTATGCCAAATCTTTTGAAGGGTTTAAAACAAGAATTCTATCAAAAATAACAGCTCTAACTCTTATCCAATACATTAACCAAAAGATATTTAATAGAAATATTAATCATATCAAAGTCAAGATAATTTAAAATGCACAACGGGTAAATTATTTGATATTTTAAGAGCCAATCATTTATTGATTGAACCTAAACGAATTTATCATATTACCACTAACTCTCATCATCGTTTTAGAAAGCATAAAAACTTAGTAGAAGAAGTAGTTCCTACCAGACCGGATGAACAATGGGTAAGTGATATTACTTATATCGGCAAAAGAGAAAATCCGATGTATTTAGCTTTGATAACGGATGCGTATTCTAAAAAGATAGTAGGATATGATGTTTCTAACAGTTTAGATGTCAGTGGTTGTTTGAGGGCGTTAAAACAAGCTGTGAAAAGCAGAAAAGATAAGAAATTACCACTAATACATCATTCAGACAGAGGATTGCAATATTGCAGTGATGCCTATCAGGAATTACTTACTAAAAACAAAATACAATGTAGTATGACAGAGAGTTACGACCCTTATGCCAATGCAGTAGCAGAGAGAATAAATGGAATTTTAAAACAAGAATTTAAGATTGATTGTTATGGAAAAAACTTAGAAGATAAAAAAGTACTGGTAGCAGATGCTATCAAGAAATACAACACACTCAGACCGCATTACTCGTGTTTTTACAGAACTCCTGAGCAAATGCATAAACAAAATAAAATACAAATCAGAACCTATAAAAAAATTGGAAAAGAGAAGTCGACTTCTCTTTTCCAATCAAATTAACTATTTTTGTACCCGAAAACCTGTAACGGTTTTTTAGGACGGGACAGATTTATTCTAAAAACGTCGTTGAGTTTTCTTACGTGAAACAAAAGCACTGGATTCAGCATGGATTTCCTTAATAGTTTTCTTCTTTCTGCTTTCTATCCATTTCAATAACTCATCTTCAAAAAAGTAAAGTTTTTTTCCATTTTTATAACACGGGAGTAGCCGTTTTCGGACAAGTGCATAAATTGTAGGTTTGGCTTTTCCTATAATTTTAGATGCTTCTTCAATCCCTATAGGAATTCTTTTATGAGTGGTTTTGGTTTCTTATTTTTGAGTAACCAATATTTTTAACTCTGCTACTTCATTTACCAAAAGAGCGACTGCCTTTGGTAAGTTTTCAAAATTGATTTCATTTTTTTTCCATAACTATATTTTTTAATGGTTATGGTGCAAATAAAGCAAGTGTTTGATGAGTTATTGTTTTATTTATTGGGAATTATAGGGCAAATTTTATACCTTTATAACAAAATATGTGAATATGGAAGTTATAGCATTAAAAGGAGAAGCTAATTGTGGTAAAACTCAAACTCTAAATATAGTATATTCTCTTTTATTGAAAAAAGGCTGTATACAAAAACCTAATGCATTTAAAGATTTAGGTAGTGATTGTTTAGATGCTTTTACTTTAGAAGAAGAGAGTGCTTTTACCATTGGTATAATAACTCAAGGAGACTATGCCATAGGGGATTGTTCTGTAAAAAAACATTTAGAAGAATTAAAATCATTAGGTTGTGATATTGCAATATGTGCTTGTACTATTGGAATAAGTAAAAATAAGATAAAAGAAGCTATTGAAGAATATAAATATACATATGTGTCTAAAGGTAAAAGTAGCCAAGTTTCCTTACAACGAATTGAAAACTTTAAGAAAGCTATAGAGATAATAAATTTATTAAATGACAAGTTAATTTCTCTCGCATCTTAATAATATCTTAATTTTCCCATTATCTTTTAGGTATGTTCTAATAACCTGAGTTCGATTAATAAAATTAGCTTCAAATATTGTATAAAAAGGCAATAATTAGTATATTTATAGTATTGATTCATAAATATTTAAACTAATAATTGCCTTTATGATTTCTTACGATAAAGTTACTGAAATTTTTTGTATTGTTGATGAATTCTGTCGAGAATTTTCTAAAACTACTCAACCTTTTCTTCTGGGAAACACTCATAGAAGAAAACCTAAGATGTCTACCTCTGAAGTAATAACCATTACATTACTGTTTCATCTTAGTGGATTTAGATGTTTTAAACATTTCTATATTTATTATGTACAAAAACATATGCAATCTGAATTTCCTCAAACAGTCTCTTACAATCGATTTGTAGAACTTATGCAATCTACCCTGCTTCCCATGACTGTATTTGCAAAAACCTGTTGTTTAGGAGAATGTACCGGTATTTCATTTGTAGATTCTACTCCTATCAGAGTTTGTAAAAACAAAAGAATCAAACGTAATAAAGTATTTAAAGATGTCGCTTCTTGTGGAAAATCTACTATGGGGTGGTTTTATGGATTTAAGTTGCATATTGTAATCAACGATAAAGGTGAGATTTTAAGCTTTTGCATTACACAAGCTAATGTAGACGATAGAGAACCGCTTAAAAAGGAAAGTTTCTTACAGAAAATATTTGGTAAACTTTATGCTGATAAAGGTTATATCTCAAAGAAACTAACTGAACTTTTATTTGTTGACGGAGTCCATTTAATAACTCATATTAGAAATAATATGAAAAACTCTTTAATGACTTTATCAGATAAAATATTGCTAAGAAAAAGATCTGTTATAGAAACGGTCAATGATGAATTGAAAAATATATGCCAAGTAGAGCATTCAAGACATCGTTCCGTTATTAATTTTATGACTAATCTTGTTAGCGGTATTATCGCCTACAGTTTCCTTCCTAAGAAACCTTCTATTAAATTTGAAACAGTAAATTCTAACCAATTAACCCTTTTTTAAAATCGAACTCAGGTTTTAAGGTATTCACTAATGCTTTGCATTTGATGTACTATACAAATTTGAGTCTGTGATTATGGAAACACTTATACTAAAATGAGGAATTCTCATTCTTTCTTAATCACATACCTAAAAAACGTCTTCTTTGCTTTTTTATTAAGTCCTACGGCAAAATAAATGGTTTTGTACCATGACTATTACGATAATTATTACTCTTGGTTTTTTCGTGTTTTTCATTGTTTAAATGAGTGTAGAGCTCTGCCGAAAAGGTGTTCTACTGTCTATTTTCAGTTTTCTTAATTAAGGAAATCAATAATTGGAATCTAAAATCTTCGCCATATTACGTTCGGCAATTGCTGTGATTGTAACATACGGATTTACTCCCAACGTTCCCGGAATTAAAGAACCATCTGTGACATATAAATTTTTATAACCTTTAACTCTTCCCTCTAAATCAGTAGCTTTTCCTAATACGCATCCTCCGAGCGGATGATAACAAATGGTTTCATCTATTCCATTTTCGGGAAGTAAAACCTTATTATTTTTGTACTTACTATTAAACCAACCGGTAGAACCATGTTCATTCATTTGAGATAGAAAATATTCAGCATTAGCTCTCATGTGCTGAGTATGACTTTTATCCCAATCAAGGTTTAGATTTTTAGTTTGACTATCATAATTAAGTGTACCGAATTTCTTTAACTTATTTACAACTAAATACAAAGCGGTATGAGAACCGAAAGTAGGCATAGGAGCAATCTCTGCAAAAAACGGATGCTCTTTATCATCAAAATTACTTAAACCTCTAACCGGCATAGTTGCTTGGTGATTCCCTCTTGATTCGTGCCCTAAAACAAAAGCGGTAAATCTACTTGCCATTGTATTTCCGTTATTCCCCCAATATTTTCCCACTTCATTATTAATATTAGGAAGTCCGTTCAATGCTTTAGACTTCAATAATAGTTTTGTAGTTCCCAAACTTCCTGCACCTAAATACAAATTATCACAAGTGAATTTCTTTGTAGTAACCGTATTATTTTGAGTATCGATTTGAGCTATATTTAATGTATAACCACCATTCATATTATGAATAATATTATCTACTCTGTGTTGAGGTAATATAGTTACGAGCCCTGTGTCTAATGCACGTTTAAGATAAGTTTTGGTAAGGTCTTGTTTACCGTAATTATTTCCGTAGATAACTTCTATATTCGTAGCTGAGCGAGGAACTTCTTCATTAATTTCCTTACGCATATAATTGAAATCATAGATATTCGGAACTTTTACTTCTTTAAATCCGGCAGCTTTACCTTCTTCAACACCCATTCGTGCAAACTTGTACCAGTCAGAATTATAAATATCATCAGGAATATCTTGTCTTCCTAAATTTTTATTAGCCATAGGAAAATAAGTATCATAAAACTCATCAATAGGAATATGAACGCCAACAGCATCAAAAATAGTTTTAAAATAATTTTTGTCCGGAGTAACCGTCATTCCACCATTCACAAGAGAGCCTCCGCCTATTCCTTTTCCGAGATATATTTTGATATTTTCAAAATCCTCTCGTTCTAAAATCCCCGTAAACTTATCGAATTTAGAAAAGAAATTACCTAATTCAATAGGAGCTTGGGATTTGTTTTTCATCCACGTGGACTCTTTCCCCGGAGAAGTCATTTTATAAAACTTAAAATCAGGATTTTGTTGTTTATAGCCTTCCCAGTCCATTCCCATTTCTATCATAAGAACTTTATGTCCGGCTTTTGCTAAGCGTTCTGCCGCAACGGCATTTCCGTAACCTGTTCCTATTAAGATATTAGGAAAGTGTCCTCCGTTTTCATAGATAGTTTTTGCGATAAGTCTACCTATCATAGAGCGTCCAATAATTAACCCTGCCGTTCCCAATCCTATACTTTTAATAAATTCTTTTCTATTCATAATACAAAAAAGGAGGAGTTTTTACTCCTCCGAAAATTAAACTTTTATTACTTTAAATCCGGTCTTGTAGGTCTAATTTCTACTTTACTTGGTAAAGCTCTTGGGTGCATATTTAGTAAATCCCAAACTAACTGACCAATATCTTCCGGTTGAATCTTCCAATCATCACCTTCCCCCGGAGTATGGTTATTAAACTGAGAAGCAACAGATCCCGGCATAATCGTACTTACCTTTATATTGTATTTTCTTAAATCCAACATAGCCGCTTGAGTAAACCCTACTACTCCAAATTTAGAAGCATTGTATCCACTTCCTTCTGCAAAGAAGTTAGTTCCTGCCAAGCTGGATAGCGTAATATAATAACCCTCGGACTTCTTCAATTCTTCTACAGAAGCCTTTAATGTATGGAAAACACCTGTAAGGTTTGTATCAATCATTTGGTGCCATTCCTCATCTTTTAATTCATCTACCGGAGCAAAATGCCCTACACCTGCATTAGCCAAAACAACGTCTAATTGCCCAAACTTTTCAATGATTTGTTTTACTGCCTTCTTCTCATCTTCAATATTAGAAACGTCAGAACTTAGTCCTAAAACCAAAGAATCATCTGAGCTCAATTCTTTAGCAGCAGCCTGAGCATCTTCCAATTTTCTACCGGAGATAGCCACTTTCATTCCGTTATCTAAAAGATATTTAGCAACACCAAAGCCAATCCCCTTTGTTCCTCCTGTAATGTAAGCTACTTTGTTTTTCATAAAAAATTTAAATTAATATCATTTATACGTGCATACTTTATGCCAAATGTTTTCATATTAATAATATTTTTTATTTATCGTAACAGATATTGAACCTCACAAGAAATCCATTTGGGCGTGCCCCTTCGGGTCGGGCTATCCACTGCAAGTCCTCGCTCCGCGATGCTACGCTGTGGGCTTTCCGTTACTATCCCTCACGCGATTCATCTAACCTCAGACCAAGTCCCCCAACACACAAAACTGATTAGATTTATACACTTTTCCTTTCTTATAAGACCTCCTTTTGTACGGAAACATATAACAAGTAAGAACACTTTCCCTATAAGTGTGTACGATTTTTTTATCTATTACTAATCAAAGTAAAAGGAATTGAGGGTGTTTTATTTTTCGTTCGGTAGGTTGCGTTAGGGATTGCAGTGGAAATCCTTTTTGAGAGGTACGAACAAAAAGATTGTAACGGAAAGCCCGACCCGCAGGGGAACGCCCAAAGCTCCCTTAATACTATATATAATGTATTGTCGATTATTTTTAAGTCTTTTTTGAATTTATATTATATTCTCTTTTATTTATTGTATTTTTGAAGAATTACAAGTTTAATTAAAAATTTAAAGAATATGCCAAAAGGAGTTTTTTATATTCCGGAAGCCTACAACGAGCCGATAAAGTCTTACGCGCCGGGTACGGAAGAAAGAAAATCATTACAAAAAAAATATGATGAATTGTGGAATACGGTAACAGAGGTTCCGCAAGTTATCAATGGGAAAGAAGTAAAAGGGACTAAAAAGACTTTAACTTCTCCGCACGATCATCAACATGCTATTGCAAATTACTATGAGGGTAGTGCTGATGACGTGAAAAATGCAATCAAAACTGCGTTAGAGGCAAGAGAAAAATGGGCAAATATGCCTTGGGAGCATAGAGCTTCTATCTTTTTAAAAGCAGCAGATTTAGTTGCCGGTCCTTACAGAGATGCATTAAATGCAGCAACAATGGCAGGACAGAGTAAAACAGCTTTTCAGGCAGAGATTGATGCTGCTTGTGAGTTAGCTGATTTCTTGAGATTTAATGTTCAGTACATGGCTGATATATATGGAGAGCAACCGGCATCTTCAGACGGAATTTGGAATAGAGTAGAGTACAGGCCGTTAGAAGGTTTCTTGTATGCGGTAACTCCATTTAACTTTACTGCAATTGCAGGGAATTTACCATCTTGTATGGCAATGATGGGTAATGTTGTTGTATGGAAACCGGCACATACTCAATTGCTTTCGGCTAAATTCTTAATGGATATCTTCCGTGAGGCGGGAGTTCCGGACGGAGTAATAAATATGGTGATTACAGAGCCGGTAGAAACAACTAAAATATGTTTAGGACACAAAGATTTTGCAGGTATCCATTTTACGGGTTCTACAAAAGTTTTCCGTAGTTTCTGGACTGAGATAGGAAATAATATTTCTACTTATAAAACTTACCCAAGAATTGTGGGTGAAACCGGAGGAAAAGACTTTGTGGTAGCTCACCCAAGTGCTGACAGAAAAGCGGTGATTACTGCTTTAACTCGTGGTGCTTTTGAGTTCCAAGGGCAAAAATGTTCGGCTGCATCCAGAGCCTACATTCCTGCAAGTATGTATGATGAGGTGATAGAAGGAGTGAGAAAAGATTTAGAAAGCATTAAAATGGGGACTCCAAGAGATTTCTCTAATTTTGTGACTGCGGTTATTGATGAAAAAGCATTCGATAGAATTGCAAAATATATAGACGATGCAAAGAATGATGCTGATGCCGAAATAGTAGCCGGAGGAAATTATGATAAGTCTAAAGGGTATTTTATTGAGCCAACTATTATTAAAGTAAAAGATGCTCATTATAAAAGTATGGAGGAGGAAATCTTCGGTCCTGTCTTAAGTCTTTATGTATATGATGATGCTAAATGGGAAGAAACTTTAAAACTTGTAGACGAAACTTCTGCTTATGCGTTAACCGGAGCAATTTTAGCTCAAGATAGATATGCGGTTGTAGAAGCATCTGAAGCATTAAAAAATGCTGCGGGTAATTTCTACATTAATGATAAACCAACGGGGGCAGTTGTAGGGCAACAACCATTTGGGGGAGCAAGACTTTCCGGAACAAATGATAAAGCAGGATCTGCTCAGAATTTATTACGTTGGGTTTCCCCAAGATTGATTAAAGAAACTTTTGTGCCGCCAACAGATTATAGATATCCGTTTTTAGCAGAAGATTAATATTCTTCTATATAAATACAAGAAGAAGCCACCTCATTGAGATGGCTTCTTTCTTTTTGTTTTTTTTGAAAAATATTAGATAGATCTATCTAACCAAGAGTTTAGCATCCATGCAGTTTTCTCTTGTCCTGAGATAAAGTCACTCATCATAGCGTTTGTACCTTCATCTTCAACATCATCTGCCTGATCTAAGATGGCTCTTTCGATAACTAAAAGTTCTTTGATAGAATCTAAAACTACTTTTACAGCGTCTACGTCTTTATGAACATTTTTAGCTACTTTCACTTGAGAATTATCTAAATAATCTTGGAAAGTATGTAAAGGAGTTTCTCCTAAAGTTAAAATACGCTCAGCAACTTCATCTATTTGTAATTGAGCTTCGTTATATAACTCTTCAAACTTTTCGTGTAAAGCGAAGAAGTTGTGCCCTTTTACATTCCAGTGAACACTTCTTAAATTTTGATAGTAAACTTGAAAGTTTGCTAATAATTCGTTTAAGCTTTTGCTTAACTCTTCTGATTTTTCTTTGTTTAATCCAATTGTTGTTAATGACATAATATTTGTTTTATTTATTTCGTTTTATGATAGTGCAAAAATCATGAAAAAAGTGATTCTTTTCATAGAAAGTTACTAATAATTATTTATATATTTATCGAAAAATATTATAGTGATGACTTTAGTTCAGTTAGAATATGTTTTGGCGGTGGCAGAAAGTAAAAATTTTACAATTGCAGCAGAGAAAGTTTTTGTAACTCAACCTACTTTGAGTATGCAGATACAGAAATTAGAGGCAGAGTTGGGAATAGATATATTTGATAGGAGTACGCATCCCATAAAAATTACAAGTATCGGGAAAAAAGTAATAGAACAAATAAAAGTAATACTCAGCGAAACTAAAAAAATGAAGCTGATTGTAACCGAACAAAAAGAAACAATAGAAGGTGAGTTTATAGTGGGAGTGATTCCAACGATTATACCTACTTTAGTGCCAATATTTTACAAGGCTTTTACAAGTAAATTCCCTAAAGTTAAACTTAAAATTGTAGAATTAAAAACAGCAGAAATTTTAGAGCAATTAAAGAACGATAAGATTGATTTTGGAATTGCAGTAACTCCTATAAATAATGATGAATATATAGAAGAAGTTCTATTTTATGAGCCAATGGTGGCGTATGTTCCGCCGGGGCATAGATTGGACGATAAAAAAGAATTAAGCCAAGATGATTTAGATACCAAAGATTTATTGATTTTGGAAGAAGGGCATTGTTTTAGAAATAATGTTTTGTCTATATGCAGAAATTATTCACGTGATTCTAAAATAACTGTAGAAAGTGGAAATTTTGACACGTTAATAAAGTTAGCAAATGATGGTTTTGGCATGACAATTTTACCGGCATTACAAGCTAAAGATTTAGAAAATAGTAAACTCTCTGAAAACTTAAAAGGCTTTAAAAAACCTGTACCCACAAGAGAAGTGAGTCTAATTTATTACCATACTCAATTAAGAATGGGATTTGTGAGAGAGCTTAAAAATTTAATACAAAGTTTGGTGAGAGGAATGATTTTCTTGGAAGAAGGCAATAGAACATTTCCTCAATTATCAATTAATAAATAAGATTATAATTAAATAAGTCAGCCGATTTGGCTGACTTATTAGTTTTATAGAATAAATTAAATTACCTGTAAGGAGGTTTAGAATATCCCTCTCCATAACCTATAATTAAATCATATCTTTTCCCCCAAGGTTTCATATATAATAATGCTCCGTATCTATTTTCGGTTTGCCAATAAGAACCTGTAATTTTATTATAATCTACTTTTCCGTTTATTTTAGATGCAAAACTATAATTGTAATAACCTTGTTTTAATAGCATATTTGTTTCCCATAAATTGGTTTCAGGGTTATATTCTAAAATAGAATTTCTTTCACATTTATAATCATTAAAAGCTCCGATAATGCAGATTTCCTCATTAGGTTCAGCATTATAATTAGCCAAAGCAAAATAAACATCGGTATAATCTGAATCACTCGATAAATCATGATTTCCTAATTCAGTATTTCTTATATAAAAATCTCCATCTATATCGGGGCGATCTATATAAGTTCCTTCAGGATTAAATTCATTAGGATATAGAATCGTTTTATAAACAGAATCTCTGATGATCCTTTCGGTTGTAAGAGCAAGAACTTCAATATTTTTTGTATCGAAATAATTGTATTCTACCCCACCTTTAAAGTCTAAATCTAATGGTTTAAAAATCAATTGATGAGGTTGAGTAAAGGTGGCAGATTCTTTAATAATGGACTCATTAAAATTATTATTTTTAAAAATAAATAATTGAATATCCGTAGACTTTAAAAAATCCACTTTTTCAGAAGAAGTAACAACGCTTATTCTCTGATTATTGTTAACTCTCTCCACCGAAACACCTATATCTGTACTTGGGCTTACTACATAAAACCTTTTTTCTATAATTGGGGTATTTGTATAGGGTTTCAAAACTTGAATAGCATAATTTCCCGATAAAATAAAATCAAAATCTTTATTAGGAATTTCTACATTATAATTCGTATATTTTACACGAGTATTGAAAGAACTTTTATAATTTCGTATTCTATTGGTATCTGTGCCTTTTAAAAATTCGGAAGTAAAAATATTAGATGGTTCCCAGTTTCTATTGTAACGAACAATTTTGTAGTTATAAGATTGATAACTTTTGTTAAGTTCATCAAAAGAAAAAATTAACTTTTCTCCTAAATTAATAATAGGAGTATGGTCGTTAGTTTGTGGATTGAATAACTGAGGAGTTTTTATTTGTCCGAATGAGAGACATGAAAAACCAACGAAAAACGAGGCTATAAATAAGTTTCTGATTAAAATCATAGGTTTAAATTATTTAGAATTTATACAAATAAGGTAAAAAATAATATTTGTTTATTTTACATGAGCAAAAACCTTGCAGTTTGGTTTGCAAATTTATACTTTTGTGCCTGTTTAAAAAGAAAAATTTATTTTATGTCCAAAGACATACGTATTAGTAAAGGTTTAGATATTAAACTTGTGGGTGAAGCCGATAAGGTAATATCAGATGTAGCTGATTCAACGGAGTATGCCATTGTACCGGATGATTTTCATGGTATTATACCACGATTAATCAAAAGAGAAGGAGATGCTGTAAAGGCAGGTGAAGCAGTTTTTCATTCAAAATTGAATGATAAGGTTTTATTTCCTTCTCCGGTGAGTGGAGTAGTTAAAGAGGTAAGGCGAGGAGAAAAAAGAAAAATTTTAGCAGTTGTTATAGAACCGGACGGAGCTAATACCAGTCTTGAGTTCCCTGCTTTAAATTTGGATACTGTAAGTCCGGAGGATTTAAAAAGCCGCTTATTAGAAGGAGGATGCTGGCCATTTATAAAGCAAAGACCTTATGATATAATTGCTAATCCGGAAGATACTCCTAAAGCAATTTTTATCTCAGGATATAACTCTGCTCCTATTGCACCTGATGCAGATTTTTTGGTACACGGAAGAGAAGCTCAATTACAAACAGCGATAGATGCTTTGGCAAGACTTACCAGTGGGAGAGTACATTTAACTATCAGTAAAGATAGTGAAACATCAGCTTTTGCTAAATTAAAAAATGTAGAAATACATAGAGCTTATGGTCCACACCCGGTAGGAAATGTTTCTACTCAGATAGGGAAAATAGATCCTATTAACAGAGGAGAGAGAGTTTGGGTAGTGAAACCGGAAGATTTAATTGTAATAGGAGAGTTTTTACAAACCGGAAAACTAAACTTACAAAGATTGGTTGCTTTAACAGGCGGGCAAATAGAAAACCCGAGATATGTAAGAGTTAAATACGGAGCTAAAATTTCTGATGTTATTTCGCCGGTGAGAATAATAGGAGATAACAATAGAATTATAGAAGGGAATCCTATTACTGGTGAAAAATCGAGTGCGGATAATTATTTAGGAGCTTATGTAAATCAAATTACAATATTAGCAGAAGGAAATGATTATGATTTCTTCGGTTGGAATTTGCCACGACCTAATAAATTTAGTGTGCTTAGAGCAAATATGTTCTCTTTCTTAACACCTAACAAAAAGTATAATTTAACAACTAATACTAATGGTGAAATGAGAGCATTCGTGCTTACAGGAGAATATGAAACTGTATTCCCATTAGATATTTACCCAATGCAATTAATGAAATCTTGTTTATATAAAGATATAGACGAAATGGAAGCATTAGGTATTTATGAAGTAGCACCGGAAGATTTTGCTCTTACAGAATTTATATGCGTTTCTAAAATACCGCATCAGCAAATAATAAGAGATGGTTTGGATATGATGATTAAAGAAGTTGGCTAAATAAATTAAACAAAGAAATGGCTTTAAAAAATAATTTACATAAATTAAAACAAAAGTACGCGGATACAAAGATGGCTCCCGTATTTAATGCGTTTCATACGTTTTTATATACGCCGGACGAAGTTTCCGTAAATAAAGGTTCGCAAATACACGATGCGGCAGACCTTAAGCGTGTGATGAACACGGTGATTATGGCATTGATTCCATGTTTGATTTTCTCAATGTGGAATATAGGTTATCAGCACTTTTTACATGATGCAGAATGGGCAAAAGTAAACGGAATAGCTCCGGGATTAGCTGATTCTTTCAGCACAGGAATGGCATGGGATTACCTATGGTTAGGAGTTAAAAAAATGCTTCCTTTAATTATAGTGTCATATGTAGTAGGTTTAGGAATAGAATTCTTATTTGCAGCAATTAAAAAGCATGAAGTAGAAGAAGGTTTCTTAGTAACAGGGATTTTAGTTCCACTTATTGTTCCGGTAGACATTCCGCTTTGGATGTTAGCTTTAGCCGTAGCTTTTGGTGTTGTAATAGGAAAAGAGGTTTTTGGAGGTACTGGAATGAATATTTTAAACCCTGCACTTACTATTAGAGCATTTTTATTCTTTGCTTATCCTACATGGATGAGTGGAGATAAAGTTTGGGTGCAAGGAGCAATTGAAAGAACAAACGAAATTGCTTCAGGTGCAAATGTAGATGCTATTTCAGGAGAAACAATCTTAGGACAATTAGCACAAAATACACCTATAGTATATTCACCTTCAGATATGTTTTTTGGTTTTATACCGGGGTCAATAGGAGAAACCTCTGTATTATTAATACTATTAGGAGCTTTGTATTTAGTATTTACAAAAGTAGGAAGCTGGAAAATAATGTTATCTACTTTTGTGGGAGGGGCAGTGATGGCTTTAATATTTAATGGAGCGGTAAGTGCAAAATGGATTGAGCCGGGAAGTCCTTTTTACGGATTAATGAGTTTCCCTTGGTGGCAACATTTAATGATTGGTGGTTTTGCCTTTGGTGCAGTATTTATGACAACAGACCCTGTTAGTGCTGCTCAAACAGAAAAAGGAAAATATATTTATGGATTTTTGGCAGGATTCATTGCTATTATGATTAGATGTTTCAACCCTGCATATCCGGAAGGAGTAATGTTAGCAATTCTATTAATGAATGTATTTGCTCCAACCATAGATTATTATGTAATCCAAGGGAACATAAATAAAAGAAAAAAACGTTTAAAAATTAAAACTGCGTAATTATGGCAAAGAGAACAGACAGTAATACTTATACCATAATATTTGCCATTATAATGGTAGTAGTTGTAGGAGCTTTATTAGCATTTGTAGCTTCATCTTTAAAAGGAAGAATTGCTGCAAATCAAAAGTTAGAAAAACAACAGAATATCCTTTATGCAATGGGCGAAAATGAAGATGAGGATCAGTATAGTGGATCAGGATCAGTTAATTTTATCTCGACAGATAGAGTAGAAGAGGATTTTAATAAAATAATTATTAAACAATATGTTTTACAAAACGGAGAAATGACAGAAGATTCCGAAGCATATTTAATAGACCTTAAAAAAGAGTTTTCTAAAAAGGATAAAAAAGATATAAAGTTGCCTCTTATGATAGGTGAAAAAGATGGTAAAGAATATTACATTATCGCTATGAGAGGAAAAGGATTATGGGATGCAATCTGGGGATATATTGCTTTAAAACCTGATTTAACTGTTCAAGGTGTTTACTTTGATCACGCGGGAGAAACTCCGGGATTGGGAGCAAACATTAAGGAAAGATTTTTTATGGATGATTTTCACGGAGAGCATATTATAAACGATGGTAAAGTAGAAGGCATAACTGTTGCTAAAGGTAACATGGATCCTTTAAATGAAAGAAAAGACGATCATAAAGTAGATGCAATTGCCGGAGCTACAATTACCGGAAATGGTGTTACCGCAATGATTAATAGTACATTAGATATGTATGCTCCTTATTTATTAAAATTAGCAAATAAAGATTAAGATTATGGCATTTTCAAAAAAACATAAAGAATTAATTACAAATCCATTGAATGATGACAATCCGGTGATTGTTCAAGTATTGGGGATTTGTTCTGCATTGGCGATTACTGCACAATTAAAAGCATCTCTTGTAATGGCAGTATCGGTAATATTTGTACTGGGAGTAGGTAACGTAGTTATTTCCTTAATGAGAAATATTATACCGAGTAAAATTAGAATCATAGTTCAATTAGTAGTAGTAGCAGCTTTAGTAATTATAGTAGATCAAGTATTGAAAGCCTTTTCTTATGAATTAAGTAAACAGCTTTCCGTATTTGTAGGATTAATTATTACAAACTGTATTATCATGGGGCGTTTTGAGGCGTTTGCTTTAGGTAACGGACCTTGGGAATCTTTCTTAGACGGAGTAGGGAATGCTTTTGGTTATGGATTAATATTAGTTATAGTAGGTGCTGTAAGAGAGCTATTTGGTTCCGGTACATTATTAGGAATACAAGTATTAGGAGATCCAATTCAAAAAACTGGTCTATATGCGTTAGGCTATGAAAATAACGGATTTATGCTACTTTCACCAATGGCTTTAATTACCTTAGGGATAATCATTTGGGTACAAAGAAGTAGAAATAAAAAATTAATAGAAGACGCACATTAATCCTATAAAATTTAGAAATTATGTTAGAACATATAGAATTATTTTTTAAATCGATATTCGTAGACAATATGGTGTTTGCGACATTCTTAGGAATGTGCTCTTACTTAGCAGTATCCAAAAAAGTATCTACAGCAGTAGGTTTAGGAGCGGCGGTAATATTCGTAATGGCTATTACAGTTCCTGTAAACTGGTTATTAGATCATTATATATTACAGGACGGAGCATTAGTGTGGTTAGATCCTTCTTTTGCAGATGTTAACCTTAGCTTTTTATCATTCATCTTATTTATTGCAACCATTGCAACAATGGTACAATTAGTAGAGATTATTGTAGAGAAATTTGCACCATCATTATATAATTCATTAGGTATATTCTTACCATTGATTGCGGTAAACTGTGCAATTTTAGGAGGTTCATTATTTATGCAATCTCGTGAAATTCCAACCATAGGATTAGCCTTAAACTATGGAATAAGTTCAGGTATAGGGTGGTTTTTAGCAATTTTAGCGATTGCAGCGATTAGAGAAAAGATCAGATATTCGCATGTGCCTGCACCATTAAGAGGGTTAGGAATTACTTTTATAACCACAGGATTAATGGCCATTGGGTTTATGAGTTTTGGTGGAATGTTAACCGGAGGTGGTGAAGAGAAAGATGCAGAAGATGTATCTGCTCAAACAGAGCCAAAAAAAGGAGAAAAAAAAGCAGATACAAATACTGCTTACATAGATTTAAATAATAACTTAGAAAACAACGACTAATGATATTAGCAGCATCTGTAATGATAATGACCATTGCGGCAGCCGTAGTTGCTTTTTTGGTACTAATTTTAATTTTAGTAGGAATCTTATTATTTACCAAAGAAAAACTTGCTCCGTCTGGTCCCGTTAAAATAACTATAAACAGTGATGAAACAATAGAAGTTCCGTCAGGAGGTTCTTTGTTGACTACATTAGGAAATCAAGGAATATTTTTACCGTCTGCTTGTGGTGGAGGAGGGTCTTGTATTCAGTGTGAATGTCACGTAGATGAAGGAGGAGGAGAGGCATTGCCAACAGAAACTCCGCATTTTACAAGAAAAGAGCTTAAACAAGGAGCACGTTTAGCTTGTCAGGTAAAAGTAAAACAAGACATGAAAATCCGTGTACCGGAAGAAGTCTTTGGTATTAAGAAATTTAATGCAAAAGTGGTACGTAACTATAACGTAGCATCATTCATTAAAGAGTTTGTAGTAGAGATTCCGGAGGATATGAATTATAAAGCCGGGGGATATATCCAAATAGAAGTACCTAAGTGTACAGTAAAATATGAGGATATAGATATTACAGCACACCCTAAAGATCACCCGGGAAATCCGATGAAATTTAAAGAAGAGTGGGATAAATTTAAATTATGGCCACTTGTAATGAAGAATGATGAAATGGTGGAAAGAGCATATTCAATGGCTTCTTATCCTGCAGAAGGACGAGAAATTATGTTGAATGTTCGTATTGCAACACCTCCGTTTGATAGAGCTAAAGGTACTTGGATGGATGTGAATCCGGGGGTAGCATCGTCTTATATATTCTCATTAAAAGAGGGAGATCCTTGTGTAATTTCAGGACCTTACGGTGAATTCTTTATTAATGAAGATTCCGATGCTGAAATGATTTATATTGGAGGGGGAGCCGGAATGGCGCCGATGCGTTCTCACTTATATCAATTATTCCATACTTTAAAAACAGATAGAAAAGTATCTTATTGGTATGGTGGACGTTCAAAAAGAGAGTTATTCTATATTCACTATTTTAAAGCATTAGAGGAACAATTCCCGAACTTTAAATTTTATTTAGTGTTGTCTGAACCATTGGAAGAAGACGAATGGAAAGTAAAAAAAGATATTAACGATACAGAAGGTGATGGTTTTGTAGGATTTGTACACCAGGCACTTATCGATAATTATTTGAAATTTCATGATACACCGGAAGATATAGAATTTTATTTCTGTGGTCCGCCAATGATGAACAATGCGGTTGTAAATATGTGCGAGGACTTTGGAGTACCGAGAGAAAACGTAAGATTTGATGACTTTGGAGGATAATAAATTTTAAAGATGATAAACTAAAAACTGCCTGAATTTTCAGGCAGTTTTTTATTGTAATAAAGTATAAAGAAATCATAAAATTAATTTTATATTTTTGCTACATTATATATTTAGTGAAAAATGAAAGGAAAATACGGAGCAATATTAACGTTGGGTTTTGCATTATTTGCAATGTTTTTTGGAGCTGGCAACCTGATACTTCCGCCATATATAGGTTTAATTTCAGGAGATAAGTGGGGAGTAGCAGTCATTGGGTTTTTTCTAACAGCAATTTTAGCACCTTTTTTAGGGATATTGGCAGTAGTAATGAGCGGAAAAAGTTTTACGAATTTAAGAGCTTATTTACCCGAAAAAATAGGAATTTTAATACAATTATTAATTATACTTTGCATAGGTCCTTTAATTGCAATACCCCGAACGGGAGCTACCACTTTTGAGGTAGGAATACAACCGATTTTCTCGAATTTCAATAATATATTATTTGCTGTGATATTCTTTACAATTGTAGCTTTTTTATCAATTTCGCCCGGGAAAATAGTAGATGTAATCGGTAAATATTTAACACCGACACTTATAATTTCTTTATTTATTTTAATAATTTGGGGAGTTGCTCATCCTGTAATTTCACCGGAAAAAATAGCCTTAACTAATAAAGAAGTCTTTAAAAATAGTTTTTTAGATGGGTATCAAACTTTAGATGTTCTTGCAGCTGTGATATTCGCAGGAATTATAATCTCCACAGCAGTAGAAAAAGGATTTACTGCTATAAGCCAAAGAATAAAAGCAACTATTTTTGCAGGAGTAATTGCAATGATGGCTTTGCTTTTTATTTATGGAGGATTACTTTATTTAGGAGCAATATCCGGCTATCCGTTGAACGAAGAGACCTCTCGTACTGCATTATTATTATATATTTCTCAATCTATTTTTGGTGTAAAAGGAGCATATGTAGTTTCTGTAGCAATGTCTTTAGCATGTCTTACTACAGCGATTGCCTTAACATCGGCAACTGCAAGTTTTTTTCAAGAACTTACATGCGGGAAAATGGATTATAAATTAAACGTAATATTATGTTGTGTAGTTTCAGGCTTTTTCTCTATAATGAGTGTTGATGAAATCATAGCTTATGCCATTAATATCTTATTATTTATTTATCCTATAGTATTTTCACTTATTATATTAGTAGTAATATTTAGCAAGAAAGTTAAAAATAAAAAACCATATTTAGCAGGAATTATAGCTACAGCAGTTATTTCATTTCTGGGGATTTTAGAAAATTTAGGGTATGGAGTTTCTATTTTTATAGAGGTGAAAAATATAATACCACTAAGCTCTTATAGTTTAGAGTGGTTAGTGCCTTCATTATTTGCTTTTGTGGTAACTGCTTTGGTTTGTGGTCGCAAAAGAGAAATCGCTTAGTTGGTTTTATTAAAAATGAAGGGATTTACAAGATGAACAGAATCTAAATAATATCTTTTATCTTTGTAAAAAAGAAATAAGTGGAGAATTATAAAATGCAAGCCAAAACCTTTTACGGGTTTGAGAAGATATTGGCAAAAGAAATAAGTGAATTGGGTGGTGCCAACGTAAAAATAAAAAACCGATTAGTAGAGTTTGAGGGAGATAACGGCTTTATGTACAAAGCAAATTACAGCTTAAGGACAGCTGTTAGAATCTTAAAACCAATTCATAAATTTAGAGCTAAGAATGAAGATGAACTTTATGAGGAAGTGAAAAAATATGAATGGGAAGATATTTTTCATGAAAATCAATCATTTAGGATAGATTTTACAGTAAATTCACCAAACTTTAAACATTCACAATTTGCGGCGTTAAAAGTAAAAGATGCCATTGTAGACCGATTTAGAGATTTAACCAATAAACGCCCGAATGTAGAAAGAGATAATCCCGATGTTATTGTGAATTTACACATTTCACATACCACTGTAACTTTATCATTGGATAGTAGTGGAGAGCCTTTGTTCAAAAGAGGTTACCGAAAAGAAACCGGTTTAGCACCGATTAACGAGGTAATGGCGGCCGGTTTATTATCTATGGCAGGCTGGGACGGAAAAGGAAATTTCTTAGACCCGATGTGTGGCTCGGGAACATTATTGATAGAAGCCGCAATGATGGCAATGAATATTCCGGCTCAGTTGCACAGAAAACATTTTAGTTTTGAAAATTGGCGAGATTTTGACCGAGATTTATTTGAGAAAATAAAAGAAACTCGATTGAATAGAATTAAAGAGTTTCATGGTGAAATCATTGGTTATGATATTAATATGCTGATGATTAAGGTAGCTCAAATGAATATAAAATCAGCGGATTTAGAAGAATTTATAAAAGTAAAACAAGTCAATTTCTTCCAGACCAAAAAAGAGCATTTCCCGTTATTAATAATATTCAATCCGCCGTATGGGGAAAGAATGGAGATTAAAACCGAAGATTTTTACCGAAAAATTGGCGATACGCTTAAAAATAATTACCCGAATACTTTTGCATGGTTCATTACTTCAGATTTAGAGTCTGCCAGAGATACAGGATTGTGGTACAGTGAAAAGATAAAACTTTTTAACGGAAAAATAGAAACGGAGTTTGTAAAATACGAAATTTACGATACACAAGAAAAAGATTAAGGCGTGAAATTACAGATTTCAGTTATTATAGCAGTTTACGAGCGAGAGTCGGAGTTGCGGGAACTTTTAGAAAGTTTAGCAAAACAAACGTATAAAGATTTTGAAGTTATTGTGGTAGATGACGGTTCAAAAAATCAGTTGATTTATACCGTAGAGGATTTCATCACAGAATTAAAAATTAAATATTTTTATAAACCGAATTCGGGACCGGGCTTAAGTCGTAATTACGGAATGAAAAAAGCAAACGGAAATTTTTATGTTTTCTTTGATTCCGACACCATTGTTCTGCCCGATTATATGGAGAAACTGGTAGCTCATTACGAGCAAGACCCTTTTGATTTCTATGGAGGAGTAGATGCTGCAGCAGATAATTTTTCAGACTTACAAAAGGCGATTAATTTTGCGATGACGTCCTTTGTAACAACGGGCGGAATCCGAAGTGCCAAAAATGATTTTGGTAAATTTCAGCCGAGAAGTTTCAATATGGGAATCTCTAAAGAAGCCTTTGAGACAAGCGGTGGATTTAAACCAATGAGAGTAGGCGAGGACCCCGATTTAACAATGACTTTATGGGAAAGCGGATTTAAGTCTAAAGGTTTTAGAGATTTAAAAGTTTACCATAAACGCCGAACAACATTGGCTAAATTTGCCAAGCAAGTAAAAAGTTTTGGGCGAGCACGTCCAATCCTCAACAAACTGCACCCGAGTTATACCAAATTCACATTTTGGTTGCCGACTTTCTTTATTTTAGGACTTTTATTGAGTATTCCCTTAGTACTTTTAGGCTGTCCGTATTTGTTTTATTCTTATATATTTTACTTTTTATTTGTATTTATAATTTCGAGTATCCAAAACAAATCCATAAAAGTTGGAGTCTTGTCAATCATTACGGTTTTTCTACAATTTTGGAATTATGGAGTTGGTTTTTTTGAAAGTCAGATAAGATTAAATTTATTTAATCAGCACCTGCAAGAAGCATTTCCTAATCATTTTTAATTAAAGAATAATAATATGAGAAAATATTTTTTGAGATTTTTATTTTTAGTATTGATTTTTCTTTTCTCTTCAAATTCTTTTGCACAAGAAAAAGACAGTATTTACATCACAGGAACTATTGTAGATGAAAATAATTCTCCTTTATCAGATGCGTATGTTGGGATAGTGGAAACAAGTAAAGGAGTATTTACAGATAATGAAGGGAAATATAAATTAAATGTTACTCAGCCTTTAGATTCATTAAAGAAAATAACATTACGTTATGAATTTGTTGGTTATCAAGAGATTGAAAAAGAAATAGATTCTACTATTTTATCCCCTGATAAAAGTAAAGAAATAGATGTTAAATTAGAAGATGAAGTAATAATTATTTGTTATTCTGTTCCTTCACCTAAAAAAGACAGTATTTACATTACAGGAACTATTGTAGATGAAAATAATTATCCTTTATCAGATGCGTATGTTGGGATAGTATAAACAAATAATGGTGTATATGCCGATAAAGAGGGGAAATATAAATTAAATATTACTCAACCATTAGATTCATTAAAGAAAATAACATTGCGATATGAATATATTGGTTATGAATATGTTGAAAAAGAAATAGATTCTACTATTTTAACCTCTAATAATAGAACTTTAAATGTTAAATTAGAAGATAGAATGGTATTTAAATGTTCTCCTATTTATATTTATAAAAAACCTCCTTTCTATAAAAAAGCTTGGTTTTGGTTGAGAGATTTATTTAAAAAGAAAGAATAAAAATGAATTTATTTACAGATGAATACTTTATGCAAAAGGCATTTCAGGAAGCTCAACTTGCATTTGAGGAAGATGAAATTCCGATAGGTGCA
Organism: Weeksellaceae bacterium TAE3-ERU29; assembly: GCA_019218445.1. GTDB lineage: Bacteria > Bacteroidota > Bacteroidia > Flavobacteriales > Weeksellaceae > Ornithobacterium. Next base: position 128,777 of record JAHUUM010000001.1, on the reverse strand, counting down.
GTAATAGTTTCCAACGATAGAATAATTGCAAAAGCTCACAATCTTACTGAACGTTTAACAGATGTAACTGCTCATGCGGAGATTCAGGCAATTACTTCTGCGTCTTCTTTTTTAGGTGGGAAATATTTAAAAGATTGTACGCTGTACGTAACTTTAGAGCCTTGTGTAATGTGTGCGGGAGCATTATTTTGGTCGCAAATAAGCAGAGTTGTGATAGGGGCAGAGGATTTGCACCGAGGATTCAGAAAAAATAATTTACAACTTCACCCTAAAACCGAAATAAAGTTAGGTGTAATGGCAGAAGAATGCGGTGATTTAGTAAAAGAATTTTTTGAGAAGAAACGATAATCTGGAAAAGAATAATAAGTAAAGAAGCCACCTATAAAAAGTGGCTTCCTTTTTTTTATGGAAAATAAAAACTATTTAATTTCAATTTCAAAATAAGTATCTTTTACATCTACTTTATTAGTAGGTGTTCCCTCTTTCAGTCCGGCATTAATTGTATATTCTCCGGGTTGTAATTTTACAGTTTTATTCTCTTGCGTTGGTGGAAAAACTGATTCTCCGTTTTCTTTCTCTAAAGAATAAACGATATTTTTATTCTTTGAATTTAAAGAAAAACTATAATCTTTAGCTTCATCTAATACTGTAAACTCATAATTACTAGTGAAATCGGTAGATAAAGAACCTTTAAAAGTTTGCTCTTTAAGCTCTATAGTTTCAGTTACATTTAATCCTCCCATTGCTTCATCTACTCCGGTACTTCCTTGGTATTGCTCAGGAGTAGGCGTTTCATTTAATTCTTGTTGTTCCACAGGATTTACATTTTGAGGTTCTTTTCCTTTAGGATCACAGCTTGTAAAAGCAATCATAACTAATGCTGATAAGGTAATGGTTAATTTCTTCATGTCTATTAAAATTTTAATATAAATTACAAAATAAGTGCCAATATAATACTTTTTAAAATAATCATTAAATGTTTGTGCTGAGTACTTTTGTAGAAATTCTGTTAAAAACTAAATTTTATAAGTCGTATAAAACTTTTTATCTTTGGCAAACTTCAAATAAAAAACACTTATGAAACTTTGGGACAAAGGATTTTCCGTTGACAAACAAATCGAAAATTTTACCGTAGGAAAAGATCGAGAATTAGATTTATTTTTGGCGAAATATGATATGATTGCCTCTAAAGCTCAGGCTAATATGTTGGCAAAAGTCGGATTGTTGAGTCAAGAGGAGAATGAGCAATTGCAAGTTGCGTTAGATGAACTTTTAAAACAAGAAGCAGAAGGTAACTTTGTAATTGATGAGAATTTTGAGGATATGCACTCAAAAATTGAAGCTGAACTGATTAAAAAATGTGGAGATGCGGGTAAAAAAATCCATACTGCACGTAGCCGAAATGACCAAGTTTTGGTAGCTATTCAATTATTTCAGAAAGAATATATTAAAGATGTAACAGCGAAAATTCAGCAATTAGTAGAAATTATGCTTAAAAAAGCAGAAGAGCATAAAGCTGATTTATTGCCGGGTTATACACACTTTCAGGCAGCGATGCCGAGTAGTTTTGGAATGTGGTTTTCTGCTTATGCCGAGAATTTACTTTCAGATTTAGCATTTTTTAAGGCAGCTTATCATGTTGCTGATCAAAATCCATTAGGGTCAGGTGCGGGATTTGGAACAAGTTTCCCGATTGATAGAGAAATGACTACTAACGAAATGAAATTCGAGAATTTAGCAGTTTCTTCTGTCGGGGCTCAAATGTTACGCGGTAAAACCGAAAAATCTGTAGCGTTTGCTTTGGCAATGGTTTGTGGTACTTTATCTAAATTATCTTATGATTTGGTAATGTATAACTCTCAGGATATGGGATTTGTTAAGTTACCAAACGAAATGACGACAGGTTCATCTATCATGCCACATAAAAAGAACCCTGATGTGTTTGAATTAACCAGAGCTCATTGTAATAGAATTCAAGCATTGCCAAACGATGTTATTTTAACAATCAATAATTTACCGAGTGGTTATCATAGAGATTTTCAGATTTTAAAAGAAATTTTAATAGAGCCTATGATTCAGTTCAATAATATTCTGGATATTTTAATTTTTGCGATACCTCAATTAGAAATTAAGGATGGTTATATGGAGCAAGAAAAATATGATAGTATTTATACAGTAGAAAATATAAATCATAAAATCCAAAGTGGAACGCCGTTTAGAGATGCTTATAAAGAGGTAGGTTTATCGGTAGAAGATAAAACGTACAAACCGCATAAAGAGTTCAAAACAGAACATGCAGGAAGTATTCATAATTTAGGCTTAGATTTAATTTGGCAGAAAGTAGAAAAATTTAAATTAGAAGATTAAAAGTTACTACAATTATTTGTAAAAGCCTGAACGAGTTCTCGTTCAGGCTTTTTCTATTATATAAATTTATAGTTTTATTTAAAGATATTTTTTATGTTAAATTAATTTTTTATATTAGTATTCTTAAAATTAAGCTAAGATAAAAAAACAAAAAATTTATAATTTATGAAGAATTTATTTTTAGCACTTGTACTTCTTTTAACAGGAGTAAGTTCAGTTACAGCACAAGTGAAATTTGGAGTTAAAGGAGGTTTGGCACAGTCTCAATTGCATGGCGATACTGCCGAGAAAGATTCTTTTGCCAGAAGAAACAGCTTTTATGTAGGCTCATTTGTAGAAATTCCGGTAAAAAGTTATGCTATTCAACCTGAATTGCTTTATTCACTTTCAGGGGGTGAAGTTATAAGACAAGGAGATAATAAAGAAACAACAATTTACTTGAATACAAATAATATAAGTATGCCTGTTTTAGTAAAATTAAGAGTATTTGCTCCGGAATTTGAGATTGCGGCAGGACCTGAATTTACTTATAGAATGAGTAACTCTGTGATAAAAAAAGACCGAATGGAAATTAATAAAGAGGCTTTCAATTCTTTTGATTTAGGAATAAATTTAGGAGCAGCTTATTACTTTAAACCTCATGGCAAATCATTTTTTGTAGAGCTTCGCTGGAATAAGAATTTCTTAAATATATTGAATACTTCTAACCAAGAAGTGAAAGATTTAGATTTAAGCGGAGAAAATAAACTTACTAATTCCGTTGGGAGATTAGGATTTGGTTATATTTTTTAATGATTTAGAAAATAATATTGATAAAAAAACGGGTTAAAGAATTTTATTTCTTTAACCCGTTTTTTTAAATAAAACATATAATAGTCAAATATAAATACAGTTTTTAATTTGTGTTTAAGTGTTTATTAGCCAATTTGTAACATTTTTAATATTTTCCTTGCAAACTTCTACTTTCGGACTTTTGTTTTCATAGAAAAACACATATCCTTCTTCAAATTTTTCTATATTATTTTTTATCACGATTGAGTATCTTTTATGTGTATAAATAAAGTCTATATTCCTCTTTATAAGTATTTCTTCAATTTCTTGGAATGTGTTTTTCACAATTATTTCTTCTCCTGACAATAAGCGGATAGTTTTAGTTCTTTTTTTCTGATCATAAAGAGAAACAGAAGTTATATGAGAGGTATTAATTTTATATATATTTTTATTTACATCAGTTATTTCAAGGTAAGTATTACATGAGCTTTTAGAAGAAGCTTCTTTTAAATATTGTTCGAGATTTCCACTAAACTTTCTCCAAATGGGTTTTAGAAGATATTTATCTACTTTATACTTATTGTGTACTATTTCCGGAATAGTGGGTTCATCTTTCTGAAAAGCAGTAAAGAAGATAATATAAGGAGCATAATATTTATTCTTTTTTATATACTCCAATATTTCGTAAGTACTTCCCCCTTTTAAACTCCAATCCATAAAAATTAAGTCTGGATGATGCTCTTTAACTAAGTTTAAAGCAGACTTTATTTCTCTACTTTCTCCTATGCTTTTCCAATTTTTATATTTTTTCATTCTATTCAAGATGCCAATAATTACGTCTTCTACATCTTCAATAACACAATAAGTATAATTTCTAACTATTGATTTCATAATTAAAGTTTTTAGGGATTATAATTTTAATTTCAGTACCTTCTTTTTGAGGATTTTCTATAAAAGCAAAAATTATTTTATTATAGTTATATTGATTAAATACAGCAATAATTTTATTTAAATTTTTTAAACCGGTTCCATTTTTACGAACGTTAGATAATGTACCGGCTTTTTGAATTCCTACTCCATTGTCAATAATTCTAAAGATTATTTCTGATTCGTTATTCTCTAATAAAACTTTTAATAAATAAGGTGGGGTTGGTTTATTATGTAATCCATGTAATAAAGCATTTTCTATGGGTATCTGTAATATCCCAAAAGGAATATTGAGATCTTCTATTAATTTTATTTGTTTTTTGGAAGGAACTTTAGTTTTTAAGTCTTTTATATAAACTAACTGATAAATTTTGATAAGATTTTTTACTAATTGCCATTCCTTTTTTAAAGAATGATAGTTTTTTTCTTTCTTAGCGGTTGAAAAAAGAATATTTATACTCTTCCCCATTGTATCTAAAACAGTTTCTTCATAAGATCCACTTTCTAAATATGCCCCAAGAGAATTGAATGTATTTAATAGAAAGTGTGGTCTGAATTGATTGCTGATAGAAGTTAACTGAAGTTGGGATAGTTGTTTATTTACTTTTTCTTTTTCCAGTTCCCAATTAGCTAATTTTGTTTTTGCATTTTGATGAGTATATATTATATAGCTTACAATAGTTATAATGACAGCTCCTACAATTAACCAAAAATACCAAAGCTCATGCAGAAATTTTGGGATTACTATAAAGTATTTATAATAACTTGTAGAGCCGTTTAATTCAAATATTTTTAAATGAAATGTATAATCCCCTGCTTTTAAATTTTGAAAATTAAATTCAGATTTAGTATTTATTTCACTCCATTCTATAGAGTCGTTTTTGTTTTGGAAAGCATACTGTATATATCTGGGCAACTTATCCGGCGTACTATAATTAAGAGTTATTTTAAATGTATTGTCAAATGAAGATAATCGTGTTTTTTTAGCTTTAATAAGCTCAATATTATTATCCTTAGTTATTAATTGAAGCTTAGGTTTTATTTTAGGTTTAGGCAGTTTAAGCCATGTATTAAAATCCCACCGATAAATCATATCTAAAGTAGAAAACCAAACACTCCCGTCTTTTGCTGTTAAAGTAGTATTTTGTTCTGTTGTAGAGGTGAAATTAGTTTCTTGAGAAGTTAAATATTTTATATTAATTTCTTTAGACTCATGAAACTTTTTTAAATCTAAAGCTAACATTCTATTCTGATTTGCAACAATAAGATAATTCTGATTGATGCTAAGTGCAGTTGTAAAAGTATCTTTATGATTTAGAAAAGGGTGATTTAATTTTTTTAAATCAATTGACTCAATTTCCTTATCATTCGGGGTAATATAATATACTCCTCCTTTTCCTCCAAACCAAACTGTACCATAAGAATCTGTCAAAGAACAGATAGGTTTAGGCAAAACACTATCTTTTGCTAAAAAATATTTTGTTTTATTATCCTTATAAATACCTATTCCTAAAGTACCGGCAAAGTATATTCTACCATACTTATCTTCTGTAATTGTTAATATATTTACTAATTTATCTGTTTGATTTTCATCTATGATACTCCATTTTCCGTTATTTGATTTTAAATCTTTTTCATCTATTTCCCATAGGCCTCTTTTTGAAGTTCCGTAATAGATTTTATTTTTAGAAGATTTAAATAAATAAAATCCTTGTACTCTTTTTTTGCTATTATCTTTTACTAAAAATGGTTTACTTTCTGAAGTCATTCCCCAAATTCCTCCCTCAGTGTCGCCTTCGGTAGTAAAATAAATTGTATCGCCAAGACTAATACTTCCAATTAAAAATTTTAAATTAGATACTTGTTTAGAAACGATGGTATCTTTCTTAATGACTGATAAATATTTGTTGTAACTTCCTGCCCAAATGTTTCCTTTGTTATCTTCTGCCAGTGTAAAACAAGAGTTAGAAGTCACATTATCAAATGTATTAGGTATTTTATTAATGTACAAAAAAGACTTCATAGGTCTCTGCCCTGTGCCGAGATAAACTGCTTTATTCTTTTCATCTACTATAAAATTAAAAATATAAGAATCGGTGTCTATAAAATAATCTCTCTCTGTTTCTATATTTGTTATTTTTATGGTTTTAGAATTTATTCGTCGTAAAGCCCATTGATTATAGATTTGTGCATTATCTTCTTTTCCGATAAATTTATATTCTCCATTATTATGTTTTTTGATAAAATCTTTATTATTATTAATATAAATAATTGAAGAGTCAGAAAAGTACCAAAGACTATAGAAATTCTTTAAAGAAAATTCTTTTTTAATTTTGAAGTTATCCAACTCTATTAAATAGACTTTATCACCTTTATTTTTTACCAAAAAGCTACTTTCATTTATCTTACAAAAAGAATAAGAATAATTTGTGTTTAAATTTTTTACAAGTTTAATATTAAGCCCGTTATAAACATAGAGTTTATCATTTTTAATAGAGAGAAAATAGAGATTATCGTCATAAACAACATTATTATGAATGTTAATATCATCGGGGATATTTAAAACTTTTGTTATAGAGTCCTTTTTATATACTAAAGATTTTTTATTAATTAGAATCTCAAAAGTAGAATCATCTTTATTTATACTTTTAATGCTTCTACGCATATTTAAATCTTTAGAGCAAAATATTTTTTCATTTTGATTATCGATTTTATACATACCTCCGGTATAGGGAATGGTATAAATATTATCATAGCTCTTTAATAAATATATATTAAAAGCATTGTCGTTATCTTGAGGCAGAGGATAAACATAAGTATTACTGTATTCTACTTGAGCTTGTAGAATAATACCGTAACAAAATCCTATAAAAACAGTTAAAAGCCTCATAATATTATAGAATCAAAGGTAATTAACATTTTTTAAATAGAAATCGGTTTCGTGTCAAATTTTGAGGGTTTCGTGTAATGTCTATTGTGTGAAAGGATTGTTAACGTTAAATTTGGCTCTTAAACAACGCATTAAACATTAAATAATAATTTTAAAAACTCATAAAAATGAAAAAAACATTTACTTTTTTAGTCTTATTTTGTGCATTAGCTATTTTTGCACAAAACCGTGTAATTGCCATTAAAGGACCGCAAACAGATGCCATTGCAACCACTTTGCAAGAAGCGGTAAATCTTGCGAAAGCAAATGATGTTATCTATATGCCGGATGGTATATATGAGTTAGAAACCTTAGACAAGCCTGTACACATTATAGGTACCGGTTATAATCCTAACGTAGAAAAAGCCACCAGTGTTACCCGTATAAACACGGATGGTAAAACACTTAAAATTACAGAAGCCGCCTCCGGAAGTATTTTAGAGGGAGCAGAGTTTCATAATATAGAATTTACGGAAGGTAAAGCCCATGATGTTACCATGAAAAGAATATTGGCAAATAATATTAAAGGATATGGTGAGAATGGTTATGCCAAAAACAATACTTTTATAGAAGTAATGGTAAAAAACCGTTTAGAGTATTTTAAAAATTCTTATGTATATAACTCTGTAGCAAGATTCTTTAATAATATAGATAACAGTTTAATAAAAAATTGTACAGGTTCTTCTGTTAATGCTTATTATTCAGGAGGATGGAATTATTCAGCAACATATCCTTCTTATTATTCTATGAGTAATACAATCATAGAAAATAGTATAGGAGTTCATACCTACAATTTAAATAACTGTACATTGGTAAATACTCATTTCACAAATGATTGGAATAAATTTAAAGCTCTTTTTAAAAATGTAACGTCAGATACACCTGCTTATACGCAAGATTATCATTTTGCAGAGGATGCAAGTATCAGCGGAGCAGATATTTCAAAAATGGGTATTTACAACGGAGACTACCCTTGGAAGGAGAATGCTCACCCATTTGCACCTATGGTAAAAGAAGATAATAGTTACTTAGATGTGCAAAATGAGCAGTTTAAAATAAAAGTACGTGTAATACCACAAACACGTTAAAATATGAGATGTTTTTTTTCATTTTTGGTTTTTATGCTTTGTCTTTCGGCACAAGCACAAGAGCCTATAACGAGTTGCACCTACTGGTTGGGCGATGATTTTGCCCATAGAACCACTGTAGATGTTACGCTTAACGCAGAAGGGGAAGTAGAGCTTTCTATAGATTTTCCGGATGATGGCGAGCATTATATAGATCAAATGGTGCACTTGCAGTTTAAAAATGCTGCAGGAGAATATTCCCCTATACTATCCAGACCGGTAAGGGGTAAAAAAGATGATGAGCGTTTGCCTATAAGTATAGAGTACTGGTATAAAGGGAAAGAAGACCAAAAGGTTACGCAACCTATGGAGACTGTATATGACGGAAACTCTGTAGTAGAGCAAAAGGAGATAGCTGTCCCTTGGGATTATACTACCGATAGGAGAATCTATTACAGATTTAAGTCTAAGTATAATTATATTACACCTATATTTTCTAAGAGTTTTAAAGAGTTTGCTCATATTAAAAATAAAATAGTAGCCTTGGAGTATTGGTATAATGATGCTGTAAATGAATTGCAGAGGATAGAAATAACTCCGGAAAATGATAATGTAGATATTTCTATTCCTTGGAATGTGAATTATAAAAAAGTAAGTTATCGCTTTTTAAATGACGCAGGAATATATAGTTATGTAATTAGTAAAAATTTGGAACAATACTCAAATATAGATAATAAAATTACATTGTTAGAGTATTGGTATGATGATGACATTACCTCTAAACAGAGTATAGTATTAGATACCCAAACAGGAGAAATAATAGAGTCTCTCCCATGGCAACCGGGAAAAAGAAAGATAAGCTATAGATTCCAAAGTAAAGCCGGAGCATGGAGTCCTGTTATTACTAAAAACTTAGAAGAAACCAATAAGCCTATAGAGGAAAATCGTATTGTAAAAGCAGAATACTGGTTCAATGATTTCTTTAATCATAAAATAGTGAAAGACATTTCTGCTGAGGAAAGTGAATATTTAGATGACCATACTTTTGATTTAAGTAATAGAAATTATCTAATACATACAATTAATGTAAGATATCAAGATAAACTTGGTAATTGGTCACCGGTTTATAGTATGGAGACTCAGTATGATGGAGATATAATACATACGCCTGCTGTACCGGAAAGTGAATATGAAGCTTTAAAAGAATTGTACACAGCTACAAATGGAGCAAACTGGGTGAATACATGGGATATCTTTAAAAATGAGTTGCATTATTTCCCTTGGTATGGTGTAAAGGTAGAAAACGGGCATGTAACTAAAATAGAACTGGCTAATAATAATTTGGTAGGTTATATTCCGGATATACTTAACAGATTACCTGAGTTGCAAATATTTGATGTTCAACATAATCATGTAAATCGTTTAGAGGGAGAAGTCCCTGAAGACTTAAATGTTAAGTTTCAACAACAAGAAAATGATTTTGGAGAAGTAGAATTGTCAAGTAGTAATATTCAATTCACTAATATTCACCATTATAACGTGGATTATAAGAATTATACCCCTCAACAGTATAAACTGAAGATAGGTTCATCTTATTCTCAATCAAAAGAAGTTCCTGTTTCCGGTATTAAGCTAAAAGAAGTAATGCCTGTTTGGAATTTCCAACAAAATGAGAGAATACAATTTATTCAAACTTCCGGAGCGGCTAAAGATAGTAAACTAAACTTTGTTCTTACTTATATAAATGGAGATGTAAATATAGATGGAGATGTAAACGTATTAGATTTACAGACACAAATTAATTATATACTGGGAGAACAAGATATAGAATATTTTAATAAAGCTACCGCAAACCAAAATAATGATTCTTCTATTAATGTTTTAGATATTGTAAAATTAGTAACAGTAATACAAGCAACAGAACATACAAACGGAAATGCCGGTAATACATCAAGAAGAAGAGTAGGGGAAGATTCTAAAGTCAATATACACTTAGCAAAAGATGGTATTTATATAGAACCTTTGAAAGAAGCAGTAGCCTCATTTGAGCTAAGACTTTCCGGAATTAAGGCAGAACAAATACAAGAGCTGTTGAGTAAAGAAGGATATCAAGTAGTAATTAAAGATTTAGGAAAAAAAGTAAGTGTATTAGCTTATACTTTTGATAAAGGAATTTCTTCTAAAACTAAAATTGCTGATTATAGTACAGATATTCCTTTAGTAGAAACCGCTGTATTATCTAATGCCAAAGCAAAAGAAATGTCTTGGAAAGTAATTGCCGATAAGATAGAAAAACCTAAGATTATAGAACAGGAGCAAAGTACAGGAACAATTAAGGTTTATCCTAATCCTTTCTCTCATACGGCAACTGTATTATTTAACACAGCCGGAGAGGGCGTCGGAAATTGGAAATTATTCGATTCTTCTGGTAAGCTGATATTTAATAATAGATTAAATATTCAAAAAGGAGAGAATAAGTTAAAAATTAATAGGAATCAATTGCCGGCAGGTAAATACATAATAGTGATAGAATGTAATGTAGATAATAATGTGAAGTTATTAAAAGCAAATATATTGGTTCAATAATCTAAACTTATGTTTATACCATTGTGTGATTATAAGTCACACAATGGATTTTTAAATAAAAAATCAAAAAAATGAGAAATATATATATTGTACTATTTACATGGCTTAGCTCTTGGTGTTTAGCCCAGAATAGTCTATCCGTAAAAGATATGACACTCAGAGCAGAAAGCTCCGGTGAAATATCTATCCTTATGGATAATACAGATTTAGTAACTGCAGTGCAGTTTAATCTTTATCTTCCGCAAGGTCTATCTGTAAATACAGATGAAACAAAATTAACTGATAGGAAAAAGAATCATTCATTAATTATTCGAAATAAAGGTGGTAATAGATATCTTGTAATAGTTTATTCAGGAACTAATGCAACTTTTAAAGGAAATGAAGGGGCATTAATTAAAATACCTATTGCTTTAGATAATAGTTTAAGAATAGGAAGTCAGTATGATTTAAGATTAACCGATGTGATACTCAGCTCACCTAATGGAGAAAGTATAGGAACTAATCATAAAAATGGTATACTGACTATTTCTAAAGAGAAAGTAGATTTAAGTGTAGAGAACTTAGAGGTAAATAAAACACAAATATCACCAGAAGAGAGTATAGAAGTTAGTTGGCAGGTTAAGAATAAAACAGAAGGTAAATTAGAGAGAGGATGGAATCAAAAAGTATTTTTACAGAACTCGTCCGGAACTATTCAAAAGGAGTTATATAGTAGAGATGTAATACAAGAACTAACGAAAGATGTAGCATCTAATCAAAATATTACTTTGACATTGCCTAAAGAAGTAGGAATATCCGGAGATGTTAAAATACGAGTAGAGGTAAAGCCTCTTAATGAAACAGCTAATCCTGAGACGATTACTGATAATAATGTATTAATATCTGACGTTATTCAATTATCTAAAAAACTCTACATAAGAGCGTCTAACACTTCATTTAAAGAAAATAGTGAATCAAATTATACTTTAACTGTAGTTAGAAGTGGAGAAACAGCCCAAGCAGAAACATTTACAATAACATCTACGGGGGAAGGATATATAGATATACCTACAAATATTACAATTCCTGAAGGAGAATCAAGTGCAACTGTAAATTATAGAGCTATAAATAATGAAGTAGTACAAGGAACTAAAGATTTTGAGATAAAAGTAAAAGGGAATGGATATTCTGAAGAGGGTGTAAATCTTCATTATATAGAAGATGAAGAGCAAAGTTATACACTCACAGTAGCTGATGATTACACTTCCAATCCAGGGGATAATATTTTATTCACTCTAAATGTAGGATTTGTATATGCAGAGAATCAAAAGTTTTACTTAGAAACGAATAAGTCTAATAGAGTACAATTACCTGAGTTTATAGAATTATCGGCAGGTGAGAAAACAATTACGTTTAATGCTACTATAATAAATAGTCAAGAGATTATAAAGTCAGAACAAGCAAATATAATTGTAAAATTAAATAATAGAGAGGTTGCAAGGAAGGTAATAGAGTTGGCAGATTCAAATATACCGCAAATAGAAATGAGTTTGACTAATTATGATATTTCTGAAGCAGCGGGAGTTAATGCAGGTGTGGGTACATTAAAAAGAAAATCTACTGATAAAGTGCTTAAAATAAAACTTAAAACGGATATATCAGGACTTTTAATGTTACCTGAAAACTTAACTTTTGAAGAAGGAGTAAATGAAATATCATTTAATTATGGAGTAATAGATAATGCAACTGTAGATGGCACAAGAGTAGTAACTTTATATCCACAAGTTTATGCTCCAAACTGTAATTGTTACATTCCAATACAAACGGATAAAGCTCAGAAACAGATTAATGTAGAGGATAATGATAATGCTAAATTAAATATATCAGTTAGTTCATCAACATTAAAAGCAGGAGAAAAGGGAGAATTGGAAATCTCTCGTAACATTAAAGAACCCATATTATTACAAGAAGAAGTTGTTGTTTCTATTTCTCATAATTATGAAAGTGTTTTAAAAATACAGAATAGTGTAACCATACCCGCGGGAGAAACTTCTGTAAGAGTTCCTTTTACTACAAGTATAGATACCTCTTTAAGTGGAAATCAAAATATAGAGATTAGAGCAGAAGCAAATGATTTTGAGTCTGCTATAGCTTATTTATTAGTAGTAGATCAAAATATAGCAGATGCAATAGTGTATGATTTGACTGTAGATACAGATTTAAATGGAGGGCAAACAGCCAGATCAGTTGCTACTATTAGGAATATAGGGTTTAATGTATTAGCGAAAGGAGCAAGAGTTAATCTTTATTTTGGAAATACAGTAAATAGTAGAAGTCAGTTATTATCAGAAGTAGTATTACCAGAAAGTATAAATCCAAATGAATCTCTTTCTGTACCGATTAATTATCAGTTACCGGAAAAAGCGGGAGAATTTTATTTAACAGCAGTTGTAAATAAGAAAAAAGTTATTCAAGAGCTTAATTATGATAATAATTCAAGATCTAAAGTAATTAATTTAAATCCATCTTATAAAGTTACGTTAGATGTTAATAAAAAGCAGTTTTTGAATGGTGAAGTTGTTGTTTTATCAGGAAGAACATTAAATTTAGATGATACGCCTCTGGCTAATGCTCCTTTTGATTTAAAAATTAGTGTAGGAAGTATATCCCGAAAATATAGTTTAACCACAAATGATAATGGAGAATTTGTTTATCGATTTAAGCCATTACAAAATGAATCTGGTTATTATTTGGTAACAGCAAGTTATCCCGAATTTCAAAATAGTGAATATCAGGAATTCGAAGTTTTAGGTATAAATATCGTAAATAAACCCAACTTTATAAAATGGATGCCATTTTATGGAGAGCCTAAAACTTATAGTTTAGACTTAAAAAATGACACTCATACAACATTAACAGGAGTAAACATCCAGCTTCCTAATGATGTTCCTTTTGAGTTAAGACAAACTCCTATTACTTTACTACCGGGAGAGAAAAAACTTTTTGAGTTTACTGTAATATCTAATAAGGTAATGCCTTTAAATGAGTTTTATACTTATCCTATTACAATAATGTCTAATGAGGGAGCAGAAAGAATAGAAAACATATATTATCACAGTAGAAAAGCTGATGCTAAATTGGTAATAAACCCTAAAGCACTCAATACAACTATGACAAAAGGAGAAACACGTCAAATAGAAGTTGTTTTAAGAAATGAAGGAGGAATGGTTGCTAAAAATGTAGTGATAGATTTACCGGATTTAGCCTGGCTACAGATGGATAATGTGAAAAATATAGGTAATTTAGAACCGGAACAAGAAGTTACACTATTATTTAACCTTACGCCTACAGAAACAGAAGAAGTGAATGTACCAATAGTAGGTTCTATAGCTGTTAATTCTGACAATTCAGATGGTGTGAAAATTCCGTTTAGAATAGAAACAGTTTCTGATAATACAGGAAGTTTATTAGTAGATGCAACAGATGAATTTACTTATAATACTACTGAGAAGCCACATTTGGCAGGAGCAAAAGTAGAAGTAATTCATCCTTTTAATGGTACTGTAGTAGCAGAAGGTATTACGGGAAGTGATGGATTGTTAAATTTAGAGAATATAAAGGAAGGTAAATATATTTTAAAACTAAGTGCAGAGCATCATAATCCTCATCAAGAAGTAATACTTATAGCACCTGAAAGAGAAACACGAGTAATAGCTATTTTACCTTATAAAGCAATTACTTATGACTATACTGTAGAGAGAATAGAAATAGAAGATAGATATAAGGTGAAATTAATTACTACTTTTGAAACTAATGTTCCTAAACCGGTTGTAACGATAGATATAGATAATTCTGAGATAGATTTAGAAGTAGGACAACAAATGATGAGTACTGTGAAAATTACAAATCATGGTTTAGTTGCAGCAGAAAATGGAGAATTAAATTTTGAAAGTTTAACTGGATATGACATATCTCCTTTAATAAACTCATCTATAAGGTTTCTTGCTCCAGGAGAGATGCTAGAAGTCCCTGTCTTAATTACTAGAAAAGACGCAACTATAGACTGTAGACCTATAAAAGTAACTACTAGATATATGTATAGATGTGGAAATGAATACTTAACTTTATTCTCTTATAATTATTATAGATTTAATAAAGGGTGTCCGGAAAACCCATATCCTTCGGGAGACTATGGTGAAGGAGGAGGCCTAATTAGAGATACAAGCGGATTTCGTAATTTTGGTCCTGGTTTACCTATGAGTCCAACTAATAAAAAAGTAATTTCCGATGGAGAACCTGTAAAAATATCAACTCCTATTGATTTTTGTGATCCGTGTTTACAACTAATAATGGGATTCTTCCCAAAAATATCAGCAATATTTGATAAAGTAAAATTAGTGGGTAAAGTACAAGATGCGATAGATGGAAATCCGGAAAGGTTAAAAGATTATGTTGAAGATGAAACAAAAAGTTTTATATATGATTTGTTTGATGAAGGAATTAATACAGCTCTAGGAGTAGTAGATCAAATGGTTAATGCTTTTGCATGTGGGTTTGAAATAGGAAGTAGTATATATCCTGAGCATAGAAGAAATCAAAAATTAAAAAATGAAGATCATAGGCCTTCATTTTATGTGGAGACAACAGAAGAAGTAATAGGAGAGTTAGATAATCAGTTCGTAGATTTAGTAACAGTAAGGAATACACATACTGCAAGAAAAGCACGCCTATTATATACTTTCGGAGAAGATTTGTATTATAATACAGAAAAAGAAAAGTTTTTCTCAATAATTGAAAAATTTGCGAGAACATTAGAGCAAGAGCAAAAAATAACAGTATCTGAACTTGAAGATAAAAAGAATGAATTAGGATACTCATCTATTGTGAATTTATATATAGACGATTTTGCAAATAAATGGAATGCTTCTATAGACGCATGGAATCAAGGGATTTTAGAGCCAAATGATCAATATCCTGATATTATAAATAAAAATGAATTAAATTATTTATTAGGATATGAGCAAAAATTGAAGGATAGAGTAAAAGCGAGACATAAAGCATCTCCTTATGAATTATTTTATGATGCAGTTAAGGGGCTAGAAAAAGAGGTTTCTAAAAAAAGGAGTCAAAATGTTTGTGCAACTATAACATTAGAATTTGAGCAAAGAGTAACTATGACAAGAGAAGCTTTTAAAGGAACTCTTAAAATAAATAATGGAAGTAATAATAATATTTCAGATATAAGATTTATACCGGAAATAAAAAATCTTGAAGGGGAAAATAAAAATGATTTGTTTCAAATAAATCCGGATGAATTTTTAAACGGAGATGGGACAGTTGAGCCAAATAACTCTGGTAAAGGGGAGATTATATTTATACCAACTAAACAAGCTGCTCCAGAGACACCAATCTCATATAGTTTTGGAGGAAGTTTTTCTTATTATGATTCTGTCATAGACGATCGTGTGACTGTTGAGTTAAATCCTACAATTTTAGAAGTTAATCCTTCTCCGGATCTAACTTTAGATTATTTCTTAAAAAGAAATATTTTAGGAGATGATCCTTTAACAGAAGATGTTGTAGAGCAGTCTGTCCCGGCAGAATTAGCACTAATGATAAGAAATAATGGTTATGGAGATGCTAAGAATGTTCAAGTAGAATCTATGAGACCAAAAATTATTGAGAATAAAAAGCACGTTCCTATTAAATTTGATTTAGTAGGAGGTAGTATTAATAATGAGCCAATAGACTTGGGCTATAATTTAATTGATTTTGGAACTGTAGGAGCTCACTCGGTAAAAATAGGACAATGGTGGGTACAAAGTAATATTTTAGGACACTTTATTAAAAACGAAGTGGAAGTAGCTCATACAACAAGTTTTGGGAATAAAAACTTGAGTCTAATAAGTGGAGCAAACGTACACGAACTTATAAAAAGTATAGATGGAGATATTAGTTCAGAGAATGATGGTCTCGCAGACTTTTTAGTAAATGATATTCCTGACGATGATGATTACCCGGATCATTTATATTTATCAGATGGTAAGGTTTTAGATGTATTTAAACCTTTATCTTTTGGAATAAATGAAGAGGTTAATGTAAATAATCTTCAGGTTAAGTTAAATGTAGAAGCGGGTCCTGATGGTTGGAATTATTTTAATGTAGATGACCCGGGTAATGGAATTTATGAATTATATAAAGTTATTAGAGATAGAGATGACTATGAGATTCCAGAGAAAAATTATTGGCAGACTTTCGTTACTTTAAAGGATAGAGAAGATCCTTTATATGAGAATAAAATACATTTTATAGACTTTATAGATCAAGATGAAACATACTCTTTATTCTTTAGAAAAAAGACAGCTATTGATTTAAGAATTGAAAAAATGAGTCATGTGCCACAAGGAACAAATGAGTCTATAAGAAATATAACTGTATATTTTAATACAGATATAGATCAAAACTCATTTAATTTAGTAGATGTAGCTTTATATAGAAATGGAGAGAAAGTAGATTTGAAACATTTGGTTATAGATAAAATAAAAGGAAATGAATATGTAATAATGTTCCAGAGTTTGACAGATAAGAGAGGCTCTTATAGATTTTTAATTAATACGCAAGGAATAAAAACCACTAAAGGGAAAACAGGTAAGGAAATAAAGATTGTAGAATGGACTCAGTTTGGTGACGAATTAGGAATAATTGATTTTGAAAATTCAGAAGAAGATCAACAATCAATTAATAGAGTTAAAGTTATTTTTAATAAACCGATTATTGCTAGTACCTTTACTATTGAAGATTTGCTTTTAAATGGAAAACATTTAACGTCTTCTTCTACGAATAGAAAACATTTGAATTATAGTAGAATGAATAGTAGTTTTAATAAACAGAGAAGTTCTGAAGTTTCTATTCATAAAGAAAATGATCAAGTGTTCTATATAGATAATTTGTTACCGTACAATTCAAATTTAGGGGATTATACCTTATCTGTTGATGTTAAAAATATAGAAGCTCAAGATAATAGTAGTGGTTTAAAATCACAATCATATAAATGGATTGTAGAAAATGGTCAAACAATAAAAAACATTTGTAAAAAAGCCCCTTATGAAAATGGTGTCAGCCTTCAAACAAAAGTAGGTATATCAACATTAAATTATGAAAATGATAATTGGATACAGAATTCAAGAAATGGATTTATAAAAATGGAGTCCGCAACTAAACCTTTTGTAATAACAAGATTAACAACTGAACAAAGAGATAAAATATCAAATCCAATCGAAGGTATGATTATTTGGAATATAACAAATCAATGTTTAGAGTTATTTAAAGACTTTGGTCAAGGCTTAGAGTGGGCTTGTATAACACAAGGATGTAATAAATAAAAAAATAATTATGAAAAAAACAATTATAATTTCAGTATTGTTATTGTGTAATTTAATAGTAAAAGCACAAATTGCTATCGAAAAAGAGACTTTCAGAAGTAATAGTTCTATAATGGAATTTAACGATATTGTAGAACCTAATGGAGAGGCTAAAGGTATTATATTACCTATTTTATTAGACTCTTCTATTGCTAAAGAAGGAGCTTTATGGGTAGACTCTTCTACAAAAAAAGTCATGTATCAGTCAGGGAATGGAAAAGTAGAAATGACAGAAGCTTCTATTAAAGAGTACTCTTTGCCAGCAAATGGAGAAATAGGTGATGGTATTACTATTTCAGATGATTCTCTATTAAGTTCAACAGATGATTCTGCTGTGTTAAAATTAGAAAGTAGTGAGAAGGCATTATTACTTCCTCATGTAAATGATGTAACTAAAGACATTAGTAATCCGGAGCCCGGAACTATTGCCTATGATGTTTCAAGTAAGTCTTTAGCTGTTTTTAATGGGGATTATTGGTTTTTTTGGAACTAAACTAAAAACTGCATAAAGACTGATTTTTAAAATAATACTGTTTATAACATCTGAGAAATATTGATAAAAAAACGGGTTAGAGAATTTCATTTCTCTAACCCGTTTTTTATTATTTAACCATTTTCCTCAACTTAATTCCGGTTAATACTTTTTTAGTATAAAGTGGAAAGTCAGCATTTTGAATCCAGCCGTAATAGCCCGGATCTTTCTCAAAAACATCTTCTACTTTTTGATTTTTATATTTTCCGAATTTAAAAACTTCTTCGTTTTTTTCGTTATAAGCAACAAAACCCGCAAAGTCTACATTTTTATAATGTTGAGAGAATTCGCTCAAGAATTTTATATCATTTTCTAAGTCTTCATATTTTTTGACTTGTTCTAAGAAAATCTCATAGGTTGCATTGGTATCTGCCATAGCGGAGTGAGCTCCTTCCAAATCCTTATCACAATAGAATTTATAAGCGGCAGACAAATTTCTCGGTTCTTTCTTATGAAAAATTACTTGCACATCAATCGGGCGACATTTTTTTAAATCTAAATCCTGTTCAGCTCTAATTAATTCTTCGGCAAGTAAAGGAACATCAAAACGATTAGAGTTGAACCCTGCAATATCTGCATCCTTTAGCATTTCCACTATTTTAGGAGCAATTTCCTTAAAAGTAGGTTGTTCAGCTACATCTTCGTTAGTAATTCCATGGATTGAAGTGCTTTCTTCGGAAATGGGCATTTCAGGATTTACCAGCCACGTTCTGCTTTCTTTTTCTCCGTTTGGGTATATTTTTAAAATAGATATTTCTACAATTCTGTCAGTCCCTGTATTTAGTCCTGTAGTTTCCAAATCAAAGAAACATAAGGGTTTAGATAAGTTTAGTTTTCTCATTTTACAAATGATTTTTTAAATATGATTGAAAGTATAATGTACAAAATAATGATGGGAGCAAGTGCAACTACTCCTAAATAAAATAAAAGAATAATAGAAATAAGAGCTAATAAAATCGGAGCTAATAAATCTTTTAGTTTAAAGCTTTTAAATTTGAGTGAAAATAAAGGTAAATTACTCACTAATAAAAAGCATGAAATAATACTAAATCCTGCTAAAAAGTAAGTGGAGTAAATTGGTAAAAACGAGTCAAAATGATCTAAATAAGACAGCAAATAGAAAATTCCGATACATAAAATTGTATTTGCCGGAGTTGCTAAGCCTCTAAAATAAGTGGTTTGCTCTGAATCTACATTAAATTTAGCCAAACGATAAGCAGAACCTAAAGTTATAAGAAAAGCCAAATAATTAATAGGACTTTCCTCTAAAGTAGAAGGATCATTACTGAAAAAACCAAAACTATAAAAAATAAGAAGTCCCGGAAATAATCCAAAACTCACCATATCTGCAAGAGAATCTAATTGTAAGCCAATAGGCGAATGAGCTTTAAGCAACCGAGCCGTGAATCCGTCTAGGAAATCAGCAATTAAAGAGTAGAGTATACACACGAAAGCATATTCCGTCGGTAAAAATCCGGTGACTAAAATTACAATGGCTATGCAACCACCCAGCAGATTGCTTAGCGTAATTAAATTTGGTATTTGTTTTATGATTTGCATAATAGGTGCGAAGATACTATCTTTTTGTTGAATATAGCTTATGGAACAAGGGCTTTATATCTAAAAAATATGTAAAAATAAAATGTTGATAATTTTTAAGTTTTTATATAATAGCTTATTAATTATCTTTGCCCATTATGTGGAAATCAATTTTATTAGCTGTAATCTCCGGATTGTTATTTACCATTTCATGGCCAACCTACGGAGTCCCGTTTTTTCTGTTTATTGCGTTCATTCCGTTATTATTAATTGAGAAGCAATTTTCAGATGCAACTTTCAAAAGAAAAGGATTAAGAATATTTTTATTAAGCCTGCTTACCTTCATTGTATGGAATAGTTTAAGTTACTTTTGGTTGAGCAATGCACATCCACAAGAAAACCCGACTTCAGAACAATTAGGACAAGCCTGGTTTGCATTTGGTTTTGCTGTAATAGTCAATTCCTTATTAATGGCAACCACATTTTTAGTATTTCATAAAATTAGGAAAAATCATGGGAATTTTTATGGATATTTATTTTTGCCTGTTGCTTGGATAACCTTAGAAAAACTCCATTTAAACTGGGATTTTGCATGGCCTTGGCTCAATTTAGGAAATGGATTTGCAAGTTATCATGAATGCATACAATGGTATAGCGTTACGGGAGCTTTGGGCGGAACAATTTGGATAATTGTTGTAAATATTTTCTTGTTTTTAGCATTAAATTCTTATTTAGAGCATAGAAGAAATAAAATAAAGCCTAATTTAATTACAGGATTAGCATTAATGATTATTCCGATTTTGATTTCATTATTAATGTATTCCTCTTATGAAGAAAAAAAGGACGGAACTGTAAATGTAGTTTTATTGCAGCCTAAACTCAACCCGTATTATGAGAAGTATTCAAAGTCGGGTGATGATATTTTATATGATTTGTTTGAACTTTCGCAAAGTGCAATTTCAGACTCTACTGATTTTATAATTGCACCGGAAACAGCTTTTCCCGGAATAGAAAGTGTTAATCTAAACAGTGCAGACAACGATTATTATATTACTCAAATAAAAACTTTCATAGAGAATTACAAAAAATTGAATTTTATTTCCGGAGCAGATGCAGTTAAGTTTACAGAGGCTGAGGAAGAGCCAAATCCTACCGCGATTGAAGTGGGACAAGGCATTTGGGCGAATAAATACAATGCAGTCGTTCAGGTAAATAATGTAGATAGTTTAGAAGTTTATTTTAAATCAAAATTGGTAGTGGGGGTAGAGTTGTTTCCATATATGAGCATTCTTAAACCCTTGATAGGAGAGGCTATGCTGGATTTTGGCGGAAGTGTAAATTCTTTGACAACACAGGAAGAGCGTTCGGTTTTTACGAATACAGAAAATAAAGCTCGAATCGCACCATTGGTTTGTTATGAATCCATTTTTGGGGAATTTACGTCGGAGTTTGTAAACAATGGAGCAAATTTAATTTCTATCAGCACAAACGATTCTTGGTGGGGGAACACGCAAGGACATAAACAGCTTTTGGCATATGCCAAATTACGAGCCATAGAAAATAGGAGAGACGTTGTGCGTTCTGCAAATAGTGGAATATCAGCGTTTATCAATCAGCGAGGAGATATTGTAAATACACTTGATTATGATGAGCGAGGAGCATTAAAAGGAACTGCAAACTTAAATAATCAGCTTTCCACGTATAGCAAAACGGGCGATGTTCTGGGACGTATGGCTTTATTATTAACCGGAGTTTTATTGGCTTATCATCTAATGAGTTTGTTTATGAAGAAGAGGGAGAATTAAATTTTTATATGAAAGTAATATGAAACATATATCTGCACTATTATTTATTCTAATATTTATATCCTCTGTAAAAGCACAAGAAAAGACGTATTATGAAATACCTGTAATGGATGGATCTAAATTATTCACCATGAAGCAATCTAATACTTTTGTCTTAGAAGGAACAAGATTTATTTCGAATGAAATACCTCTTAAAAATAAAAAAGCAAAGAGAAGATATGAACTTATATCTTATTTTACCACAGCTTTATTTTTCCAACCATTAACACATGAAGAAGGACATCGTTCAGTATTAACAGAGCTTAATATAGGAGCTATAAGTGTACCCTTTGTAGATGAAGATGGAGTAGCAAAAGTAATTGGTGTAACAGATGCAACCCTTATTGATTTAAGAAAAAATGACTTACCTAACTATATAAGACTTCACACAGCAGGTTTAGAATCTGACTATACTTACTTGAATAGATTAAACTCTAAGTTAGCTTTTGAAGAGCAAATATATGAAAATGTAAAACCGGATTTAATAGCGAGAAACTTGGGAGTAGGTAGTTATTATTTGACTTCTTTATATCATCAAAAATTCTCTTTAGATGAATTTAAAAAGCCCGAGTTAGAAAGAGATGTTGTAGGACATGATATTTGGGGTATGGTGAGGAATATTTATAGACCGGATGACTCTTTTCATAGATATACAACTTGGGGTGAGTTAACATCAGAGGAGAAAAGCTATACAAAACGAATTGCTTTTTTATCTTTAATAAATTTTATTAATCCGAATCTGTATGGAATACAAAATTTCACATTAAAAAATGGAAATAAAATAGGCTTCAGTTTAGGTTATTCCTTATCACCTTTTGGCGATTATACTTCGCAAAACTTCTACTATTATAATGTAAATAAAAACATAAAATTAAACCCTTATATTATAGAGTATTTCAATAAAGATAATATCTTTTTAGCCGGAGGTGTCAGACTACATAATTATGAACTAAATAAGAATATGTTATTAAACACTTCCCTTGATTTTTGGACACAACCAAAAGACTTAAACTTTAGAACCTCTGAAAAAGAGTTTGGAGTAGGAGGGAGTTTAAATTTAGCCTATAAAATTTATTCTTTCAAAAAAGAAAGAGAAAACTCAATTTACTTTAATGGTGGTATTTCAACTAAAACAAAAGGATTTTTACCTGAAGCACCTTCTTTAAATAATGATTTTAGAGTTAATTTTGGTCTTATTTATTCTATTGAGTGATGAAAAATATAAGCCTAATAATATTGTTTTTGTAACATTTATTCAATCAAATTAAAGTTAGATTTTGAGTATAGCTAATATAATGTTTCGTTTACTATATCATCATTTAAAATTTAGACTTAAGCAAATATTTAGAATTGTAGAATCTAATCCTAAATTAGCATTCTCTATATATCCTATTCTCATTTTATTGATACTTATTTCTTTATCTAATATTTATTTGAATTTACTATATTTATTCATAGTCTTAATATTTCATTTTTATAGAAAAGATATTCTGTTTTTAAAAAAAGTTTTTGGGAGCTATTATCATTTAGTGGTAATTATAGAAAATGTTTTAATCTTTATTTCACTTTCTTCTATAAATATAAATTATAAATATGATGTAGTGAGTCTTGCCTTTATTGCGGGTATTATATTATTTTCATTTTTCACAAGAAAAAGCATACCATCTTTCATTTATAACTTCCATTTTATCCCTGATTATCTTTTTGAACTAAAATGCTATTTAAGAAGAAATACGATATCTGTTTTTATCTTTCTTCCGATTTTTCTTATAACCTCTTATCAAAAAGATTTTTTTATTTTCAGTATTTTAATCGTAATGGATTGGATTAGAAATACTTTTAAATATAATGAAAACAAAGAAATGTTAGGAGCTTATTTTTCTACCTATTCACTTAACTATAAAATAAAAAAATACATTTTAGTTCTGAATATAATTTTACTTCCTAACTGCTTGTTTTTTATTTTACTAAATATCGAATATTATTATATGGTGCCTCTATATTTGCTGATAATTAATTTATATTTGATACTGATTATCACTAAAAAATATGCCAATTATTCACATAAAAAACTGGAGAGCTATCATTCAATTATGGATTATTACGGAAGTGCTTTAAGTTCTATTTTTATATTTCCTGCAATTTTACAAATAAAAAAATGTATGAAATTAAGTAAAAACAATATTAATAAATATGTTAGAAATTAAGAATATCAGTGTAAAATACGATAAACTCCAAGTTCTGAAAAATTTATCATTTAATGTTGATAATGAAAATAATATTGTTGGGATTTTAGGAAAAAATGGAGCCGGAAAAACGACTTTATTCAATGCTATATTTGGAGATTTAGATTTTTCCGGTGAAATATTATGGGATAAAAAGAAACTAAAGAGAGATGATGTTTCTTATATAGAAACACAAAATTACTTTTATCCTTTTATTACCGGAAAAGAATATTTAAATTATTTTGGAGAAGAAAAGCAGATAGAAAAATACGGAGAGCTTTTTAAACTCCCTCTTAAATCTTATGTAAATAATTATTCTACGGGAATGAAAAAAAAGTTAGCCTTACTTTCAATGTTACTTTTAGATAAACCAATTATTGTATTGGACGAGCCTTTTAATGGTCTGGATTTCGAAAGTGTTCATTTGTTATATGATATTATAAAAAAGATGAAAGACAAAGGTAAAATTGTTCTTATCAGTTCTCATATTATAGAAACTCTTTTTAATACATGTGATAAAATTGTAACACTTAATAATGGGTATGTAGAGAATGTTTATTATAAAAATAATTTTGAAAATTTAGTTTTTTAATTAAAGATTTATTTGTACTTTAGAATCTAAATAATATTTTATGAGAAAAGTTGTAATTTTTGTAGTCTGTCTATTAATAGGGTTTGCTCTAACTTTTTTTAAAGAAGACTTATCTTTTAATCATACGGGTCTTATATTTATGTTTTAGCTTTCTTTCTTATTTTTACCAGACCAATTATTAAGTTTTCTAAAAACTTAGTAATGAAAAAATAGCATGAACTTTTATTTAATCAAAAACACGAATTCTTTAAGTATAATACCATAAAGATTCGTAAATTTGCCGTTCAATATTATTCATGAAAAGTGACAAATTCTTTTAAGGAGCTTGTTCCTGATGAGAAGGAATAATAAGAAACAACAGGATTTGGAAGTCCTTATATGAAAAAACGTTAGGATATGGAAAAAGAAGAAATTATCTTTAAGAAAAAAGCTAAATAAAATAGCTGAAGATTTCGACAAAAAAGGAAAAGAAAAAGAATGTCCATGAAAAAAAAGTATTTTACAATAATTATCTGTTTTTTTTGTGCTAGTATATTTAGTCAGCACAAAAAAAGTGTTTATTTAGACTATAATTCGTATAAAAATAATTTTAAAATAAAAGTTCCTACAGATGAATCTTCCTACATCGAAAGATTCGAAATTAGGGAAAAAGGAACTTTTGTCTTCATTTACGACCCATTAGTTTATAAAAAGAAAAAAATTAATTATGACCAATTAAAAAATATATGCTTTATCTCTTTAGATAAACTTAGAGAGCTAAATGATAATATTGCTAGAGTATTCATAGTTGAACGCATAGATAATAAGCTTTATGAAATAAAACCTATACGTGATTGGGCTATAAATTTTCATAAGGAATAATAAGAAACAATAGGACATGGAAGTCCTTATATGAAAAAACGTTAGGATATGGAAAAAGTAGCAAATATAATTAGGCAAAAGAAAATTAAAGAAGTATTTTATATTTTATTTCTATTTTTTAATATTTTTGTCATGGACAAGAAAAAATAGAGGGTGTTTATATTTTAAAATCTAAAGAATTCCCTCAAGTAGATACTAATGCTTCGGCGTTCATATTCTATAAAAATGGAATTTTTGAAGATACTACAGCTAAGGAACTGTCAGGTTTTATTGCTAATAATGGAAAAGGACATTATTTTCTTAGCAAAGACTCTCTTATTTTAAATTATGATTTATCAGAGTTAAAATATGAACCTTATTGTAAAATAAAGCAATATGCAAATTATAGTACGGACTCTGTAAAACTAAATATTACAGTTTATGATGAAAATGGAAAACTAGTACCTAATATATATGTGCTAAGTGACTATGAAAATAAATTTACTGATAAAGAAGGAAAGGTATTGTTTAAGCATATAAAGAAAGACGAAGACAGAAAAATATTGGTTAGGAATCAGGAAAAAAATCATCATTTTTCTAAATCACTGAAAGGTAACAGGAATTATGAAATAGAAATTTTTTTATCTCCTACTACTCCTTATGATCCTGTTCAAAAGGATCAAATTAGTAGGTTTAGGGTAATAGAAGCAACAGAAAATTATGATTCTATAGTTATAGAAAATGAACGTTGGAAACGACGAATTCTTATTAAGGAGAGATGATTAAATTTTTAATATATGTTATTCCCAAAAGATAGGACAATGATTTAAACAAAAACACTAATCCTTTAAGCATAATACCATAAAGATTCGTAAATTTGCCGTTCAATATTTTTCATGGAGAACGATAAGATTCAGATTTACGGAGCAAGAGAACACAATCTAAAAAACTTTAATTTAGAAATTCCCCGAGATAAATTAGTTGTATTTACGGGATTAAGTGGAAGCGGAAAATCATCTTTGGCGTTTGATACTATTTATGCCGAAGGACAAAGACGTTATATCGAAACTTTTTCGGCGTATGCTCGTCAGCTTTTGGGCGGAATGGAGCGTCCTGATGTGGATAAAATAGACGGACTTTCCCCTGTGGTTGCCATAGAGCAAAAAACCACTTCTAAAAGTCCGCGTTCTACGGTGGGGACAATTACCGAGATTTATGATTTCTTACGATTGCTTTTTGCAAGAGCATCAACTGCGTACTCTTATGTTTCGGGCGAGAAAATGATAAGCTATACCGATGATGAAATCAAAGCCTTACTCCGAGAAAAATATAATGATAAAAAAATAGCAATTTTAGCTCCCGTGGTAAAAACACGTAAAGGACATTACCGCGAATTATTTGAGCAAATTGCCAAGCGAGGATTTGTTCAGGTGCGAGTAGACGGCGAAATTCAAGATATAGAGCCGGGCATGAAACTGGACAGATATAAAAATCACGATATAGAGGTAGTTGTAGATAAATTATTATTAAACGACTCTGTGTCAGATGACAGGTTGCAACTTTCTTTAGAAACCGCAATGTTACAAGGCGATGATGTAATGATGGTTTTAGATTACGAAACCAATGAATACAAATATTTCAGTCGAGAAATGATGTGTCCCACTTCGGGAATTTCTTATCCGAAACCTGAACCGAATACATTTTCGTTTAACTCACCAAAAGGAGCGTGTCCGTCATGTAATGGATTAGGACATTTGCGTAAAATAAATCTGTCTACCATTGTTCCCGATGAAAATTTAAGCATAGCAAAAGGGGCTTTGGCTCCAATGGAAGATATTAAACATAAAAAATATTTTAATCAGCAAATTGGGTATATTTTAGAAAAGAATAATGAGGATATAAAAACGCCTTTTAAAGATTTGTCTGATGAAACAAAAGATGCGATACTAAACGGTTGGGTAGAAGATGTAGTAAAAGAGCTGAAAGCCTCTAAAGTTACAAAGACATTCAATATTGATTTTGAGGGGGTAGTTCCTTATTTAGAGAGAGTTATAAACGATAAAGAAAATAAAAAAACAAAAAGTTTAGAACGAAATTACTCTGAATTAGTTACTTGTACAAGTTGTCATGGAACACGCCTAAAGAAAGAATCTTTATACTTTAAGATTGATGAAAAAAATATTGCTGAGGTTTCCGCTTTAGATTTAGCAGAACTTAAAGAATGGTTAGATAATTTACCGAATAGATTAGATGAAAAGCAAAATAAAATTGCAAGTGAAATTTTAAAAGAAATTTCTACAAGATGCGGATTTTTATTAGATGTAGGCTTAGATTATTTAACGTTGGACAGAGGTTCTAAAACACTTTCAGGAGGGGAAGCTCAACGTATTCGATTAGCGACACAAATAGGAACGCAACTGGTAAATGTTTTATATATTTTAGATGAACCTTCAATCGGACTGCACCCAAGAGATAATGAAAGACTGATAAAATCTTTAAAAAACCTTAGAGATATAGGAAACTCCGTAATTGTGGTAGAGCACGACGAGGAAATGATTATGTCTGCCGACCATATCGTGGATATTGGTCCGTTTGCTGGAGTAAAAGGCGGACGAATTGTATGGGAAGGAACGCCAAAAGAATTGAAAAAAGCAAAAACTTTAACCGCAGATTACATCAATAAAATTAAAGAAATTGAAATCCCGAAAGAGCCAAGAAAAGGAACGGGAGATTTTATTGAATTAAAAGGAGCATCGGGAAATAATTTAAAAGATGTAGATATTTCTATTCCATTGGGGACTTTAACGGTTGTTACGGGAGTTTCGGGAAGTGGGAAATCAACCTTAATTAATGAAACTCTTTACCGAATTTTAAATCAGCATTTCTTTCATGCGGTTAAAAAACCATTGCCGTATAAGGAAATAAAAGGTTTGGAACACTTAGATAAAGTGATAGATATAGACCAGTCGCCAATCGGGAGAACGCCAAGAAGTAATCCTGCAACTTATACGGGCGTTTTCTCGGACATTAGAAGTCTTTTTTCTAATTTACCCGAGGCGAAAATAAGAGGTTATAAACCGGGCAGGTTTTCATTTAATGTAAAAGGCGGAAGATGCGAAACTTGTCAGGGAGCGGGATTAAGACAAATAGAAATGAATTTCTTGCCTGATATTTATGTGCCTTGCGAAACTTGTCATGGAAAAAGATTTAACCGAGAAACGTTGGAAGTTCGTTACAAAGGAAAATCGATTGCCGATGTATTGGATATGACGATTTCTGATGCCGTAGAATTTTTTGAACCGATTCCTAAAATCTATCAAAAAGTAAAAATGTTGCAAGAAGTTGGTTTAGGATATATTACTTTAGGACAACAATCTACGACTTTAAGTGGGGGAGAAGCTCAGCGTGTAAAATTAGCCACGGAATTAAGCAAAAAACAAACAGGAAGTACTTTTTATATTTTAGATGAGCCAACCACAGGATTGCATTTTGAGGACATTCGGGTATTGATGGACGTAATCCAAAGGCTTGTGGATTTGGGGAATACAGTAATAGTGATAGAACATAATATAGACGTAATTCGTATGGCAGATTATATTATAGATATCGGTCCTGACGGTGGTGCAAGAGGTGGAAAAGTAATTGCTCAAGGAACACCAAACGAAGTGAAAAAGGTGAAAGATAGCTTTACCGCGAAGTTTATTTAATATCTTTTTTAATTCGGTTTAAACTTTATATAAAAAATAAAAACCACTTTTCAGAATTCGAAAAGTGGTCTATATTAAAAAAGAGAGCTTAATTATTTTTATTAACTTCTTCTATTATTTAAAAGCAAACTCGCGAAATATATCAATTGAGCTAATGAGCCTAATGCAGCTACTAAATAAGTTCTTGCAGCCCATTTTAGAGAGTCTTTTGCTCCGGCATATTCTTGAGGTTGTACAATGTTTTTTTGTTTCATCCAAGCCAAGGCTCGGTTACTGGCGTCATATTCTACAGGTAAAGTTACAAAGGTAAATAAAGTAGTAACGGCAAATGCTATAACACCAAAAGCCAATACATATGGAATATTGGAGGAGGCATATAAAAAGATACCACCCATAATTAAAAACATAGATAAATTGGAACTTATATTTACAATAGGAACCATTTTAGAACGAAATTGTAACCAACTGTAACCAACTTTATGTTGAACAGCATGCCCACATTCATGAGCAGCGACAGCGGCTGCGGCCGCATTTCTTTCGAGATATACAGCCTCAGATAAGTTTACCGTTTTGGTAATCGGATTGTAATGATCAGTTAATTGCCCCGGAACAGAAACTACTTTCACATCATGTATACCATTGTCGGCTAACATTTGTTCTGCAATTTCCCTTCCGCTCATTCCGTTAGATAATCTTACTTGAGAATATTTCCTGAATTTAGCTTTTAATGTTTGGCTGACAGCCATGCTAATTAATGAAAAAATTCCAATTAAAATATAATACCCCATTATCTTTGATTTTATAAAACTAATTCAAAAACAGTACCTAAATAAATTATAGAACTAAATATTAATAAAATAAAGCATATATTTTTCTGTTTTTTAACGAAAAAATAAAAAGCGAAACTTAATTTAACAAGTTCCGCTTTTTCTAATAGTTGTATGTTTTACTTATTTAGCTTCAAAATGTAGCAATAATAAATTGTTGTTGTAAAGGAATAAGTTGTTTCCTTTAATTTCATATCTGTTAGCTTTACCAAGTAAAGAAAGATATTGTCCTTCTGCATCTAACTGGGGACAAGCCATTTTTGTAGCCCCTATATTACTAATGATTAGTTTCCCATTAAATGCACTGTAATTCCCGAAGAATTTATTACAACCTGCGAATCCGCTGATTTTATTTTCTTCTGCACTTTTACTAAAATTGATAGACAAAGGCTCAGAGTTTAATCCGTATTCTATGCTTTTATCATTTTGTAAAACCCAATTGTTTACAAGTTTATTTTCGTCTGTAGACACTTTTCCTACCGGTTTTAACGAGTCACAAGAGAAAAAGGTAATACTAATGATTAATAAAACGATTAATTTTTTCATAATTGATTTAATTTCTAAGTTCGGCATTTAATTTATTGCTCAATTCTTTAATAATCTTATTCATAATCGAATCAATTTGTTTATCGTTCATAGTTTTGCTTTCATCTTGTAATTTAATACTGATTGCATAAGATTTTTTACCTTTTGGTAATTTATCACCCTCATAAACATCAAACAAATTAACTGATTTTATATGTGTTTCATCACATGGTAAAACGGTATTTTTTACTTCTGCGTAACTTGTTTCTTTATTCAATAATAGAGCTAAATCTCTTCTTACTTCAGGGAATTTAGGCAGATTTTTAAATTTAACACCTTTATTTTGCTCGTAATTTTCAAAGAATAAATTCATATTAAATTCAGCATAATAAACAGGCTGGTTAATGTCAAATTTCTTCAATATAGAATTAGAGATTTCCGCAATATGCACTAATGATTTTTTATTTAATAAAAAGTCCAAAGCATAATTATAATAATCTGCTTTCAGCTCGTTGGTTTCTAAATCATTAGCTTTAAAGCGTTCTAAAATTTGCTGAACAATTCCTTTTAAATAAAAGAATGAAACTTGTGTAGATTTTTCGCTCCAATTCTCATCTCGAACATCTCCCGAAACAATGATTGATAATGTAGGAACTTCTGTGTAAGTATCATTTTCTTTAGAGTAAGATTTTCCAAATTCAAATAATTTAATATTTGGATTTTTTCTTTTTACGTTGTAGTCTATATTTTCCAATAAACTTGGTAACAGGCTTCTACGCATTACAGAAAGGTCTTTACTCAAAGAATTTATAAGTTTTACGGATTGCTCTTCATTAAACCCAAACCATGTATTATAATCTTCTTTATAGATAGAAATATTCATAGCTTCATTGAACCCGTGAGCTGTCAATAAATCAGAAATACCTTCTGTAACTTTTTGATTTAAAAAGCCTTCTCCCGGAACGATAGAGGTGCTTACCTTTTCTTTTAATTGAATATTATTGTATCCGTAAATTCTAAGAATATCTTCTATAACATCAATTTCTCTTTGAACATCTACACGATAAGCCGGAACTTCTAATTCTAAAATATCATCTTTTTCACTGATGATTTTTATCTCTAAAAGCTCTAAAATTTCTTTGATTTTTTCTCTATGGATACGTTCTCCTAAAATTCGGTCTACGTTTCTGTATTTTAAAATAACCTCGAATGGTTTTATTGGTACAGGATAAAAATCACTTAAAGAACCAACAACTTCACCTCCTGCAATTTCTTGAATTAATTTTACTGCGTATTTTAAAGCTCTTACACTGAAATTCGGGTCGATTCCACGCTCAAATCTAAAAGAAGAATCGCTGTTGATTGCATGATATTTTGCTGTTTTTCTTACGCTTACAGGATTAAAATAAGCACTTTCTAAAAATACATTTTTTGTATCCGCTGAAACAGAAGAATTCAATCCGCCCATAACTCCCGCAATACATAGTGGTTTTTGTACGTCGCAAATCATTAATTCTTCTCCGTTTAATTCTCTTTCAACTTCGTCTAAAGTTGTGAATTTTGTGTTTTTCTCAGCTTTTTTTACAATGATAGAACCACCTTCAATTTTATCAGCGTCAAAAGAGTGCATTGGCTGTCCTAATCCGTGTAGAACGTAGTTTGTAGCATCTACAATATTGTTTTTAGGAGTAAGACCTAATGCTTTTAATCTGGTTTGCAGCCAAAGTGGAGAATCTTTTACGGTAATATTTTTTAAATAAATTCCGCTATATCTTGGGCATAATTCAGCGTCTTCAACTTTTACCGAAATCGGATTTTCATCTTTAGATTCAGTAATTGTATTTTCTTCTAAATCAGTGAATTCTGCATTTAGTTTTTTAGATTTAAGAGCTGCGTAAACATCTCTTGCAACTCCGTAATGCGACATGGCATCAGCTCGGTTAGGCGTAAGTCCGATTTCGTAGGTGTAATCTATGTTACTTTCTATAACGTCTGAAAGAGGCGTTCCTGCTTCTAAACTTTCGTCCATTACCCAAATACCTGAATTATCCTCAGAAACTCTCAATTCTTTTTTAGAACAAATCATTCCGTTAGATTCTTCTCCTCGTAATTTAGCTTTTTTTATGGTAAAAGAGTTGCCTTTTCCGTCTTTAATTACAGTGCCTACGGTTGCTACCGGTACATTTTGACCGGCTGCTACGTTCGGAGCACCGCAAACAATTTGTTGTATGTTTCCGTTACCTAAATCTACACTTGTTACTTTTAGTTTATCGGCGTTTGGATGTTTTTCGCAAGTTAAAACTTTACCCACGACAAAACCTTCTAAATCTTCTTTAGAAATACCGCTTTGTTCAGTTCCTTCTACCTCTAAACCAATATCGGTTAAAACAGCAGAAATTTTTTCTACGCTTAAATCAGTTTTTAAAAAATCAGATAACCACTGATGAGAAATTTTCATGAAATTTAGAATTATATTTTAATAATATAAGTTTATTTTTTAGGCTGAAAGCATTAATGGCATTACCAACATTAATATATCTTCTCCTTCTTCCAATCCGTCCACAGGGCGAATAATTCCCGCTCTGTTTGGCTCAGACATAGAAAGTGTAATATCATCGCTTTGTAAATTCTGTAACATTTCTGATAAGAATTTAGCATTAAACCCGATTTGTAAATCTTCTCCGTTGTAATCACAAGGCAATTTTTCTTCGGCTTTGTTAGAGAAATCCACATCTTCTGCACTTATTAATAATTGATTTCCGTTTAATTTTAATCTTACTAAATGAGTAGATTTATTAGCGAAAATAGCAACACGTCTTAATGAGTTTAAGAACATAGTACGATTGATTGTCATAACATTCGGATTCTCTTTAGGAATTACCGCGTTATATGCAGGGTATTTACCGTCTATTAATCGGCAAGTTATTGTAATTTGTCCTGTTGAAAACCTTGTATTAATTTCATTGTAATCTACTAAAACATCTTCTCCCGCCGGTAAAATATTTTTAAGCAAGTTTAAAGGCTTTTTAGGCATAATAAAATTAGACCCGTCAGTTGATTGAATATCATTTCTGGTGTATTTTATTAAGCGATGAGCGTCTGTTGCTACAAAACGACAAGCCTCGTTGCTCCATTCAAAATAAACTCCCGTCATTACCGGTCTGTGTTCATCATTTCCTGTTGCAAAAAGTGTTTTATTAATGGCTTCTACCAAAATGTTACTTGCAATAGTTGTTGATCGAATATCTTCTAATTCAGGTACTTCCGGAAACTCGTCTGCAGATAAATAAGAAAGCTGATATTGTCCTTGTTCAGAAATTATTTCTAATTGATTGTTTTCTTTTTTCAAGAAAGTTAATGGCTGACTCGGGAAGGTTTTTAGTGTATCTAATAAAATTTTAGAAGGTACGCAGATAGACTCTACGTCTTCCGATTCTACATCTATAATTGTAGAAACAGTAGTTTCTAAATCAGAAGCAGTAATTTTTAGTTTATTTTGGTCCAATTCGAATAAAAAGTTATCCAAAATAGGCATTGTATTATTAGAATTGATTACTCCACCCAACATTTGTAGGTGTTTAAGTAAACTGGAACTTGCAACAATAAATTTCATATATGTAATGTATTTATTTCTATCTTAATTTAAACAAAAGTACGAATAAACTTATAAACTTAAAATTTTTAAATTTAGTATATTTAAGAGTTGAGATTATTCAGCCAATTTATAGTATCTATTCCGTCTGCGTAATCCCATAATTTAGGCGATTGAGCTTCACCAAAATTAATAGTGTTTAAGTTGGGTATAACATATTTATTTACAATGCATTGTATTTTTTCTTCCAAATTTTTTAACTGAGGAATCAATGTGATTAAGTTATCATATTCTTCATGAAAAATAACAGAAATCGGACTGAATAAATTTTTATCTTCTGTCATTAAAACAAAGCCGTTTTCTGTGATTGGAATTTGCTTCATTAAATAAATTGTTCTGTAATAATCGTAATTATTTGCATATTTATGATGATTTATAATGTCTTTCCATTTAAATAAAGAGTTAAAAATTGTATTTAAATCGTAACCTTTTGGTGTGTAAATTTTTGTAACATTGCGACAGCCTAAACCGAAATAACGCAACATATCATTACTTAAATTCTCTAAATCTTGTGGAGTTTCTTCACCTGTTAAAATTGCGACAGAAGTTCGGTTTTTTCTTATAATGTGCGGAATGTCTTTAAAATAAGATTCAAAATAACGAGCGGTATTATCGCTACCTGTGGCAATAACAGCATCGTAACCTTTTAATTTATCGGTGATTTTAATGATTTCCTTAAATTCGGGTGCGATATCGTATAAATAATGAATCATGTATTTCATTAAAACTTCATCGTTAGAAGATAATTTAATAATGGCATTATTTCCCGAAAGTACAACGCTCAATAAATCATGAAAACCAACCAACGGAATATTTCCTGCAGCCACGATTCCTACATTTTTATTTTTTATACTTAAATCATATTTAGAAAGCCATTTTTCTAAATTTTCTTTTTTTAAAGCTTCAGCCCATTCGGACAAAGCGTATAATTGGTTTTCTATAGTAAACCAAGGATTTTTAATTTCTGCCAGTTTCAGAGTCTGAGCAATTTCTTCTTGAGCCGGAGTAAGGCAATCATCATAATAGTTTTTTATGAATGATTCTAAATTAAGCCCTAACAGCGAAAAAGTTTTAATACGGTTTCCTAAATGCATAGAATTTGTTGTTACTTTGCAACAAAGTTAAGATATTAATTATGGCAATCAAAATAACAGATGAATGTATAAATTGTGGAGCGTGTGAGCCTGAATGCCCTAATAATGCAATTTACGAAGGAGCAATGGATTGGCGATACGAGGATGGAACGACTTTGTCGGGCTTTGTAGCCGGAAAAAACGGACACTCTGCCGACGCCTCTGAGTCGCAAGAACCGATTAGTGATGAAACTTATTTTATAGTTCCTGATAAATGTACAGAGTGTAAAGGTTTTCATGATGAGCCTCAGTGTGCGGCAGTTTGCCCTGTAGATTGTTGTGTGCCTGATGAGGATAACGAGGAAACAGAAGAAGAGCTTTTAGAGAAAAAAG
This sequence comes from Weeksellaceae bacterium TAE3-ERU29, assembly GCA_019218445.1. Lineage (GTDB taxonomy): Bacteria > Bacteroidota > Bacteroidia > Flavobacteriales > Weeksellaceae > Ornithobacterium. The sequence continues at coordinate 92,981 of JAHUUM010000001.1, read as the reverse complement.
ATATGCTTCACACATAGAGATTTATAATCAAATTATAGAATCCGCTATTTTTTAAGTAGCGGATTTTTTTATTTGTTAAAGTTTAAAATATTATATTTGCTCTATAAAAAAATAAGCATAGCTTAATGAAAATGCATAATTTTTGTGCCGGACCTTGTATATTGCCTCAGAGTGTTTTTGAAAAAGCATCACAAGCAGTAAAAGACTTTGATAGCTCCGGACTTTCCATTTTAGAAATTTCGCATAGAAGTAACGTTTTTCAACAAATATTAAAAGAAACTAGAGATTTAATAAAAGAATTAACAGGATTAAATAATGACTACGAAGTCCTTTTATTACAAGGAGGGGCGAGTCTTCAATTTACGATGGTTCCCTTTAATTTAGCAAAGAATGATGAGTCGCCGTTGTATTTAGATACGGGAAGGTGGGCGAATAATGCATTTTTAGAAGCCGAAAAGATTTGTAAACCTTTAATTGTAGCGAGTTCTAAAGACAAAAATTATAATTACATTCCGAAAGATTACGAAATATCAGAAAATGCATCTTATTTCCATTGTACGTCTAACAATACGATTTACGGAACACAGATGAAATCTTTTCCCAAAACAAAAGTTCCTTTAATCAGTGATATGTCTTCGGATATTTTAAGTCGAAAATTAGATTATTCTCAGTTTGATTTAATTTATGCCGGAGCTCAGAAAAATATTGGGGCTGCGGGGGTTACGGTAGTAATTGTTCGCAAGGAGATTTTAGAAAAGAATTTAGAACGAAACATTCCGTCTTATTTGGATTACAGAGTGCAAATTGCGAAAGACAGTTGTTTTAATACTTCACCCGTGTTTTCAATTTATACGGCATATCTCAATTTATTATGGTTGAAAGAACAGGGCGGAATAGAGGCAATGGACAAAAGAAACAAAAAGAAAGCAGAAACTTTATATGCTGAAATAGACAAGAATGATTTATTTGAGGGAGTTGCAGTAAAAGAAGACCGCTCAGATATGAATGTAACATTTACATTAAAAGAAGTTTCTTTAAAAGAAAAATTTGCCGAAATTTGTGAGGAAGCCGGTGTTGTTGCATTAAAGGGACACAGAACAGTTGGAGGATACCGAGCCAGTTTATACAATGCTTTAGAATTAGAGAGCGTTGAGGTATTGGTGGGTTGTATGAAAAGATTAAACGAAATTGCTTAAAAAAATCAAATGAATATACTTATAAACGACGGAATTTCTACCAAAGGCGGTAAAATGTTGCAAGAAGCGGGATTTAAACTATTTACACAAAAAGTACCGCAGGATAAATTGGTTCGTTTCATGAACGACAAACACATAGAAATTCTTTTGGTAAGAGGGAATACACAAGTTCCAATGGAGGTAATAGAAGATACACCTTCATTAAAATTAATAGGTAGAGGCGGTTCAAGATTAGATAATATAGATGTTGAATATGCCGAGGAAATGGGAATCCATGTGATTAATACACCTTTTGCATCATCTCAGTCGGTGGCGGAAATGGTTTTCGCTCATTTATTTGGTTTGGCTCGTAATTTACACGATTCTAACAGAAATATGCCGTTGGAAGGAGATTTAAACTTTTCTGACTTAAAAAGAAGTTATGCTAATGCGATTGAATTAAAAGGGAAAACTTTAGGAATTGTAGGCTACGGAAGAATTGGGAAAGCTGTTGCAAAAATGGCTTTAGGATTAGGAATGAAAGTACTTGGAGTTGCTCATGAAAACCATGAAGGAGATGCAGATGAGGTTAAAATAGATTTTCATGACGGACAAAGTCTTACGTTTAAAGTTCCATTATTAGAGTTAGAAGAAGTTTTAAAAGAGTCTGACTTTATTACTTTACACGTTCCAAGGCAAGAACATTATTTGATAGATGAATTAGCCATAAGTAAAATGAAAGATGGTGTAATTTTATTAAATTTGGCTCGAGGAGGAGTGATAGACGAGGTCGCTTTAATTAAAGCAATAGAAGAGGGGAAAGTTCGTTCGGCTGCATTAGATGTTTTTGAAAAAGAACCAACGCCCGAGTTGCAAATTTTAATGCATCCTCAGTTATCATTGTCGCCACATGTAGGCGGTTTAACAATCGATGCTCAGAATAGAATAGGAGTAGAATTGGCAGAGCAAATTATTTCGATTTTTGGAAAACAAAATTAAAAATGAAAGCATATTTTAATCAATATACATTAATATTTAAACGCCCCGGAGGAACTTCAAGGGGCGTTTTACGTACAAAACCGACTTACTTTATTTATTTAGAAAAAGACGGATTTACAACTGTTGGCGAATGTAATTTATTCAAAGGTTTAAGTGCCGATGATACCGATGATTACGAAAATAAATTGCAACAAGTTTGCGATGCAATCAATCGGGGAGAGAAAGTGAAATGGGAAGATTTAAGAGCGTATCCTTCAATACAATTCGGGCTGGAACAAGCTCAACTTTCTTTAAAAAATAAAAGTCAGGAAATTTTATTCACGTCAGATTTTACAAAATCTCAAAGAGGAATTAAAATAAATGGTTTAATCTGGATGGGAAGCCTTGATTTTATGGTGCAACAAGTAAAAGAAAAATTAGAAAATCAATTCAGTTGTATCAAAATTAAAATCGGAACGAATTGGGAAGAAGAAAAATTGGTTTTAAAAGATTTACGAAAGCAATTTTCCAAAGAAGTTTTAGAATTAAGAGTTGATGCCAACGGAGCTTTTAGTTTTGAAGAATCAAGATTAATTTTGAAGGAATTAGCCGACTTGGATATTCATTCCATAGAGCAACCGATAAAGCAAGGAAATTGGGACGAAATGGCAAAATTATGCCGAGAAACACCCGTCCCGATTGCTCTGGACGAAGAGTTAATCGGTATTTTTGAAATGGACAGAAAAAAGGAACTAATCAATCATATAAAACCGCAGTATATCATTTTAAAACCTGCATTAATCGGAGGTTTTAAAGGCAGTCAGGAATGGATAAATTTAGTGGAAAAAGAAAATATCGGTTGGTGGATAACTTCGGCATTAGAGAGTAATATCGGGCTGAATGCCATTGCTCAATTCACTGCGACTTTAGATAATCAAATGCCACAAGGTCTAGGAACGGGCAGTCTTTTTACCAACAATATTGAATCTCGTTTAGAAGTACGAGGCGAAAAATTATGGTTTAAATCTTAAAAGAAATGATTTTAGATTTTTCTAATCCTGATTTTAAAATTAGTCAAGTTGAGATAACGGAAACGTGGCAAAAACAAATCACGGATTTCATTAATGAATATTTGAATAATGATTTTGTAAAAGCGCATACTTCCGGTTCTACGGGAGTGCCGAAAGAAATTATTTTGCCTAAAAAAGCCATGCAACAATCGGCAAGATTAACGGGTAAATTCTTAGATTTAAAAAAGGGAAGTTTTGCCTTATTGTGTTTGCCCGTTCAGTACATTGCGGGAAAAATGATGATAGTTCGGGCAATAGAATTAGGATTAAAATTGATTTGCATTGAACCGAAATCAGTCGTGAAAATCAGTCAAAAAGTAGATTTCTCGGCATTAACGCCTATGCAGTCCGAAAAATCTTTGGAGAGCTTGGTTCTTATGAATAAAGTAATTTTGGGCGGTTCGCCTGTGAGCGATACATTAGAAAATAAATTAAAAAATATCGACTCAATATTTTATGAAACTTACGGAATGACGGAAACGATAACGCATATTGCTCTGCGAAAATTAAATTCCGAAACTTGTTTTACAACTTTAGATGAGGTGGGAATTTCTTTGGACGACAGAAATTGTTTAAAGATAAAAACGCCTTATTTTGAGCAGGAAATTATCACGAATGATGTAGTGGAGATTCTGAAAAACAATCAGTTCAGGTGGTTGGGACGAGTTGATAATATCATTAATTCGGGCGGAATTAAAATTAATCCCGAAGAAATTGAGAATATTTTAAAGCCTTATATAAATTCAGCTTTTGTGGTACTTGGGAAAGAAGATAAATTATTAGGCGAAAAACTGATTTTAGTAATTGAAGGAAAAGAAAAAACTTTAAATCTCCCTAAAAATATTTTACCAAAAAATAAAACACCAAAAGAAATTTATTTTGTAGCTGAATTTCCCCGAACGCAAAGTGGAAAAGTAAAACGAAAAGAGATCTTAGCTTTATTAAAGTAATGTTTTCACGTCATTGCGAGGCACGAAGTAATCTTAATTCTTATGCGACCCTGAAATAAATTCAGGGTGACAAGCAGACGTTTATATCAGCGGTGTCCTGCTGAACTTGTTTCAGTATTACATCAGTAAGTAGCGGTATTTCAAGTCATTGCGAGGTGCGAAGTAATCTTAACTCTTATGCGGCTCTGAAACAAGTTCAGAGTGACATGGTGCTTTACATCGCTACTGTCATACTTAACTTGTTTCAGTATTGCACTCGGTAATGGCATGCGTTTTTCTGTCATTGCTAGGAATGAAGCAATCTCTCGCAACAGCATATATTGCGTTGCCTAGACGAGTGCCTTGTTGCTCGACTGAGAACGTACCGTCTTCTTATAAGGCGACGGTGCGGGTCGTAAAGCGGTTATAAAAACAGAAGCCGTATCAAAACTCATCGAAATAGTTTCTTTAATGTTTTTTGCTCGCCTCCTACACACAGGCATAATATTCAAATATTAAAATCTCAGATAGGTTTTGTGAGTATTGAGACGGCTTCTTTAATAAAAATTTATTTATATCTTATTTCTAATCCTTAACACAACGAACACTAAGTCCATCTGCTCGCTTATTTGCACTTATCGCAGATACATTCGATTTAAAGAATAATCGCACTCCACTTTTCCCCAATCCTGCAGATTCTGAGCCCCAGTAGATTCCAAACTCTTCCATATTCTCTAACGAGTTACTGTCTGAAACTCTTTGCCCTGCCATAGGCAAGTTTGATAATAATTGTTGCTGTTGCATCTTATTTCCATCATATCTAGTTTCTGTCCCTGTTACTGCTTTATGAAATGCAATCCACTCTGCCTTTGTCGGCACATGAAATCCCTTAGGACATGGGTTGTTTTCACCTCCTGATTGCCATAGCTCAACATCATCACCAGATGAGGCTGACACTCCTCCTGTCACCCAATTAAAGTTTGATGTTACTATAAACTTCCCTTGCACATCCTCAGGCGATGTCGCTGTCCAATCCGTTGCCTGAGTTTCTATTGTCTCTGAATTTCTAAACTCATGCCCGTCTGATTGTCTTTGCCATTGATATAATGAACCATACAATTTATCATCATTATGTGCTTCTGTTCCTGTTTTATTTATTCCTAAGTTAAAATCAGACGTATTCAATTTTGAATAAGCGGCTCCTAAGTTATAATTTAACCACACTTTCTCATATACGTTATTATCTGTCACTTGAATCGGTAAATACACAAAGTTATGAACACCATCTCCGTATTGCTTATCTAATATACCGCCTATCGCTGTTAAGCTTACTGTATGCTCTTGTCCATTTAATGTAAACTTAAAGTCTGCTATCTTTTGAGTGTTCGTTGCCTCTAACTTCTTAACATTAAATGTTGATGGGGTAGCTATCTCTGCTTCTATAAAGCCTGTACCATTGGTTAGAGTACCTCCTGTTATTTTCATTGAAATATCTGAAGAAGCGCCATTTTCAGATGATACTCCTACTGTTTTCGCCTCTGAAGTTGCTGTCTGATAAGCTCCTCCATCTCCGTTTGTGTAAGGTATTTTTATTATATACTTATTTACATCATTATCTATTACTCCCTGATGTTCTCCTCCTGTATAAGTTATTGAACTTATATATATTATTTGATCTTCAATTGTTGCAGAAGCACTATTCCCTAAGTCCGCTACAGTTTTTGTCTCTCCGGATCCTCCTTGATTTCCTGTACTATCTCCTTCTCCTTCACTTAGATTTACTTCTGACATAGATAAACGACGTACTTTCCCATCGTTTCCTATTACTAAAAAACATGGACAATCATCATAGGTTCTTAAGGCTTCTTCTATCTCATTATCACCTAAACTGGTCTTCTTTAATTCCTGTATTCGGGCATCTCCTTTTACATCTAAAGTCGCTTTTGGTGTTTCTGTATTTATTCCTACTTGGGCTTGTAAGTTATATGCCATAAAGCTCAAGCCTATTAATATAATTCTTTTCATTTTTATTTCTTTTTTTGATTAATATGACTAAAGAGTTTTCATGAAGGCAAGAGGTAATCTTTAAAGATTACCTCTCCTCTCTATAATTCTAAAAGATTTATTATTAATTCTCGTGCTTTATACAACGAACTGGAATTTGACTTTGCTCTCCTGAATAGCCTAAAAAAACCGTACTTGGATTCATTGTAACAGCTCTACCATCATTAGTCCATATACCAACAACAAGTTTTAATGACTCATAAAGTCCTTTCTTGTTAATAGTCTTCAAATACCTAATTTCTTCTTCAATCTCTGCTGAACTAGGAGGTCTAAATCCTTCCGGACATGGGTTATTGGCTCCATTTATTAACCATAAGCCCAACCACTCTTCATTATGGCTCCATTTATATGGGGCATCCATCCAAGTATATATTCTATCTTTAAATGGGGTAGGGTATCGAGATTTAGGATTTTTAAAAATCTTTGAACTATTAGGATAAAAATCATCTGCAGTAGCTACTACCTCCTCTTCTTTAAATACTATCTCTTCATTCTCAACAGTAGTTAATTCATGTCCATCTGCAGCCCTACGCATTTGAAAAGCACTACCTCTCGCATAAATATCTGTTAGAGACTGTGCTTGTTGTTGAGGATTAAAGAATTCTGAATTTATATTACTATATTCTGCACCTAAGTTATTATTCAACCATATTCTTCCTGAAGGAGACTGTATCGGCATATATACAAACTTATGTTTATCATCTCTATTATAATTTCTGTCAGGGATTCCTCCGTAAGCAATCAAATCAAATGTTCCCTTATCAGTATCATTTAACTTTACAGGAATTTGTGCTATCGTTGTATTCACTCCCAATGTAGTTTGTGGTAAAGCAAAATCATTCCCATCTACCGAAACTATCTCTGCCTCTATCTCTCCTGTTTTTATATCTAAATTACCTCCTCCATATTTTAATTGAATTTGTCGAGGATTGCCCTCTGCATCGTTCAATGTAATTAGCTCAGATTCATAGCCTAAATAATTTCCTTCTCCTTTCGTAAATGGGATTTTTACTTTTAACGGATTATCTGCAGTAATAGTTACTGTCTTGTCTATTCCTGTATCTTTTACTAAAAACAGCTCTAATTTCATCTCGCCAATATCGGCCGTTCCGCCATTTCCTTTTGATATACCGGTTTCACTATATCCACTACGATCAGGGTTTAATCTTATAGTCGCTGAAGAATACTGATCATACTTTAAAGTAAAAGTAGAATACTCTCCCCAATTCTGCCCTGAAATTCCGTATTTTAATATTTTAGAAGAATTGGCAGGAATCGTTACATTATCATTTTGTCCTTCTGCAATATATTGTGTATTTCCTTGTACATAAATATAACTTAAGTCTAATCCTGTTAACTCACTACTCGTATTGTTCGTTACCTTAAAAACTACTTTATGTTTTGAAGGATAATTAGTACTTGCATATTTAAAATTACCCTCAAAGCCTAAAGGCTCTATACTTAATGTTTGTACATTTTCTGCAGTTGCCAAACATTGCCACCTCGGTTCTACTGGAGTACCTGTATTGGTTTCATAACATTCTAACTCTGTGTTATAAATCATTAATCCTTTTTCAGGATTTACAAATGCGCTACGTTGTGCTGAGCTTAGTCTTGGTATTAATATACCATTCGTATCCGCATTCGGAACTGCCTCAATGTCTAAGGTCGCTTTTGGCTTAGTGGTATTCATCCCTACATTTCCTCCTATAAAGTTTAGGTTATGATTGTCTAAGTTTACCTCTCTGTCTCCTGAAAGTGTTCCGTTTTGGCTATAGATACTCGATATGTTTGCTCCTGAACCAAGGGGTTTCCATCTTCCGCCGGCTAAATTCCCTGAAGTGTCTCCATTAGGATTGGAAAAGTAATAAAAGCCTTCTTTTAAATCTAAAGTATAAGAACCAGTGGCAGGGTCATCTATCGTAGCATTTTCTTCTACATGGGTATTGTAAACCAACATCCCGTCAAAAGCTGTGGGAAAATAGGTTCCTGAGCCATCTATCAAATCGGTTTTAAATTTAAAGGTAGTCAAGTTTGTTCTTGGAAATACAATCCCTTTTCCAATGTTTGAAAAAAGTGATTGTGATGAAGCATCCAAAAATGGGTTTTGGTTGTTAATAGCCGCATCAACAGCTGCATTTGTTCTTATTTGTGCTTGCGCTTTAGATGAGAATACCAAACCTAAAAGCGATGCTATGATGATATATTTTTTCATATTGATTTTATTTTAATTAGAATGATGTGGATATCCAATACCATTGATCATCTGTATCTTGGAAAGATGTAAAGCATCTGGTTAGATTGGGATTGATTGTTGCTCCTCCTGCTACTACATTGGTCATGTTTACTTGTTTTGCACCTGTTCCAAAAGGAGCTGTTGTAGAATTTCTAAAACAGATGGTTCGGTTTTTATATTTATCCGTTACGGCTGGCATAGCAACACTTCCTACATCTGTAAAAGCGATTAAATAATCATCGTCTTGGATATCTGATGACGAAAAGGTTGAACCTCTAAATACTCTTACTTTTTGGTAAACTGACCCTACATTTTTAGCACTGTTTCCTACTTTTGCCCAAGAGGAGCCGTCCCAATAGTAGTAACCTTTGGCTAAACTACCACCGTTATTCCAAACTAATAAGCCATCGGAATTGGTACTGCCGTTTAATACTTGGTTAGTGTTGTTTAAGGTAACTTCCGGTAGGACTACGCCTTTTTTTTCTCCTGTTTTGTTTTTTACATGGAATACCGCATCAGGTGCTATGTCTCCATTGTTTTCTGTGTTAATGCCTACCTGTGCAAATGTTACACCGGCTAAGACAATTGCTAATGTTGTAAATACTCGTTTCATAATTCTTTAATTTTTAATTGTTAATATTTAGTTTTTAATTGTTTCTTTTGTTTTCACGTCATTGCGAAGAATGAAGCAAGCTCTGAATAGATTTGTTAGGGATTGCCACGAGCAAGCTCTCGCAATGACGTGCGTTTTTGCTCTGTTTATTTTTGTGTGCAACACCCCTACAATCCCCTCAAGGGGATATTTAGCAGTATTTATTCCCCCTTTCAAGGGGGGTAAGGGGGATGTTATATTCCTACTGTCATGCCAACCTTGTTTCAGCATTGCATTCGACAATGACGTACATTTTTCTATTTTCACGTCATTGCGAAGAATAAAGCAATCTCTAAATAGATTTGTTAGGGATTGCCACGAGCAAGCTCTCGCAATGACATGTGTTTTGACTCTATTTATTTTTATTATGAGACCCTGAAACAAGTTCAGGGTGACAAAGGATTTCGTTTTTTTTTGTACGAAACACCCCCAAGCCTCCTCAAGGGGGAATTTAACGGTATCATCACATACTCTGCTCCCGCAGACTTTCCCTTTGAAGGGGGGTAAAGGGGGATGTCTCAGCACCGCACTCGTATTGAGATTGCTTCGTAAACTCGCAATGACGCACGCTATATTTTTTAATTTTTCATTGTTAATTTTTATTTTAAAAAAAAAGCCTGCTCCCCCAACACACACAAAGAGGAACAGGCAGGCAACCGAGTATAAGAAACAGTTTACTTTAAAACTTAACTCGGTTGATGAACTGGAAAGACAAATGTTATTTTTAAACTCTTGAGAAGTTAATCCCAAAATAAAAAATATGAAAAAAGCCGTATCTCCCTGTAAAAGGGAAATACGGCTTTTTTTTAGAGCTAAATTTAATTTTAGCTTATTTGTGTTTTTTGAAAATTTTCTATAGACTAACGCACACGCCTGATTATTCTGTGTGTGTGTGTGTGTGTGTGTGTGTGTGTGTGTGTGTGTGTGTTTACACTATTTCTTGAATTGTGCAAATTTAAAATGTTAAAGTTTATATTTATTTGTGTGTTGTTCATTTGTGTCTGATAACATGGCAAATATAGAAATTATTTTTAATTAGTAAAAAGTTTTTTATAATAATCACTGTAAAAGTAATTTCTTTTCTATAAAAAATTTAGATGTAAATACTATTTGCTTTCTATTTTATAGATATGGTATAATCTTGTATTTTGTTGTTTATTCGGAAAATAATTTGGTGTTTAAAAATATTATACGGACATTTGTCGGTGTTAAAAGGAATGTTCCGTAATAAAAAATAAATATCAAATGACAAAGTCAAACATTTTAGGTTACCCCCGAATAGGAGAAAAAAGACAGCTTAAAAAAGCAAATGAGAAATTCTGGGCGGGAGCTATAACCGAAGAGCAGTTACAAAAAACAGCAAAAGAAATCCGTACGCATAACTGGAAATTGCAAAAAGAGGCGGGAATTGATTTAATTCCTTCCAATGATTTTTCATTGTACGACCAGATTTTGGACGCAAGTTTCAGTTTTAATGCTATTCCTGAGCGTTACGCAGAATTGGAAAAAGCGAAAAAAACCGATTTGGAACTTTATTTTGCATTAGCAAGAGGTTACCAAAAAGAAGGAATTGACATCACTGCCATGGAAATGACCAAATGGTTTGACACCAATTATCACTATATCGTTCCTGAATTTGCTAAAAATCAAGCATTTTCATTGCGAAAAAACTTCGCTTTGGAATACTATAAAGAGGCGAAAGAATTAGGAATTGAAACTAAACCGGTTTTAATCGGGGCAATTACCTATTTATTATTAGGAAAAGAAAAAGAAGAAGGATTTCATCGCTTGGATTTGTTGCCTTCTTTGTTGAAAGTATATCGTCAGATTTTAGGCGAATTGCAAGATGCGGGTGTGGAATGGGTGCAAATTGATGAGCCGTTTTTATCATTGGATTTGGACGAAAAAGCTCAAAAAGCCTACAAAGAAGTGTACGAAAGTTTCCAAAAGGAATTCCCTAAATTGAAAATTATCCTAACGACTTATTTTGAGGCTTTAGGTGATAATTTGGATTTGGCGGTTTCACTTCCTACTGAAGCACTTCACGTGGATTTGGTACGAGCACCACAGCAATTGGACGCTGTTTTGGAAAAATTCCCCGAAAACAAAACCTTATCTTTAGGTGTAGTAAACGGACGAAATATTTGGAAAAATAATTTTGAAAATTCCCTTACTTTTATCGAAAAAGCCAAAGAAAAATTGGGTGCAGAGCGTGTAATTGTAGCGTCTTCTTGTTCGTTGTTACACTCGCCTTGTAATTTGGAATTGGAAAACAACGAGAAAGTTTTAACACCTGAAATCAAACAATGGTTAGCCTTTGCAAAACAGAAAGTTACCGAAGTAGCAACACTAAATGCAATTGTAAGCGGTAAAGTTTCCGAATCGGCTCAAAAAATTATTGAAGAAAACAAAAAAGCCTCAGAAAGCAGAAAAACTTCTGAGCTTATTCACGATAAAAACGTAAAAGACCGTCTTTCTAAAATTACGGATAAAGACGCTCAACGTAAAAGTGCTTTTGCTCAGCGTAAAGACTTACAACACAAAGCCTTGAATTTGCCTTTATTCCCGACTACAACAATTGGTTCATTCCCGCAAACTTCGGAAGTTCGCAGTTGGCGTGCCAAATTCAAGAAAGGCGATTTATCTCAAGCTGAATACGATAAATTATTGGAAAAAGAAATCGAAGAATCGATTCGTTTTCAAGAAGATGCCAATATCGATGTATTAGTTCACGGAGAATTTGAGCGTAACGATATGGTGGAATATTTTGGAGAGCAACTTAAAGGATTTGCATTTACTAAATTCGGTTGGGTACAAAGTTACGGGTCGCGTTGTGTAAAACCACCGATTATTTTTGGTGATGTTTCTCGTCCTGAGCCGATGACTGTTCGTTGGTCGAAATTTGCTCAATCTTTGACAGATGTTCCCGTAAAAGGAATGCTTACCGGTCCGGTTACGATATTACAATGGTCGTTTGTGCGTGATGACCAACCGCGTTCGGCTACTTGTACGCAAATCGCTTTGGCAATTCGTGATGAAGTGGTGGATTTGGAAAAAGCAGGTATCAAAGTTATCCAAATTGATGAACCGGCAATCCGTGAGGGACTTCCGTTGCGTAAAAAAGACTGGCAAAATTACTTGGAATGGGCAATTCGTGCCTTTAGAATTTCTGCTTCGGGCGTGGAAGATGAAACACAAATTCATACCCACATGTGTTATTCCGAGTTCAACGATATTATTTCCAACATCGCTGATATGGACGCCGATGTAATTACTATCGAATGTTCTCGTTCGCAAATGGAATTATTGGATGTATTCGCTGATTTCCAATATCCTAACGAAATAGGACCTGGTGTATATGATATTCACTCACCTCGTGTGCCTTCCGTTGAGGAAATGACACAACTAATGGACAAAGCGGTGGCGGTAGTTGATAAAAAACTACTTTGGGTAAACCCTGACTGTGGGCTAAAAACTCGCCATTGGGAAGAAACAAAAGCAGCCCTTAAAGCAATGGTGGAAACCGCTAAAGAATTAAGAGTAAAGTATAAATAATTTCCATACAAATACATATATTAAAAAGCCATTGCACGATTAAGTGTAATGGCTTTTTTAATTTAATTATTTTTTAGTCTAAAATATTTAATAAAGGGTTTAGAAATTAGGGTTATCTTTTACAAAAGACAAAGCCTCTTCAAAAGTATTAAAAATATTTTCTTTTTCTATAAGTTCAGATATTTTATATTTTTTAAAATCTTGAATTACATTGGGCTGTACTCCTGATAATATTACAGTGGTTTCAGCTTCTTTAAGTCTGGTAATTACATTTTTAAGATTTTCTATTCCTGTTAAATCAATAAAAGGAACGTGACGCATACGAATGATGATTGCTTTATTTTCAACACCTAATTCTTCAATGATTTCAGCATATCGACGTGCAGAAGCAAAGAATAAAGGTCCGCTGATTTCATAAACAGAAATGTTATCAGGAATAGAAGAATAATCTTCTAAAACATCTTTATCTATGGGGTCATTTAAATTTTTATCGGTTAAATCAGACATTCTTTTCATAAAAAGTAAAGCAGAAAGAACGACGCCAACTTGTATAGCTACGGTTAAATCTACCCAAACGGTTAATATAAACGTGGTAAGTAGAATAGTAACATCGAACAAAGAACCTTTTAATACTGAACAGAAAGAACGCCATTCACTCATATTGTATGAAACAACAATAAGAACACCTGCTAATGCTGACATCGGAATTAAGGTTGCCCATTTGCCTAAAAAAAGCATAATGATAAGTAAAGTAAAAGCATGAATAATACCGGCGATAGGGGTACGACCTCCGTTTTTTACGTTTGTAGCAGTACGGGCAATAGCTCCGGTAGCAGGGATACCTCCAAAAAAAGGAGTGACAATATTAGCAATACCTTGTGCAATAAGTTCTGTATTTGAGCGGTGTTTACTGCCAATCATTCCATCAGAAACAACGGCTGAGAGTAGAGATTCTATTCCTCCCAACAAGGCAATCGTCATGGCGGGAACAATATAATTTTGTAAATCTATCCAATGAAAAGAAGGAATTACAAAGCTAAAATTAGTAGGAATTTCTCCAAAAAAAGAAGAAATAGTAGTGACCGGTAATTCAAATACTTGAACAGTAATTGTTGTGAGTATAATCGCTAAAAATGCTCCGGGAATTTTTGCAACTATTTTTTTGGAATAAACCGTGATTAAGATTGTTGCAAGCGTTATAATTACTGCATACCAGTTAATTGTACTTATTTGTTGAAAGTATAAAATCCATTTTTCTCCAAACTCAGAAGGTACTTTTTGAATGTCTAAACCTAAAGCATCTTTTATCTGTGTAGAAAAAATAATTAAAGCTATTCCGCTTGTAAAACCTACCACTAAAGGATAAGGAAAATATTTAAGTAATGAGCCTAATCTTAGCAACCCAAATCCTATGAGCATAAAACCTGCTAAAATTGTAGAAATAATAAGTCCGTTGACTCCGTATTGTTCAATAATGCCGTAAACAATAACGATAAATGCACCCGTAGGGCCTCCTATTTGTACACGACTTCCTCCTAAAAAAGAAATGATAAAACCTGCTATGATTGCAGTAATTAAGCCTTTATCAGGAGAAACGCCGGAAGCAACTGCGAATGCAATAGCTAAAGGTAGCGCTAATATACCTACGACAATTCCCGATAAACTATCTGTAATAATTTGTTGACGTGAAATGCCTTGTCTTAATAGACTGAAAAGTTTAGGTTTAAATACGGATTTCATATTTTTTAATTAAAAACAGTGTAAATGTAAGAGAAAATATAAATTTGTGAAATAAAGAATATTTTATTTTTTAACAGGATTTTTTACCCAATGGCTATTTAATAACAATAAAGAAATCCCGATAATAATCATTCCGATAATAGAAGTTGCATCAGGACTTTCGTTAGGCATAATCAACCAACTTAAAATTGCACCCAATACAGGAATAATAAATTTCCAAATGTTTAAATTAGATACTTTTACGCCCGGTCTTTTCAGTAAAACAAACCATAAAGTAATCGCTGTTGCCGATAGAAAACTCAACCATGCAAGGGATAAATAATATTCTATCGGATAATTGTGTAATTCCCATGTTTCAAGAATAAAGGAAATCAAAATCAATAAAAATCCTCCAAAAATCAATGATAATGAACTCAATAAAATAGCTGATATTTTTGCTGATCGTTGAGAAACTACCACATTTGCTAAACCACCAACAATATTATTTATTAATAATAAAATAATTCCCAGCCAAATAAGATGATTTGCCGAAGTGTCAAACCCTTTTCCTAAACTAATTATTACAATTCCCGAAAATCCCAATAAAATAACTGCTGTTTTTCTTGTGGTTAGTTTGTCATTTTTGATAAAAATATGAGCTACGATTGCAGCAAAAAGAGGTCCGCTCCCCACAAGCATTGCTCCCAATGAAGCGGGGACAAAACTCAATCCTGTATAAAATAATGAATATACCAGTGTGGTTTGCAGAAATCCGACTAACACAATGAGTTTGGCATTTTCTTTTATTACTTTCAATGAGAATTTTGCTTTGGGAATAAAAGCCAACAACAAGCATCCTGAAATAAAGAATCGTATACCTGCAAATTGTAATGGTTGAGAATATCTTAGTCCGATTTTTATTCCGACAAAAGCAGTTGCCCACAGGAAACAACAAATGACTGCTATAAAATTAGTACTTTTATAAAAAGGTTCTTTTTCCATCTTTTATATGTAAAAAGCTACCCTTAAAAAGAGTAGCTTTTAATTTAATATTGAATTTAGTTTAAGATTCTAATACGGATTTTACATCTTCATAACCTCCCGCATTATAAACATCGGTAAATCCGTGAGCTTCTAAAAATTCTTTAGCTCTTTCGGCTCTTCCTCCTGCTTTGCAGAAAAGTACAATCGGTTTATTGTAATTCTCTATATCTTCTAATTTATTAGGAAGTTCAGGTAATGGAATATGCACCGCATTTTCTATAAACCCGTATTCATCTAATTCATCTTGATTTCTTAAATCTATTAAAGTTGCATTTTTATCTCTTATAGCATCCATAGTTGTTGTTTTTATGATTTTTCTAAAGAACAAATATCTAAATAAATTTGGAATTAACATGAATTACCAAATTACGATTCTGTCTTCAGGAGCTTTATACATTTTATCTCCCGGTTGTACATTAAAGGCATCATAAAAACCTTGAACATTTTCTAATGGTCCAAATGCTCTATAATATCCCGGTGCGTGGAAATCAGTTTTAATTTGATTTTTTAATGCTTCATCTTTAGATTTTGTTCTCCAAATAGTAGCCCAAGAAATAAAGAATCTTTGATTAGGAGTGAATCCGTCTATTAATCCCGGATTTCCATGATCTTTTAAATACAATTGTAATGCGTCATAAGATACATTTACTCCACCTAAATCTGCAATATTTTCGCCTAAAGTAGCCTCTCCATTTACATTGATACCCTCAAAAGGCTCGTATTTACTATATTGATTAGCTAAAGATTTTCCTAATTTCTCAAATTTTTGCTGATCTTCCGGAGTCCACCAATCATTTAAGTTTCCGTCACCATCGTATTTCGCTCCACTATCATCAAATCCGTGAGAGATTTCATGACCGATAACTGCTCCCATTCCTCCAAAATTAACAGCAGCATCTGCTTTAAAATTAAAGAAAGGTGGTTGCATAATTGCAGCAGGGAATACGATTTCGTTAAATGTAGGACTATAATAAGCGTTTACAGTTTGTGGAGCCATAAACCACTCGGTTTTATCTACCGGTTTACCTATTTTCTCTAAATCTTTATTAAAATCCCAACGAGAAATAGCTTGCATATTGTCATAGAAACTTCCTCCGTCTTTTGTATTTTTAATTGTAATAGCTGAATAGTCTTTCCATTTATCAGGATAACCAATTTTCACATTGAATTTACTTAGTTTTTCTAAAGCTTTTTTCTTAGTTTCTTCAGTCATCCAAGTAGCATTTTCGATATGATTTTTATATGATTTTTTTAAATAATTAATCATTTCTTCGGCTTGTTGTTTAGCCTCAGGAGGGAAAACTTCTTTAACGTATAATTTACCAAATGCTTCACCAATAGAGTTGTTGATTGTGCTTAAAGCACGTTTATCTCTATCACGCATTTTGTCTACTCCGTTTAATTCTTTACTGTAAAAATCAAAACTTAATTTATCTAAATCGGTGCTTAAATAAGAAGTTGAGCCATTTACTAAATTAGCTTTTAAATATTTCTTTAAAGCTAAAAGATTTCCTTGATTATAAAAGTTATCTAAATTTTTATAATAATTAAACTCAGGAATAATTACTTTATTTACATTTACTTTTTGATTTTTCAAGAAACTCTGTAAATCTACATTCTTAACATATTTAGATAAATCAGATGTTTGTACAGGATTATATTGTTTATCATCCTCTCTCAATTCCTCGAAAGTAAGCATATTTTTTGCCATTTTATTTTCTAAATTTAAAACAGCATTAGCAGATTCTTCCGGAGTTTCATCTTTCATAAAAGTGAATAAACGAACAAGATATTTACGATAAGCTTCTAATTTTTGTTTGGATTCTGCATCATCTTTTTGATAATAATCACGATTCATTCCTAAGCTCGGTCCACTTAGATAAACTGCATTTACATCAGAGTTTTTCATGTCCGGAGAAACTCCAAATCCAAAAAGAGCATTGTCATTTTCAGGTGTTACATCTGCTAAATACTTAGTAACATCGTCTAAAGAATTTATGTTATCTATTCTATTTAATTTATCTTGAATAGGGCTTAATCCTGCTTTATCTCTGGCAATCGTATCCATTATACTTTGGTAAAGATCGGCAACTTTTTGTCCGTCAGAACCCGGTTCATGTTTTTGGCTGATTGATTCTTTTAATATTTTTAAAGAAACAGAATCTGTATATTCTCCTAATTCATCAAAACTTCCCCATCTTCCTCGGTCTGCGGGAACTTCAGTTTTTTCCATCCATTTTCCGTTTACAAAGGTATAGAAATCATCTTGCGGACGAACACTTTTATCCATATTATCTATGTCTAACACGCTAATTTCTTTTCCGGTTTGTTCTGTTTTAGATTTGTTGCATCCACTCAGAACAGCAATGCTTATCAATGATAAAATAATTTTTTTCATATATATGTTTAATTCGTTTTAATTTCCCAGTAATCTTTTCCTGATAGTAATAGGTCTAAATCGGCTTCACTTGTTTCTTTAGCTTCATTAATTTGTGCCATTAATAAATCCTCATAAGTAGCTCTCTCTTTAGCATAAATAACTCCAAATGCACGTGGTAAACCTTCGTGAGCAGGAACATCGAAAAAGCGAGAAATAATAGAGGCTTTATTTAAATCTTTTTCGTCGTGAATCATTAAATCATTTTCACTTAAACCTTCTTCTTTATAATTAATGACACGCGGAGTTAATCCGTCTAAAATAATTCCTTTTTCCTCTTCTTTTCCAAAAATTAGAGGTTTATCATGCTCCACATAAATTGCAGTTTCCGAGCGTAACTTTTTATCTGTAAATTCTTCAAAAATACCATCGTTAAAAATAGGGCAGTTTTGGTATACTTCTAAGAAAGTTGTGCCTTTGTGCGAGGCGGCTCTCTCCATCATTTTTCTTAAATGCATAGGATCTCTATCCATAGACCTTGCAACAAAAGAACCATCTGCACCTAAAGCAACAGATACGGGATTAAAAGGATAATCTAATGCTCCCATAGGAGAAGATTTAGTTTTTAAACCTTGCTGAGAAGTGGGAGAATATTGTCCTTTGGTTAATCCGTAAATTTCATTATTAAACATTAAAATATTGAGGTCTACATTTCTTCTTAAAGTATGAATTAAATGATTTCCTCCGATAGAAAGGCTGTCTCCATCTCCTGTAATTACCCAAATATGCAAATCAGGATTTGCTATTTTTGTACCAGTTGCTATAGACGGGGCTCTACCGTGAATGCTGTGCATTCCGTAAGTATTCATATAATATGGGAATCGAGAAGAACATCCGATTCCTGAAATAAAAACGATTTTCTCTTTAGGTATATCTAATCCCGGTAATACCGATTGCATTTGTTTTAATATAGAATAATCTCCACACCCGGGACACCATTTTACATCTTGGTCAGATGCAAAGTCTTTGGCTGTTAATTGCGTAGTCATATTGCAAATTTACTATTATTTATTGTAAGCATATATTTTTTAGGAGTTAATTTAAAAATAAAATTGAGCTTATTTTATTTATATATAAGCTCAATTTAATATGAAATTTATGAAAAATTATCTCGCTAAATAAGTTTTTAAAATTTTACTTCTAGAAGTATGTTTTAGTCTCTTAATTGCTTTTTCTTTAATTTGTCTTACACGCTCACGAGTTAAATCAAAAGTCTCACCGATTTCCTCTAAAGTCATAGGGTGTTGACCATTTAAACCGAAATATAATCTGATTAAATCTGCTTCTCTTGGTGTTAAAGTTTGTAAAGCACGTTCAATTTCTATTCTTAAAGATTCGTTTAAAAGTTCTCTATCCGGATTAGGCGATTCACCTGATCTTAATACGTCATATAAATTAGAATCTTCTCCTTCAACCAATGGCGCATCCATAGAAACGTGTCTTCCCGAGTTTTTGATAGACTCTTTCACATCATCTTCTGTCATGTCTAACTGGTCAGATATTTCTTCTGCAGAAGGAGCTCTTTCGTGTTCTTGCTCTAAAGCTGCATAAGCTTTATTGATTTTGTTGATTGAACCAATTTTATTTAACGGAAGTCTTACAATACGAGATTGTTCTGCTAAGGCTTGTAAAATTGATTGACGAATCCACCAAACAGCGTAAGATATAAATTTAAAACCTCTGGTTTCATCAAATCTTTGAGCTGCTTTTATTAACCCTAAATTCCCTTCGTTAATTAAATCGGGTAAACTTAAACCTTGATTTTGATATTGTTTTGCTACCGAAACTACAAATCGTAAATTGGCTTTTGTAAGTTTTTCTAATGCAATTTTATCTCCGGCTTTTATTCTTTGTGCTAATTCTACTTCTTCTTCGGCTGTAATTAAATCTACTTTACCGATTTCTTGTAAATATTTATCTAAAGAAGCTGTTTCTCTGTTTGTTACCTGTTTTGTGATTTTTAACTGACGCATGCAATATCTTTTTACTGTTTATAAAATTATACTTTGGTATAAATTATATTTTAAGTTTATTTTAATTCTTGACCCTAATTATGTATACGTAACATAATTCAATTTGTTACATTTAAAATGTTAAAATAAAGTTATTTTATTCCGGAAGGATTCTTTTAATAAATCTCAGCTTATGAGAATAGTTCTGATTATCGGTATTAAAAATCCCCGTAGAATCAATAGGGTCAATTCTTACTTTTCCGTGTGCATGAATAATTCTTTTATTTTCTATAATCAATCCTACGTGTATTATTTTTCCTTCTTCATTATCGAAAAAAGCAATATCTCCGGGTAAAGCTTCCTCTACAAAACCGAGCATTTCTCCCTTTAAAGCTTGTTGATTGGCATCTCTTGGTAAACGTATGCCTGAATATTTAAAAACTTGCTGAATTAATCCTGAACAATCAATCCCAAAATTAGATTTTCCTCCCCATAAATAAGGAACATTTATGTAATTTTTAGCAATGGCAATGATTTCTTCTCGAGTTAAATTGGTGTTTGGTTTTCGTAAATCGCAAAGAATTTCAAAGATTTCGCCATTAGACCAGTTTAATTTATTTTCCTCCGGATTTCGTATTTCTGCACCAAAAGGCAATGTTAAAGGCTCATTATTAGAAACTAAAAGATTAAAAGGCTCAGCTGTATAGAAACAATTTTCATCTTTAAAAAAATCTTCTTCAATTATGTTTTCGATTTGTTTTGGATCTACCCAGCCCTCATATTCGTCGAAATCAGCTTTAATTTTAAGCCAGTTATTTTTAGACTCTAAAATTTCCACTTTTTCTCCGAAGAGTAGTTGGGTAACCATCTCCGAACGATCATTTGGCTCTACACGAACCGGTGAAATACTTACTTTACAAATTCCGAAATTCATATTTTTCTAATCATTGTTAAGCCATCTCTTATTGGCAACATTACAACCTCTATTCTTTTATCTTCTTTTACAAAAGTATTAAATTCATGCAAAGATTTCGTTATTTTATCTTTAGAATCAATATTATTCAATACTTTATTTTTCCATAAAACGTTATCTGCAAGAATTAAACCACCTGATTCCATTTGTGGTAAAAGTAACTCTACATATTCTATGTACTTTCTTTTATTGGCATCTAAGAAAACTAGATCCCATTTTTCCCCATTATAATTTTTTAAAAACTCTATGGCGTCTACTAATATTGCGTTTATTTTATCAGAGAAATTAGAGTCTTTAAATATAGGTTTATAAAACTCTGCAACTCTTTCATCTCTGTCCAATGTCGTTATTTTTCCATTTTCAGGAAGTCCTTCTGCTAAACATAGAGTTGCATACCCCGTATAAGTACCGATTTCTAAAATATTTTTTGGCTTTAATAATTTTGAAATCATACTTAAAAATCTACCTTGAAAAGCACCTGATATCATGTGTGGTTGGTGCATTTCTTTCTCAGTTTTCTCTCTTACATAAGTTAAATATTCCGGCTCGTTAGAGGAAAATGCAGCAATATAATCGCTCAGTTCTTGGGGTAAAATATCGTTATTAAACATTTAACAAAAATATGAATTTACTAAAACTATTTTCGCTAATTCTAATAAAAATATTTTAAATCAATT
The DNA here is from genome assembly GCA_019218445.1 of Weeksellaceae bacterium TAE3-ERU29. GTDB lineage: Bacteria > Bacteroidota > Bacteroidia > Flavobacteriales > Weeksellaceae > Ornithobacterium. The sequence continues at coordinate 71,520 of JAHUUM010000001.1, read as the reverse complement.
TTTAATTGTAGATAAGTCTTATTAAATTTGGCAAAATAAAGAATTATGGACTCCTTAAAATACGTAGATTTAGCTGAAAAAAACTCAATTTTAACATCATGGGTTAATCAACTTAGGAATGTAGATGTGCAACAAGATAGGTTGCGTTTTCGTAAAAATTTAGAAAGAATAGGCGAAATTGGTGCTTTGCGAATAAGTGAAGTTATGAATTATGTTCCTTGTGAAATAAAGACTCCTCTTGGGGTTAAGTCGTCTTGTGAGTTAGAAAAACAACCGGTAATCATGACGATTTTAAGAGCCGGATTACCACTTTATCAAGGAGTGCTTAATTATTTTGATAATGCAGATAGTGGTTTTGTAGCTGCATATAGAAAACATAATGAACAGGGTTTTGAAATAAAACAAGATTATGTAACTTGCCCTGATATTAGTAATAGACCGTTAATTGTAACTGATCCTATGCTTGCTACAGGAGCATCTTTATGTGAGGCTGTAAATGCGGTTTTGGAGTTAGGAACTCCGTCTGAATTGCATATTCTTTGTGCGATTGCAGCAAAAGAAGGAATTAAGAAAATAAATACAGATTTACCTCAAGCTACTGTTTGGTGTGCGACCATAGATGACAGTTTAGATGAGAATGGTTATATTGTTCCCGGTTTGGGCGATGCGGGCGATTTATGCTTTGGCTCTAAACTTCAATCATAAGAGAAAACTAAAAATTCCATTTCAACGAAATGGGATTTTTTTATTTGAGTTTAAAACTAAGATAAGTTATTTTTTTATTTTCTTGTTTGAATTTAGCTTCATAAAAAGTTTGAATTCCGGTTACATAATCCGGTAAATCGAAGGTGTCTTTATGGTAAATATCATGGTTGGAGGCTAAAACTTTATATTCGTTTTGCTCTATGACACCATGAGTGTAGCCATGTAAAAACTCACTATCGGTTTTTAAATGAATAATTCCGTTAGGTTTTAGTATTTTCTTATATAATTCTAAAAAATTAGGATGAGTAAGTCTGTGTTTTGCTCTTCTAAATTTTATTTGAGGATCAGGAAAAGTAATCCAAATTTCATCTACTTCATTTTCCCCGAAAGCATCGGCAATCAATTCAATTTGAGTCCTTAAGTAACCTACATTTTTAATATTATTTTCTTGTACTTTTTTGGCTCCTTTCCATAATCTTGCTCCTTTAATATCCACTCCAATAAAATTCTTTTCGGGATAAAGTGCAGAAAGTCCTATGGTATATTCACCACCGCCACAACCCAGCTCTAAAACAATAGGATTTTCATTTTTGAAAAAATCTTTATGCCAATTGTGTTTTAAATAAAAATCATTTAAAACCTCTTCTCTGTTTGGTTGAATTAAATGTGAAAAACTCTCGTTCTCTTTAAACCTTTGTAGTTTGTTTTTTGCCATAGACTGCGAAGATATATAAAAGAAATAAATTAAAAAAGCGAAAGGTTTTAGAGTAATAATGATAAAGACTTTTTTGTAAAAGGAAAAATTATACTTACATTTGTAGCGTTATCAAAGATTAAATGACCAACACACAGAAAAATATAAACTTTAACATTTTAAATTTGCACAGTTTTAGAAATTGTGTAAACACACACACACACACACACACACACACACACAGTATAATTATGCGTGTGCGTTAGTTTATAGAATATTTTTTGTATATACAAATAAGCTAAAATTAAATTTAGCAAAAAAAATAAGTCATGTTTTCCTTTTACGGGAAAGCATGACTTTTTTTATTTTCAATTTTTTGTATTTAGCAATACAAAGACTTGCGAGTAAACTCTGTTTTTTCAAACAAGCAACAGAGCTGAATTCTTTTACTTATAAGAAATCAGACTCTGTTTTATGCCTGTTCTCTCTTGTGTGTGTTGGGGGAGCAGGCTTTTTCTATTCAAAAATAGACTTCGAATATATAAAAATAAATTAATAAAAATAAACATTCACAATTAAAATTTAAGAATTATGAAAAAACAATTTTACAAATTAAGCACAATGTTCTTTTTGGGACTGGGAGCAATAGCTTTTGGACAACAAAACGGAACAGTAGGTATTAATGTGGAAGCTCCATCGGCTACACTAGAGATCCGACCTAGCAGTGACAATGCAGCACCAAGTGCTACAACAAACGAAGGAATATTAGTTCCTAAGTTAACAAAAGAGCGAGTAGCCAATATAACTGATGGGAATTTAGTAGAAGGAACAATGGTATATGTAGAAGGGGCTACGTACTCAGGTTCGAATGATAAAGTGTCTAAAATAGACGCAAATGGATTTTATTATTATGATAATAATATCTGGGTAAAGGTAGGAGATTCCAGTAAATCTGCTGTATACAGAAATGCCCGTACAGATAACGGAACTTCTATAAATATTTCAGATGCTGATTTCTTTATTCATTTAACCAATCAGGATGGAGGGACTATTAATGTACCAGTAGCAACTACTGCTAATAATGGAAGAGAACTTTGTTTCTTTAACTCAGGTTCAAAGGGGTTTGCTACAGGTGCTTTAGGAAATGGTGCGTCAGTACAACCAAGTTTTGCAACTTGTATTATTAGTGTAGATGGAGTATGGGTAACTAAAAGTTCATATTAATCATTAAAGATAGAAAAATGAAAAAAATATATACAACATTATTGGTAATCTCTGCTTTATATGCAGGGCAAGCACAGGTACGAAATAATTTAATCCCTGCAAATAGTTCGATTAATGGAACAACCGCTTTTTTAGATGCGTCTTCTTATATTCCTTGGAATAATACAACAAACGAAGGGAAAGGTTTTGTGTTTCCAAGAACTAATTTGGTTAACTTAACTACATTGTTAGCGCCTGTACAAGGTTTACCAGCTTCATTTCCAAATCGATTGGATGGTATGATAGTGTATAACACTGAAAGTGGAACAGCCGCTATAGGAGGAACACCGGTAAAAAGAGGTTTTTACTATTATAAAAATGATAGCAATAATTTACAAGGTGGAATCTGGGTGCCTTTAAGTGGCTCAGAAGCCAATGCGCAAGCCGGTTTATGGAAAGAAAATAAAAAGGTGGTAAATGGAAATACATACAGGGAGGCCGTATTACCAATGTTAGATTCCGAAGGAGAAAAAAGAACAGGGCTTTACGTTTCTTTTGAATCAGTTGATAAGACTACACAAAGTAATTTTATATCCAGTGGTTATGGAATAGAAAGTAATAGGTATGGGGATAATGGAGCAGGAGCTGCGCTAGTTCTAGGTAAAGCAAGAGGAACAATAGAAAATCCAGAGCCTGTACAAGTGAATGATGTTCTTGGTAATCTTATTTTTAGATTGGGGAATAACGGGAATTATGATAAAAATGCTGGATTTTTCAGAAATACTATTGTAGAATATGAAAATGAAAATTCTTTTTCTTCTGAATTTTCTTGGGGAGTTCGTAAAGCAGGAGACAATAGTCCTTATTTTGGTATGTTTTTATCAAAATATGCAGCGTTAGGAATTGGAGAGAAAGCAGAAAATGAAAGATTGTTGGTAAGAGGTAGTTCACCATCTATACATGATAATATTGTAACATTTAAAACAGCGGCTAATACAGAGGCTTTTAAAGTTGATAATGATGCACAGACTCATACCCAAACTTTATTGATAGAAGGTTACGGAAAATATGGTTCGACATTAAATATAAAAAATGACTCTAAAATATTAGATACACAAGTAAACCGTTGGACTTGGTTTAACATCTATGATAATGATATATCTTCTTCGGAAGGATTAAGAGCAGGTTTGGTGCTTTGGGCATATGATAAAGCAAATACAGGAACAGCTTCTGGACCTAAAATGATAATTACAGATAATGGAAACGTAGGTATAGGCGGTGTATTTACATATAAATCTAATAATATACCAGTTGATGAAAAGTTGGTAGTAGATGGAAATATAAAATCTATGCGATTAAAAGGAACAGGAGACCGAGTAGTTGTAGCAAATGAAAATGGAGTTTTAAAAATAGGGAATACTTCAAGTTTTTCATCAAAATGGGTAGAAGATACAAGTGCAAACAGCCTTAGCTTAGCTGTAACCTCTACCGGGGCTCCTCGTGTATCTACAGTGGGAGACGCAGGCAGAAATAATGTTGCCATAGATGATGAAGGGAAAATCTTAGCGAGAGGATTTGTGGGGTATAACGGTTCTAGTATTTTTCCTGATTATGTATTTGAGAAATATTATGAGGGGAAAAGTGCGATTAAAGCAGATTATAATTTTCACAATTTAAATCAAGTAGAGGACTTTATCAAGAAAAATGGTCATTTACCGGGGTATACTTCGGCTAAAGAAATTGCAGAAAAAGGATTAATCGATTTAGGAGCGACCCAGTTAACCAACGTAGAGAAAATAGAGGAGTTGTATTTACATACCATTGAGCAGGATAAAGCCATTAAAGCAAAAGATGCTAAAATTGCAGATTTAGAAGCTCGTTTAGAAAGAATAGAACAACAATTGAGTAAATAAACATCATATGAAAAAAATAGTAATAAGTATAGCTCTACTCTCTTTGAGTATGAGCTATGCTCAAATAGGAATCAATAAACAAAGTCCGAAAGCGACTTTAGATATAAAAGCAAAAACGGATAATACAACAAATGATTTGGAAGGGTTATTAATTCCAAGAGTAAGTATTAACAAGGCTTTGCAAATGAGTGGTAATTCGGAGATAAAAGAATCTACAATGATTTATGTAGATGATATATCTGATTATACAGTGACTTACCCTGTTACCGGAGAGGATGAAAAAGTAAGTAGTATTACAGAAAAAGGATATTATTTTTGGAATGGCACAAAATGGGTGCGCAGTGTAGGAACTGCCGGAGAACTCTTGAAAGAAGAGAAAGAAGTGAAAAATGGAGTTACTCGCCGGAATGTAGTATTACCTATGCAGGATTCGGAAGGGAATAATAGAGCAGGGCTTTTTACCTCTTTTGAATCCCCTAATAAATTGAATCAAGCAGAAATTGATTTTAGTGGGTATGGAGTAGTAATAAATAGGTACCATAATGATATAAATCCTTCCGCATTAGTTTTAGAAAAAACGAGAGGAACAATAGATAATCCTGAATTTGTTCAATCAGGAGATGGAGTTGGTCAGATTTTTTTTAGAGTAGGAGATCCTGATAAATCATTTTTAATCAATAGAAATTCAGCTTTTTTCAGGAATACAATTGTAGAATATGAGAACCAGAACTCTTTTTCTTCTGAACTAGCTTGGGGGGTGCGTAAAAAAGGAGATCAGGGACCTTATTTTGCTATGTTTCTTAATGAAAATGGAGCCTTAGGTTTAGGGGGGGAAGCGAGTAATGAAAAGTTGTATGTGAGAGGAATAGCTACATATGATAATGTAGTTCAATTTAATACAGCAAATAATGTAAGTGCATTTAGAGTGGGTAACGACGCGATTACATATGTTAGAGCTCTTATATCGGAAGGAGAAGGAAAAGTAGGAACAGCTATTTCAATTCAAAATAATTCTAAAGTATCAGATACACAAGTGAACCGTTGGACATGGTTTAATGCCTATGATGATCATCCAACCTCTCAAACAGAAGGCTATAGAGAAGGGTTAGTACTTTGGGGGTATGATAAAACAGGTGTTTCAGCTTCTTCAGGTCCTAAAATGATAATTACTGACAACGGAAATGTTGGTATTGGTGGTGGATTTATATATAAAGCTAATAATATACCAGTTGATGAGAAGTTGGTAGTAGACGGAAATGTAAAAGCGACTAAATTTATAGCCACTACCGGAGAAATATTTCCTGATTATGTATTTGAGAACTATTATACAGGAATCTCTACAGCTAAATCAGATTATAAATTTCCTAATTTGAGTGAAGTAGAAAGTTTTGTAAAGACAAACGGTCACTTACCGGGATATGTTTCTGCTAAGAAAGTCAAAGAAGCAGGTCAAATAGATATGACCGCTACTCAAATTACCAACGTAGAGAAAATAGAAGAATTATATTTACATACCATTGAGCAAGAGAAAAAGATTGAGCAACAATCAAAAGAGATAGAAGAGTTAAAATCTTTGGTAAAACAATTAATAAATAAGTAAAACTTTATTATATATAAACCCATTTCAGAAAAACTTGAAATGGGTTTTTTAATTTTTGCATGTAAATATTAAAAATGAGAAATAAAATACTTCAAATAACCCTTCTATGTATATTAGTTTGTAGTTTACAACAGGTTAATGCACAAGATTTCTCTCTTATTCGTAGTAGAATTTCACAAGGTATTTTTTCTGAAAAAGGGAAACATTTGAATGCAAATCAAATAGGGAATTATATCCAAACACTTCAGTCCAATGGTTCATGGATAGGTATTAACTACGATGATACCAGTGTAGTGAATTGGAAACCTATAGATCATTTGAAGAGATTGGAGGTAATGGGAGTAGCTTATACTTTTCCTGAAAGCTCATACTTTAATAACATAGAATTAAAATCAAAGATTGAAAAAGGATTGCACTTTTGGTATCAGAAAAAACCGAGAAGTAATAATTGGTGGTATAAAGATGTACTTTCACCTAAGTATTTAGGAGAAATACTGATATTAATGTCTGTTTCTTCTACTCCCATGGATTCGATAATAAGAAATGAAATAATTTCTATGATGGAATCTATTCCAAATCCGGAGAATCTTCCTATTAATAAGGCAACAGGATTATTCAGGAATAATATTTATAGAGCAGTTATCAAAGAAGATAATCAACTTTTAACAAGATCATTAGAATATTTATATAAACCTGTAGCGTTAACGCAAGAGGAAGAGGGGATACACTATGATTATTCGTATTTACATCATGGTCCTCAGTTACATATATCCAGTTATGGTACAACTTTTATTGATAGGTTATATGGGGTGTCTTTTTGGTTGGTAGGGACTTCGTATGCTTTACCACAAGAAAAAGCAGATATTCTAAATAAATTCTTTTTTGAAAGTTATGTAGGTGGAATAAGGGGACGATATATGGATTTTAATTTAGAAGGTAGAGGTATATCAAGAATGAGGTATTTAGATAAATATTGGCTAATGGATGAGCAAAATGACAATAATTTATTGTCTCAGATAGCTGTAGTAGCAGGAGATTCATATGAGTTAGAAGTGGGGAATTTAAAGAAAAGATTATCAAATCCAAATGATATTTCTCTAGGAATAAGTCCTAAACACACGTATTTTTGGCGAGGAGATTATACGCAACATGTTAGACCGGAATACTCTTTTAATGTAAGAGGAGTGTCAACAAGAACTTACAGAACAGAAAGAGGAAATGATGAAAATATTTTAGGAGGAGTACTTCCTGACGGAGCTACCAATATTCAAGTTTTTGGAGATGAATATTATAATATAATGCCGGTATGGGAGTGGGATAAAATACCGGGAGTAACAGCCAAAGATTATAATTTTGATAAAGAAATGACAGTTAATTGGGGAGAGTTTGGTTCAACAACTTTTGTAGGAGGCGTTTCAGATGGTACCTATGGAGCGAGTGTTTATACACAAGATTATGATGGTGTAACGGCAAAGAAATCTTATTTCTTTTTTGATGAAGCCGTTGTATGTTTGGGAGCAGACATTAACGCAACCGGTGCCGAAAATATCACAACCACAATCAATCAAACGTTTAGTAAAGGAGATGTTTTTAGTTTAAAAAATGGTGCAGTATCTCAATTAAATACCAATGGAGGAGTTACAACAGAAGCCATTTGGCATAATCATGTTACCTATGTTTTTCCTAATCAGACCAGCGTACAACTAAGTAATCAAACTCAAAGTGGGAGTTGGTATAGAGTTAATGAGAATCATTCTAACAATCCTACTCAATCAAAAGTATTTAAACTTTGGTTTGACCATGGAGTCAGCCCGATTAATGCATCTTATTCATATATTGTTTTGCCTGCGACTACAAAAGAGAGTTTAATAAATAATTATGCACAACAGAATATTGAGATTATTAGAAATGATGCTCAAATCCAAGCGGTTCAAGATAAAAGATTAGAAATAACTCAGGTTGTATTTTATCAGGCAGGAACCTTAAATTTTGGAGAAGAAAGTATCTCTGTAGATAAACCTTGTATTTTGCAAGTAAGACATTTAGCGGATAACAAAGTGGATGTAAGTATAGCCGATCCTAATCAAAATGAAACAGAAACAAGCATAAATGTTACGTATATAAATTCAGGTGTACAAAATACAAAAGCGTTTACAATGCCTGTTGCCCCTTATAGAGGAAAGACCGTCCAAGCAAGATTTCAATCGGTTTGTTCTAAACCACCTAAATTAGATGGAACTGTATTACCAACAAAAGTAGGAATTACAACATTAAACCGTACGGACAATTGGATAGTTAATTCCCGAAACGGCTTTATAAAATTAGAATCGAATAACAAACCTTTTGTCATTACCCGTTTAACTACAAATGAAAGAAATAATATAAATAATCCTGTAGAAGGAATGATAATTTGGGACAAAGACAAGCAATGTTTAGAAATGTATAAAGATTTCGGTTTAGGAGAAACTTGGGAATGTATAAAGCAAGGATGTAACGAATGATAATAAGATATTTATTACTTTTATATATAAAATATTCAGAATGAGAAATAAATTACTTCAAATAACCCTTTTATGCACATTAATTTGTGGTTTACAAAAGGTGAGTGCACAAGATTTCTCCCTTATTCGTGGTAGAATTGCACAAGGTATTTTTTCTGAAAAAGGGAAGTATTTGAATGCAAATCAAATAGGAAATTATATCCAAACGCTTCAGCCCAATGGTTCGTGGGCAAGTATTAACTATAATGATAAAAGCAGAACGAATTGGGAACCTACAGAACATTTGAAGAGATTGGAATTAATGGCAGTAGCTTATACTTTTCCTGAAAGCTCATACTTTAATAACATAGAATTAAAATCATCAATTGAAAAAGGATTACATTTTTGGTATCAGAAAAAGCCAAGAAGTAATAATTGGTGGTTTAATGATATAAGTGCACCTAAATATTTAGGGAGCATATTAATATTACTCTCTACTTCATCCCAGCCAATAAGTTCTTCTGTAAAAGAAGAGATTATATTGGTTATGAAAAAAACTAGGTCGGCAGAAAGTATGACAGGTGCTAATAAAATAGATATTGCCATTCATAATATTTACAGAGCATTGGTAGAGGAAGATAGTATATTTTTAACGAAATCTGTAGGGTATGCATACGAACCTATTCAAATCACCCAAGAGGATGAAGGTATTCAATATGATTATTCTTATTTTCAACATGGTCCTCAGCTACATATATCCAGTTATGGAACAGTTTTTTTGATTGGCTCTTATAGAATTGCTTCTTGGTTTGTCGGGACTCCTTATGCATTGCCACAAGAAAAAGCAGAAATTCTAAATAAATTCTTTTTTGAAAGTTATATAGGAGGAATACGGGGGAGATATATGGATTTTAATTTAGAGGGTAGAGGGATTTCGAGAATTAGATATTTAGATAAATATTGGTTAATGGATGAGCAAAATGACAATAATTTATTGTCTCAGATTGCTGTAGTAGCCGGAGATTCTTATGAGTTAGAAGTGGCAAATTTAAAGAAAAGGTTATCTAATCCAAATGATATTTCCCAAGGAATAAGTCCCAAGTATACCTATTTTTGGCGAGGGGATTATACGCAACATATTAGACCGGAATATTCTTTTAATGTAAGAAGTGTTTCAAATAGAACAAGAAGAACAGAAAGTGGTAATAAAGAAAATATATTAGGAAGGGTATTGCCGGATGGATCTACTAATATTCAAGTTTTTGGAGATGAGTATTATAATATAATGCCGGTATGGGAGTGGGATAAAATACCCGGAGTAACAGCCAAAGACTATGATTTTGATAAAGAAATGACAGTTAATTGGGGAGAGCCGGGAGCTACCACTTTTGTAGGAGGCGTTTCAGATGGTATTTATGGAGCGAGTGTTTATACACAAGATTATGATGGGGTTACTGCAAAAAAAGCTTATTTCTTTTTTGATGAAGCCGTTGTATGTATAGGAGCAGGTATCAATGCTGTCGGAGCAGAAAATATTACAACCACAATCAATCAAACGTTTAGTAAAGGGAATGTATTTAGTTTGCAGAGCGGTACAGTATCTCAATTAAATACCAATGGAGGGGGTACAACAGAAGCCATTTGGCATAATCATGTTACTTATGTTTTCCCTAATCAGGCGAGCGTACAACTAAGTAATCAAAATCAAAGCGGGAGTTGGCATAGAGTTAATGAGAATCATTCTAACAATCCTACTCAATCAAAAGTATTTAAACTTTGGTTTGACCATGGAGTAAATCCTAACAATGCAACGTATTCGTATATTGTTTTGCCGGCAACCACAAAAGAGAGCCTTATAAATAATCATGCACAACAGAACATCGAAATTATTAGAAATGATGCTCAAATCCAAGCGGTTCAAGATAAAAGGTTAAAGATAACACAAGTAGTATTTTATCAAGCAGGAACTTTAAATTTTGGAGAAGAAAGCATTTCTGTAGATAAGCCATGTATTTTACAAATAAGACATTTAGCGGATAATACAGTTGAGGTAAGCATAGCCGATCCCAATCAAACAGAAACAAGTATAAATGTAACCTATGTAAATTTAGGGATACAAAATATTAAAGAATTTATAATGCCTACAGCACCATATAAAGGAAAGACTGTCCAAGCAAGATTTCAATTGGTTTGTTCTAAACCACCTAAATTAGATGGAACTGTATCGCCCACAAAAGTAGGAATTACTACATCAAATCATACGGACAATTGGGTAGCTGATTCCCGAAACGGCTTTATAAAGTTAGAATCTAATAACAAACCTTTTGTCATTACTCGTTTAACTACAAATGAAAGAGATAACATTGCTGATCCTGTAGAGGGAATGTTGATTTGGAATAAAGACAAGCAATGTTTAGAAATGTATAAAGATTTTGGGTTAGGAGAAGCTTGGAAATGTATAAAGCAAGGATGTAATGAATAAAAATAAATTAGTAATATGAAAAAAGTAATCATATTGTCTGTGCTATTTTTGTGTGGACTAACACGGGCACAAGTAGGGATAGATAAATCAACTTTAAGAAGTTCAAGCTCTATCATGGAGTTTAATGATGTAAAAGAAGCCAACGGGGAGGCAAAAGGAATAATATTACCTATTTTACAAGATTCGGGTTATGCAAAAGAAGGTGCTTTATGGTTAGATGCTAACACAAAGAAAGTAATGTATAAATCAGAAAGTGGAGAAGTAGAATTAACGAAAGCGTCAACCCAAGAAATTTATTTACCAACATTAGAAGAAGTGGGAGAAGGAGTAATTATTTCAGACGGATCCTTATCGGATTTCACAAATGACCCTGCTGTATTAAAATTAGATAGTAATCAAAAAGCTTTGTTGCTTCCGCATGTAAATGACGTTACTAAAGATATCAGCAATCCAGAGCCGGGGACTATTGTGTATGATGTGAAAAGTAAATCATTGGCAATTTTTAACGGAGAGCATTGGTATTTTTGGAATTAGGTATAAATTTATAGTCACCCGTTGTGCATTTTGTTTGAAATAAGAATTAAAACCTTATTTTTTTGTAATAAAATACCCTCTCAAAGGGGAAATTAGAACGCAAGTGGAGGTTAAATTACTTCCAAAATTACCCCCTTGAGGAAAGTCCTTTGAAAACTTGGAAAAGGAGTATGTGATATAAGGGTGTTTGCTCTCGAAAAATATCATAATGCACAACGGGTTTATAGTCATTTAATTTTAGATGGAGAAAATTTGCATGTTTTTATTTTTCTTTTAGAAATAATATATATTATACCCGTTGTGCATTTTGTTTGAAATAAGAATTAAAACCTTATTTTTTTGTAATAAAACACCCTCTCAAAGGGGAAATTAGAACGCAAGTGGAGGTTAAATTACTTCCAAAATTACCCCCTTGAGGAAAGCCCTTTGAAGACTTGGAAAAGGAGTATGTGATATAGGGGTGTTTGCTCTCGAAAAATATCATAATGCACAACGGGTTATTTTAGTTTCTTTAGAGCGTATATTAGTTTTAAAATCATACGAATATTTAAAAAACGGAGTGAGTTGATAGAGTTTTACAGCATTTAAATAAATGAATAAAAACCCGTTGTGCATTTTGTTTGAAATAAGAATTAAAACCTTATTTTTTTGTAATAAATACCCTCTCAAAGGGGAAATTAGAACGCAAGTGGAGGTTAAATTACTTCCAAAATTACCCCCTTGAGGAAAGTCCTTTGAAAACTTGGAAAAGGAGTATGTGATATAGGGGTGTTTGCTCTCGAAAAATATCATAATGCACAACGGGTGAATAAAAGTAAAAACCCAATGACTATATTAAGAGTAAACCGAATAAAAATCAAATATGAAAAAGGTACAAATAAGTAATATAGTTTCTATAAACAAGAAATGTAACTTCCCGAATTCGCAGACCCTAAATATCCAATGTTGGAAAGGGAAGAATGGAAGTAAATTTAAAAGTAGAATAATTCATTATACTTAAAATTACCCTAACTTTAAGATATGAAATTGAATGTAAAAATATAAAATTAATTCTGTTTCAGTGCATTAATTTCATCTCTTATCTTAGCAGCTCTTAAAAAGTCTAAATTTTTAGCGGCATCTTCCATTTCTTTAGTCTTTTTAGCAATGATTTTTTCTATATCTTCAGTGCCGTAGCTTACTCTGTTTTCTGCTGCTGTTTTTACCGCTTCTTTTCTTACATAAGGATTTTTTTCAAACTCAGCTTCTTGTTTCAGGCGATTTATTTTCTTTATAAGCGGTTGAGGTGTTTTATGATGCTCTTTATTATATTTTATTTGAATTTCTCGTCGGCGTTCAGTTTCATCTATGGTTTGTTGCATACTACCTGTAATTTTATCGGCATACATAATTACAAGACCATTCACATTTCTGGCGGCACGTCCTGCGGTTTGGGTTAGAGAGCGGTGATTTCTTAAAAAACCTTCTTTGTCAGCATCTAAAATTGCTACAAGCGAAACTTCGGGTAAATCTAAACCTTCTCTCAGTAAGTTTACTCCGACTAAAACATCAAAAAGTCCTTCTCTTAAATCTTGCATGATTTTCACTCTGTCCAGCGTGTCAACATCAGAGTGAATATATTGTGTTCTTACGCCGTATCGAGTTAAATATTTCGTCAATTCCTCTGCCATACGCTTGGTTAAGGTAGTAACTAAGGTACGCTCATCTATTTCGGCTCTTTTTTGAATTTCCTCCATTAAATCATCCATTTGATTTTGTGAAGGTCGAACTTCTATTACAGGATCTAATAAACCTGTAGGTCTTATAATTTGTTCTACAACCACACCGCCGGAAAGTTCCAATTCATAGTTTGCAGGAGTGGCAGAAACATAAATTACTTGATTTTGTAACCCCTCAAACTCTTCAAATTTTAAAGGTCGGTTATCCATTGCGGCAGGAAGTCTAAATCCGTATTCTACTAAATTCTCTTTTCTGCTTCGGTCGCCTCCGTACATGGCATGAACTTGCGGAACGGTAACGTGAGATTCATCAATTACCATTAAATAATCATCGGGAAAATAATCTAAAAGACAAAACGGACGAGTACCGGGAAGTCTGCCGTCCATATAGCGAGAATAATTCTCTATTCCGGAGCAGTAGCCTAATTCTTTCATCATTTCAATATCGAATTCAGTACGTTCTTGTAAACGTTTTGCCTCTAAATTTTTACCGATGTCTTGAAAATAATTTACTTGTTTACCTAAATCTATTTGAATATCTTTTATTGCTTTTTGTAACGTATCGGGTGAAGTCACGAATAAATTTGCAGGATATACATTAATTTTATCAAATCCGGCAATTCTTTTACCGGTAGGAACGTTAAAAGTTTCAATTTCTTCTACGGTATCTCCGTAAAAATGGAAGCGAACTCCATCATCGGCATAGGCAGGAAAAACTTCTACGGTATCACCTTTTACTCGGAAATGCCCTCGGGAAAACTCTCCTGTTGTTCTGGCGTACAAACTGTTTACTAATTTATGTAAAAAGTGAGTTCTGGAAATTTGCTGTCCGGCTTCTGTCTTAATTACATTTTTATGAAATTCAGTAGGGTTTCCTATCCCATAAATACAAGAAACTGATGCGACTACTATAATATCTCTTCGTCCTGAAAGTAAGGCAGAAGTAGCACTTAACCTTAATTTTTCTATTTCTTCATTTATAGATAAATCTTTTTCTATATAAGTTGATGAGTGCGGGATATAAGCTTCTGGTTGGTAATAATCATAATAAGATACAAAATATTCTACGGCATTATCCGGAAAGAACTCTTGAAACTCCATGTATAATTGAGCTGCTAAAGTTTTATTATGGGCTAAAACTAAAGTAGGGCGTTGTACTTCACTCACTACATTAGCAACTGTAAAAGTTTTCCCTGACCCCGTAACTCCTAATAGTGTTTGATATTTATCTCCGTTTAGAATACCATCGGACAATTCTTTAATCGCTTTTGGCTGATCTCCGGTAGGTTTATAGTCTGATTTCAGATTGAATTTCATTGGTGCAAAAATACAAAAATAGAACTAAATCAATCTATTTTAATTTGTGTAGATTTGCATTAAAATAATTAAAGATGAATATTCCCAATTTAAATATAAAAAGAGTTGTAATTATAGGTGCGGGATTTGCCGGGCTTAATTTAGCTAAGAAATTAAATAATAAAGGGTTACAAGTAGTGTTAATTGATAAAAATAACTATCATACTTTTCAGCCTTTATTGTATCAAGTGGCAACTGCAGGTTTAGAAGCAGATTCGATTGCTCATGCAGTGAGAACTTTATTTAAAAAAGGAAAAAACTTTCATTTTAGAATAGCGGAAATCAAAGAAATTGATTCACAGAATAAGCAAATAAAATCAGATATTGGAAATTTAAAATATGATTTATTAGTAATTGCAACCGGTTCTAATACTAATTATTACGGGAATAAAAATATAGAGAAATATGCTGTTCCAATGAAATCTATTCCGGAGGCATTGGATTTGAGACACTTAGTTTTACAGAATCTGGAAGCTGCGTTACTAACGAATGATTTAGAAGAAAGACAGCGTCTTATGAACTTTGTAATCGTAGGAGGCGGGCCAACCGGAGTGGAGTTGGCAGGAGCTTTCTCTGAACTTAAAAACCATGTATTGCCAAATGATTATCCTGATTTAGACATAAATAGGATGAATGTTCATTTAATTCAAGCTGCGGATAAGTTACTACCGGGATTTTCTGAAAAAGCCTCTAAAACAGCTGAGGAATATTTACGAAAAATGGATGTAAATATATGGCTGAATACTCAGGTGAAAGATTATGATGGCGAAACTGTAGAAACTAATCAAAATAATTTTAAAACATCAACACTTATTTGGGCAGCCGGAGTAAAAGGGAATATAGTAAAAGGTTTGCCGGAGGATTCTATAAATAGAGGGAGATATAGAGTGGATGAGTTTAATAGAATAAAAGGCGTGGATTCTATTTTCGCAATTGGAGATATTGCTGAAATGGAATCAAATGAATGGCCGAAAGGTCACCCGATGGTTGCACAGCCTGCAATACAGCAAGGGAGATTGTTAGGAGAGAATATTCTTAAATGGAGAAATGGAGAAGAAATGAAGCCTTTTAAATATAAAGATAAAGGTTCTATGGCAACTATTGGTAGAAATAAAGCGGTAGCAGATATTGGTAAGTTTAAATTTACAGGTTTTTTTGCTTGGATAATTTGGATGTTTGTACATTTAATTTCATTAGTAGGATTCAGGAATAAAGTAGTAGCCCTTGTAAATTGGGTAATCCAATATTTTCAATATAATAAAGGAGTACGTTTAATCATAAGACCTTATAAAAACAAAAGGGCAGAACAAGAGAGTGAAGGAGAAGTAATTGCAGATCAGATTTTAAAAGATAAAGAAAAAAATTACAATATAAAAAGTTAAAAAATTTGTTTATTGTTTAATAAGGCTTACCTTTGTGGGCTTAAAACTAAATTGAAATGAAAAAATTAGTATTACCAATTATTGCAGTTATTGCATTTAGCGTTTCATCTTGTAATAAAAAGACAGAAACTACACCGGTTGCTACAGACGTAACAAATGTTGAAGGAGAAAACGTAGCAGAAGCTCAAGAAGATCTTAACGAAGAAGTTAAAGAAGCTCAAGAAGCTTTAAACGAGGCTCAAGAAGCTTTAAACGAAGCAAAACTTGGAGGAGACCAAACAGTTGTAAACGCTGCTCAATCAAGAGTAGATGAGTTACAACAGAAATTAGAAGCTATTCAAGCTAGAGCAACTGAAGCTATTCAATCAGTTAATGGAGCTGCTGATAATGCTGATAATGTTTTAGATAATACTTTGAAATCTGCTGAAGCACAGACAGATAAAATAGAGGATGCAGCTGAAAAAGTAAAAGACGCTGTAAAATAAATAAATCAATTAACTTGATTTTATGAAGTCACCTTTTATAGGTGACTTTTTTTATTAGTTTGATTTTAGAGAGATTCATTTCAAATTTCTTAATTTTGCCTTTCATTTATTTTAAGATATGACGGAAGTTTACCAAAAAATTGAACAACTTAGAGAAGAATTAAATTATCATAATCATAAATATTATGTTTTAGACAGCCCGGAAATATCTGATTATGATTTTGATATGAAGT
Organism: Weeksellaceae bacterium TAE3-ERU29; assembly: GCA_019218445.1. Taxonomy (GTDB): domain Bacteria; phylum Bacteroidota; class Bacteroidia; order Flavobacteriales; family Weeksellaceae; genus Ornithobacterium. The sequence goes on along the minus strand of JAHUUM010000001.1, from coordinate 54,735 downwards.
TAAGAGAGCTTCAGGCATTAGAAGAAAAATATCCGGAATATCAGGATTTAAATTCACCTACGCAAAGAGTGGGTGGCTCTATTACTAAAAATTTCCCGACCATAACGCATGAATACAGAATGTATTCCTTAAGCAATGCTTATTCTAAAGAAGAATTGTTTGAGTGGATAGAGCGAGTAGAAAAATCGGTGGGAGAAGCGGAATACTTTTGTGAATTAAAATTTGATGGTGCGTCGATTAGTTTAATTTATGAGAACGGAATTTTAAAATACGGAGTTACGCGTGGTGATGGTTTTATGGGTGATGAAATTACAAATAATGTAAAAACGATTCGTTCTATTCCGTTAAAAATAACTAAGCCTTACCCCGAAAAATTCCATATCAGAGGAGAGATTATTTTATCAATAAAAGCCTTCCAAGATATAAATGCCGAAAGGGAAGAATTAGGTTTAGAACCTTTTATGAACCCGAGAAATACGGCCAGTGGAAGTTTAAAACTACAAGATTCGGCTGAGGTGGCAAAGAGAGGTTTACAGGCTTTTATGTACAATGTAGCGGGAGTTAATTTGCCTTTTGACACGCAAGAAAATATGCTTTTACAAGCAAGAAAATGGGGGTTCAAAGTTCCGGATACTACAAGAAAATGTAAAAATATAGATGAAATTTTAGCCTTTATTGAATATTGGGATACGGAAAGAAATAATCTGCCTTATGAAATAGACGGAGTTGTAATAAAAGTAAACTCTATTGCTCAGCAAGATGAACTAGGATATACTGCAAAATCACCACGTTGGGCAATTGCTTATAAATTCAAGGCAGAACAGGCTTTTACGGAGTTAAAATCAATTTCTTATCAAGTGGGTAGAACGGGGGCAATAACGCCTGTGGCAAATTTAGAGCCTGTGTTATTGGCAGGAACTACTGTGAAAAGAGCCTCTTTGCATAATGCCGATATTATAGAAAAATTAGACGTTCGGATTGGTGATATTGTCGTAGTAGAAAAGGGGGGAGAGATTATTCCTAAAATTGTAGATGTAGACTTAATGCAACGTCCTTTAAATGCCGAAAAAGTTGAATTTATTCATGAATGTCCAGAATGTAAAACGCTTTTAATTAGAAAAGAAGGAGAGGCGGCTCATTATTGCCCCAACGAAGACGGTTGTCCGCCACAAATAAAAGGGCGAATAGAGCATTTTGTAAGTAGGAAAGCAATGGATATAGAAAGCATTGGAGCAGAAACGATTGCTTTAATGTACAATAATGGATTAGTAAACAATATTGCAGATTTATACCGATTGAAGAAAGAAGATTTATTGCCTTTGGAAAGAATGGCGGAGAAATCGGCTCAGAATATTATAACTTCGGTAGAGAATTCTAAACAAATGCCGTTTTCTAAGGTTTTATACGGTTTGGGAATTAGATATGTAGGCGAAACGGTTGCCAAAAAAATCACAAAAGTTTATGCGACAATAGACAGCTTAATGGAGGCGAGCCAAGAGGATTTAGAGGCGATAGATACAATCGGAGTACGTATTGCAGAGAGTGTTAAAGAATATTTTTCTAAGGGAGAGCATCGTCAATTAATTGCTGATTTAAAGTCTTTTGGATTGCAAATGGAGCAGGAGCAAGAGGAATTGTTATCTCAAAAATTAGAAAATCAAACCTTTTTGTTTACGGGAAAATTGACTGCATTCACACGAGATGAAGCAAAAGATTTGGTAGAGAAAAACGGCGGAAAAATAGTTTCTTCGGTTTCTAAAAACTTAAATAATTTAGTGGTAGGAGAAAAAGCAGGTTCTAAATTAAAAAAAGCGGAGAGTTTAGGAACGGTGAAAATTCTTACCGAACAAGAGTTTTTAGATTTAATAAAATAGTATAAGATTTTGAATTTCAGCATAGAAAAGAGTATAGATAAAGTTCCTGATGATTGGGATAGTTTGGACGAAGATATATTTCTTTCTACAAAATATTTAAAATCAAAAGAGGCATCTTTGCCGGAGAATTATACATTATACTATATTTCTATTTATGTTGATAATCAATTAGTTGCAAAATCGGTATGTCAGGTAATAGAGGTAAGTCTTGATAATGTAAGCAAAAAAACATTTTTACCTAAATGGATTCTTAATAGATTAAAATTCAATGTTTTTTGTTTTGGGAATATGTTTTTAACGGGAAATCATATTTTTAGTTTTACAAAAGACGGTGAAGATTTTTTCTTGAATAATATAGAATTGTTTGTAAAAGAAATAGAGAAATTAGCTGATAAAAAATCTCATTTAACGCTTTTAAAGGACATGAAAAGTGATAGATTAAAGGAGGTTAAAGCTAAATTAAAAGACTATACAACATTAAAAGTTCAGCCAAATATGGTTTTGGAGATTAAAGAAGATTGGCAAACTTTTGAGGATTATCTCTTGGCAATGCGAACCAAATACAGAACAAGAGCCAAAAGAGCTTTTAAGAAATCAAAAGAGATAAATTTTATTGAATTTAAAGCAGAAGAGATTAAAGAAAACGAAACCAAAATCTATCAATTATTTAAAAATGTAGCAAATAATGCAGAGGTTTCCGCTTATGTTTTGCCGTCTAATTATTTTTATGAATTGAAGGATAAATTGAAAGATGATTTTAAATTGGTTGTAGGGAAGTTAAATGATGAAATTGTTTGTTTTTACACTTTAATTTTAAATAAAAATGAATCAGAAACTGGCTTTTTAGGTTATGATACAGAGCAGCTGTACAGACATGAACTTTATTTAAGAATGTTGTACGAAATGATAAATAAATCGATAGAACTAAAGAAAAAAGAAGTGTTTTTCTCGCGAACAGCATTAGAAATTAAAAGCTCGGTAGGAGCAGAGCCGATTGAGATTTACGGATTGGCAAAAGCAAAAAATAGAGTTTTAAATAAGTTTTTACCTAAAATAATTGATTTATTCTATAAGGGAAAAGAGTGGGAGAAAAGAAATGTGTTTAAAGATTAATATTTATTGAATTGATAATGTTTTATTTAAGTATTTAATACTTGAAAAAGTATAAAAAAATAGAAAATATTTTTTTGAAATTAAAAAATCTGTTTTATATTTGCAGTCCAATTGCGAGAGTAGCTCAATTGGTAGAGCTTCAGCCTTCCAAGCTGAATGTTGCGGGTTCGAGTCCCGTCTCTCGCTCATAGTAAAAACCTTTAAGTTTAACTTAAAGGTTTTTTTGTTTTAAAAATTCAAAAAGAGATGGTTACTTACTTCATGACTAAATAAAATAGAAGTTTAGCACCATTTTTCAAATAAAATACTTTCCTTTACTGTAAAATAAATAATATGAGAGCAGTTGTTATTGGTGGAACAGGAGCGACGGGTAACCCTTTAATTAAATTTCTTTTAGGCGACAATGAAATCACAGAAGTTATTTCATTAGTGAGAAACCCTAAAAATGAACATCATCCAAAATTAAAAGAAATAAAAGTGGATTTTGATCATCTCGAAAATTATAGAGATGAGATAAAAGGAGATATTGCTTTTTCGTGTTTGGGAACAACTCTTAAAGTAGCAGGAAGTAAAGATGCACAATGGAAAGTTGATTACGATTATCAATATAAATTTGCTGAAATAGCTAAAGAAAACGAGATTCCGACTTTTGTTTTACTTTCTGCTCAAAATGCTAACCCTGATTCATTCTTCTTCTATTCTAAAATGAAAGGAAAATTAGAGGAAAGCATTAAAAAATTAGATTTTAAAAACTTAATAATCGTTCAGCCAAGTATTCTTATTCGTCCTAATTCGGAACGTTTTGGAGAGAAAGTGGGAGTGCATTTTCTTAATTTTGTAAATAAATTAGGTTTAATGAAAAATTATCAGCCTTTGCCAACTTCAAAAGTAGCCAAAGCTTTAGTAATTGAAGGTAAAAACAGCAATCAGAAATTAAAAGAAATAGGAGTAAAAGAAATTCTTAACCTGAATAAATAATATATATTTACTTTTTTATACTGATATTTCAGTTACTATTTTTCCGCTATAGGTCTGATGTGAATTAAAAAATAGTTCAGGAGTTTTTATATCGATATCATTAAATCTAAAAATGAAATAAATTTTATAAAAGTTAATAAGAGGCTTTTTATTCTGAATTTGAATTCTCAAAGGAGAATTAGGATAAACATAGATAGGATTTTCAATCTCTATATATTGTATATCAGGTTTGTCATTTGTAAGAGAAAGGTTAAAGTTGAAATCAATTAGGAATTTTTTTGTCGGTTTTAATATGCCGTTTGGTTTAGGTGCGAATCCAGCACGAGCAACAGGAAGCATTTCACAAAAGCATTCAATTGAATTTAAGAGAATAGTTTTATCACTATTATTTATAAAACTAAAATCAAATATTGGAAGCTGATTTTTATTCTTAATATTTTTAAATTCATATAATCTTTCGTGTGTTTTTGATTTTTGATAAATAGATTTATTTAAAACTTCAATACGAGCTAATTCAATAGAATCATCTCTATAAGAGTAATATTTGTTTACTATATTCTTAAAAAGAAACATCTCACTACTTATTTTTGTCCAACTCCAAAACTCAATAGTACACCCAATATTATTAAATAACAGAGTTGTGTTTAAATAATCTTGTATTGTTGTGTCATTTTCAATTGTTGTAGCGATAATAATTTTAGAGGGTTTAAATCCATTTGAAAAAATATTATTGATATCCTTAATTATTTCATTAATGAAATTAAGTTTAGTTTCTCTTTTGTTAATATTTAAAGATCTTAATTTACATTGAATTATAGTGTTTAAATCAAAAGAAATAATATCTATCCCCTTTTGTTTTTGTCCTTTTCTACCATATAAGTTAAAACTTGTTGTTTTGTATAAACTATTAGCTATATCACAAACTAAGTTCTCAAATGTTTCTGGACTTTTGGGCTTGGGAAGTTCGTATATCATTCTAAAAATATTTATGAGGTTATATAAAGTTTAATTTTATTACTTATTATTAGAGTTATAGTACTATTGTCTTTTGATTTCATTTATAAGGTCTTTTACATCTTCCGGCTTTTCATAGAGAATTGCGTCATGAGTGGCATTCCCATTTGAGTCGAGTATTACAATTATAGGAGGATATTTATCATTGGTGTTATATTTTTCTCTTTGAAGTTCTCGCCATTTTTTACCATTTTTTAAATCATCAACAAACAACCAAATATTGATGTAATTATTTTTTAACTTCTTTAATAATTCTTCATCATTTAATAAGATATAGCATTTGAACAGCTCACTATTCACATTGTATCTTCCTGTGAAAAATAAAAAAATGGGTTTGTTAGACTTCTTGGCTTTTTCTAAACCTTCATCTAAATCAGTTATATAATTTATTTTTTCTTGAAGGAATTTATATTTGTTTTCCGGACTTTCACTGCATAAATCACGAGTATTCTTGCAACTTAATATTAGAAGTAATACTAATGGTGCTAAATATTTAAAATTCATTTTAATGTGTTTTATTTTAAGAGTTGGTAAAATTTCTTTATTTAATAAACCTCTCATTCAATTCAGGAGTAGGCATCATACAAGATTCTTTTTTGCCGTACCATTTGTATCTGTTTTTTACTACAAAATTATAAATATAATCACGGAGGAATTTGGGAATAATAATAAAACCAAAAAGTAATTTATAAGGAAGTTTTAAACCTTTGGCGATATGCAAAGCTGCGCTTGATTTATTATATAAAACACCATTTTTTAATAAATAAATAGTGTTTAAATCTTTGTTATTTTTTCCGTGAATTTGTAATTGTTTTTTGGCAAAGTCAGATTGTAGCGGACAAAATTTAAAAGTTTTATCAGCTTCATTTTTTAGAATAAATTGTACGGTATTATCGCACAAATTGCAGACTCCGTCGAAAAAGATTACGTTCATAAAAGTGCGTATAAATAATAATTGAAATATCTTTGCACTACAAATTTAATGGAATTTTTAAAGTTAAACAGATTTTAAATTACAAATGGAATTTACGGAAGAAGAATTACACTACATCGGAATGAATTTTATAGGTGAAGAGTTGCAAAAAATGGGGTTTGAGTTTTTGGCAGTAAACAGCAAATTAAAAAAGCATCCTCAGTTTGTAACTTATAAAAAGAACGAGAAAAATATTTTTGTAATGGTGCAATCGGCTTTGCCCCCGAATGATTATACGAGAGTTCCGGAAGTTGCTCAAAAAGTTTTGGAAAAAGCAAATGAGCAAGATGCTAATTTATGGTTTGCAGGTGTGGGAATTACTCATGCCAATGATACTACAAAACCGCCGATAAAAGGCGAGGCTTATAAAATTCTGTTTAATGGGTTTAACTTTTTAAAATAATGAGAAAATTATTAATAATATTTACTGCATTTTTATTTTTTGCGTGTGAAAAACAATCTAAAACCGAACTTAGAATCGCACAAGGAAATGCGTTTGGCTCTACTTATGGGATTCAATATTATTCGGATAAAGATTTGGATGAGGAAATTGCTCAAGCTCTTCAGTTTTTTGATGATAAAATATCAACTTATAGAGAAGATACGGATATAGCAAAATTTAATGCGTCTGAAAAAGGTGAAAAAGTGGATTCCGTTGTGCTGGATTTATGGAAGAAATGTAAAGAATATTCTGAGAAAACCAATGGATATTTCGACCCGACTGTTCAGCCATTGTCAAACTTATACGGATTTAAGAAATCGAAAATACATAATAAGCCAACACAACAGCAAATTGATTCGGTTTTGGAGTTTATAGGGATAAATAAAACTTATATTCAAAATGATTCTATTCTTAAAACCAATCCAAATACACAACTTGTTTTTAATGCAATTACCGGATATATAAATGATTACGTTTCGATTTTATTAGAGAAAGAAGGCGTGAAAGATTATTTAATAGAAATTGGTGGAGAAATCAGAGCCAAAGGTAAAAAAGCCGACGGCACAAATTGGGTGGTTGGTGTAGATGTGCCAAAAGAGGGAGATACAAATCAAGAATTATTTACAACTTTAGAGTTAAATAATGAATCTCTGGCAACTTCTGGAAATTACAGAAAATTTCATGTGCTGGATAACGGTGATAAAGTGGTGCATACCATGAACCCGATAACAGGAGAAACAGGAATAAGTAAATTGTTGAGTGCGACAGTAGTAACGCCAACTACGGCAGAGGCAGATGCAACAGCAACGGCTTTAATGGCAATGGGACTGGAGAAAGCTCAGCAGTTTGCAGAAAATCATAAAGATTTAAAAATCTTACTTATTTGGACAGATGATAAGGGTGAATACCTGTCTAAAAAATATAATGGCTTTGGAAGTTTAAAGCAAAATTAAATTCCTCCCTTTAGGGAGGCAAGGAGGGTGTTTCTTATTAAACTTCAAAGAAACTAAAATGTACATTTCCGTATTTTTTGGTTTCTTTATATCCGTTTAGTTGGGTTAAATCCATACGTTTAGAGTGTTCTAAAATCAAAATTCCTGTTTCTTTTAACCATTCATTTTCAGTAATTAAATCAATGAGTTTTTTATAACTTTCTTCTTCAAAATCGAAGGGAGGATCAGCAAAAATTAAATCATAAGATGCAAATGCTTTTTGCTCTAAAAGTTTAAAAACATCAGATTTTAAAACCTCTAAATTATCTAATTCTAATTGATTTTTAGTTTCGGAAATAAATTTTACACATGCATGATTTTTATCTACACAAGTTACTTTTTGGCAACCTCTGGAGGCAAATTCATAGGAAATACTACCAATCCCGCCGAATAAATCTAAAACGCTTAAATCTTCTATATAAAATCTACTGTTTATCACGTTGAACAAACCTTCTTTTGCAAAATCTGTTGTAGGTCTTGTCGGTAAATTTTTTGGAGCAGATATGCGTCTTCCTTTTAGCTTTCCGGAGATTATTCTCATGATATATTTTTATAATGTGTAAAGTTACTCAACATAGATTTATTATCCACTCCCGGAACTACATTTCTCACGAAATTTAATAACATTTTTAGTAGATTTTCTTTTTCTTGAACTTTCCCGAAATAATAAAGAATGTTTTTATTTGTATCTAACTCTAATTGTTTGTAAATGTTTAATATATAATAAATTATGTCGTTGTTAGAGTTTACCTCAAACATATTATAAAATAGTAATTTGTTATTATTTAGACAAATGATTTCCAAAGATTTATCGTGTAGATTTATAAAAACTTCAGGTTCGTTATTTTCTGATTTTATACTTTCTATAAATAAAAAAGAGGCATTCTGTATGGAATAATTAGAGAAATATTTAGCTAAAATAGTTTCTACTTCGTGCGGATAGCTGTATAGAAATTGAGCGTCATACAAGCCAAGAGATTCTTTTATAATTTTGTCGTTCTCATAGATTTCTGTATTAAAAGAAATCCACATTTCTTTATCGTTTTCAGCTGTATAATATTCATTGGGAATAATATTAAACTGATTGTTTAGAAAACAAATATTTACAGAGTTATACTCTTGCTTTAAGTATAAATTTTCTTTAATACAATTCTCTAAAATCAACTCTATATTCATTTCTGAATTTATATCAAAATTAATAAATTCAGAGTGAGACAATTCAGTGGAATTCTTAAAAACAGAAAAAGAAAATCCACCCTTTTCAAAAAGGATGGATAAATTATTATTATTCATTAAATATTAATTTTTAAGCTTAGCTTTTGTTTCTGCAATTTTTTTCTCTTTGATTCTTACATCAATTTCTGTAGCCCAGTTTCCTTCAAGAGACGGTCTGATATCGCTACCTACTTTTATTTTTTCTGATTTTATAGGAGATTGCTCATCTTTCATTTCTCTTTGAATAAGCTCAGGATCCATTCCGTCTAAAACGTCTTTTTTACTTATACTTCCCATAAAGAAATGGTCTCTTTGTATATTAGTACTATCATTCCCTATAATTCTATCATTAAAAGAAGCGTAAAGCTCAATAGGGAATTTTTTACCATTTACAGGTACATATCCAAAGTTTTCATAACTGGAAGCTTTTTTAAATATTGAATCTTTTACAGAAACAGGTGATACTATGGTGTCAATAATAGTAAAGTTTTTCATAACTTCTATACGCTTTTTAGGGTCAAAAACGTAAGCAGAAGAATCTTTTCTTGTAATACTGTAAATTTTCCCATTCTCTATATAATGTTTTAAAGAATCTAAATTGTCAGTATACTCTCCGGTATATGTTTTATACAGCTTTTCAGCCAATGCTAAATCCTGTAACTGTTCTACAGCGATAGCATATCTATCTATTTTCTCTTTATTAAACTTAACATAACTACTTATAGATCTGTAGATAAAGAATGACAAAACTATTGCCAATACTACTAAAAGGACTTTAAAAATGTTTTTCATTGTGTAAAAAATTTGTTCAAATATAAATTATTTTTAAAACAAATTAAAAATTTTATTCAAAAACTTAATATAAAGTTTAATTTTACCTGATAAAAGAGAAAAAAATGAAGGTTGTAGCTATCATTCCGGCAAGATTTAATTCACAACGATTTCCCGGAAAACTCATGGAAAAAATTGGAGGTAAAGAGCTGATATTATTTACTTATCAAAATATATTAAAGACTAATTTTTTTGATGAGGTAATTGTAGCAACAGATGATAAATCTATATTTGACTTAATACAAGATAATGGAGGTAAAGCTCAATTAACTGCGAAAAATCATGAATCGGGAAGTGATAGGATTGCAGAAGTCGCAAAAGATATAAACGCGGATATTATTGTAAATGTACAGGGAGATGAACCGTTTATTAAAAAAGAAGATTTAGAGTCGCTGATTAATATTTTTAAGAACGATAGAACTAAAGAAGTAGATTTGGCAAGTTTAATGGAAGAAATCCAAATGAAAGAAGATATAGAAAACCCGAATAATGTAAAAGTAGTGACAGACCATACCGGAAATGCTTTATATTTCTCTCGCTCGGTAATTCCTTTTGATAGAGAAATTCAGCCGAATACAAAATATTATAAACATATTGGGATTTATGCTTTCAGGCGAGAGGCTTTATTATCGTTTTCAGGATTAAAAAGAGGTTTTTTGGAATCTACCGAAAAATTAGAACAATTACGTTATTTAGAAAATGGATATAAAATAAGATTGGCAATATCTAAAAATCCTACAATTGGGATAGATACGCCTGAAGATTTAGAAAAAGCAAAAGAATATTTAAAGACAATTAAACATGATTAAAAAGACAATATTATTTATTTTTCTTTCAATAATAAGTTTGCAAGCTCAAACTGCCGAGGAAATAATAAATAAACATTTTGAACAAACAGGTGGATATAAAAATTGGAATAACCTTAATTCAATTTATATTGAAGGAGAAGTTTATTTTGATTTAGGAAGTTCAGTAAAACTAAAAATAGAACATCGTAGACCTTATTATAAAAATGTTTCTTTTATAGAAAACGGAAAAGAAAAATTGAGCGAGGGTTATGATGGAGAAAGTGCTTATACTTTTAATGAGGTAAATGGTAAAAACAAAAAATTACCTAATTATAAGCCTGATGCGTTTGAAACCGATATTTTAAACTATGATAAAAAAGGATTTAAAGTTGAATATATCGGGAAAGAAAATCTTGATGGAACGCAGACTTATCATATAAAATTGATCAAGAATACAGAACAAGAAGATTATTGGTTTAATGTGAAAAACTATTATTTAATTCAAAATAAAAATAATTTAGAAACTGTGAAATACTCTGATTTCAAGATTTTTAAAGGATTAGTTTTTGCAACAAAAATGGAGAACCAACCAACCGGCGGAAAGGATTATACCATTATTTTTAATAAAATAGAACCAAATAAAGCCATAAATCCAAGAAGATTTGAGTTTGAATAAAGAAATTTTAATAGACATTGTCCGCACACCTATGCCTTTCGGGAAATACAAAGGTACTTTGGTGGCAGATATTCCTGTTCATTATTTGGAGTGGCTAAAATCAAAAGGCTTCCCGAATGGTAAGTTGGGAATGTTGCTTTCTACTGTTCACGAAATTAAAACAAACGGGCTCGAGGAAATTATTTATACACTTAAAAAACAGTATAAAAAGTAGTGATTTAAAATATATTAATATTAGTTGTTTTTGATAACTTTATTGTATTTTTGTATTTAATATTAGTTTATAAAATATGAAAGTTTTTCAAAAATGGTTAGTAATTATATTTATAATATTATCAAAATTAATTTTTGGGCAACTTGATGTGTTAGAGCCATTGCCTTCAAGATATAGTCCAAATAAAAAAATTATTGAATTTGGAACGTCAATACTTTCAGTCCAAGAAGTGAAAGATAATATAGGTTTGTTATCTCAGCGTCCGTTTGATGGGATTGTATTTAAATCTAAATGGCCTGAATATGATATCAATTTCCCTCAGTCTATATTCTATCCTTATCGAGTAACAGAGGACTATATGGAATTGGATAAATTAAGTAACATTGAATGGAGTAGTAATCTTACAGATAATTTTCTTCGATTTTGGGTGGTAGGTCCTAATCGTGCAGAATGGTTTGATGATAGCGAGTGGGAGATGGTACTTTCCAATTTAAAGTTAATATCAAAAGCAACTACTTCTGCAAAAATAAAAGGAATCTTTTTAGATACAGAGCATTATAAATCTTCTATATGGGAATATAATAGAACTCTTTATCCTTTATATAATCTTGAAGAAGTTCAAAATAAAGTTAGAGAACGGGGAAAACAATTTATAGAGGCATTACAAATGTATTCTCCTGATATAAAAGTCTTATGTGCAGGGGGATGGATTTTTACTATGTGGGAAGCTAAAGAGTTAGATAATATAGAAAACTCATCTTATTGTCTTCTTAAGTCATTTTGTGATGGAATGCTTGAAGGTGCTGTAGGAAATACTAAAATTATTGATGGAAACGAAATAGGTTATTATTTAAAGTATACTATAAATTGGCAATATCCTCCTGTATTTTATAATAAAGTTTCTGAAAACCCTTTTATTGCATCTGATTTAATAAATAAGTCAAAAAAAAATATGCAAGTAGGGCATGGTTTATTTTATAAATATTATAAACCTATTGAGGAAAAAGAGAATCAACAAAGATTAGAACACCATATATACCAGGAGCTTCTTTCTTCTGATGAGTATGTTTGGTTTTATAATGAAGAGAAACGTCCTTTTTCATTAAGTTCCCTACCTCTTGGAGTCGAGTCCGCTATTCTTTCTGCAAAAGAGAAGATAACTAAAGGAAAAGAACCCGGTTTTACTACAAATTCTAATACAGTTATTTTTTCTGATGATTTAAAAATTATATCTCCTAAAAATAATCAAATTTTTCATGTAGGAGATACTGTTACTTTTTCTGTTAAACCTTCTCCGGATATAAAATATATTCATTATTATTTGAATTATCAACGTCAACAAATTTCTTATTCTCCACCTGCAATATATAAAGCGAAAGTATCTTCTCCGGGCAAATATCTTGTATATGCAACTTCAAATGTTTTCCAAAAAATGTCAAATCCAGTAACTTATTATGTTAAAGAAAGGTCACCATCTTCTGTAGCTTTTATTACCACTTGGAAAGTGGATGAAACTGATGAAAAAATAACAATTCCAACTTATCCTAATGAGAACTATAATTATACTGTTCAATGGGAAGGAGTAGATAATCCGTTAAATAAAGGAGAAATTATGTCTACAGGAGATACTCCTATTGTTTTCCCCGAAGCAGGACGTTATAGAGTAATTATTAACGGTAAATTTCCACGTATTTATTTTAATAATTCCGGAGATAAAGATAAAATATTAACAGTTGAACAGTGGGGAGGAATTAAATGGAAAAGTCAAGAGAATGCGTATTATGGTTGTAAAAACCTAATGATTTCAGCAACTGATTCTCCTAATTTATCGCAGGTCACTTCTTTAGAAAATATGTTTAAAGATGCCTACAGTATTAATCAAGATTTATCTGATTGGAATGTCAGTAATATTATTACAATGGAGGGTATGTTTGAGAATGCTCATTCTTTTAATCAAAATTTAGAAAGTTGGGATATGTCGAATGTCTCCAATATTAATAACATGTTTAAAAACAGTAATATGTCTGCTAATAAAGTGGGGCGTACCTTATTAGGATGGAGAAATTCTTTAAATAATCTATATAGTCTTCAATCAATAGGAGAACATTTACGCTATTGTCATAATGATCAAATTATTGATATTAATAATTTGATTGCTCCAACACAATATTGTGGAGAGGTTGGGACTATTTACTTAGAAAGAACTAATACAGGAAACAACAGATCACGTTTAGCAGGAGTATTGAAAAATAAGGCATTTGAATGGTTAGAAGAGGATTTTAAAATAAATAATACAAACCCTGAAACCCCTCAAGAAGAAGGAGAGTTTAAATATGTAAATACTCTAAATAATAAATTTAATTTTAATGGAGTAGTTTTAACTATCGGGAATTTATTTATGGCTAAAAATAAAGATTTGAAAGGGTTTAATAGTTTGGATGATAATGCTGTTTCTCCTTTAGCCAATGTTAAGTTTTTATTCAAAACAAAAAATAATGAAAATGACGATTTTTTCTTTACAAAAGTGAAAAGGTTTATATCAGAACATTCACCTAATGATATAGGAATAATCACTTATGATATAGAAGAAGATGCTTTTTTTGAATCTATAAAAGTAAAGAATAATAAACCAAGTTCTGTTGGGGAAATTAAATGGGTAAGTATAAGTAACTGAAAGGGTTTTCATTAAAAAAAAAGTAAATAAATACAAAAACTATAAGCATATAAATATTCTTTATCTGTAATAATGCTTTATTCAAGATAAAAATAATTATTTTTGCAAACACAATATAAAATTATGCTGAAAATAAATAATTTGCACGCCTCTTTAGAAGATGGAGGTATAGAGATATTAAAAGGAATTAATTTAGAGATTAATCCGGGAGAGGTTCACGCAATCATGGGACCAAACGGAGCAGGGAAAAGTACTTTGTCCTCCGTTATTGCAGGAAAAGAAGAATATGAAGTAACAGATGGAGATGTTTTGTTGGACGGAGAAAGTTTATTAGAGTTAGATCCGGCAGAGAGAGCTCACAAAGGAATTTTCATGTCGTTTCAGTATCCTGTGGCTATTCCGGGAGTTTCTGTTACAAACTTTATAAAAACTGCAATTAACGAAACTCGTAAAGCTCAAGGTTTAGACGAAATGCCGGCTGGTGAAATGCTAAAAGATATTCGTAAAAAAGCAGAATTATTAAATATAGACAAATCATTTCTTTCTCGTTCTTTAAACGAAGGATTTTCGGGTGGAGAGAAAAAGAGAAATGAAATTTTCCAAATGATGATGTTAAACCCAAAATTAGCAATCTTAGACGAAACCGATTCAGGTTTAGATATAGATGCTTTAAGAGTGGTAGCAGACGGAGTAAATAAATTTAAAAGTAAAGATAACGGAGTACTTATTATTACGCATTACCAGAGATTGTTAGACTACATTGTACCTGATTTTGTACACGTATTAGCAGATGGGAAAATCATAAAATCAGGGGATAAGAATTTAGCTTTAGAATTAGAAGCTAAAGGTTACGATTGGGTAAAAGAACAAGCATAAGCAGAAAGAAAACTATGTCGATATTTTTAGAAAAATTAGTTTCTAAATTTGAATCTCTATCTAAAGAGAATTCTAATTTAGAACCATATAAAAAACAAGCCTTTAAGCAATTTGAAGAAGAAGGATTTCCTGTCTTAACAGATGAGGAATGGCGATTTACCAATATAAAACCAATTATTAAATTAGATTATAATTTAGATTTAACAGATAAAAAGCTTTCTAAAGCAGATGTTGAGCCTTATTTTGTTCCTAATTTAGATAGCTATAGAATTATTTTTATCAATGGTTTTTTTGCTGAAGATTTATCTAATGTAGGAGAAGAAATAGAATTCTTACCTACAAATGAAGCAAAAGAAAATGAAGTGTTTAATAAATACTTCAATACAATTGTAAAACACGAAAACTCATTAGAGTCTTTAAATACAGCATTAATAACAAATGGTTATTACATTCATGTAAAGCACAACCAAATTGTAGAAAAGCCAATTGAAATTCTTTTTATATTAACTGAAGAGACCGCAAGTTTTATTCAGCCCAGAAATTTAATTGTTACCGGGAAAAATTCGGAGTTAAGTATTATAGAAACTCATGTTAGTTTAACTGAAGAGAGCCATTTTACCAATGCAATTACAGAAGTTTCAGCAGGAGAGAATGCAAAAATTGATTTATATAAAATTCAAAATGATCATCATAAATCATCTTTGATAGACCAAGTGTATGCACATCAGCAGAGAGATACATCAGTAAGTGTGGATACTTTATCTTTTGGTGGAAACATCGTTAGAAACGGGCTTAATTTTAAACAATTAGGAGAGAATTGCAATTCTTTAATGCAGGCTGTAACTGTAGGCGAAGCTGAACAGTTAATAGACCACCATACTTTGGTAGAGCATACTGCACCAAATTGTGAGAGCCACGAGCTTTACAGAACAATCTTAGGAGATAAATCTAAGGGGGTATTTAACGGGAAAATTATTGTTGATGATGTTGCTCAAAAAATTGATGCTTTTCAGCAAAACAATAATATTTTATTAACCAAAGATGCAAGTATAAATACAAAACCACAATTAGAGATTTTTGCAGATGATGTAAAATGTTCTCATGGTTGTACCGTTGGTCAGTTAGATAAAAGTGCATTGTTTTACATGCAACAAAGGGGAATCCCGACTAAAGAAGCAAAAGCATTTTTATTATACGCTTTCTCGGCAGATGTTTTATCGTCTATCAAAATAGAAGAATTAAAAGAATATTGGACAAAACTTTTAGCAAAAAAACTAAAAGTAGATATTACTTTTTAATAAATAGAAAACAAGAGAAAAGAAAACCGAACATTAATAATTTGTTCGGTTTTTTTATTATCATATAAAATGGTTAATTTTGGCTTATTGTCATTCACAATTATCAAATAAATAAAAATGAATATAACTGCTATAAAAGAGCAATTTCCTATATTAAAACGTAAAATAAACGGTAAAGAACTGGTTTATTTAGATAACGGAGCAACTGTTCAGAAACCAAAGAGAGTTTTAGATGCAATTACAGATTATTATTCAACAATAAACGCAAATGTTCATCGTGGAATTCATACGCTGAGCCAAGAGGCTACGATTGCAATGGAGGACAGCCGAGCGATAATAAAGGAATTTATAAATGCAAAAGATGTTTCGGAGATTAATTTTACTTCGGGAACAACAGACGGAATCAATTTAATTGCGTATGCTTTAAAAAATCATTTATCCAAAGATGATGAAATCATTATTACTGAGATAGACCACCATTCAAACATAGTTCCGTGGCAAATGTTAAGCCAATGGACAGGTGCGAAATTGAAATATATTCCGTTATTGGAGTCGGGGAATTTAGACATTCAGAAATTAGGTGAATTATTAAGTCCTAAAACTAAAATTGTAGCGTGTAATCATGTATCTAACGCTTTGGGGACAATCAATCCCGTAAAAGAAATCATTGAAAAAGCTCATAATGTAGGAGCGTGGGTTTTGGTGGACGGAGCTCAATCTGTTCCGCATTTAAAAGTAGATGTTCAAGCATTAGATGCTGATTTCTATGTGTTTTCGGGACACAAAATGTATGCACCTACAGGAACAGGAATTTTATATGGAAAAAAAGAAATTTTATCGGAATTATCTCCATACAGAGGTGGTGGGGAAATGATAGAATCAGTAACAATGGAATGTTCTACTTATGCAGGTTTACCTTTTAAATACGAAGCAGGAACGCCAAATATTTGTGGGAATATTGTAATTTCTGAAGCTGTAAAATTCATTCAGGAAATTGGGTATGATGTAATTTCAAAACATGAAAAAGAATTAATTTCTGCAACACTAAAAGGTTTAAAATCCATAAAAGGAATTAGAGTTTTTGGCGAAGATATTAATCGTTCGGGAGCAGTTTCATTTTTGTTAGATTTACCCGGAGTTCACGCATCAGATGTCGGAATGATTTTGGATAAAATGGGAATAGCCGTAAGAACGGGACACCATTGCTGTCAGCCTTTAATGAATAAATTCGGAATTACGGGAACGGTAAGAGCCAGTTTTGCAGTGTACAACACACAGGAAGATGTGGAGAAATTATTAAATGGTATAGAATTAGCTAAGAATATGTTAAGTTAAAATCAGAAAATGAACTATCTTAAAAAAAGAATAATTCTTTGGGTATTGTCTATTTGTTTAATTTTAGACGTTGCTTATATCGCTTATAACCTTAAAAATGAACTGGGACAAAATGGCTTAATGGTGGCTATTTTGTTTTTAGGTTTAATTGTGGGTGCAATCATTGTTTATATAATTAATGGCGATAAAAGGGCGGCTGAGCCTACACGTATAACTGAGAGTTCGCATACAGTTTTGCAAAGTATGCAGAGGGTTTTTAAGATAGTAACGGCAGAAGGAGTTTTTAATGAAATATATGATTATCAGGAAACTAAAAAGCTTTGGAGTATTTTGCCAAGTACCAAAAAAGCCTTAGTCATTGTAAAAGGGAAAGCACACATGGGATATGATTTCTCCAAATGCAAATGGGATATAGACGAAAATAAACGAACCGTAAAACTTATAGAATTCCCAAAGCCTGAACTACTTTCAATGGATACAGATTTTGAATATTATAACATGGAAGAGAAATTCTATGATTTATTCAAAAAAGAGGATTTAGCGAATATTCAGAGAGAAGGAAAAAAGCAATTGGTAAAAGCAGCTTATAAAAGTCAGTTACCACAAACTGCTGCGGAACAAATAAAGGCTGTAGTTACAGAATTGTTAGAAGCTAAAGGTTGGCAATTAGAAAACGCTCAAATAATTACAGATTCATCACGTCTAATTGATTAAGAATGAAAAGAGTTTTTGCTGTATTCTTATTTTTTATTAGTCTTGTCGGTTTCGCTCAACAATCTGAAATTACTTTAAAGCCTGAGTTTTTAAGAGGTTCAAATAATCAATACAGAAACTTTTGGGACGTTCAGCATTATGATTTAACCATAAAGCCAAATTTTGAAGGAAAATCATTGCAAGGAAATGTAATAATTGATTTAAAATTTAATAATAAAGATGCCGAATTTCTACAATTAGACTTGCAAAAACCAATGCAAATCGACAGAGTAGAGCAGTGGGATAGTGGTAAATTCGGTAAGAGTAAACCATTAGAAATCAATAAAGAATATATTATTGAAAAAGGCGATTTTTATTTTATTCCGTTAAATAAAATTACTGATTTAAAAGATGAAATAAAATTAAAAGTTCATTTTAGCGGAAAGCCAAAAATAGCAAAACAAGCTCCGTGGGACGGAGGTTGGATTTTCACCAAAGACAGTTTAGACCGACCGTGGTTGTCTCTTGCGGTGCAAGGTTTGGGGGCAAGTGCTTGGTTTCCATGCAAAGATTATCAGGGAGATGAGCCGGATAACGGGGCAAATATTCACGTAATTACAGGTAAAGATGAGGTTGCCGTAGCAAACGGAAAGTTGTGGAAATCATCAATCAAGAAATCAAATGAAAATATTTATAATTGGGAAGTTAAGAACCCGATAAATACTTATAACATAACGCCTAATATTGGTCATTACGTTAATTTTAAAGATGAATACATTGGCTTAAACGGAAAGCTCGATTTAGATTATTGGGTGTTGGATTATAATTTAGACAAAGCGAAAAAGCAATTTCAGCAAGTGCCTAAAATGTTGAAAGCTTTTGAGTATTGGTTTGGAGCTTATCCGTTTTATGAGGATAGTTATAAATTGGTGGAAACGCCGTTTTTGGGCATGGAGCATCAGAGTAATATTGCGTACGGAAATAAATATCAAAACGGATATTTAGGAATGGACAGGTCGGGGAGTGGCTACGGAAATCTTTTTGATTTTATTATTATTCACGAATCAGGGCATGAGTGGTTTGGTAATAATATAACCACCGAGCAAATTGCAGATATGTGGATTCATGAGGCTTTTACAACTTATGCAGAAGCTCTTTTTGTAGAATATTATTACGGAAAAGAGGCGGGGAACAGATATGTTCAGGGGTATAAAAATTTAATTTTAAATGATATTCCGTTGCAAGGAAAATACGATGTTCATCAAGAGGGAAGCGGAACGGATATGTATTATAAAGGAGCAAATGTGATTCATACGTTGCGACAATGGATAAATGATGATGCTAAGTTTTTGGATTTAATGCGAGGGCTTAATAAAGATTTTAGGCATAAAATTGTAACCGCCAAAGAAATAGAAGATTATATAGCCGAGAAAACAAATTTAGATTTATCTGCTTTTTGGGAGCAATACATTAGAACAACCAAAATTCCGAAATTAGTTTTTGATGAAAAGCAAAAAAATTATCGTTGGGAAAATGCTGTGGACGGATTTAATATGCCCGTAAAATTGGAAGACGGAAAATGGCTTTACCCAACCACCGAATGGAATTCTTTAGCTAAAGAAGAAAAACATCAAAATTTAATTACTGATAATAATTTCTTGGTTGAAAGTGAAAATATAAAATACTCTAATTAAATGAGGTATTTAATTATAATCCCCACACATAACGAGCAAGACAATATTGCTTTGTGTTTAGCATCTTTAGAGGCTCAAACCTTTAGTAATTATATGGTTATGGTTGTGAATGACGGCTCAACCGATGATACGCAAAGTATTGCGGAAGATTTTATAAAAGATAAAAATCAATTTTCTTTATTGAATTTATCTGTTTCCGAGCATTCGCCGGGGGCAAAGGTTGTGAATACTTTTTATAAAGGCTTGGAAAAGTTTGATTTAAACGAGATTGATGTAATTTGTAAGTTTGATGCCGATATTATTTTTCCGCCTGATTATTTAGAAAAGATTAATGAAGTCTACAAGCAAAATCCAAAAGTTGGAATGGTTTCGGGGATTGTGAAAATTGCAAAATCGGGAATAAAAGATAAAAATCCGTTTGATTTTGAAAATGAAAATAATCAATGGAGTTTTGAGGATATTTCATCTAAAAATCATATTCGAGGTCCTATAAAATCGTACAGAAAAGAGTGTTTTGTTCAAATGAACGGACTAAAGCCTACGCTCGGCTGGGATAATATAGATGTAATGCTTGCACAAATGTACGGTTGGGAAACTAAAACGGATAAAAACCTCTGGGTAAAGCATCTTCGCCCGACTATGTATAAGTATAAAAATCAAAAAGCCGAAAAATTAGGTCAGTATTTTTATAATATTGGGTTGAGTTTTCCTCTGACGGTTTTGTCTGCGGGGAAATCTTCTTTTAAAGATAAATCTCTGAAATCATTTTTCATAATTTTAAAGACTTTTTGCTCTCAAAAAGGAAAATTAACGCTGACTTCGGAGGAAATTAAATACATAAGAAAACTCCGCTGGAACGGAATTAAGCGGAGTTTGTTTGGGTGAGTTAAGTTTAGTATATTTGGTCTATAATAATTATTAATATGAAAAAACTATTTTTACTTTTTATCGTTTTTACATTTGTCTCTTGCGAAATACAAAAAGTACCTCAGAACCAATTAAATACTTTAATTCCAGTAATTTTATATGAGACTTCAACTGATTTTATCAATAAAAAACCTCAAGATGCTCATGTCGGAATTTTAATAACAGAAGAAAGTAGTCAGCACATAACAATTGAAGGAATATTTGATTTAGAAACAGGTCAAAGAATAGTCGATGGAAATTCTATGTGGGCTTTAAATTATAAAAATAATAATTATTTTAATTTAGGCTATTCCAGTGATTTGAATCATTGGAAATCCTATGCAAAATTTGATATAGAAGGTAAATATTGTGCTATTATTATTGATGAAAATTCTCCTTATGTATTAACCACAACAGGCTCTAATTATGGAGGAGGTTTAACGGGCTTATTAATAGCAGAATCTCAAAAATGGGGTAAAAACTGGAAAGATAAAAATGGAGTAAAAAAGAAAATTTTATTTATTGATACAGAAGATATATCGTCTGGAATGTTTGATAGAAACCGAAGTAGTTTAGGTAATTATTTAACAAGAAAACAGTTTGAAAAACTTCTTAATAAATCAGGTATAACTCTAAATGATTCAAATATTAAAAATGTTAGTTTTGAACGAGTAATAGAAGTTATTAAAGAAGCAAATAAAAAATGATATTTTATGAAATTTACTTTAATTTGAGAAAAGAGATAAACACCTCCCAATTATAACTGACAAAATTTAATATTAGTTTATTTCATCTTCCAAAAACGGATTGTACATCATAAATACGTGTTGTATGTAAATCTTAATTTAGTCATTATTGTACGTAAATAATTTTATCAAACTTGTAAATATTGAAAGTTTTTATGTTTAATGTTGATGTTTTTTATGATTTTGTTTAGATAAGCAATAAAATAGTTTATATTTGAATACTGAAAAATCAATCATGAAAAAAATCCATATTCTATTAATAATATTACTTTTATCAAATATTTGTTTAGGGCAGGATAATTGGCTGATTAAAAACTCTAATGGTTTTAATTATTATCTTACTACTGAAATCAAAAATGGCAAAATTGTAGGGCATACGAGAGATAATGCTTTAAAAGATATTGTTGGAGGGTTCAAGTTTATGATGTTAAAAGTAGGTACTTCTATAAAATATCCCGAAATTATTCATTTCAAAGGAGAATTTACTGATAATCAATTTCAAGGAGAGTTTCATAAGATTTTTAGTAAATGGAATTTTAAAGGAGAAATAAAAAATGATTCTCTATTAATTACTTTAATTAATAAAAATAATTCGAAGACAAGAATAAGCGGAATTAGAGTTAAGGAAGTTAAACCAATGAGAGATTATCAGAAAACGTTTAATGAAATATTCAGATTAACAGAAAATAATATTTATAATCAATCATTTTTAAAATCAAAAGATTGGAAAAAGTTCAAAAAGAAAATGAACAAGCTGAGCAAGAAAATCAAAGATGATTTGGAACTCCAAATTGCTTTTTTTGCTATTACCAGAGATTTCCCCTTTTCACATTATTATCTATATGATTCACGTCCTGAAAATAAAAAACACAATAATACAAGTTTTGCTGATATTAGAGAAATCAATAATGAAACTTGTGTTTTAAAAGTAAAGCGTTTCTCGGGTTCGGAAAAGCAAATGGATAGTTTAATATCTATTATTGATGATAAAAAGTATAAAAATTTAATTATTGATTTGCGTAACAATCCCGGTGGGAATTATTTAACTGCCTTTCCTCTTGCCGAATATATAATTGATAAGCCTTTTATTGCCGGAGTATTCCCTAATAAAAATTGGTATAAAGAATTTGATAGAGTCCCCACTAAAGAAGATTATTCAAATTTCGCAGAGTTTAGTGGAGGAACTATGGACGAATGGTTTGATAAAGCAAATCAAAATTATGGAGTATATTTAAAAATACTTCCGTCTAAAAAGCACTTTGAGGGCAAAGTATATATTTTAACCAATAAAAATACGGGTAGTACTTGTGAGCCATTTGTTTATGGATTAAAAGCTCATAATTACGCAACAATAATCGGAGAGAATACAGCCGGAGCAATGTTGTCTTCAAATGAGTTTAAAATAGAAAATGAAATTATATTGAGAATCCCATTAAATGATTTCATCACATATTCAGGTGAACGAATAGATAAGAAAGGAGTTGAGCCGAATATTAAGGTAAAATCCGAAAAAGCTCTTGAATATACATTAAATAATATCATCAATAAATAGAATAACTCGTTGTGAATTTTGTTTGAAATAAGAATTAAAACCTTATTTTTATTGTAATAAATCCCCTTCAAGGGGGAGATTAGAACGTAGTAGAGGCTAAATTACTTCCAAAATTATCCCCTTGAAAGTTCTTTGAATACTTGGAAGAAGGAGTATATGATATAGAGGACATTCTCGAAAAATATCATAATGCACAATGGGTTAAAATTTATATGATTATAATGGTATAAAACTTGAATAGGTATTTAAAAACTTCAATAATATGAAAAAGTGGATTTTAGTTTGTGCTTCATTGGGAATACTTATGAGTTGCCAAACACAAAAAAAAGAGGGAATAAATATTCGGGTAGAGAATATTAGTTCTAATGATTTTGAAAACGTTATTATAAATACTTCTACAGGTAATGTTGATTTTGGGAAATTAAAAGCAGGTGAAAAAAGTGATTATAAGACTTTTGAAACGGCTTATTCATATGCCTATGCACAAGTGGATGTGAATGGTAAAACTTACACATTTCAGCCTATGGATTATGTGGGTGAAGAACCTCTTTCTAATGGTAGTTATACCTATCAATTAGATACTCATACTTCTGATCAATCAGAGAGTTTAGTTTTGACGTTGGTGAAAGATTAGATTTTGACAAATAGAGAAAAAAGGAGGAGAAAAGTTTTTAGTTTTCCTCCTTAATATAAACTATTTTTTATGTCCGTTATATGTAATGATATTTTTAACTCTTTGGTTTGTTATATATTAATATTCTAAAAATAAGGTAATTCCACCGAAAAGTTAAGACGATTAGATAGCCAAACAGATATGGTGTTTTGGCTTTCTATTGGGGTTGCCACTTGGATTCTTCATCCTCAATTAATTGCTGAAAATAAATTCTTTATTATTACTATCATTGTTTTAGAAATAGCCTGTTATGTTATCAGTTGGATAAAGTTCGGAAAAGAAACGTGTACGCACGCCTTTCATCTTTTCGTTACTTTAGGCGTACATGAGTTTTATTTTTTGATAGTGTATTTTGGTTATAGAATAGTGCATTTAACTTTTTTTAATGTTAAATAATATTGTATATTTGTTAAAAGAACAAACTCCAAATTCAATTCAATATGAAAAAGCAGTTACTTATTTTGTTTTGTATTACTTTATTTATGAATAAAGTTCATTCTCAAACAAATTGGGAATTATTGAATCCTAAACCAACGGCAAGTGTTGGAAAAGATATTGAGTTTGTTACTTCTAATGCTGGTTATATAATAACATCTAATGAATTGTTAGAAACAATAGACGCTGGAAATACTTGGTCAAAGAAACAGAATATATCTAGTGGGAATGATATGAGTTTCTATAATACAGCCGGTTATATTGTTGGAGATCACGGGTATGTTTTAAAATCTATCGACAATGGGAATTCATGGAGCCAAATATCTACGGGGTTTGATGGTAATTTTAATACAGTTAATATTATTGATGACGAAAATATTATATTGTCAACTTCAAATAGTATTGTAAAGACTGACAATGGAGGAGCTACATGGAGAAGATTGAATATTTCAAACTATAGAGTTAGAAAAACGTTTTTTACCGGTTCTTTAGTTGGACATGCGGTTTGTTCTAATGGAATTGTATTAAAAACTATAGATGGAGGTAGAAATTGGTATGTAACAAAAGATGACAGTAATACTACACCTTCAAATTACTTTATGGTTTACTTTGTTAATAAGAATATAGGTTTTGCTACAAGGGAACATAGTGAAATGTATAAAACAACAGATGCAGGAGAAACATGGGTGAAAATTACGGGAACAGATACTGCAATATATGACTTTCATTTTATAGATGAAAATAATGGCTTTGCTACCGGAGACGCGGGAGCTACTTATAAAACAACTGACGGAGGGAATACATGGGATAAAATTTTTTTCCAAAAAGGATATATATCAGATACTTCTATGTATGGAATTTATTTCCAAGACCGTAATATTGGTTATGCAACTGGAGCTCGTGGTCGTATTGTTAAAACAATAGATGGAGGTAATACTTGGGTGTCATATTCTGAAAATTATAATGATTTTGATAATATTAAAGTATTTGATAGCGGAATTGGTTTTGCAAGGTCAAGGAATAATTATTATAAAACAACTGACTTTGGAGACAATTGGTTTTATTTATCTTCTGTGAATCATTATAGCCATAGTACTGGGTTATATTTTGTAAATGAAAAGATTGGATATTCTATAGGAGGAGGACCTAATAGTAACTCTGGTGATATCTTTAAAACTACTGATGGTGGAAAGTCTTGGAAACGATTGAGTGTTTTTATTGATGAGGGAATAAGTTCAGTCTTTTTTATAGATGAAAATACTGGTTTCATATCAGGTGGATTTAATCAAAATAAATTAATAAAAACTACTGATGGAGGAAACACTTGGAAACAAATTTATAATCAAAAATTTAAACACCTTCAATTTCTTAATGAAAAAATTGGCTATGGTATACATAATGGTAATCTATACAAAACTATTGATGGTGGAAATACATGGAGTATAAGTCTTGATGTGGAGAATAAAGATATTGTCGCATTTGACTTTATAAATGAGAATAACGGTTATTCTGTAGGAGATGAAGGTCTAATTTATAAAACAACTGATAGGGGAGCTGACTGGATACAATTAAAAGGTCCATATGAAAATTATACAAAGATTAGTTTTTATTCGGAGAATGTAGGTTATATAGCGGACGAAGACGGGAAACTTTATAAAACAGAAAACGGAGGTTTGAATTGGGAGTACCTCACTCGTCAGTATGTTATCAACTCTATTGATCTTGTTGATAATAAGATTTATACAGCAGGTACAAATGGTAAAATCTTCAGAAGTAATATAGAGTATAGAACTATAGTTTCTTATGTTAATCCTGCGGAGAATATTACTAATTCAAGTGCAACTATAACTGGTAATATTACCTCTAATGGGGGAACTATTTCAAACATTCAATTTGAATATAGTACTAATCAGTCTTTTGATAATTTTATGACTGCATCCGCTAGTACAGTTGACACAAGTGAATCTTTAAGTGTTTCTGTTGATTTAAAGAATTTAGAGCCCAATACTACTTATTATTACAGATTATCCGGAAAGCAGAATTCAAGTACAGGTTATAGTCAAATTTTAAGTTTTAAAACTCTCCCTGATTATGAAATGAAAATAATTTCCCTATCTGGCTTGTCACGTACTACCGCTGTAATTTATGCTGATATAATTTCTAATGAACATGATATTACAAATATTGAGATTCAATATGGCACAAGTGCTGATGCTTTAAATAAAACTATAAGAGTAACTCCGGATTTTATAAAAGGGAATACAACAGAAAGTGTTAGGGTAAATTTAAATAACTTAGAACCGGATACTCAATATTATTGTAGAATAAAAGCGATTTATCAAGGAGAAAATATTTATGGAGATATACTATCTTTTTCTACATATCCGGATTATAAAATTAGTCTTTATCCTATAGATATTGAAGGTGCTAATGTAACATTATTAGCACATTTACAGTCTAATAATGAAAGTATAACGGACATAGTGTTTGAATATGGAACTACTGATTATAAAAATAGCGTTCCGGCTACACCTTCGCGAGTTAATGCTAATCATTCAAAATATGTTACTGCTACAATACCTAATATAGATACAAGTTTAAACTACCGTTATAGGCTAAAAGCTACTTATAATGGAGAAGCTATTTATAGTGTAGAAAGGGTTTTTAATTTCTCAGAAGATATTATAATAGTTGATGGTACAATGAAGAAAGCTCAATCAAACTCTATAGAGTTAAGAGGTTTAATTAATAGTTATGGACGTAATTTAACAGATGTTCATTTTGAATATGGAGTTACTGATAGTTTTGGTTCAACCATTATTGGAACACCAAATGAGGTTTATAATTACAATACTAACCTAATAACAGCTTTGATTAACAACTTAATACCGAATCAAACATATTACTATAGATTAGTAGCTACACATGATGGAAGGACAATTTATTCAGATACTTATAAATACACAACCGGAGGCATTGGTTTGAAAAAGGAAATATCAATATATCCTAATCCGGCAACTGATTTTGTAAATATTAAATCTAACATTTCTGAAAAAATAAAGTCTATCGAATTTTATAATGTTTTAGGTCAACTGATTTACTCTAAAAACATCTTTAATATCTATGATACGAAAATTAATGTATCGGATTTTAAAAAGGGAGTATATTTTATAAAAGCAAATTTTGAAAATACAAAACCAGTCTCATCAGAATTAATATTGAATTAAAAACACCCTTAAGAAAAGAACTCTATTCGTAAATGAGATTTTTCAAACTGTTTTTTCAATTCTTTGGTTACTCCTGACTTTTGGTGATACAAGAAATTTGAAAATTTAAAAGAGAAAACTTGACGATTAATTCTAAATGAAAAACATCTTATCATTTATTATATAACTTTGCTGTTTCTATAGAATCTTACCGACACGAAATGTTAAATTTTAATTAAAGCATTTATTTTTCAAATATTCTTGTATATTGTCAACCCTTTTATTTCCAAAAGTGAGAGGGTTGATTTTTTAATTATATATCTATGAAAAATATACAATGGGATTATTTCTATAATCCGTCGGCACCTTATTTAGAAATTGCGATAGGCACAGTGGTTATTTTCTGTATCATTGTTTTTTACACTCGTTTGTTTGGATTAAAAAGCTTTAGTAAAATGACGATTGTTGATTTTGCTAATACCGTAGCTATCGGTAGTTTATTGGCATCCAGCATAGTGAATGGTTCGCCAAGTTTACTTACCGGTGCATTTGCTATATTTATGGTATTCTTAATTCGGATTATTTTCTCCATTATTAGACAAAGAAGTAAATCTTTTGAAGTGTTAACGAGTAATGAGCCTGTTTTTCTATTATATGACGGAGTTATTATTGAGGAAAATTTAAAAACCTGTAATGTTACACACGACGAATTACGAGCTAAACTCAGAAAAAGCGGTGTTTTAAATAGAGAAGAAGTGAAAGCAGTAGTATTCGAAACCACAGGCGATGTTCATATTTTAAAGAAATCAGATAATGTGGAGTTAGATCCTTATATTTTCAAAGGAGTTAAGCCTATCTAATTTGTAAAATAACAAATAATTTCAAATATTTTATAACATTCTCACAATTTAATAAAATGATAAAAATACAAGAAAAACATCCGGCAGATATATCAGAGCAATTATCTAAGTTAGAACCTAAAGAAAGAAATCTTTCGTTTTTAATATTACCAAGTAAAGTTAAATCAGAGGTGTTTACCTATTTTGACCCTGACATTCAGCAGGATATTGCAAAATCTTTAGGGGATAAAGAGTTTGCAGAAGTCCTTAACCAAATGAATCCGGATGATAGAACGAGTCTCTTTGAGAATTTTCCGGATCAAATCATAAAGAAATCTATTAATTTATTAAATGATCAAGAAAAAGATACTGCTCTTAATTTAATAGGCTACCCTAAAAATAGTATTGCGAGATTAATGACACCGTATTACATACAAGCTTCGCCGGATTGGACAATAGGGAAAGTGCTTGCTCGAATAAAGAAATATGGAAAGAATGCAGAAACTTTAACTTATATTTATATAGTTGATGAGAATAATAAATTAATAGATGATTTAAAAATAGGACAATTATTAATTGCGGAGAATGATACACAGATAAAAGATCTTTTAGATTATTCTTTTATAAGTATTCCTGCAACTTTACCACTTGAAGAAAGTTTTGAAATTTTTGAAAAATATGATCGCTCCGCTCTTCCTATAATAACCGAAAACGGAACATTAGTGGGGATTGTAACATTTGATGATATTTTAGATAAAATAAAAGAAAGAGACACAGAGGATATTCAAAAATTTGGGGGAACGGAAGGTTTAGATTTATCTTATACCAAAACCCCTTGGGTAGAATTAGTGCGAAAGAGAGCCGGCTGGTTGATTATACTATTTTTGGGTGAAATGCTAACAGCTTCTGCTATGGGCTATTTTGATGATGAAATAGAAAAGGCAGTAGTTTTAGCATTATTTGTTCCGTTGATTATCTCCAGCGGAGGGAACTCGGGTTCTCAAGCTGCTTCTTTAATAATAAGAGCAATGGCATTGCAAGAATTAAAATTAAAAGACTGGTGGTATGTAATGAAAAAAGAAATATTTTCAGGATTAATGTTAGGTTTAATATTAGGAGTAATCGGTTTTATTAGAATATTAATTTGGCAAAAAATCGGCTTTTTTGATTATGGAATTTATTGGTTTTCTGTTGCGATAACTGTTTCTATCTCTTTGATATTTATTGTTCTATGGGGGACGCTTTCCGGATCATTAATTCCGTTTATATTACGTAGAGCAGGATTAGACCCGGCAACTGCTTCTGCACCTTTTGTGGCTACATTAGTGGATGTTACCGGATTAATCATTTATTTTACGATAGCGGCTATCTTTTTATCGGGTAAATTATTATAAAAATAATATACTATAAATTGATCAGGATTCAGAAAGTTGATAATATATTATGTATTTAAAATCAGATAATAGAATTAACTCCTTGTATATAGAGAGTTAATTCTATGATTAAATTTTAATTTTTTTTAAAAATTATCAGATTTTTAATCTCACATTATTCAATAAAATATCGTCCATTTTTTCCTCTCCGCTAATAACACTGATGTCTCCGGTAGTTTCTAAAATAACTGCCTGAACTTCGGAGAGTTTTTTAATGTTGTTTTCTCTCAATTTAGAAATGATAATGGTTTCGGATATATTGAGTTTAGAAATATTATCTTTTAAAAATTCACCATTTCGCATCACTAAAACGGGATTATTGTAAACATTTTTATCAAACCAATTATATTTCGCTTTAAGTTTCCCAAAGAGTGTTTGAAAAGCCAATAGAACAGCAATCATTAAACCGCCTTTTACAATAGAATTGCTATCGGAAATTAATGTGGAGTTAATGATAGACCCGATGGTAATGGTTACAATAAAATCCAATGGCGTTATTTTCGCCAAACTTCTCAGTCCGTTTATTTTTAAGATAAACATGGTAACTAACAGCATAGTAACTGCAGTAATTACGGCATGAATTAAAATACTTTGTTCTTCTATAATCCAGTTCATTATAATAAATTTAAGGTTGCAAACTTAATATATAAAATTTGTTAATAGTGGTTTTATTAGGATTTATTTTTAAAAATCATTGACAAATCAAAAAATAAATAACTATATAAACGTATAGCTAATATAAATTTGTAGCTTTGAAATATGAATAAATTACTCATTATATTATCATTAGTCACTACTTTTGTCTTCGCACAAGAAAATAAATACCATGAGCTGAATGCTGATTTTACAAATGGAGAAACCTATTATCTTTTTGGAGATGATGTAAAATTAAGAGCTGAGCCTAATACCGATTCGGAAGTGTTGGATTTATTAAAAATTGGCACACCCATAAAAATAATTTCAAAAACTAATCATACATTAAATTACAACGGATTAGAATCTCCGTTTTATAAAGTAAAATACCAAGACAAAATGGGATACATTTTAGGTGGTTTAATTTCGTTGGAGAAAAGAGGCTATTATAAGTCTGAATATTTATTTGCTTATAAAAAGACGGGAGAATACGATTATTCTCTTATCATCAGGTATTTAAATGCTGAGCCCGGTTTTAAAGAAATCATTACTAATTTAGAAACGCCTACATTCTCTATTGATATCTTTGATAATAAAGGAGTTCAAGGAATAGAAAATATATTATATATCAATTATTTATCGGAGGCTTGCGGTGTGGACGGTGGCGGAATTTACTTCTTTCAAGTAAAAAATGATCTGAAAAAAGTATTTGAAGTTGCTCAAATATCAGACGCGGGAATTTTTTGGCTCGGTGAAACATTAACTTTTCCAACCGATGAGAATGGCATGGAAAATAAAATCATTTATTCTATTGAGCAAGGATTCAGCACTGATGAAAGTTCTTATAATACAGAAGCAGTAACCATTACTAAAGAATTAGAATGGAAAAACGGAAAATTTACGCCCGATAACGTTCAAAAATCTGCAAGAAAAAGAATAGATGAATTTTTTAAGGAATCTTAGCTTTTTCCGTATATTTAGCCGATGAAAAACACAAAAGTTTTTTGCATAATAGTTACTTATAACGCCGAGCCTTGGATAGAAAAATGTCTTTCTACTTTGGTAGAAGATCATTTAGATTTAAAAATTATCGTAGTAGATAATGCGTCTAAGGATAATACTTTAGCTATTATAAGAAGCCAATTTCCTGAGGTTGAGGTAGTAGAGTCCAAAGAAAATTTAGGTTTTGGGAAAGCTAATAATTTAGGTTATAAAATGGCGGTTGAACGTGATGCTGATTATGTTTATTTATTAAATCAAGACACGATAAGTTATCCGAATAATATAGGAAAGTTATTAAATATTTGGCAAAAAACAACAGAGCCGATTGCAATTTTAAGTCCGATGCACTTAAATGAAAAAGGAGATAAATTAGATTCAAAGTTTGAGCAATATTTAGCCCCGAAACAATGTCCCGATATAGTTTCAGATTTAAGTTTAAGTAAAGTAAAAGATTATTATATTGTTGATTTTGTGAATGCAGCTGCGTGGTTGGTAGATGTAAAAGCTGTTAAAAATATTGGTGGTTTATTTTCTAAAGTCTTTTATCATTATGGAGAAGACCGAAATTTTATTCAAAGATTGCAATATTTTGGTTATAAAGTAGCGGTCGCCCCGAGCGTTTTTATTCATCATTGCAGAGATGAACGTGCCGGAAAATTCAGTAAAAAATTTGAACAAAAAAGATTAGAAATTAGAGCAAGAGTTCTTATGCACGATATTAATAATAGTTATAAGCAATGCTTGATTGAAGTTTGGAAAGAGGCTTTTATGGAATACCTTAAACTTAATATAGTCAGTGGTTTTAGATTGATTTTTTACCCTGCGATCAACGGATTTTCTATTATTAAAATACGAGAAGATTTAAAGAGAAAAATCGTTGATTAATATTTTATTCGGATAAATCATATTGAATTTATTTCAGCATCACATCATGAGAAAAAATCATTTATTCTTCTTAATCAGATTTTTAATGTATTCCTCTAAAGGAAATATTTTAGCAAAATGATTGACAATAATTATTAATAATAAAACAACAGAAGGTTTATAAATTAGATTTAAAAAATTTGAATTAAAATCGGGTAGAAGCAGTGCAATTCCCGTTGCAGCAATACAAATTCCAAAAATATAAAGCATTTTATTAGAAAAAGGTGAAACTCCGAATTTCTTATAATTGAAAATAATTTTCAGAATATTAAAAGAGATTAAAGAAATTGCGGTTGCAAGAGCTACCCCGAAAATTCCTAAATCGGTGAAATAGATAAATAAAAGATTTAGCGTAACCGTAAGCGTTGCCAGAAAAAGCATCATTACAATATTAAATCTGTAATATTTAGAAAGCGAAATAATATCACCATTAAAACCGGTAGCTAAATCAAAAAGCATAGAACTTCCTAAAATCCAGATAAGTGATTGAGCTGCAAGTAATTTGTCCCCGTTTTTAATGAAATCTGTAAGAAATGGAAAACCAACGAGAATACAACAAAATAAAACCAACCCTAACGAAAATAGATTAAGAGAAGTTTTTTTATAGAAAATATTTAAACCTTTAAAATCTTTATTTTCAATGGATTGATTAATGATTGGAGCAGAAATACTATTAATTCCCATTTGCGGAATCATAATAAAAGAAAGCGTTGCCATGATGATGCTATAAACACCATTTTCTTCAAAATTAATAAGTTCACCAATCATAAAATTATCAATCCTAAAAGCGATAAAGTAGCCGATATTTCCTAAGAATCCGTAGAAACTATAATTAAGAATTTCTTTCCAGCGTTGATTTTTCTTGATGTAATCTAAACTAAAATTCGGAGTGATTTGTTCTAATTTATTCGCATATAAAACATATCCGAAAAGTGCCAAAACAAACATTCCCAAGAAAAATGAATAAGCAAATTTCTCCGAAAATCCTAAATAGAAAAATAAACAGAATGCTCCTAAATTAGCAAGTTTCGGGAATAAGTTTTGGAAAATATTTGGGATTGCAATTCGCTTATAATTAGAAATATATTTATTCAAAACCGAAGAAAGTGCCATGATTAAAATCAACGGAAAAATAAGCATTTTCATTCGCCATAATTCCGAGTTTTCCAACGAAGGAAACAATAAATTAATCAAAAAATAAAGCAGAGAAAACACAACGAAATTAAACACAACAAAACCTAAAGAAATTGATAAAAAGTTTTGATGTCTATTCTCTTTTCGGGCTTGATTAAAGAATTTTACGTTAGAAAAAGAAACGCCAAAAACCACAATTGGGAGTAACATTTCTGCTGAAGCCATTATAAAACGTAACTTTCCGTAAAAGGCAATATCATTCGGGAAAATATAAATCACGGCAAGAGTACCCAGTAAAAATCCTAGATATCCTACAATCGAATATTTAATCCCTTGTCGTGCAACAATTCCCATTATTTCATAATATTTCGCAAAGATAATGTAAGTTTGATGATATGAAAAACTATATATTACAACTCATCGCTAAAAACGGACAATTCGGTAAGTCTTTTTTCGGAATGATATCAAAGTGCTTCATATTTGTTTCATAAATTTAAAAACAGATATAAAATGAAAAATTTAATGATTACCCTTGCCGTGTTAATAGGAATGAACGCCTACGCACAAAACACGTACCCACAAGCGATGAAAACTGCTTTGATGAAGTGGAAAACCGTTGAAAATCAAACGGAAGTAAAATCATTGGCAAATGAATTTCAAGATATTGCCGATGCCTATCCCGACGAATGGTTGCCTTTGTATTACAAAATTTTGTTTCAGACCACTCAAGCTTTTCATTACTCAAACGAAGAAGCCTTAGCACTTGTTCCAACATTGGAAAAAGAGTGGCAAATTCTTCAAAAGAAAACGGGTAATACCGAAGTTGAGATTTTACAAGGATTGATTTTAACACTAAAAGTAAAAACTAATCCGCAAGTGTACGGAGCAGAATTATATGGAAAAATCCCCACCATTTATCAAGCTGTTTTAGCAGAAGAACCCAACAATCCGAGAGCGGTGTATCTATTGGCAGAATATCAAATGTTCCAAGCCCCGTATATTGATGAAAAACCTCAAAAATATTGTTCTGATTTGGAAAAATCCATTTCGTTATTTAGTAAAGAAAAAGCGAAAGGCTTTGAGCCTTCGTGGGGATTGGAACGAGCAAAAATCACTCAAACACAATTTTGTAAGTAATTTATTTTGAATTAGTTTTGGATCTTACCGAGAAATCGGTAAGGTTTTATAAGAATTACAATAATATGAAAAAAATTATCCAACATCTTTTGATTGCACTTCTATTGGGGTTGGCAATTTTTGTTTCTATTTTGGTAGGGATTGCTTTTCAAAAAGAACAAATTGATTGGAATTGGTTTGGTAAAGTTTTGGCAATCAAATTCATTTATACATTTCCTATGTATTTTACAGTAAGTTATAGTTTTTCCTTAGCAAAAAAATTACGCCACAAATTTGCTGTAAAAAAAGAGTTGTATTGGTTAGCTTTCATTCCGATAGTTGCTGTTTTAAATGTGATTGTCCTTGTTTTTGTACAATTTTTTGTAGAACGAATTATTTTGAAAAATGTTAATTATCAATTAATAGGAGGAAATTTTATACAACAATTAAAATATCCGTTACTTTTTTCTTTGACAATTGGAACGGGATTTTATTTAGTATTTTCTATTCAAGCTTATCGTCGTGAAAAAGCCAAAGCGAAAGACCAAGCCTTGAAAAAAAGTCAGCGTTCTAATGAGGCTTTACAATCACAAATAGGTTCTCATTTTTTATTTAATTCATTAAATGTTTTAAGCGGATTAGTAGAAGAAAATTCTAAAAAAGCACAAGATTTTATTGCTGATTTGGCAGAAGTTTATCGGTATGTTTTGGACCAGTCCGAGAAAGATTGGGTAAGTGTAAAAGACGAAATTAAGTTTGCAGAGGATTATTTGAATTTGGTGAAAATGCGTTTTGAAAACGGTTTGGAAATTCATATCCAAGAAGAATTAAAATACTCGGAAAAACTGATTGCTCCGCTTAGTCTTCAATTGTTATTGGAAAATGCGATAAAGCATAATGCCATTAGTAATCAGAAAACTTTAAAGATAAATATTGAAGAAAAAGATGGTTTTTTAATAGTAGAAAATAATATCAATCCTAAAAAATTATTGAAGAAAAGAGAAGGGAAAGGCTTACAAAATATTATCGATAGATATGAGGCTATAAATAAAAAAGTTATAGTTTTTGATGATAGTAAAACCTTTAAAGTAGAAATCCCATTATTGAATTTGACAGTTATTAAAGACATATTTTCATCAGAAAAGATAGACTTAAACGGAGAGCAGAGTTTAGTAGAAAAAGAAAAACAAGAAAATAAAATGGAAAACAATCAAAAACAGGTGAAAACAATAGCGGATTCTGTATTTGTAGGCTGTATGTTTATTGGTGGAGGAATTGGTTTTTTATGTAATGCGATTCCTATGGGTGGTGCAATTGGTATGGGAATTGGGTTTTTTGCAAAGGCAATGATTATGGCATATTATAATAAATAATATTTAAAAAATCAATAAATAAAATGAACGCAGTAATTATAGAAGACGAGGCAGTTTCCGCACGCCGGTTAAAGAAAATGGTAGAAACACTTGGGGTAAATATTGTGGCTTTGCTACATTCAGTGCAAGAATCGGTGGAGTGGTTTGAGTCAAATATTTCCCCTGATTTAATTTTTCTGGATGTTCAGTTGGGAGACGGAATCAGTTTTGAAATTTTTGAGAAAGTTCAACCCCAAAGTGCGATTATTTTCACAACTGCATACGATAAATATGCACTCCGAGCTTTTAAATTAAACAGTGTAGATTATCTTTTAAAACCAATAAAAGAAAATGAATTGCAAGAAGCTATTAATAAATATAAAACTCAAAAAATAAATCAAGGGTTTGATTTTCAAACGTTAAGTAATTATTTTAAAGTAGAGCAAAATAATTACAAAGAGCGTTTTTTAGTTCAAATAGGACAGGAGCTTAGGAGTTTTATGGTAGATGAGGTTTCATTTTTTTATAGTGAAGACAAAATTACCTACTTGGTTTCAGGCAAAAGAAATTATCCGATAGATTTTTCTTTAAATGATTTAGAGAAAAGTTTAAACCCGAATGATTTTTTTAGAATAAGTCGGCAAGTGATTGTGCAACATTGTTTTATAGAAAGTATTTATAGTTATTCAGGAAGTCGTTTAAGAGTAAAAATGAAAGATAATCAGGAGGATTGGCTGGTGAGTAGAGAAAGAGTTTCTGATTTTAAGGAATGGTTAACTTGATAAATGATAATAAATTCTTAAATTCGGCATTAAATTTTATAAATGAAACGGAATTTATTTTTAATTATAGCTTTATTTTTATTCGCAAGTTGCCAAAAAGAGCAAACAGAAGAGCATGTATTAACGCAAGAAGATATTATAAGCCTACAAGAAATTGGGGCAAACAATGCCGATAAAATAGATTTTAATGGAACGTTCAGCGGTGAGGTGAACGGAAAAGATTATACTATAAAAATAGATGATGATTCTTTTGATTTAGATTTTAACGGAAAAGAATATTCGGGAAAAACTTATATAAGTGGAGATGGAAATTCTATTGAATTAGAACCGAAATTAGGAGATTTAAAGTATAAATATTTGGCTTGGGCAGACGAAGAACATTTAGTGGTGTTAGACGAAAACGGAAATTATACAGAAAATGAAATTCTTTTAAAAAGAAAATAAATTCATAAATCATGAAATTTAATATCGAAAAAAATAAAAAAGTTGAGTTTAAAGATTTAGGCTCAAACAGAGATTATAAAGAAGTTTGGGATTTTCAAGAAAGTGTTTTACAGGAAATTGTAGATTTAAAAATGCACCGTAGAACTCTCGAAAGAAAATATGAAGAAAGTACAACTACCGAAACTGAAAAACAACAAATAAAAGCGGAAATAGAGAAAATAATTACCCCAAATTATTTTTATTACGTAGAGCATCCACATGTTTACACATTAGGAAAAAGCGGAGATGAGCATAATATGCTTGCTAATGAAGATAAATTGAAAGAAATAAATGCAACGTATGTAAAAACCAATAGAGGAGGGGACATCACGTATCATGGCCCTCAGCAATTAGTTGGTTATCCAATTTTAGATTTAGAGAATTTTAAGACAGATATTCATTGGTATTTACGTAACTTAGAGGAAGTTATAATTAAAACAATAGCAGAGTATGGATTAAAAGGGGAACGAAGTAAAGGTGAAACAGGCGTTTGGTTAGATGTTGGACGACCTTATGCGCGCAAAATTTGTGCCATGGGAGTAAAAGCCTCTCGCTGGGTTACGATGCATGGTTTTGCCCTAAATGTAAATACGGATTTAAAATATTTTGAATATATAATCCCTTGCGGAATAAAGGATAAAGCAGTGGCTTCTTTAGAAAGAGAATTAGGTGGAAAGGTGGATATAGAAGAAGTGAAAAAGAAATTATTATTAAATTTTTCTGAGGTTTTTGACTGTGAAATTATTTAATTGAGTTATTTTTTTTAAATTTGCACAAATTAGCAGTATGATTCAACGAATACAATCTGTATTTTTATTTTTAGCAGGACTGGTTTCCTTGGTAATCTCTAATATGGTAGATTTATGGAAAGCGGGAACAGAATGGATGCAACCGGATGATTATAAAGTTATTTTTGCAATGTTCATGTCATCAGGATTACTTTCATTTATTGTTATATTCTTGTATAAAAACAGAAAAAGGCAATTAATTTACAATTACTTAAATATAGTTTTAAATTTAGTGTTGGTGGGATTACTGGCTTATAATCTATTTAATCTGCCTGGAGAAGGTATAAATTCGCAGAAGGGCATTGGGTTAATTCTACCTTTGATTTCTATCATTTTGTTATTTATGGCAAATAGAGGAATTAAAAAGGATGAAAAACTCGTAAAATCGATAGATCGTATCCGCTAATCTTACACATTATTTTTGAGTGTGGAAAAGCCGGCTGAAAAGCCGGCTTTTTATATGTTAAATTTATTTTTCATTATGTTTTATAGTACTTTTTAAGATTTTGTTTTGTTCTGCCATTAATTTATTTAGGTTATCTAATAAAACAATATTTTTAGGGGTTTCTACAGCTTTATCTTCGGTATCCTCTGATTTCTTACGGAGGTTATTCATTAATTTTACGACAGAAAAAACTACAATTGCAATAATAAAGAAATCAATCATTACTTGAAGAAATTCGCCATAGCCAATCGCTAATTTTTCAGAAGTAATTTCTCCGTCAGTTCCAATAACCGCATTTCTTAAAACCCATTCTTTATTTTGAAATTGTACACCTTCCGTTAATAAGCTAAGTGGAGGAGTTATGATTTTATCCACTAAGGTATTAAGCATTTTATTAAAAGAAGCTCCAATAATTATCCCTACAGCCATGTCAACCATGTTTCCTTTAATGGCAAATTCTTTAAACTCTTTAAAAAAACGATTCATTATATATGTTTTAAACTGAAATTTTATTTAGAAATTCTATTTTAAAAAGGATATCCTATCCCAATATTTAATATTAAATTATTTTTTCTCCATTCTTTGTTCCCGAAATCAATGTCGTTGAACATCCAACGGTCACCTTCGGGGCGAGACGGAACTCTTAGCGGTGTCGCTAAATCTAAACGAAGGACAAAAATAGAGAAATCAAAACGTAATCCTATCCCTGCATCTACTGCGATTTCTTTATAAAAATTAGAGGTGAATTTACCTCCGGGACGGTCTTTATTTTCATTCACTAACCAAACATTTCCGGCATCTGTAAAAATTGCTCCATTTAAGAATTTATAAATATTAAATCGGTATTCCAATGAGCTTTCTATTTTAATATCCCCTGTTTGGTCATATAAAATACTTTGGTGATTTTCTTCGGGCGAATAACTTCCCGGCCCTATAGTTCTTGCTCTAAAACCACGTAAACTATTACTTCCTCCTACAAAAAATTGTTTGGAAAAAGGAATATCAATTGAGTTCCCAAACGGATAAGCTATTCCTGCAATTAAGCGAGTAGCCAGCATACTTTTCTGTGTAAAATTATGATAATATCTAAAGTCGTTATCAATCTTGGCATATTGGCTATAGGGTACATTAAACAGCTCTTTTTGCTTTCCTGCTTTAGCATCTGCTCCCATAATCAGCCCTGTTGCAATTGCTGAGATATCAGCCTGTCCTTGATAATAAATGGTGTTGGGTTGTGGTAACATCGTGTTGGTATAGGTATAAGAATAAGTAGGCCCGAAAATCAACTGGTCTTCTATTACACGTTGTAAATTAGGATTGTTAGCGATTTGCTGTTTATAGGTGTCGGTAACATTGGAAGCATATACATACGACATATCCATTACTTTAAGATGATGTTCTTTACGGATATTTTCTTTCCAAATATATCCGAAATTCGTATTGAAGTTTCCTAAGGTATAAAGTTGAGTTCGCTTTTGAAATTCATAACTTATATCCATGTGGGTTCTCGGCAAGAAGTTCCCCGAAGTATTTAATTTAACAAAAGGAATCCAAAGACGCGGCACTTCTAAACTGGCAGATGTTCCATATCTTAATAAGTTATTGGCATTCTCCGGTCCTCCAATTTGGTAATCTGTAGATGCAAATATTGAAAATTTAAAATGTTCTGCTCCTCTGAATAAGTTTCTGTGGGACCAATTTAAGTTTAATTCACCTCCTACAAAATTATCTGAATTACTTTTAGCTAAAGTTTCTAAGCGTAAAGATTTAAACTTTCTTGGCGTTAATAAATAATAGGCATCGAAAGTATGTTTTAAGCTATCGGTAACTACAAATTGATTTTTCACAAACTTAAATACACCTAAATTTATCAATCGGTTAAGCGTTGTATTATGATCTTTTCTATTATATAAGTCTCCTTTTTTGAAGACCAAAACTTGTTCAAAAATCTCCGGTTTAAAGGTGTTTTCAGGATCGATAATAAATATTTCTTTTGTAGGTTTTAACCCTTCCAGTTTTGTAGGAATCGTAAATTTATTTTTCTCTACTTGGCTTAAATCATAATTAGCATATACCACCGTTTGATCTATGGTAAACGCCTTGGTTGCCAGTTCGGGAGTGTCTTCTTTTAATTCTAAATTCAGTGCTACTTTATGCTCTTTGGAAATGGTACTATCTGCCAAAACAATGATATTATCGGGGTTAAAATAGTAAAAACCACGCTGTTTTAAATACGCATTAATTCTTTCCCGTTCGTTTTTTATAATGTCTAAATCAAAGGCTTCTTCAGGTTTTAAGAAGCTTTCTTCTTGAGATTGAGCAATTTCTTTCAAAATAAGCGAAGTCGTGTCCGTAGGGAAATTTACAGATTCAATAAAATAGCGATATTCAGGATTAACATTATATGTGATAGATGCCGTTTTCTTTTTTTCATTTACTTCAAAATCTGCCTGAGCATTAAAATAACCTTTGTTTTGTGCATAAT
This sequence comes from Weeksellaceae bacterium TAE3-ERU29, assembly GCA_019218445.1. Classification (GTDB taxonomy): domain Bacteria; phylum Bacteroidota; class Bacteroidia; order Flavobacteriales; family Weeksellaceae; genus Ornithobacterium. Next base: position 14,121 of record JAHUUM010000001.1, on the reverse strand, counting down.
TCTCAATGATTTCTACATTAAAGTTTTTATTCACGTCTTTTAATAAAACAGGTGGCTCGCCCAATTTGGTTTTAAGCCAATGTTTAATCCCTTTTTTCTTTTTGGTTTCGCCTATCATGTTATAAATTGCCAATTTAGGTCGCATTCCCAAAAAAGTCATGTTCGGTTTTGGCGTAACATTGGCTTTGACTCCATCTTTTAAGTTATTCTTTTCTTTCTTTGTTAAATGCGGAGCTTCCAACTTTATTTTAGCACCTGTATAGAGCCTTTCTCCTTCTTGTAAGCCTTTTGTTCCTTGGCAAGAAGACAAACTTACAGTTATCCAAAAAAGTACTATCCATTGCCATTTGAAATATATTTTATTCTTGTACATCATTTTTTTAAAAAAGCTTATTTCTTTGTTTTTTTATTCTTCTTTTTGTCTTTTCGTCTTCGATCTCTTTCCCATAATTCCGAGAATCTATCGTAATCTATCGTAATAATAAAGCCTAAACCTGTTTCTATCACTTGTCCTTGCAATGCCACTTCATACTGATTTTTTCGGTAAGCACGGAGTATATACGTTCCATCTTTAGATAATTTATAATTTAAAGTAATATCTCCTGCAATATTATTCATATTTTCATTAGCACGTGCATCACCTTCCAAGCCAAAATTATTACCGACGGTAATGGTTAAGCGATCATCTAAAAGTGTTTTGCTTAAAGATACATTTAAATCGGTTCTATTATTTTGCTCGCCTGATGAATAATCGTCTTTGTTTTCTAAATCAAAATTAACATCTACGCCTTTAATTAAATCGGATGCTAAATTATTTAACTGTTCAGATAAAATTCGGCTTACACTCTGGCGTGCCATGGATTCTGCTGATAAACCCGAATTACTTTGGAAAGGATTTTCTCCAATAAATCGATTCAGTAATAAGAGTGCGAAAACCTGTTTGTTAATTTCATTAGGTTGCGTACGCATCATCGCTAACTTGGTTTGTGTGTTGTCCAATACTTCCGTTGGTACCCCTGGATTACTTTTATCAGTTGTTATATTAAATGTAATTTCAGGTTTTATTAAATCTCCTTGTATAATCAATAATGTATTGAACGGAATCCGTTGTTTATACTGATTCATTTGCGAAGGACTCAAGCCTGATAATTGTTGCTCAAGTAAGTCAATCGGAGCAACTTCGGTAGTATAAACAGCTGTAATATCAATATTAGCCTGCATTGGATCTCCTGTCCATGTGATGCTACTTCCTTTCTGAATATCAAATTTTCTTTTTAGGAAATTCACGTTTAATTGATACGCTCCATCTTCCACTTGGTAAACTCCGGTTAACGAGGTTTTTCCCGACGGGTCTATACCGCCCGTTAATTCGGCTGTTCCTTGTAATTCAAGGAAATCACCTGTAGCTTGGTCTACAATTACCGATAATTTTGCGGCTTCTTTTACCGTGATATTTACAGAAACGTCCATGCCTCGAATACGTGAACGGGTATCAATCGTATCTGTCTTTAATGTTTGATTTAGTGCTTTTTGGCTTTCATCTACAAACTTCACTACACCTTGTCTTTCCTTCAAAGTCGGGCTGGATTGTGGCATAATATACGTGAAACTCGTAGGAGCATCAATCTCTAAATTTCCATTGACTTCCGGCAAATCCATATTACCCGTAATGGCTAAATTAGTATTGACCGCCAGCACACCGTAAAACATACTTTCTTCGCTTTTTTCAGCATCCACAATTTTAAATTGGTCGGCATTTAAAGTTAAATCAAAGGCAAAATCTTGGTACGTTTTGGTTTTTACGTTTCCGTTTAAGTCCATTTGATTGCCCGATTCATCATAAATAGTGAAATTATTAAAGTAAATTCCCGATGAATTGAATACAATTTTATCATTTATTTTTTGGAATCTTGTCCCCAATTGAGTAACGAATAAACCGACTTCATTAAAGTTCAATTGACCTAAAATTTGTGGAGCCGAAGTAGTACCTTTAATATCTAAATTCCCGCTTAAATAGCCTTTTCCTTCTTTAATTTGATTAAATGAAAAAGCTTGTAAACTCTCCATATTTAGGTGTTCAATATTGGCTTTTAAGTTTAACGCATTGGATTTTGTATCCACAAAACCGGCGATTGTCGCTTGGTTATTTTGTCCGCTTAATGCTATATTGGTATTGATTCGGTTGGCAGTACTTTCGGTTAATTGTATGTCTAAGTCTCCCACCAGTGCATTGTACATTTGCAATTGGTTTACTTTTATATCGGCATTAAAATGCAAATCATTCATCGGGTTTTGTATGATAATATTTCCGTTGATTGTTCCTTTTGCCAATAAACTGTCTTGCTCTATAATGCGTGTTAATGTCTCTATTTCAAAGTTTTGAATATGAACTTGTAACGGTGAACGAGGTGCTTCGTCCGAATAGATTTGTATTTGGCTGTTTCCGTTTTGTAAATTAAAGTTTTTGGCGGTAATATTATTGTTTTCAATCGAAATTTCGTTGTCTTGTGCGATGCTCCAATTTTCATAATTTAAAATTAATTGATTGGCATCCAAATGTAAATTTAATAAAGCATCTTTTTGCGAAACTGTTCCGCCCACTAAATAGCGAGTAGCTCCTTTTTCGTCTTTGGTACTTAAATGATAACGAATCTGATTGTCCGCAATATCTCCGTTGATATCCAACTGATTCAAGGCGAATTTAGAAGATTCTATTCCGTCCAGTTTTAATTGATAATTTAAAGCATTTTGTGTATTGAAAACTTTGATTTCAGCATTGTTTAACGTATAATCGTCGTACACAACGCCGGGTGCTGTCAAATCTAAATTCAGTGCTTTGGGCTCAGCATCAAACTTTCCGTTGATTTTGATATTTTGCATGGATTTTAACTCCGGAACAAACTTTTTAAGTAATTTACTTTCTTTGATAGTCCCCGAAACAGTAAAATACTGATTCGGCTCTATCTCCGTATTTTCTTTCTTGGTAAATTCATAATATTGATTAATGGTTTGCGTCAACGCACCAAAAATCTGCGTCAATTTGTAGTTACCTTTGATTTCTATGTCCGCCAACTCCGATTGCAATGTAATTTCGTTTTTGTCTGTTGTATTGACAATGTTCAGCGAGGCATCAGAAATCGGATAAACATTTTGTGTATCGGAAATGGCAAAATCGTTTAAAAGTAATTCCGCATTGATTTTATTCGGGTCAAAGTTTTCGGCTTTTCCTTTTATTTTTCCTGCAATAATCAACGGATCATCATAAAATCCTAAGGCTTGTACATTTAATTTAATGATATCGCCGTCCAATTTTACATGAGAATTTTCTTCTGAATAAATCCCCGATGCCACCAATTTCATATCCATATTGGGATCGCTTGAATTTAATTTGACATCAAAATGAGAATTTGCTATTCCTCCGTCAAAATTAATATCATGATAACGGTAACCTTTATAATATGCACTTTCAATGCTTCCTTTTAAGTCGGCATTGGCTGTTTTTGGCTCAAAACCAACACCTTTGGCATCTATTTGGGCGGTAATCGTTCCTAATTCTTTGTTTTTAATGATTTTACCGACTGCCAATTGCTTGGTTTCCAAATGTAAATCATACTTCTCATGATTTTTTTGACGCATATCCACAAAACCTTTTACCGTTGCATTCCCCGCAGTAGAGGTTAAAACCGCATCGGTATGAATTTCTTTTAAACTCCCTTGGGCTTTGCCTTTAAGCGTGAAAGAAGTAGGCAACGCAATGTTTTGAGGAATTGTTCCCGGCTCTGTGATAGCGTATAAAGTCTTGCCTTTTGCCGTCAGTTCTTCAATAAAAATATCATAGGTTAAACGCTCGGTATCCATTCCGTTTTGAATACGCCCTTTTGCCTTTAATTTTAAATTATCCGGTCCTAAAATGTCCAGTTTTTTTACCGCAACATCGTTTACCAAACCTTGCAAATCCGCATTAATGAACAAAGCACCGTTAGGATATTTCTTAAAAATTCGCTGATTTGTGACTTGTGGTGCTAAAATCGCTAAATCCTGAAAACCTATTTTTGTATCACTTAATTGAATATCGATATTGGCATTTCCGGGGTTTTGAGATAATTCGTCTAAACTGTTAAATGCCACTTGAATATTGTCCTCGATTCGGGAATAATTGGTTTCTAACAGTAAATCTCTCAACTGAATGGTTTGATTTGTATAAAGGAATTGGGTGTTTAATTCTTTTAAAACCAAACCACTTTTTTCACTAAAGCTTCCTTTTTCAATGTCGCCCGAAAATGTGTTGTTTTTCATCTCAAAATCTGACATTTCAAAGTCTAAATTCTGAACATTCAAATGATTATAATCAATCCCCTTTTTTGCTTCGGGCATCGCCGTATTATTATACACCAAATTGACGTTTTTCAGCTTTAAATCATTCAATAATAAAGACAAAGGATTGCCCTCTGATGTTTTAGATTCCTTTGTTTTTTCGGACTTTTCCGACGGCATATAAAGATTGGCGAGAATATCGGCATCGATTAATTTTAAATCGTCCAGCTTGTATTTATTTTCCTGTAAATTGAGGTCATCCACATCAGCAAAAAGCTGTTTAAATTTTACTTTAGCATAGGTTTTTGTGATATCGTCTTCGTAATCAATATCAAAGTTGGTTAAATCAATTTCGGACAAACGAATTTGTAACGGATTTTGTTGTGAAAGCGAATCTACTTTTTTCTCGGTTTTACGGGTCGCTTCTTGTACTAAATCTTGTTTTAATTTTAGTTTTAATCCGTCCATTTCAATGTCGCCCAACGCATAAGTGTTTTCTTGCAAATCAAATTTTTCAACCTTGGTTTTGAATGCGTTAAAGACTACATTTATTTCATTTTGAGTCATTTTGTCATCAAAATTAACTCGAATATCTTTTAAATTGATTTTATTCAAATCCAATACAAACGGCTTAGATTCCTTCTCTGGGTCGTCTTTCGTGGCAAAGGCATCCACGATGTAATCGTAATTAAATTTTCCGTTTTTATCCCGTTTTACAAAAGCCACCAACCCCTCTAAATCAATGGAAGTTAAATTGGCTTTGTTATCTAAAAGTTCCGGAATATTCAGACCTACTTTAAAATTGTCTACCCATAAAATCGTATCTTGATTTTGCCCTTCCACATAGAATTTTTTCAGTTCTAATTCATTCGGGAAATTCACGTACACATAATCCAAAGAGACGGGCGTCCCAATTTTATCTTCTACATAAGAAATAATCTGATTTTTCACGGCATTTTGAACTGCCGGAATACGTAAACTCAACGTAGCCAAGATTAATAAAACAATGATACTCGCTAACGTGATTCCTATGTATTTTCCTACCTTTTTTGCCTTAATCTTCAAGTGATGTTTGTTTTTAATATGGCGACAAAAATAATATTTTTAATTATATAAGGTTGCTTTTTAAGTATTAAAAATCAAAAAACTGCTTAAAAAAGCAGTTTTTACAGATGTTTCTTTAAGTTTTAAGAATTTAAATTTCCTATAATTTAAATATTTTATAAAGACCTGTTTAGATAGTTAGTATAATCAGAAATTTCGGCCTCATAATGTTCTAACATATAAGAGGATTTTATTAAAAAATCTGCTGTTGCAGGGCAACATGCCATTGGAATATTCCATACAACTCCTAAACGTAAAAGGGCTTTTACATCGCTGTCATGTGGTTGAGACTCCATAGGATCCCAAAAGAAAATGACCATATTTATATCTCCGGAAGCAATCATAGAGCCTAATTGTTGGTCTCCTCCTAATGGTCCACTCATTACTTTTTGAACTTTTACACCTAACTTTTTTTCTAAAACTGTTCCTGTAGTTTGAGTGGCAATAAGGTTATGTTTTTTAAGTTCATTTGCGTGTCTGTCTACCCATCTGGCTAATTCTTGTTTTTTATGATCATGAGCAACAAGAGCAATAGTTTTTTTAACAGGTATTTGTCTATGTTCCATAATATTTATTTTTATATTTGAATAATTAATAATGTGGTAAATTTTTTATAAAGTTACAGCTAAGGATTGAGTTTTAAAAGTTTAATGATTATAAATTAAAAATAGATGAGAGGTAGGGTAATATTAGTTTTGATTCAAAGCACTTTGAGTTTAATCTCAGGGATTTTAGTTTCAAAAATGTCTTTTCTGGGAAAGGTAGGGATTACTTTGATTTATAGAGAATACTCTATACTGAAAGTTTGGTGGAAAGTAGCTCTTTTATTTTTTGCAATTCAATTAATTGTAATTCTTGTATTAAGTATGATAAAGCATTTTTATAATGTGAAAACTACTCGTTTAGTCGCAGTTACATTATTTATATTAGGGTTATTAGGTGTTTACCTTACCTATATAGACTTTACGGAGACTTCTCATAAAATGCTAAATTCCAGTTTTCATGCAGGGTTTTATTTGTTTTGGGTGAGTTTCTTTATTACTTGTGCTTATTTTATGAATTTTAGAGTTAGAAATGAATTTGAAAATGACAACGATAAAATTAATTTGAAATAAAATAAACTTTATTTATGTAAAATTATAGAGTTTTTAAATAATCAGATTTATATTTGCGACATGACTTGGCGAATATTATTAGCACCATTCTCATTTATTTGGTGGATTATTACGGCGATTAGAAATTTACTTTATAATATAAAAGTATTTCCTGTAAAAAAGTTTAAAAAACCGATTATTGTAGTTGGTAATTTAGCAGTAGGAGGCACAGGAAAAACACCACATACCTTATACCTTTTAGATTTATTGTATAAAAACTTTAGAGTTGCCTCATTGAGCAGAGGATATGGTAGAAAGACTTCAGGTTTTATAGTTGCTAATTACGATTCCAGTGCAAGACAAATCGGAGATGAACCGATGATTTTCTTTAATAGATTTAAGAATAGAATTGTAGTAGCGGTAGGAGAAAATAGAGTAGAGGCAATAGAAAAACTCTTAAAGAAATTTAGATTAGATGCTGTAATATTAGATGATGCCTTTCAACACCGAGCTTTAAAAGCAGGGTTCTATATTTTATTAACAGAATATAACAATAGATATAATAAAGATTATTTATTACCGATGGGTAATTTAAGAGAGTCGGGAAGAGAGGCAAATCGGGCAAATATAATTATAGTTACAAAATGTCCTAAGGATTTAAGTGAAAAGGAAAAAGAAGAAATAAAACAAGAATTAAAAATTAAGAAAAATCAGTATTTATTCTTTTCTACAATTAAGTATCATGAGGAATTAAAACACATAGACTTTGATATTCCTACTGATGAATTGAGAAATTATAATGTATTGTTAGTTACAGGAATAGCTAATGCCGGTAGTTTAGAAAAGTATGTAAAAGCTGAGAGTAAATCAGTTCAATATTTAAAATATCCTGATCATTATAATTTTAAACCGAATGATGTAGCTGCAATAGCAAAAGCTTTTGAGTCTTTGTCTGAGCCTAAATTAATTCTTACAACAGAAAAAGATTATATGAAATTACGCCATGAGCATAGAATTGTCGAAAATTTGTATTATCTTCCCATTTCGATTGAAGTAGACCAATCGGAAAAGTTTAATAATATAATACAGAACTATGTACACAAAGTTTCAAGAAGCAGCTAATTATATAAAACAAAGAATAAATGGAGAAACTCCTGAATTCGCAATAGTTTTAGGATCAGGGTTAGGAGCCTTAAAAGATGAGGTTACCCCTATCGAGAAAATAAATTATAATGAGATTCCTAATTTTCCACAGACTACGGTAGAAGGTCATACAGGAGAACTTATTTACGGAACATTAGAAGGGAAAAAAGTTCTTTTAATGGCAGGAAGATTTCATTATTATGAGGGGTATACGATGCAACAAGTGACTTTCCCTTTTAGAGTTTTTCATTTGTTAGGAATTAAGAATTTAATCGTTTCAAATGCATCAGGAGGAGTTCATGCAGATTTTAAAGTAGGAGATGTTATGATTATAAAAGATCATATAAATATGTTTCCGGAACACCCGTTAAGAGGCAAAAATTTATCTGAATTTGGAACACGTTTCCCTGAAATGAGTAAAGCTTATGATCACGATTTTATAGCAAAATTTGAAGAAATAGCAAAGAAAGAATCTTTAGATATTAAAAAAGGAGTGTATGTAGGGTTACAAGGACCAACTTTTGAAACTCCGGCAGAATATGGAATGGTTCGTGTCTTGGGCGGAGATGCAGTAGGAATGAGTACTGTGCCGGAGGTTATTGTTGCAAGACATCAAGGAATGAGAGTTGCAGCACTTTCTGTAATTACAGATTTAGGCGGACCGGAAATTTCTATACCGGTTTCTCATGAAGAGGTTTTAAACGCAGCAAATGTGGCAATGCCGAATGTAATAAAATTGGTGAAAGGTTTAATAGCAGAAAGTTAGAAAATAGAAATAAAATATTCTATTTCAAAAAAATATTTATATATTTGCAACCCTAAATAAAAATTTATAAAATGAATCATTACGAAACTGTTTTCATTTTAACTCCCGTTCTATCTGACTCTCAGGTGGAGGAAGCAGTTAAAAAATTTGAAAGCTTTATTAAAGACAGAGGTACAAACATTGTACATCAAGAAAATTGGGGATTACGTAAATTAGCGTATCCAATCCAATTAAAAAGAAACGGATTCTATCACTTAATCGAGTGGGAAGGAGAAGGTAACATTGTTGCTGACTTAGAATTAATGTTCAAACGAGATGAGCGTGTATTACGTTATTTAACTGTGAAGTTAGATAAACACGGAATTGAGTGGGCAGAAGATAGAAGAAAACAAAAAGCATCGTCTAACAAATAAAATTAAACAACTATGGCAATAGATGACTTAGCAAAACAAGTGGAGCAAGGCGGTGAATCAGAAATCCGTTATTTAACTCCTATCGATATAGAAACACAATCTACTGAAATGTTCTGTAGATTCAAGAAATTCGGAATCAAATATGTAGATTATAAAGATGCTGATTTCTTATTACAATTCGTAAACGAACAAGGTAAAATTTTACCAAGACGTTATACAGGAACATCATTAAAGTATCAAAGAAAAGTGGCTCAAGCAATCAAAAGAGCTCGTCACTTAGCTTTATTACCATTCGAAACAGATTTGTTAAAATAACCCCAAAATAAGAAACTAAAAATGGAAGTAATATTAACGAAAGATGTAGAAAACTTAGGTTTTGAATTCGAAGTAGTTTCAGTAAAACCGGGGTACGGAAGAAATTTCTTAATTCCTCAAGGTTTAGCTAAATTAGCTACTCCGGCAAACGTAGAAGAATTAAATAAAGTTTTAGATGCTCGTAAAGCAGAAGAGGAAGCTCTTGTTGCAGAAGCAAATAAAATTATAGATGCTGTTAAAGGTTTAGAAATTGTTATTCCTGCAAAAGTAGGAGAAGGTGACAAATTATTCGGATCTATTAACAATGCAGATTTAACAGACTTATTGAACAAAAAAGGTGTAAATGTTGAGCGTAAACACGTTTCTATCTTAGGAAGAAACATTAAACGCTTAGGAAGCTACACAGCTATAATTAAACCTCACAGAACTGTAGAGACAGAATTGTCTTTCGATGTAGTTCCTGAAGCTTAATTTATAGAATTATAAATTAAAAAAGGTTGGAGAATTTTTCTCTAACCTTTTTTGTTTTATATAATTTTATCAACAATGAAATTTTGAAATAAGTCTTACTGAATTTATTTCAGTATCTCATTTTTAAATAAAAAAGGTCAACTTTTTAAGCTGACCTTTAATAGTTTTAGGAATTAATTTTTTTCATGTTTGTCCCTTGAGGAGTATTGGTTTTATTTATTCCTCAATCTTTTTACCAATCGTCTCAGGTAAGATTAAATTTAAAATTACGCCTACGATACTGCACAAACCAATTCCGGACATTTGGAAAGAACCAAAATCAATATCAGCTCCACCAATCCCGATAATCAAAATTACAGAGGCTACAATTTGATTTTTAGTTCTACTGAAATCAACTTTATCATTAATTAAAGTATTAACCCCGATAGAGGCAATCATACCAAATAATAAAATCATAATTCCGCCTAAAACAGGTTTTGGAATAGAAGTTAAGACAGCCGTAAGTACACCAATAAAAGAAACAATAATTGCTGTAATTGCTGAGATTCTTAAAACTTTAGGGTCGGTAACTTTTGTTAATTGAATAGCTCCCGTAACCTCTGCATAAGTTGTGTTTGGCGGACCTCCTAAGCAAGAAGCTACAAAGCTACCTACACCATCCCCAATCATAGTTCGGTGTAATCCCGGATCTTTTATAAAATCTTTTTTAGCCACATTTCCGATAGCATAAATATTCCCGATATGCTCTACAATTGGAGCAATGGCAATCGGGGCGATATATAAAACAGCACGCCAATCAAAAGATGGGAAAACCAATGTTGGGGCACTAAACCAAGAAGCGTTTTCTATGGAAGAAGTATCAACTCCGCCGGTAAAATAAGAAATTGTATATCCCACAACCAATGCGGTAAAAATCGGGATTAATTTAAGCATTCCTCGTCCGTACATTACAGTAACTATTGCGGTTGCCAATGTAATAACTGCGATAATCCAGTTTTCTGAGGCATTCATAATCGCAACAGGAGCTAAAGATAACCCGATGACCATAATCACGGGACCAATCACAACAGCAGGGAATATTTTTTCAATAAATTTAATTCCGAATTTATAAACCAAAAATCCGAATATTAAATATAAAATCCCAACCGATGCTAAGCCTGATAAAGCTCCTTCATATCCGAAAGCTACAACTGCAATCGGAATGGGAGCAATGAAAGAAAAGCTACTTCCCAAGAAAACGGGAACTTTTCCTTTAGTAATTAAATGGAAAATTAAAGTTGCGACTCCGGCGGTAAACAAAGCCACTGCGGGAGTAAAACTTTTATAAGTATCGGCAAATTCCGTAATTCCTTTTGATGCCAATTCGGTTTCAACGCCTGTAGTTACCAAAATGGGAACGAGAATCGTTGCCCCAAAGGCAACAAACATAAATTGAATACCGAGTATAATTGTTCGTAATGAGAGTTTTTCTGTTTTCTGTTGAGGTAAATTATTCATATTTTTTTTAATGTAATTGAGAAACTATAATTTCTAAAATGGAAAGTGACCCGATAAACCACATAATTGGGTGAATCTTATTAAATCTTCCTGTTCCTACGCAAAGCAATAAGTAACTTCCGAATCCGTAAGCAATTCCTGAACTAATGCTGTAAGTAAGAGGCATTAATATTAAAGTTAAAAATACCGGAACGGCTAAATATAATTCGCTGAAATCAATTCTTACTAAATGTTTAGACATATAAATCCCGACTAATACAAGTGCCGGAGCAGTTGCATAAGCAGGAACAATCCCGATTAGCGGAGCAAAAAACATTGCTAATAAAAAGAACAATGCAGTAAAAACTGAACTCAAACCTGTTCTTGCTCCGTTGGCAATTCCCGCCGCTGATTCTATGTAAGTTACAGTACTACTTGTTCCTAAAATTCCACTAAACATGGTAGTGAAAGCATCAGCTTCCAATACTTTTTTTATGTGAGGCATTTTTCCGTCTTTTTTCACTAAACCTGCTTCCATAGAACACGCGATTGCAGTCCCGATAGAGTCAAATAAATTCACGAATAAGAATGAAAATATTGGAACTATAAATGCTATTTTCAGAATTGATAAAACTTCTAATTTACCAAAAACAGGCATAATAGACGGTGGTGTGCTTACAACGGAATCGGGCATAGTTACTGTGGGATCAAATATAAATCCTAAGACTGTAGAAAGTAAAATCCCAATTAATATTGAGCCTTTTACTTTGTGCATCTCTAAAAGTACGGTTACAAAAAATCCGATTAAGCCAATAACCAACCCGGGAGTAAATCCGCCCAAACCGATTAAAGTTGCAGGGTGAGCCACAATTAAGCCCATATTTTTAAATCCGATAAATGCTATAAATAAACCAATTCCTGCCCCGATAGCAATTCGTAATGATTCGGGAATGGCATCAATTATTTTGTGTCTTAATCCTAATATAGAGATGATTATAAATACAACCCCCGATAAAAATACAACTCCTAAGGCTTGTTGCCAAGATGCACCTTGTGTTAAAACCAAAGTATAAGTGAACATTGCGTTTAGTCCCATTCCGGGAGCCATGGCAAAAGGAACATTTGCCCAAAACCCTACGATTAATGTTCCGAGGATTGCGGCAATACAAGTAACAGAAATTAAAGCACCTTTATCCATTCCCGTTTCAGAAAGTATATTGGGGTTTACAAAAATGATGTAAGCCATGGTTAAGAAAGTAACCAATCCACCAATAAATTCTTGTTTTACAGAGGTGTTTCTGTCTTTAATTTTAAAAATTTTATCTAACATGATTTAACTATTTATCATTAAATTTAATTACCAAACCCAACGAATCATTGCTGTAGGATTTACTGTGAAATCTCCTGAAGGCACAAAGTTTTTACTGATTTCTATTTCTGTCCCGATAGAGAAATTTTTATTTATGTTATATAATAATTGAGGCTCGGTAATGAAAATACCTTGTTTTTTATCTTTTTTTCCAAATTTTGGAGCACTCCAAAAATCAAGAAAACCTCTAAAAGTAATTCTATCATGAGCAAAATTTTGAAACCAAACTGCTGTAAATTGCCCATCTAATCCGTTAGAGCCTTTAATCCATTTATAAAGATAAGAAGTGTGCAGTGTGAAATCTCCGATTTTTATAGGAAAGCCGATCCCTGTCAAAGCTGCTTGTTGAATAGGAATCCCCACAGGAGCGTCACCATCGGATATTAAAAAACCATCGTTGTACTCTATGTGAAAATTAAGTCCATTGATGGTTTTGTTTTTGATATTAAACTTTCTTGCAATTTCAAAATAAACGAGAGAAGCACCGTCCGGTCGGTTAAAATCTATGTCTGTAAACATAAACGTACTCCCTAAATTATCCGGTTTAAAAATCTCGAAAGTGGCTGTGGCATACTGCCTGTCTTTCCCAAAATCATAATGCAGCTGCAGTTCCTGAGCATGTGCTTTCATGACAAAAAAACACACGAGCATAAATAAAGCTTTTTTCATAAAAATAAATTTATGCAAAAATATTAAGAATAATTAACATGGAAATGATATATCAAAAATAAATTTGAGGAGTTTTCAATAAGATTTTAACAATGAAATAGTTATCTATAAATTTCAAGTCTTTTACAAAATATTCACAGCTCTGCGTTTGGTTGGTGCGAGGTTTTATTTAAATGATTTTTATTTGGGCGTTCCCCTATCGGGTCGGGCTATTCACTGCAAGTCCTCGCTCCGTTTTACTACGCTACGGGCTTTCCGTTTCTATCCCTAACGCGGTTCATTGAGCCTTGAGAGTCATCTTTTTATCAACTTGGTGAAAGTATTCATTATTTCTTGATTTTTTGGAAAGCAAATATCTAAAACTGAAAAGGAATTTTGAAAATTTTTAATTAATATTATAGTTTTATTGACTTATATAGAATATAATCGTATAATAATTAGTGATGAAAATTTTTAATAAAAAATAAAAAAATAATATATTTATAGTTTAACTTGGAGATTTGTATCTGTCATTGAACTATAAAACATTCTGTATATCCTTAATTTCCCATAAATTATTATATTTGCCTGAAATAAAGAAGAATGTCGATGAATCTATTTAATTTTAGTGTTCACTTTGGAAGTGAACAAGATTGTCAAGCTCATTTTAAAGCCCAAAGAGATAAGCAGGGAGTTATTTGTTCAAGATGTGGACATACAGAACATTATTGGATTAAAAGCCGATTGAGTTATGAATGTAAAAAATGTCGCAGTCGAACTTCTCTAAAAAGTGGTACAATTATGGAAAATTCCAATCTTTCCTTTTTAGTATGGTACAAAACTATTTTTCTAATGAGTACTACCAAAAAAGGCTTTTCCGCCAAAGAAATACAAAGACAATTAGCTTTAAAACGCTATGAACCGGTATGGGCTATGGTACATAAAATCCGTAAAGCCATGGGTAAAAGAGATGCTCGTTATACTTTAGAGGGAATGATAGAAATGGAT